>JAHBWG010000005.1 GCA_019637095.1 Sandaracinaceae bacterium | reverse complement strand
CGGCCACGCGCTCGCGCAGCGCCGACGAGCCGACCAGGTCGCGGTCGCAGCGGCGCGCGACCGCCTCGACGCGGGCCAGCAGCTCGGGACGGTCGAGCAGCAGGCGCGGCCGCCCGGCGACCGCCTCGGCGGCCGCGCGCGCGAAGGCCTCGTCGCGCAGGAGCGCGTCGAGGCGCCGCTCGATCACGACCTGCATGGCCCGGACCACCGGCGGGGCGCTGGCCACGCGCCCCTGGAAGTCGGCCTCGTCGGGCAGCCCCGCGAGCCGGCGCTCGAGCAGCCGCGCGACCGCCTCCTGGAACTGCGGCCCCGAGATCGTCCCCTCGAGCACCTGCGAGACGACGCGGCCGGCCTTGTCGTTGACCGCCGCGGCGAACAGGTCGCCCTGCAGGAGCTGCTGGAAGGCGCCGGCCACGATCGCCGCGACCTTGCCCTCGAGCGGGTCGGGCCCCGGCGTGAGCTCGCCGGCCTCCGCCATGACGTTGGCGAGGACCGCGAGCTCCTCCACGAGCAGCTCGGCCGGCCCGACCTCGCCCTCCGCGAGGAGGTGCACGGCGGCCGCCAGCCGCCCCTCGAGGGGCACGGTGTCCATGCCCTCCTCGCGCGCGAGCCGGTCGAGGAGCGCGCGCAGCCGGCCGATCTGCGCCTGCAGGTCGGCGACCTCGGGCGCGACGAGGGCCCGCGTCAGCGTGATGGTGGCGTCGGGGTCGAAGCGCCCCGTGGCCTCCTCGACCAGGCGCGAGAGGTCCAGCCGCCCCGACGCGCGCGACCGCCGGGCCGCGGGCGGCGGCGACGCCGGCGGAGCCCCCGGCGGCGGCGTGGGCGGCCGGAGGGCGTCGTCTTCTTCGTCGAGCGCGTCGTCGTCTTCGTCGAGGTCGGCGGCCGCCCGGGTCTGGGCCTGGATCTGGGCCCGGACCTGGCGGCTGACGAGCGCCAGGGTGTCCTCTTCGGGCGCGTCGTCGTCGTCGAGGTCCGCCCCGTCGGCGATGGCCTGGACCTGCCGGCTGACGATCGAAAGGGTGTCGTCCGGGGACGCGTCGACCCCCTCGAGCGCGGCGAGGCCCTGACGGACCGCCGCGACCCGCGCGGGGTCCATGCGGACCGTCTCCTTGCCGTCGATCGAGACGCCGCTCACGTCGAGCGTCAGGTCGAGCCGCGCGGGCGCGGCGGGACCTGCTCCCGCCGGCCCGGCCTCCGGGGCCGGGCCGGACGGGTCGACGGGAGGCGGACGATCGCTCTCGGGGTCGCCGCGGGGCGCGCTCATGCGCCGCTAGGCTAGGACGCCGCGCCAGCGGGGCCGCCGGCGCCGGGCGCCTTGCCGCCCGGCGCGGCCCCCCCGGCCGGCGCCGGGGCCTTGGCCGGCGCCGTCGCCGGCGCGCGGTCGTCGGCGCTGGGGATCCGCGTCAGGTCGTCCTTCGTGCTCTGCATGCGCTGGATCGCCGAGAGGTACTCGTCGCGCAGCCGCTCCAGGCGGGCCACGTTCTCCTCGAGGCGCGTCTTCACCTGGTTCAGCGCCTGCGACTCCTCGTTGAGGGCGTCCTTGCGCTCCTTCATGCGGCCGATCTCGGCCTTGAGGTCGTTGACCTTCTCGGTCTCGTCCGCGACGACCGTCTTCATGTCGGCGCGCGCGGCCTCGAGGGTGTGCCGCTCCTCGCGCAGCGCGTTGACGCGGTCGGCGGCGAGCTGGCAGCGCTCGCGCGCCTCCTCGACCTGCTGCTCGAGGTCGTCCTGCTGCTTCTCGAGGTTCTGCCCCTCGACGAGCAGCCGCTCGGCCTCGCGGGCCAGCGCCTCGTTGCGCTCGAGCATGCTGCGCGTGCGGCGCGCCTCCTCCTCGAGGCGCTGCAGGGCCTGCTCGATCCCCTGCCCGGCCGAGAGCTTCAGCTCGATGAGCCGCTGCTGCTCCTGGCCGAGGAGCTGGTCGAACTGCTGGCGCGTGTCGGCGAACGCCGTCGAGAGCATGGCCGACTCGGGGGCCGGCGGCCGCGGCGGCAGCTTCGACTCGGGCACCTTGGCCGGGCCGTCGAGCGGCTTGCCGCTCGCGGACGGCTTCGTGGCGGGCCCGTCCTTCTTGTTGTCGTCCTTGTCGTCCTTGTCCTCGTCGTCGTCGCCGAGCGACGGCCGCGCGCCGGGCGCCGGCAGCGGCATGGCGCCGCCCGGGTTGCCGGGGCCGGTCGCGCGCGGGGCGCCCCCGGCGGAGGGGGCGCCCGGAGGCGCGGAGCTCGGGGTCGTCGTCGCACTCTTCGTGTCGGCCACGGGTCCTCCTCGAAAGCGGTGCGCCGCGGTGCGCGCGACGCACGGTTTGTTCGGTGTGCCGCCGAGGCGGGACACACGCCACCAGATCACGTCTGCTGGCCACCGGCTTCGCCGGGCGCGGTCCCCGCCAGGTCCGCCCCGGGCGCCCATCGCCCGGTGGTCCGCGGGGATCATGATCGGGCCGCCCTCGCCGTGCAAGTCGGCTCCCGCCCCTGCGGCCAGGGCGACACGCGGGGCGCGTGCGCCGCCCGGCGGGCGGCTGTAACATGCCGTCGCGCATGGCCGTGGTCGAGGTCCGCGACGTCTGGAAGCGCTACGACGCGACCGTGGCCGTGGCCGGCGTGTCGCTCCGGATCGAGCGCGGGGCGCTCCTCGGCCTGATCGGCCCCAACGGCGCGGGCAAGACGTCGCTCCTGCGCTGCATCGCCACCCTCGCCCGCCCCGACCGCGGCAGCGTGACGATCTTCGGGCGCGACGTGCGCCTGGCCGCCGGGCCCATCCGCCGGCGCCTGGGATACATGCCGGCCGAGTTCGGCCGCATGCCCGACATGACCGTCGAGGAGTACCTCAACTACTTCGGCGCCGCCGCCGGCGTGCCGCGCGCCGAGCGGGCGCGGCGGGTCGAGGACGTGCTCGAGCTGGTCGACCTGCGCGACCGGCGCGACACGCTCGTCAGCGCCGGCTCGACCGGGATCAAGCAGCGCATCCTGATCGCCAAGACCCTCGTCCACGACCCTGACCTGCTCGTCCTCGACGAGCCGGCGGCTGGCCTCGACCCGCGCGCGCGCATCGAGGTGCGCGAGGTGCTGCTCGAGCTGAACCGCCTGGGCAAGACGATCATCCTCTCCAGCCACATCCTGGCCGACCTGGAGGAGATCTGCGACGCGGTGGCGATCATCGAGCACGGCCAGCTCGTCACGCACGGCGCGATCGCCACGCTCACCGAGGCCATGCGCGGCCCGGCCGAGGAGCGCGCCTGGCGCCTGCGCGTGCCGCCCGACGACGCCGCGCGCGCCGAGGTGCTGCTGCTGACCCTCCCCGACGTGCGCGGCGTCGCGCGCGAGCACGACGCCCTGCGCCTGCGCACCCGCGCGCGCAGCGCCAACGCGGCCCTGCGCGCCCTGATCGAGGCCGACGTCGCCGTCCTGGGGCTCGAGGAGGACGGCCCCCGGCTCGAGGACGTGTTCCTGCGGCGCACCGAGGGGACGATCCTGTGAGCGCGCGCGCGCGCCTGGCCGCGGCCGCGGCCTACCTGTGGGACAACCCCACCGCCGAGCAGGAGGCGCGCTCGATGCTCGCCGCCCACAAGGTGGGGCTGTGGCTCGGGCTCGAGGCGCTGGCGATCGGCGCGGCGTCCGCCGCGAGCCTGCTCCTCGGGGCGCAGCACGACCGCGCCGTGCGCGAGGCGGTCGTCACCCTGGGCACGGGGCCGTTCCTGACCTTCGTCGCGCTCGGCGTCGTGGCCCTGTTCCTGACGCTCTTCGTGCCCCTACGCGCCGTGGGGCTGCTCGAGGGCCCGCGCTGGCGCGGCTACCTCGACCAGCTCGTGACGACCGGGATCACGCCGCTTCGCTACCACGCGGGCAAGTGGGCCGCCTGCCAGCCGTTCTTCCTGGCGCTCCTCGGCGCGTCGCTGCCGTTCGTGACCCTCTTCGGCCTCCTCGGCGGCGCGTCCGTCGGCCGCACGCTCCTGGCCTACGTCCTCCTCTACGCCTACGCCAACCTGCTCCTGCTGGTGACCATGGCCCTGGGCGTCCTCCTGCACGAGGTGCTGGCGCTGCTCCTGGCCTGGGGCCTCTTCGCCGCCATGGTCCTCGTCGACCTGACGCCCATGCCGTCGACGCTGGCGTGCCTCACGCCGGTGCGCTTCCTCATCCAGCCGCTGGTGCCCGCCATGAGCGGCGCGTGGGCGTCGACGGCCGAGCGCCTCTACGGCGACCCGCGCCCCTTCGGCCTCGAGCTCCCCTGGCCGCTGTGGGCGCTCGGCGTGTGGGCGGCGCTGGGGCTCCTGGCGGCCGTGACCCTCGTCGTCGGCCCGCTCCAGGGGCGGCCGCCCGGGCTGAACACGTTCGGCCTGGTCGTCCTGCCGGGCGACGCGCGCCGGGCCTTCTTCCGGCGCGTGCGGCCGCTGCTGGTGCGGCGCGTGGAGCTGGCCTTCCTGTTCGAGAACCGGGGGCCGCGGCTGACGCGCCTGATCCTGCCGCTGCGCTGGCTGCAGCAGGTCGGCCTGGCGCTCCTCTTCGCCGCGCTGACGCTGTCGGCCGTGTTCGACCCCGACACGGTGGCCGGGATGGGCTACTCGGCCTCGCTCGTGGCCTTCGCCCAGCTCGCCTGCGGCGCGGCGCTCGTCCTGCCGCTCGTCGGCATGGGCGGCGGCTGGCCCCAGGCGAGCGTCCGCTGGCCGGCGGGCGGGGCGAACCTGGGGCCGGCCGCCATGGACGTGGCCGCGTTCCTCGTCGTGGCCGCCGGCGTGATCGCCCTGCACACCCTGGGCTTCACCGGCGCCTGGGAGGCCGTCGCCGCCCTCGAGCCGCTGCCCGACCCGCGCGACCGGGCGGCGCCGGGCTGGAGCTCGCCTGCCGCCACGTTCGCCACCTCGTCGGGGGTCCTGGTCACGCTCGTCGCGACCGCGCTCGTGGCCCTGCTGACGATCAAGGCGACGGCCGCGCGGTCGCTCGGCGCCGAGCGCTCCCTCATCGGCGCGGCGCTGTTCATGGGCGGGCTGGTCTTCCTGCCGCTGATCGCGGCCACGATCTCGGTCGAGCTGGCCCGCCACGACGAGCTCGGCGGCGCGCACCCCCTGGCGGCGGCCGGCTTCTTCGTCGGGCTCATGTCGCCCGCGACGCACATCGCGGTGGTCACGAACGGCGTCCCGCCCGAGCTGCCGCACGCGGCGACGAGCGGCCTCCTCGCGCACGGCTTCTGGCTGTGGCAGGCCGGGCTCGTCCTGCTCCTGGGCGGGCAGGCCTGGGCCGGCCACCGCGCGCTCGGGCGCGAGGCGGCGGCGCTGGAGCGCCTCGGCGACCCGTCGCCGCCCGCCGCGCCGCCCGCCGATCCGTTCGCGCCGCTCCCCGCGGCCCCCGAGGGCCTCGTGGCGAAGAAGCCGACGCAGGCGTTCGCCAAGCGCGGCTTCACCGGGACGATCATGGGGACGATGGTCTTCCTCGCGCAGTCGAAGAAGATCCCCCTCGGCGTGAAGATCGGCGTCCCGCTCCTGCTCGTGCTGGGCGCGGTCGCCGGCACGATGGTGTTCCTCGAGATGCGCGGGCGCGACGAGGCCGCCGCCGCGCTGAGCGCCGCGCTCGCGCTGCCGCCCGCGGAGGCGCTCGAGCGCGTGCGCGCCATCGACCTCGCGCGCCTCGACGCCGAGCCGCGCGCCCGCGCGATCCGCTTCCTCGGCGCGCAGCGCGACGGCTCGTCGGTGCCGCGCCTGATCCCGATGCTCGACGACGACGCGGCGCGCGGCGCGGCGATCGAGGCCCTCGCGGCGATCGGCGCGCCGGCGGCCAACGCCGCGGCGAGCGCGCTCGCCAGCCTGCTCGAGCGCGAGGACCCGGAGCTCCGTCGCGACGCCGGGTGGGCGCTCGTGCGCGCGGGCGACGGGCGCGGCGTGCCGCCGGTCCTCGCGTCGATCGCGGCCGGCGCTCCGCCCTCGATGGCGAGCTACGACCCCCGCGAGCTCGCCGCCATGATGGCGCGCGAGGGCCTGCTCGCCGCGCTCGGGCACGAGTCCGCGACGATCCGCCAGCTCGCCGCCTACCACCTCGGCGACTACTGCGAGCCCGACGACAGCGCCGCGATCGCGCGGGTGGCGCGCGACGCGGACGAGGCGACCGCCGACACCGCGCTGGTCACGCTCGCGCGGTGCGACGTCGCCGCGGCGGCGCCGCTCGTCGCGACCGCGCTCGCGAGCGGCGCCCGCTGGAACGGCCTCTACACGCGCATGCGCCAGGAGGCCGGCGCCGCCGGGCTCGGCCTGCTCCTGCCACACGCGCCGGACGCGCCCGCGCACCGCTGGATCATGCACGAGATGGCGATCTCGCTCGATCCGCGCGCCGGCGCCGCGCTCCACGCCGAGATCGAGCGCACCCAGAGTCCGTCGATCCAGGACCGGCTCGACGCCGCGCTCGCGCTGGCCGGCGCGGGCGACGCGCGCGTGCTCGAGGTGCTCGGGCCGCTGCTCGAGAGCGCGGACGACACCGAGGCGCTGCCGGCGATCGAGCTGCTCGGCCGCTCGAGCCGCGCCGAGGTCGTCGAAGCGCCGCTGCTCGCGATGGCGACCGGCCGCGCGACGACGGAGCCGCGGCGGCGCGCCGCCATCGACGCGCTCGGTCGGGCGCGCGCCTGCGGCGAGGAGACCCAGCGCCAGCTCCTGCGCCTCGCGACGCAGCGCCCCTTGCGCGCGGGCGTGATGCGGGCGCTCTCGCGCTGCGGCTCGGAGCGCGCGGCCGAGCTGGCCGATCGCGAGCTCGCCGAGCCGCTCCCGGCGCAGCTCACGCGCGAGCAAGGCGAGCTGCGCCTGGCGGCGCTCGACACGATCACGGAGCTCGGTCGCGCCGGCTCCGCCGACGCGCTCTACGCGCAGCTCCTGGCGCCCGAGACCGACGCGCGCCTGCGCGCCGCGATCGCGGACGCGCTCGGGGTGCTCGCCGACGACGCGCTGCGCGACCGCGCGATGGAGCCGCTGTCGGATCCGCGCACGGCGCGCCCGGTGCGCGCGGCGCTGCGGCGGCTCTTGAGCGGGGGCGTCGCGAGCGCGAGCGTCCCGCGCCTGCTCGGGTTCGTCCGCGGGGGCGCGGACGACGAGCGCACCCGCGACGCCGCGCTCGTGCTCGGCCTCGCGCACCACGCGCCGAGCCGCCAGGAGCTCGTGGGCCTGCTCGGCGACGAGCGCGGGGGCCGGCACGCCGCGCTCGTGCTCGCGCTCGGCGGCGACTCGTCCACCGCGGGGCCGCTCGCGGCGCGCGTCGCGCGCGACGACGCGCTGCGCACCGCGCTGAGCGCCGACCTCGAGGCGCCGCCATGGCTCTTCGTCCGCGGCCGCCCGGTGCTGCCCGCGCTCGCCGCGGCGGTCCCGCTGCGCGACGCGGGCTTCGGGCTGCCCCTCCAGAAGCTGTGCGCCGCGCTCGAGAGCCCGCCGGAGGGGCTGCGCGCACCCGACGCGCTCGAGCTCCGGCGCGAGCTGCTCGAGACGCTCACCCGCAGCGACTCGGCGGAGAGCCGGCGGCTCGCCGCCGCCGGGCTCGCGTGCTCCGGCGGCCGCGCGGCCGCGCTCGACGTGCGCGACAGCCGCGCGCGCGGCGCCGCGGAGGCGCGCCGCGCGCTCGCGCAGCTCGCCGGTGAGGCGCGGTGAGCGCGGGCGAGCGCTCGTACCCCTACCGCGTGATCCGCGAGCCCCTCGCCGGCCCGCCGAGCGTGGTGATCCTCACGGTGTTCCTCCTCGCCGGCGCCGGGCTCGGGGTCGGCCTCACGCTCGCCGCCGCGTCCTCGCTTTCGCTCGTCGAGCTCCTGGCGAGCGCGGTCGCCGGCGCGGTCGTCGCGCTGATCCCCGCCGCGTTCGTGCTCTCCCTCGCGCTCGAGGTGCGCTCCTCGCTGCTCGACTGCGTGATCCAGGGCGAGCTGCTGACCGAGCTCGCGCCGGTGAGGCGGACGTTCGATCTGCGAGCGCGCCACACCGCGATCGTCCGCTCGCGCCTGGGCCACGACGCTTACCTCAGCGCGTGGTCGCTCACCCTCGGGCAGGGGGAGCACCGGCTGGACCTCTTGTTCCGCAACGCGCGCCCGCCGGCCGCGCTCGTCGTCGCCGGCCTCACCCCCGACTTCCCCCTCCGCTGGATGGATGACGCGGACGGGCGCAGTCCCCGCACGGTCATCGAGACGCAGGACGGCTTTCGCGCCGCGATCGAGCGCGCGCTCGTGGAGCACCGCGACGAGAACCACCTCTTCGCCGCGCTCGCCGAGCTCGACGCGCTCGGCGCGGAGCCGGCGCCGCGCAGCCTCTACGTCGTCGACGTCACACGCGGCGGCCCGGACCAGGGGAGCGCCTACCGGGAGGGGCGGCCCGCGCCCGAGGACGGCTCGCCGTTCCTGCGCTGGCTCGAGGAGCAGCCGCACCGCCCGCTCGGCGCGGGGCGGCTCACCGCCGACTACGCGACGATCCCGCTCGACGGCGGCGCGGTGCGCGTCTTCCCGATCGGCGCCACCCGCGCGCGGGCCCACGACGCGCAGGTGGTCCTCTCCGGCCGCGATCGCGGTGGCCAGACGCTCGAGGCGAGCGCTCGGATCGGCGAGCTCGCGATGGCCGCGGCGATCGAGGCCTGGATCGAGCGACGCGCGCCGGCCTCCGGCGCACCGTGGTAGAGGGGGCCTCGTGGGCGACGGCGCGCGCTACCGCTTCGTCCGCCGCCTCGGGCGCGGCGGGATGGGAGACGTCGAGCTCGTCGACGATCTCGAGCGCGGCGAGCGCGTCGCCCGCAAGCGGGCCCTCGTCGCCGACGCGAGCGCGCGCGTCCGCTTCAAGCGCGAGTTCCGCGCGGTGGAGCGGCTCCGTCACCCGGCGCTCGTCCGCGTCCACGAGCTCGGAGAGGACGACCAGGGCCTCTTCTTCACGATGGAGGCGGTCGACGGGCAGGACCTCGCCGACTACTGCCGCCCCGTCGCGGCCGGCGGTCCCCGCCCGATCAGCGGGGACGAGCGCACGGTCCCCGACCGCCTCTACGCGAGCGACGCCGCGACGGGCACCGCGCCCGGCCCCGCGTTCGCCGCGACCTCGCCGAGCGGCGAGCACGCGTTCGACGACGCGACCGTGGTGGACCGGCATCCCGGTGCGCTCGACGTCGCGCGCCTCGCGCTCGCGCTGCCGTGGGTGATCGAGGGCCTCGCGCACCTGCACGCGCACGGGCTCGTCCACCGCGATCTCAAGCCGAGCAACGTCATCGTCGACGCGACGGGGCGCGCGCGCCTGCTCGACTTCGGCATCCTCGCGGAGGCGAGCGCGCGCCGCGCCGAGGGCATCGTCGGCACGCCCGCCTACCTCGCGCCCGAGCAGATCAAGCAGCTCCCGCCGGCGCCCGAGCTCGATCTCTACGCGCTCGGCGTGATGCTCTTCGAGCTCGCGTGCGGGCGGCCGCCGTTCCTCGCGCCGAACGTGACGCAGCTCCTGGTCCTGCACCTCGCGGGCGCCCCGCCCGACCTCGCCGAGCTCGCACCGCTCGCTCCGGAAGCGCTCATCGAGGCGACGCGACGCCTGCTCGCCAAGGACCCCGCCGAGCGCCCGAGCCTGCGCGCCCTCGCGCGGACGCTGGTGCCCGCGCTCGGCGGACGCCCGCCGGCCCTGCCGGAGCTCGACGCGAGCCGTGAAGAGCTCGTGGGACGCGACGCGCTCCGCGCCTCGATCCACGAGCGGCTCGGCGCCGCGCGCGACGGCGGCTTCGCGATGCTCGTCCTCTCGGGGCCGACGGGCGCCGGCAAGTCCGCGCTGCTCGAAGACGGCGTGCGCGCCGCCGAGCGCGAGGGCGCGGTGGTCCTCCGCGCGCGCGGCCGCGCGAGCGAGCGCGTCGCGTTCTCGGGGATCGACGAGGCGATCGACGCGCTCGCCGGGCACCTCACGCCGCGGCTCCTGGACGACCCGGCCGTGGCGCGCGCGCGCGCCGACGCGGCAGCGCTCTTCCCCGCGCTCGGCGCGCCGCTCGCGGCGCGGACGCGGCTCGACGCCGCCGCCGCGCTCGCGCGCCTCCTCGGCGCGGTCGCGCGGGCGCACGCGGGCGTGGTGCTCGCGCTCGACGATCTCCAGTGGGCCGACGCCGACGCGACGTGGCTGCTCGGGCAGATCGCGCTCTACGAGCCGGCGGGCGTCGCGATCGTCGCGACGCTGCGGGACGACGTCGACGCGACCGCCGCCTCGACGTGGGCGTCCTCGGTCGAGCGCGCGCACGTCCAGCACGTGCCGCCGCTCGACGACGACGCGCTGGTCGCGATCGCGCGCCGCTTCGCGCCGACGCTCGACGAGCCCGAGGTGCGCGCGCGCGTCGCCGCGTGCGCCGGCCGACCGCTCTTGGCCGAACAGCTCGGCCGTCGCCTCGCGCACGCCGACGAGGGCGCGCCGACCGACTGGCTGGGCGAGCGCGTCGGCGCGCTCGACGGCGGCGACCGCGCGCTCGTCGCCCTGCTCGCCGCCGAGGACGGCTGGACCGGCACGGGCGAGCTCGCCGCGCGCGTCGGCTGGGCGGCGGGCGCGGTCGAGGATCGCCTGGGCGCGCTCGCCGACGACGGCCTCGTGCGCCGCGCCGGACCGGCGGGCGCCGGCGGCCGGGCGAGCCTCTACCACGACAGCGTGCGCCGCGCGGTCGAGGGCGCGCTCGCGGCCGGCGAGCGCGCGCACGCGCACCACGTCATCGCCGAGCGGCTGCTCGCGCAGCCGGACGCCGACCCGCTCCGCGTGACGCAGCACCTCGTGCGCGCGGGCCGCGCGTCGGACGCGCTCGGGCTCGCCGAGCGCGCGGCCGTGGACGCGGTCGCGCGCCACGCCCACGACCTCGCCGCCGATCTCTACGAGCTGCTCGCGACCCACACGGCGGGCGAGGCGCACGCGGCGCACCTCGAGGCGCGGGCCGCGGCGCTCACCCGCGCGGCGCGCTACCTCGAGGCGGCGGACGCGTACGCCGAGCTCGCGCGCGTCGCGCCCGCGCGCGCGCCCGACGCCGCCTTCGAGGAGGCGCACGCGCGCCTCGCCGCCAACCAGATCGACGCGGGGCGCCGGCGCCTGGCCGAGGCGCTCGCCCTCGCCGGGGATCGCGCCGCGCTCGTCTCGCCTGCGCGCGATCTCTTCGCCGCGATCGGCTTCATCCGCGGCCCCGCGCGCGCGCGCGTGGCCGGCGTGCGCGACGCCGCGGGCGCGGCCCTCGCGGATCGCGACCTGCGGCTCGGCCAGATCCTCAGCTACTTCGAGCCGCTCGCCGGGATCCGCTTCCTCCGTCGCGCCCGCGAGCGCTTCGCGCGCCACGGCGCGGCGGTCGAGGCCGCGTGGTGCGACCTCCTCTTCGCCTACCTCGCCGAGCTCGGCAGCCCCAAGCGCGCGCCCGTCCCGCTCGCCGCGCGCTACCTCGCGAGCGCCCGCGCGATCCTCGGCGACGCGCCGCGGACGCACCCCGACCTGTGCGCGCTCGAGCCCGCGATCGCCGGCCTCGAGCGCAAGCGGCTCGGCGCGTGGGACGAAGCGCAGGCCGCGCTCGCGAGCGCGGCGGACGCCGTGGAGCGCAACGGTGGCGCCGGCAGCTACGGGCACGGCATGGTCGTCTCGCACCTCGCCGCGCTCGACCTCTACGCCGAGCGGCTCGTCGCCTTCGACGCGTCCATGGCGCGCCTGCGCGCGCTCGGCCGCGGCAGCCACCACCACGCGCTGCGCTCGCAGGTCGACTTCACGCTCGCGGGCTGGCACGTGGTGCGGGGCGACGCCACGGACGCCGTGCGCGTCCTCGACGAGGCGGAGGCTGCGCTCGGCGACGCCATGCCGCTCTTCTTCCTCCCGATCGCGGCGACGACCCGCACGTTCGCGTGCCTCTACACGGACACCGACCCCAAGCGCACGCGGGCGACCGTCTTTGCGGCGCTCGAGCGCGCCGGCCGCGCCTCGCTCGAGCAGATGTACGTGGGGGTCGTGGCCACGATGGCCGCGCTCGCGGAAGCGCAGGCGCTGCGCGCCGGCGATCGCGACGCCTCCGCGCGCCGCGTGAAGCGCTGGGCCGCGCGCGCGCAGGCCGCGCCCCCGTTCTACACGAGCGGCGCCACCCGCGCGCTCGCCTACGCCGAGGACGCCCGCGGCCACCCGGAGGCAGCGGTGGCCCTGCTCGCGCGCGCGGAGCGCGAAGCGCGCGCCCTGGGCCAACACCTGAGCGCGGCGATCGCCGCGCACCAGCGCGGCCTGCGCCTCGGCGGCGACGAGGGCCGGGCCCTCTGCGCCGAGGCGGAGCGACTGCGCTCCAGCGCCGGCGCCCACCCGCGCCTGCTCCAGGAGGACCCTCTCCTGCGCTGAACGCCCTGCGCGTGGATGGAGAGTCGCGCGACGACGAGCTCGTCGCGAGCTCGACGCGTCGCCGAAGAACGCCGGCTTCGTGGGGAAACCGGATGGAGGCGGCGGGAGTCGAACCCGCGTCCGCGAGCAGTCCGCGACACTGCCTTCTACGTGTGTAGCCCGCAATTTGAGTTAGCCGCGGAGGGCGCCTGTGGGCGGGCTCCCTTCGCCGCGAGCGACCCTGTGTTCTCGCCCGCACCCCGGGTCACGTGGGATTGGACCAGCCAGCTCGATTACGCCTCCGGTGGAGCACTGGCAGGCTCCAGCCTTCGACGGCTCTCTGACTACTTACTAGGCAGCGAGAGCAAGCGCGTTGTCGTTCGCACTTGTGGGTTTCCGGATGTTTTTGACGCCGTTACCGAATCCGGCGACACGCCAACAGGGCTTCTCCGCCCTCGTCGAAACCGTTTCGCCCCCGATTGGAGTTGTCAACGAAGCGCCCACACCATGCGGATGTTTCTCGCCCCGCGCAAGCGGTGCTACGAGAATGGGATGCGGTCCGTCGCGGGCGCCACGGGCGCGTTGGCCTTGCTCGCGGCGTGCGCGAGCCCCGATCCGAGCGCCGGGACGTGCGCGCGTCGGGCGGCGTGCGGCGATCTCGAGGGCCTCACCGAGGCCGAGTGCGAGGACGGTGAGCGCGCGCGGCTCGCGCGGCTCGCCGGCGAGCCGCGCGCCCGCTGCGCCGACGCGCTCGGCGCCTGCCTCGACGGGGCGAGCTGTGACGACTTCCGCGCCTGCCACGCGGCGATCGGCCGCGCCGCGTGCCCGTGCCCCGACCCGAGCGTCGTGATCGTGTCGCCGCGCGACGGACAGCCGATCACGCGCGCCGACGACGTCGCCCCCGAGGACGACCTGATCCAGCTCGACTTCGTGATCGACTCGGTGTGCCTCGAGCGCGACGAGCGCGTGCTGCTCGTCCTGCTCGAGCCGGTCCACACGACCTACGGCGATCGAGCCCCCGACGCGCGCGGGCGCGCCGTCTTCCCCCGCATGCCGCTGTTCCCGGGCACGAACCGCTTCATCGCGCGGGGCATGACGACGGAGGTCGAGTCCGCGCCGGTCACCCTCGTCTCTCCCTGAGCGGCGCCGCCCGTGCCATACTGGCGCGTTCACGTGACCTTCGCGCTCGGTCTCGTCCCCGTCGTCGACGACGCCGCCACCCGCGGCGCGCTCACGCGCGTCGCGGCGCACCTCACCGCCGCGCTCGATCGCCCGTGCAGCGTCCAGGTCGCGCGCTCGCCCGCGGCCCTCGTCGAGGCGTTCGCCGCGGGCGCCGTCGACCTGTCGTGGACGTCCCCGACCCTCGCGCTCCGCGAGCGCGCGCTGCGCCGCGCGATCCCGGTGGCGACGTGCGTCCGCCAAGGCGTCGCGCACTACCACGGCGTCGTGTTCGTCAAGCGCCACTCGCCGATCCGCTCGGCGCTCCAGCTCCGCGGCCGGCGGATGGGCTGGGTCGCCGAGACGTCGGCGGCCGGATACATCTTCCCGCGGCTCGCGCTCGCGGGGCTCGGGCTCGACCCGACGGTGCTCTTCCGCGCCGAGCAGTTCTTCGCGACCCACGGCGCGCTCGTGTTGTCGGTGCTCGACGGAGTCGTCGACGCGGGCGCGACGTTCGCGGTGTTCGAGAGCGGCGATCCGATGCGCCCGATGGTGCGCGCCGGGTTCGTGGATCTCGGGTTCGAGGACGACGTGCGGGTGCTGCTCGCGACCCCGGCGATCCCCTCGGACCTCTTCCTCGCCACGCCACCTCTGCACGAGGCGCACGGCGAAGCGCTCCTCGACGCGCTCTCGGGCGCCGCGGAGCGGCACCCGGACGCGTTCCACCGGGTGTTCGGCGCGGAGGGCGTCGTGCCGCCGAGCGCGCGCGCGCTCGCGGATCTGCGGCGCCAGCTCGACGACGCCCGCGCGCTCGGCGTGCTCGACGGGCCGCTCGCGGACGCGATCTGAGCGGCGCGGCCGGTCAGGGGATCTGCAGGCCGCCGGAGACGTTGAGCTCTTGGCCGGTCACGTAGTCGCTGAGCGGCGAAGAGAGGAACAGGACCACGCCGGCGACGTCCTCGGGCCGCCCGTAGCGACCGAACGGGATGCGATCGAGCGCGGCCTCGCGGAGCGCGCGCGGGATGCCCATCGCCTCGCCCGGCGCCTTCTCCGCCGTCATCCGCGTCTCGATGAAGCCGGGGGCGACCGCGTTCACGCAGATCCGGAACGGCGCCCACTCCTGCGCGAGCGTGCGCGCGAGCCCGACGTTGCCCATCTTCGCCGCGGCGTAGTTGAGCTGCCCGGGGTTGCCGCGGATCGCCGCGGTCGAGAAGAAGGTCACCACCTTGCGCACGCGGCTGACCTCACCGCGCTCCTCGAGCTCGCGCTTGGCGACGTCTCGCAGGTGCGGCGCGGCCGAGCGCACGCAGTGGAACGTGCCGGTGAGGTTCACGTCGATCACGCGCTGCCACTCGTCGTCGCTCATCCGGTGGGCGACGCGATCGCGCGTCAGGCCCGCGTTGCAGACGAGGACGTCGAGCGCGCCGAACGCGTCGATCGCGCGCGCCATCAGCGCGTCGGTGTACGCGGCGTCGGTGACGCTGCCGACGGAGGTGACCGCGGCGCCGGGGCGGATCGCCTCGCACGCCGCGCGCGCCTCCTCGGCCGGCGCGGCGTCGAGGTCGTTGACGACGACGCGCGCGCCCTCGGCGACGAAGCGCTCCACGATGGCGCGCCCGATCCCTCGGCCAGCGCCGGTGACGACCGCGACGCGGTCCGTGAGGAGGCCCATGACGCCGGCACGCTACCACTCGGCGGCCTCCTGCGCGGGCGGCTTCGCTCAACTCGCCGATCGGGCGCCAGCGCCGAGGGCGGTCCGATCCTCGGCGACCTCTTTTCGGCGCTCTAGCGTTCGGCGTGGAGCCGTGTATAACCGGCCCCGTGCCGGCTGCGGTGCGCGCCAACAAGCCCCTGATCCCGAGCGGCGTGCTCGGGATGCTGATCTTCGTCCTGACGGAACTGATGTTCTTCTTCGGGATGATCAGCGCGTTCCTGATCGTGAAGGCGAGCGCCCCGTTCGGGTGGCCGCCGCCCGATCAGCCGCGCCTGCCGGTCGAGATCACCGCGGTGAACAGCGTCGCGCTGCTCCTGAGCGGCGTCGCCCTCTACTGGGCCCACCGGCGCTTCAAGGCGGACCCGGCGAGCGCCAAGCTCCCGCTCGCCGTCGCGATCGCGCTGGGCACGGCGTTCGTGCTCGTGCAGGGCGGCGAGTGGGTGGCCCTGCTGGGCCAGGGCCTCACGATCACCAGCGGCCCGCTCGGCGGGTTCTTCTACCTCATCGTCGGCAGCCACGCGGCGCACGCGCTCGCCGCGATCCTCGCGCTGGGCTGGGCGATGACGCGGCTCTTGCGCGGCACCCTCGAGGGGCCCGCGTTCTGGACCGTACAGACCTTCTGGTACTTCGTCGTCGCCATCTGGCCGATCCTCTACTTCGAGGTGTACCTGTGAGGCTCGCCGCGATCGGCGCCGCCGCGAGCGCCTGGCTCGTCCCCGCGCTCGCGCTCGCGTGCCCCGTCTGCTTCGACGCGAACGAGGCGAACCGCGACGCGTACGTCGGCACGACGGTGCTGCTCTCGCTGCTGCCGCTCGCCTTCGTCGGCGCGGTGGTGCTCGTGCTCCGCGCGAGGGCGCGAGCGCTCGAAAAGGCTCACGAAACGTCACCTCTGGGCGTCGCGCCCGCGGGTGAGTTTTCCATTTGCAATGTCCCCGATGACGCGAGATGAAGCTGCGATGACTCGGTGCTCCAAGAGCTGGGCGCTCGCCGCGCTGTGCGCCGCGCTCGGCGGCTGTGGCTACGGCCCGAGCCGGCCGGAGGGCGACGCCGCCGGGCCGCGCCTCTACGAGACGTGCGCGACCTGCCACGGCGCGAACGGCGAAGGCAACCAGCAGTTCCGCGCGCCGGCGATCGCGGGGCTGCCCGAGTGGTACGTGCGCCGGCAGCTCGAGAAGTTCCGCGACGGGCACCGGGGAGCGCACCCCGCCGACACCCACGGCCTGCGCATGCGCAACATGGTCCGCACGCTCCGGCACGACGGGGACTTCGACGCGATCATCGCGCACGTCACGGCGATGCCAGCGGTCCAGCCGGAGCCGGTGATGGGCGGCGACGCGGCCCGCGGCCGCGAAGCGTTCGCGCCTTGCGTCGAGTGTCACGGCGCGAACGCGGCCGGCGACGTGGGGCGTGACGCGCCGCCGCTGACGAGCCTGAACGACTGGTACATCGTCGCCCAGCTCGCGCAGTTCAAGGCGGGCACGCGCGGCACGACCGCCGGCGACGCGACCGGCGCGTCGATGCGCCCGATGGCGCTCGGCCTCGCCGACGAGCAGCAGATGGCGGACGTCGCCGCGTACATCGCGACGCTGAGAGGGCAGTGAGCATGGCCGACGACCACGACCACCACGGGCACCCGAAGCCCCCCGACACCCGCGGGCTCTGGCTCGACGAGGGCTGGCGCACGGTCGCGCACGACGCCGCGCGCCTCTGGTTCTGGGTGACGATCATCGGCGTCATCCTCTACATCGGCGCCGTCATCTTCTGGATCTTCCTGTGATCGAGCAATACGTCGTACAGGCCTCCACCTACGCCGCGGACATCGACAACGTGATCTTGTTGATCGCGGTGTTGACCGGCTTCTGGTTCTTCGCCGCGCAGGGGATGTTCTTCTGGCTCTTGTTCCGCTTCCGCGAGCGGCCCGGCCACAAGGCCGAGTACGTCACCGGCGACGAGCCCGACCTCAAGCGCTGGATCAACATCCCGCACATCCTGATCATCATCTGCGACGTCTTCATCGTCGCGGCCGCGATCATGGTGTGGGTCAACGTCAAGCAGACGCTGCCCGAGGCCGACCGGACGATCCGGATCGTGGCGCAGCAGTGGGCGTGGACGTTCGTGCACCCGGGCCCGGACGGTCAGCTCGACACGGACGACGACATCACGATGATCGACGAGCTGCACGTCGAGGTCGGGCAGGTCTACCACTACCAGCTCGAGTCGACGGACGTCCTGCACGACTTCTCCGTCCCGGTGTTCCGCCTGAAGCAGGACGCGATCCCCGGCCGCCGGATCGTGGGATGGTTCGAGCCGACCCTGCCCGGCCACTACGACATCCAGTGCGCGGAGATGTGCGGGATCGGCCACGGGCTGATGGGCGCCCGCTTGTTCGTCGAGACCCCCGAGCAACACGCGCAGTGGATGCGCGATCGCGGCGAGATCCTCGCCCGGGCCCACTGAGGTACAGATGGCCTCGCAGAACGAGAACTTCTTCCTGAAGTACTTCTGGTCGACCGATCACAAGATCATCGCCCTGCAGTACATGTTCACCGGGATGGCGATGGCCCTCATCGGTGGGTACTTCGCGTACGCGTTCCGGATGCAGCTCGCGTTCCCCGGCGCGGAGATCCCGCTCGTCGGGGTCGTCACGCCGCACGAGTACAACGCGTTCGTCACCAACCACGGGACGATCATGATCTTCTGGGTGGCGATGCCCGTGCTCATCGCCGCCTTCGGGAACTACCTGATCCCGCTGATGATCGGCGCGGACGACATGGTCTTCCCGCGGCTGAACCGGCTCAGCTACCAGATCTTCCTCCTGAGCGCGATCATCCTCGTCGCGAGCTTCTTCGTGCCGGGCGGCGGCTTCGGCGGCGCGTGGACCGCCTACCCGCCGCTGAGCGCGGACGGCGCGTACAACCTGACGCCGCTCGGCGCCTCGATGTGGGTGACCGCCGTCGCCCTCGAGTTCGTCGCGTTCCTCATGGGCGGCATCAACTTCATCACCACCGCGATGAACTCGCGCGCGCCCGGGATGAAGGCGTTCGACGTGCCGATCGTGATCTGGTTCATCGTCATCGCCAGCATCCTCTTCATGGCGTCGGTGGGCCCGCTGATCGCCGGCGCGATCATGCTGTTGTTCGACCAGCAGATCGGCACCGGCTACTTCGACGCGCGCACGGGCGGCGACCCGGTGCTCTACCAGCACCTCTTCTGGTTCTTCGGCCACCCCGAGGTCTACGTCGTGCTGCTGCCGGCGCTGGGGATCGTCGCCGAGATCATCACCGTCTTCTCCCGCAAGAAGCTGTTCGCCTACAAGATCGTCCTCTACACGGCGATCGCGACCGGCGTGCTCTCCTTCTTCGTGTGGGCGCACCACCAGTTCATCGCCGGGATCGATCCTCGGATGGCGAACATCTTCACGGTGACGACCGTGCTCATCTCCATCCCGATCGCGGAGATGTGCTTCGTCTACATCGCGACGCTCTACGGGGGCTCGATCCGCTTCACCGTGCCGATGCTCTGGGCGCTCGCGTTCATGGCCGAGTTCCTCATCGGCGGCGTGACGGGCATCTTCCTCGGGGCGAGCGGCGCGGACATCTACTTCCACGACACGTACTTCGTGCTCGCGCACTTCCACTACACGTTCTTCCCGATCGCCATCATCGCGGTCTTCGCCGGGATCACGTACTGGTTCCCGAAGATGTTCGGCCGGATGATGAGCGAGACGGCCGGCAAGGTTCACTTCTGGATCACGATCCTGACGTTCAACGGGATCTTCATCCCGCTGTTCGTGCTCGGCGCGTGGGGCCAGCACCGCCGGATCTACAGCTACGAGCACTTCCCCGACCTCTGGGAGCTGCAGCCGCTGCGCATCTTCGCGACCACCTGCCTCGTGATCATGCTGCTCGCGCAGGTGATCTTCCTCGTCAACTTCTTCGTCTCGATGCTCCGCGGCAAGAAGGCGGGCAACAACCCGTGGCGGGCCAACACCCTCGAGTGGACGGTCCCGTCGCCCCCGCCGCACGGCAACTTCGAGACGCTGCCGGTCGTTCACCGCGGCCCGTACGAGTACAGCCACCCCGACCACGACGAAGACTTCTGGCCGCAGGACGCCGCCCCGGCCGCGGAGAGCGCCTCGTGATGAAGCCCGTCGCAACCACCCGCTCCGCGGCGGGCATCAGCACCGGCATGCTCGCCGTGTGGTGGCTGCTCGCCTCCGAGATCGTGATCTTCGGCGGCCTCTTGGCCTCCTACATCATGCACCGGCTCGCCCACCCCGAGTGGGCCGAGTACGCGTCGCACACCAACACGTGGATCGGCACGCTCAACACGTTCGTGCTCCTGAGCTCGAGCCTCTCCGCGGTGCTCGCGCACCACGCGGCGGAGAAGGGCGACGGGAAGAAGGCGGCGAAGTACCTCCTCGTCACGATCGGCGGCGCGCTCACCTTCCTCGTCGTGAAGTCGATCGAGTGGAGCATCGAGATCCACCACGGGTACACGATCACCGCGAACGGCTTCTGGGCCTTCTACTACGTCGCCGCCGGCATCCACGCGAGCCACGTGATCGTCGGCGCGATCGTGATGGGCTGGGTCGCCTGGTACGCGAACCAGAACCGCGAGCTCCAGCGCGTCGAGATGGTCGGGGTGTACTGGCACTTCGTCGACATCGTCTGGATCTTCCTCTTCCCGCTCCTCTACATCGCGAAGTGACGGCATGAGCGACCACGCGCACTCCCACGGCGGCTCGGAAGGCCACGAAGGCCACGGCGAAGAGCACGCGCACCACGGGCCCGAGCACTACGTCCGGATCTGGGTGATCCTCCTCGTGCTGCTCGCGATCAGCGTGCTCGGCCCCATGCTGGAGATCCAGGTCATCACCCTGGTCACGGCGTTCGGCATCGCGGTCGTGAAGGCGTTCCTCGTCTGCAAGTACTTCATGCACCTCGACGTGCAGCCGAAGTACGTCCTCTACTTCCTCACCGTCGCCCTGGCGTTCATGCTCCTCTTCTTCTTCGCGGTGGCGCCCGACGTCATGAACCACGAGGGACAGAACTGGACCAACGTCGCGGCGCAGGAGCACATCGCGCGCGCGCTCGCCGAGCAGGGCCACGGCGCCGCGGGCGAGGCCGGGGACTTCGACGCGGCGGGCGTGTTCGCGACGACGTGCGGCCCGTGCCACGGCGCGGGCGGCGCGGGCGACGGCGCCGCCGCGGCCGCGCTGAACCCGCGCCCGGCGAACTTCACCGACCCGGCGTTCTGGGCGGACTCGTCGCGGACCCACGAGCACATCCTCACGGTGATCCGCGACGGCGGCCCGGCCGCGGGGCGCTCGCCGCTGATGGCGGCGTTCGGCGCGCAGTTCGACGAGGCCCAGCTCGAGGCGCTCGCGCGCTTCGTCGAGAGCCTGAACCCCAACGCGCAGTGACGCGCCACGCGCACGCGGCGCGTGATCGGATTGGCCTCGCCCGCGCGCGGGGTTAGCTAGCCGGCGATGGGAACGCCGCTGCGCGCTCGCCTCACGCGGGCGCTCCTGACCGAGCCGCTCCGCGCGCGCGCCGACGCGCTCGCCGCCGCGCGGCCCGAGGGCTACGACTCGTTCGGCGGCCACGCGCGCGGCACCGAGCTCGGGCTCGCCCTCACCCGCCCGCTCTACGAGGCGTGGTTCCGCGTCGAGAGCCGCGGCGTCGAGCACGTCCCGGCCGAGGGCCCCGCGATCATCGCGTGCAACCACTCGGGCACCCTGCCCTTCGACGCGTTCATGCTCCACACCGACCTCGCGCGCCGGACCGACCCGCCCCGCACGCCCCGCACGGTGATGGATCGCTTCGTCCCGCGGCTGCCGTTCTTCGGCACCCTCGTCGCGCGCGCCGGAGGCATCGCCGGCACTCGGCGCAACTGCGAGCACGTGCTCGAGGAGGGCCAGCTCCTCGTGGTCTTCCCCGAGGGCACCGCGGGCATCGGCAAGCCCTTCCGCGATCGCTATCGGCTCACCGACTGGCGCGTCGGCCACGTCGAGCTCGCCCTGCGCTACCGCGCGCCGGTGGTCCCGACCGCGCTCGTCGGCGCCGAGGAGCAGATGCCGACGCTCACCAAGCTCGAGCGCTTCCACCCCTTCGGCGCGCCGTACCTGCCCATCCCGGCCACGCCCTTCCCGCTCCCCGTCCGCTACCACATCCGGTACGGCGCGCCGATGGCCCTCCACGAAGCGTACGACGGCGATCCGCGCGACCCGGAGGTCCTCGCCGACGCGGCGGCGAGGGTGAAGGAGCGCGTGCAGGCGCTCCTCGACGAGGGCCTGCGCGAGCGCCGAGGGATCTTCCGATGAGCCGCTACCTCATCACCGGCGCGACGACCGCCATCGGCGAGGCCGTGATCCGCGCGCTGCTCGCCCAGGAGGGCACCGCGTCGATCCTCGCGGTCGGCGTCGAGGCGGTGCGCCCGACCAGCGTCGAGATCGATGGGCGCGTGCGCTACGTGCGGCTCGATCTCACGCGCGAGCGCAACCTGCGCCACCTGATGTTCGGCCCCGTCCGCGAGCACGCGACCGAGGTGGTGATCGACATGGCGAGCCACCGCGGCGTCGGCGCGAGCGGCCCGCGGGCGCGCGCGCTCAACGTGCTCGCGACGCGCTCGTTGCTCGCGCTCTCGGAGGAGCACCCGACGATCCGGCGCTTCGTCTATCGCGGCTTCGGCGAGGTCTACGCGATCGACTCGTCCCTGCCCTCGCGCATCGACGAGGCCCAGCCGCTCGACCTCTCGCCGGGCGCGCCGCAGTGGGTGCGGGACCGCGTCGAGGCGGACCTCACCGTCTGCACGCGGTTCGGGATGAGCCCACTCTCGATCGCGGTCGTGCGGGCCGCGGAGTGCCTCGCGCCGCGCGCGGGCAGCCAATTGCACGATTACTTGTCATCGGACGTCTGCTACCGCCCGCTCGGGTACGACCCGGTCATCAACCTCGTGAGCATCGAGGACCTCGGGCGCGCGCTCGCGCTCGCGGCCGGCGCGAGCGCGCAGGGGATCTTCAACATCCCGGGCGCCACGACGCTGCCGCTGAGCGAGATCATCCGCCGCAGCGGCCGGCGCCAGATCCCCGTCCCCGGCCCCCTGATGACCCCGCTCTACGCGCTGCGGCGCGCCGCGCGCGGGACCGACTTCGACTACGCGATCAACCGCGGCCGCCTGCACCACGGCGCGGTGCTCGACGGCGCGCGCGCGCGCACCATCCTCGGCTACGCGCCGGAGATGCCGGTACCGTTTCCGATCGATTGAGCGCGTCCCTGCACGGCGATCGATCGGGGTAGAGTCTCCCCGTGGACGTCAACCTCGAGCCGGCCGCCCTCGACCAGTTCCAGCGGAGCCTCGAGCGCTGCCTCGCGGACCCGACCTTCACCAGCCGCTTCTACGCGCGCTTCGTCCTGAGCAGCGACGAGATCGCCGCCCTCTTCGCCGAGACCGACATCGCGAAGCAAGGCGTCGTGCTCAAGCGCTCGCTCTACCTCGTGATGCGCGCCGCCCGCGGGCTCGAGGACGGCCTCGAGCACCTCGAGCGCATCGCCGAGAGCCACTCGGCGCGCGGCCTCGGGATCGAACCGCGCCACTACGCGCACTGGCTCGACACGCTGATCGCGGTGATGCGCGAGACCGATCCCGCCTACGAGCCCGCGCTCGAGGTCCTCTGGCGCGAGGTGTTCGGACACTGCGTCGCGCAGATGATCGCCGCGAGCGGGCGTTGAGCGCGCTTGCCCCGAACGAGCCGGGGTGTAGCTGGCGAGCATGTCGCGCGTCGCGCCGTGCCTCCCGTGTCTGGCCGTCCTCGTCGCGCTCGGCGGGTGCGGCGACGATGCTCCCGCCGAGCCCGCCCCGACGCCGGCGACCGAGCCGAGCCCGCCGGAGCCGCCGGAGATCCCCGCGCCGAGCGCGACCGGCGCCGTCATGCACGGCCACTACGCGCGCGCGTCGGAGGCGCGCGACGCGCTGATCCGCGCGGACGTGCCTGCCGCGCGCGGCCACCTCGAGTGGCTCGCGGCGCACGACGAGGGTCGCGCGCTCGATGGCGCGCTCCGCCCGCGCCTCGCCGCGATGCAGGCCGCGGCCGGCGCGCACGCCGAGGCCACGACGCTCACCGAGGCGGGGCAAGCCCTGGCCACGACGCTCGTGCGCTGCGGTGAGTGCCACGCCGCGGTCGGGCGGCGCTTCGCGATGGAGCGCCCCCCGATCCCCGAGGGCGAAGACACCCCCGCGCACATGCGCCGCCACGCGTGGGCGGCCGAGCGGATGTTCGAGGGCCTGGTGATCGACGACGTCGAGCACTTCCGCGCCGGGGCCGCCGCGCTGCGCGAGGCGCCGCTCGCGCCGGCGGCCCTGGGACGCGACCAGGCGCCGCCGGCGCAGCTCGCCGCGCTCAGCGCGCACGTGCACGAGCTGAGCGCCGAAGCCGAGCAGGCGGCCGACGCCGAGGCGCGCGCCGCGATCTACGGCCGCTTCCTCGCGACCTGCGCCGCGTGCCACCGCCTCCTCGGCGCCGGGCCGGGCGCGCCGGTCGAGCCTACCCTCACGCCTTGAGCGCCCCGCTGCGAGGGCGCGCGCGCGAGGTCACTCCTCGACGCGCACGCTGCAGACCGGGATGGGCGAGGTGCGCACGACCTTCTCGGCCACCGATCCGAGCAGGAAGTGACCGAGCCCGGTGCGACCGTGGGTCGCGAGCACGATCATGTCGGCGCCGATCTCCCTCGCGGTGTCCACGATCACCGGGTGGGGGTAGCCCTCGACGAGCTTCGCGTCGGCCTCGATGCCGTGGCCGCCGTGGCGCTTCGCGAGCCCCTCGACCTCGCGCCGGAAGTGATCCTTGAGCGCGGCGTGCGCGGTCTCGTCGAGGAGCGTGTGAGACGCCTCGCCCACGGGATAGATCGGCGGCTGGAACACGTGCAGGAACGTGATCCGCTCGGCCCCGAGCGCCTGCGCGAGGCTCACCGCGTAGCGCGCCGCCTCCTCGGAGGCCGCCGAGAAGTCCACCGGGCAGAGGATCGAGCGCACGGGCTTGGTCACGAAGGCTCCTTGGGTCGCGAGACGCAGTCGTTTCGCGCGCACGGCGCGCGGCGTGCTCCAAAAGAACACGCGACCGGTCGGCCTGGCAAGGGTCACGCGATGGCACGGAGGCTGATAAGTTACCGGCCATGACCGAACGAGGACCCATCGTCTGTGCGACCGACCTCTCCGTGTCCGGAGCCGAGGCCGTGGAGATCGCCGCGCGCATCGCGGCCGCGACCGGGCGCGCCCTCGAGCTCGTCCACGTCGGCGCGCCCCTGCCCGAGGTGAGCGGCGAGCCGAGGAACGAGGCCGAGCGGGTGTACCGCGAGCGCGCCCGGAGCCGACACGACGCCACGGAGCAGGCGCTCGCCAAGGAGCGTGAGCGCGCGGCGTCGCTCGGCCCGCACGCGAGCGCCACGCTCCTCGACGGACGCACCTGGGAGGCGATCATCGAGCACGCCGAGAAGGTGCAGGCGTCGCTGCTCGTCGTCGGACCGCACGGGCACGCGGGCCCGCGCGAGAGCACCCGGCGCGGGATCGGGGAGTGGATCCTCGGGAGCACCGCCGACCGCATCCTCCGGCACGCGCCGTGTCCGGTGCTCGTCGGTCCGCGCGGCGACGCGCCCGCTCACCCGGTGAGCGGCGGCACGTGGGTCGTGGCCATCGACTTCTCCGACCCGTCGCGCGCCGCGCTCAAGCTCGCGGTCGCGCTCGCGAAGCCGTGCGGCGCCAAGCTCGTCGCCCTGCACGTCACGTACGACCCGCTCATGCGGCTCGACCCCGCCGACGTCGAGGAGCCGTTCCCGCCGCGTGACGACGTGCTCCACCCCGATCGGGTCGGCGCGAACGCGGCGCTCGCGGCCAAGAAGCACGCGGAGCTCGTCGGCCTCGTGAAGGGCGAGCTCGGCGAGCCCATCGAGGTGCGCGTGGTGGTCGGGGAGGCCGCCGGAGCGATCGCGGAGCACGCAAAGGACGTGGACGCCCGGCTCATCGTCATGGGGACGCACGGTCGCACCGGCCTCTCGCGGTTCCTGCTCGGCAGCACCGCCGAGCGGACGCTCCGCCTCAGCGCGGTCCCCGTGCTCGCCGTCCGCGCGTAGCCCCCCGCCGTGCACGTCGTCGCGACCCACGAGAACGCGGACTTCGACGCGCTCGCCGCGTGCGTCGCCGTGCAGAAGCTCGAGCCGGGCGCGCTCATCGCGCTGCCGCGCCGGCTCAGCCGCGCCGTGCGCGAGTACTGGTCGCTGCACAAGGACCGCTTCGCCGCGGCTCGCGCGAGCGACGTCGACCCCGCGACGGTGGACCGGCTCACCGTCGTCGACCTGCGCGACCGCCGGCGCCTCGGCCACGTCGAGGCGATCCTCGCGCGCCGCGACGCGGGCGAGGAGGTGACCCTCGCCGTCTACGACCACCACCCCGCGACGCCGACGGACCTGTCCGGCGACGTGCACGTCGTCGAGCCGCTCGGCGCCGTCACCACCGCGCTCGTCGAGCGAATCCGCTCGCGGCAGGTCCCGATCGACCCCGCGGAGGCGACGCTGCTCGCGCTCGGGATCCATCAGGACACCGGCTCGCTGACCCTCGGGCACACGACGCCGCGCGACGCGCGCGCGTTCGCGTGGCTCCTCGACCACGGCGCCGACCTCGCGGTGATGGAGCGCTACCTCCAGCTCCCGCTCGCCGACGCGCAGCTCGCCGCGCTCTCCGCCGTGCTCCACGGCGCGCGCCGCGAGCGCGTCGGCGCGGTCGAGGTCGGCATCGCGACCCTCGCGATCGAGGAGATGTTCGACGGGCTCGCCGAGATCACCGCGGAGGCGCGGCGGCTCGGCGGGTTCGACGCGCTGATCACCTTCACCGCGGTCGGGCGCCGCGGCGCCGTCCAGGTGGTCGGGCGGAGCCGCTCCGCGCTCGTCGACATCGGCGGCGCGCTGCGCGCCCTCGGGGGCGGCGGTCACCGCGGCGCGGCCGCCGCGCTCGTGAAGGACGACACGCCGGACGCGGTCGCGGGCCGCGCGCTCGCCTGGCTCCACGCCCACCCGCCCTCGCCGCGCGTCGTCGCGGAGGTGATGACGACGCCGGTGCACACCGTGGCCGCGAGCGCGACGCTCGCCGCGGTCGCCGAGCAGCTCGCGGAGTGGGGCGTCTCCGGCGCGCCCGTCGAGCGCGACGGCGAGCTGATCGCGGTGCTCTCCCACCGCGACATCGACCGCGCGCGCGCGAAGGGCCGCGGCGAGCTCCCGGTGACGAGCCACATGTCGGGCTCGCTCCGCACCACGCGCCCGGACGCGCCGCTCGAGGACGCGCTCGCGTGCATGGTGGAGCACGACGTCGGGCGGCTCCCCGTCTTGGACGCGCAGGGCGCGCTCGTGGGGATCGTCACGCGGACGGACGTGCGCCGCGCGCTCTACGCCAACGCCGCGCGCTGATCACGGGGTCACTGCGGCGGCGGCGGGACGGTGAGCACGGGCACCGGGCAGGTGCGCACGACGCGCTCGGCGACGCTCCCGATCAGCAGCCGGCGGATGCCCGTGCGGCCGTGCGTCCCCACCACCACCAGATCGATGTCGAGCTCGTCGACGAGGCGCTCGATCTCCTTGTGCGGCACGCCCTCCGTCAGGTGCCGGACCACCGTCCGGCCCTCCGGCGCCTCCATCGCGTCGAGCGCGCGCTGCGCGTCGGTGCTCACCGCCGCGGCCATCTCGGCCGTCGGCATCATCGCGCCGTCCGGCAGCGCGAAGACCGGCAGCTGGTACGCGTGCGCGAGGTGGACCTCGGCGCCGAGGGTCTCGGCGAGCCCGAGCGCGTACTCGAAGGCGTGGCGCGACGGCTCCGAGAAGTCGACCGGGCAGAGGATGCGGCGGATCGTCGTGCTCATGCCGCCGAACTTACACGCGGCGTGGCGGAAGTCACTCGAATCCTGAGCGCCGCGAGCTCACGCGCCCCGCGCGCGAGGTGCCGCACCGCGCGCCGGCACTCCGCGAGGAAGTGCTGCGCGTCGATGGCCGCCTGCACGTCCCCGCCCGCGGTCGCCGCGGCGAGCAGGGCGCTGCGCCGCTGCTCGTAGCGCTCCTGCATCCGTCCGAGCGCCACCGACTCCTCGGCGGTCTCGGCGTGCTCCGCCTCGGGGTTCGACGCCGCGACGAGCTCGCGGAACGCCGTCGCGAGCTCGTCGTCGAGCGCCGCGACGCGCTTGTCGACGTCGGCGAGCTCCGAGCGCTGCTCGACGAGCAGGCGCGCCTGCTCGACCGCGGTGTCCGCGTGCCGCCGCGCGCGCAGGAGCGCCTCGAGGTCGGTCGACGCTTCCGCGGACAGCCGCGCGCGCGAGAGGTCCGCGATGAACGAGGACACCGCCGCGCCGAGCCGCTCGTACGCCGCGATGCCCTCCTCGACCGTCTTCTTGTCCGCCGTCTTCTTGCGCAGGGCGGCGCCGACGATGTCGCCCGCGTGCCGGAGCATGCGCTCGGCCTCGCGCAGCGCCGCCTGCAGCGCGACCTCCGGGACCGCCGCGACGGTGCGGTCGAGGTGGCGCGGGATCCCGCGCTCCTCGAGGGGCGTCACCCAGCGCTTCGCGAGCGCCCGCTCGAGGTGCCCGCTGAGCGGCCAGATGAGCACGACGCCGAGGAGGTTGAACACCGTGTGGAACACGGCGAGCGTGGTCGCGATCCCGCCCTCGTTGTCTGGCGGCGTGATCGCGATCTGGACCAGGCGCAGCATCCACGGCAGCAGCGCGAGCGCGACGACCGCGGCGAGGAGGTTGAAGACCACGTGGCCGGCGGCCGTGCGCCGCGCCGCCGGCGTGGCGTCGAGCGTGGCGAACAGGGCGGTGGACGTCGTGCCGACGTTCGCGCCGATCACCATGATGCCCGCGCCATCGAGGTCGATGATCCCCGCCGAGGCGGCGCTGAGCGTGATCGCCATCGCGGCGCTCGACGACTGCATGAGGATCGTGAGGAGCGCGCCGACGCCGAACAGGGCGAGCCGGCCGAGCACGCCCGGCGCGAGCTCGTCGAGCTCGATCCCGGCCGCGAGCGTGGAGAAGGCGTCCTTGAGGAACACGACCCCGAGGAAGAAGAGGCCGAGGCCCGCGATCGCCTCGCCGATCGCGCCCACGCGGCCCTTGCCGAGCATCCGGGCGAGGGCGCCGCAACCGATCATCGGCAGCGCGAGCGCGTCGATCTTCAGGTCGACCCCCGTCGCGGCGACGAGCCAGCCGGTGATCGTGGTGCCGACGTTGGAGCCGAAGACGACCCAGAGCGCCTCGGAGAGCCCGAGCAGCCCGGCGTTCACGAAGCCGATCGCGGCGACCGTCACGGCGCTCGAGCTCTGCACGAGCGCGGTCAGGCCGAACCCGGCGGCGAGCGCGCGCAGCCGGCTCTTGGTCGCGCGCGCGAGGATGCGGCCGAGCGCGCGCCCCGCGGCCGCGCGCAGGCCATCGGTCATGAGGCGCACGCCGAGCAGGAACAAGCCGACGCCGCCGACGACGCCGCCGATCCACTCGAGGGACATGCGACGTTGGTATCCTCTCGATCGCGCCTCCGGCAAGCCCCGTGGCGTTCGAAGGGGCCGTGGTTACGGTTCCGCGCATGAGCGAGGACCTCTACGCCGTCCTCGGCGTGAGCCCCGACGCGACCGAGGACGACATCAAGCGCGCCTATCGCAAGATGGCGCGTAAGCACCACCCGGACGTCAACCCCGGCGACCCGTCGGCGGAGGAGCGCTTCAAGAAGCTGAGCGGCGCCTACGAGGTGCTGATCGATCCGCAGAAGCGGGCGCTCTACGACGAGCTCGGGCCGGACGCGGAGAAGATCGGCTACGACCCGGAGCGCGCCGAGGAGTACCGCCAGTGGAAGCGGCGCGCCGAGGCGAGCGCAGGCTTCGGTGGGTACGGCGGCGGCGACGGCTCGATCCCCGACCTCGAGGAGCTCCTCGGCGAGCTGTTCGGCCAGCGCGGGCGGGGGCCTCGGCGCGGGCGCGACGTCGAGGCGGTCCTCGAGGTGAGCTTCGAGGACGCGGCGCGCGGCGCGCGCGCCTCGGTCGTCCTCGACGGCCGGCAGCTCGAGCTCACGATCCCGGCGGGCGTCGAGAGCGGGCAGCGGCTGCGCCTCGCCGGGCAGGGCACGCCCGGCCGCGATGGGGGGCCCGCCGGCGATCTGTACGTTCGGATTCTGGTCGGCGAGCACCCGCGCTTCACGCGCGACCGCAAGGACCTCGCGGTCACCGTGCCGATCAGCGTCCCCGAGGCGCTCGTCGGCGCGACGATCGAGGTCCCGACGCTCGGCGCAGGCAAGGTGAAGCTCAAGGTCCCGCCGGGCGCGCAGAACGGCCAGAAGATGCGGCTGCGCGGCAAGGGCATCGAGCCGCGAGGCGAGGCCGCGGGCGATCTCTACGTCACCCTCGAGGTGGTCTTGCCCAAGGGCGGCGACGAGGCCGCGCGCGCCCGCGCCGCCGAGGCGATCGCGCCGCTCTACGAAGGAAAGGGGGTCCGATGACGCACCGCTTCACCCGCGTCCAGCTCGCGGAGCTCCTCGAGCTCGACGAGGCGTTCCTGGTCGAGCTCGAGCGCCACGAGATCGTGGTCCCGGGGCCCGGCGAACGCTACGACGCGCTCGCGATCGAGCGCGTGCGCGTGTGCTGGACGATGCACGACGCGCTCGGCGTGAACCTCGCGGGGCTCGAGGTCGCGCTGCACCTGCTCGACCGCCTCGAGCACGAGCGCCGGCAGGTCCGCGAGCTCCTCGAGCGCTACCGCGAGCGCCGCTAGCCAGGACACTGCGTGCCGCGGTGTCCTGGGCGCGCAAACGCTTCGAAGGCGTGCGCAGCGCTGGCGCGTGGGTAGGTAGCGCTCGTGACGTTCGGCTACCACGAGGCGCGGGCCCGCCGTTTGCACCGAAAGGAGACGAGCCCACGCCCCACCCGGAGGACGCCATGGGGGAGCCCGCGAAGCAGATGACCGACGAAGACCAGGAGGCCCGTGAGCGCCTCGCCCGGGCCGGCGTGCCCGTGAGCGACGAGGAGTGGCGCGCGCTCCCGATGGTCGCGCGCCGAAGGCTCGCCGAGCACCCCGCGGAGACCGACCCGGACCGCAAGCGCCTCGGCGCGCTCGTCCGCTGGCTCCTCTGGGAGTTCCCGCCGGGCTGGAGCCGGCGCGAGCGCTGAGCGCGGCCTCGACGCGACCCGGCCGCCAGACGAGACTCGAGCCCGTGACCTCGCGCGACCTCCTCCAGGATCTGTTCGACTACGTCGGCTTCGACGAGGCGGACCGCGACGTGCTGCAGCGGCTCGGCCCGATCCTCGAGCCGCGCTTCGACGGGCTCGTCGACGACTTCTACGCGGTGATCGTTCGGACGCCGCGCGCCGCCGCCGCCTTCCGCGACGGACCGGCGCAGGTCGAGCGCCAGAAGGTGCACCTGCGCGGCTGGCTCGACGGGATCTTCGCGGGCCGCTACGACGCGGAGTACCTGGAGCGCCGCGAACGGATCGGCCGGACGCACGTGCGGATCCGGCTCGAGCAGCGCTTCATGTTCGGCGCGATGAACGTGGTCCGGCGCGGCCTGCACGCCGCCCTCGGCGACTCGAGCGCCAGCGCCGAGGACCGCGCCCGCGGGCACGCCGCGATCGACAAGATCTGCGACGTCGAGCTCGCGATCATGCTCGAGACCTACCGCGACCGGTACGTCGAGCAGCAGCGCGCGCAAGAGCGCCTCGCGACGCTCGGGCAGCTCGCCGCCTCGATCGGCCACGAGCTGCGAAACCCGCTCGCGGTGATCGCGACGAGCGCCCACCTCCTTCGCAAGCACGCGGACGAGGGAGGCGCGCGCCACCTCGACAAGATCGCGCGGCAGGTCGAGCTCGGCGAGCGGATCATCGGGGACCTGCTCGCGCTCGCGGGCGATCGTCCCCCAGCGCGCGAGCCGGTCGACCTCCGGGCGCTGATCGACGACGTGCGCGAGTCGCTGATCGCGACCGGCGGCATCGAGATCGCGGTCGACGTCGACGCCAAGGCGCGCTCCGTGGACGTCGACGGGCTGCAGATGCGCCAGGTGCTGGCGAACCTCCTCCTGAACGCGGTGCAGGCGCTCGAGCCCCGAGGCAGCGGCCGGGTCGAGCTGCGCGCGCGGATCGAGGACCGGGCGCTCTGCGTCGACGTGCTCGACGACGGCCCCGGCTTCCCGGAGGGCCTGCGCGAGCGTGTGTTCGAGCCGCTCTTCACCACCAAGCCCGGGGGCATCGGCCTGGGCCTCGCGCTCACCGCGCGCATCGTCCAGAAGCACGGCGGCACGATCGAGGCGCGCGAGCGCGACGGCGGCGGCGCCCACGTGCGCCTCTCCATCCCGGAGGTCGTGCCGTCGTGACGCCGCACGTCGTGGTGATCGACGACAACGCCGACCTCACCGAGGACGTGCGCGAGCTGTTCGAAGACTACGGCGCGCGGGTGAGCGTGTTCGCGAGCGCGGAGGAGGCCGAGCCGGCGCTGCGCGCCGATCCGCACGACCTCGCCCTCGTCGACGTCCGCCTGCCGACGCGCAGCGGCCTCGCGCTCTTGCCCCGGCTGCGCGAGGCGTCTCCCGACGGTGAGATCATCGTGATGACCGGCGCCGCCACCGTCCACAGCGCGATGGAGGCGGTGCGCCACGGCGTCCACGCCTACCTGAAGAAGCCGTTCGACCCCACCGACCTGCTCAAGCTCGCAGAGCGCGCGCTATCGCAAGTCACCTTGCGGCGCGAGCGGACCCTCCTCTCCCGCGAGCTGGCGCGCTCCGAGGCGCTCTACCGCGCGGTGATCGACACCGTCGAGTCCCTGATCATCGGCGTCGACGAGCGCCACCGGATCCAGCTGTGGAACGGGCGCGCGGCGAGCGTCACCGGCTGGCGGGCCGCCGAAGCGCGGGGCCAGAACGTGTGCGAGCTGCTCGTGGACGAGAGCGCGCGGGGGCGCCTGCACGCCATGGCGACGCGGGCGCACGCGGGGGGCGAAGAAGAGGCGCGGGTGCCGATCCGCACGCGCGCAGGCGCCGAGCGCATCGTCTCTTGGCACGTCCGCCCGCTGGTCCCCGACGCCGCGGGCGGGCCGATGGTCCTGCTCGCGGGCGTCGACGTGACCGAGCGCATCGAGCTCGAGGCGCGCGCGGCGAACGCGGAGGCGATGGCCGCCATGGGCCGGCTCACCTCGGCGCTCGCCCACGAGATCCGTAACCCGCTCAACGCGGCGACGCTCCAGCTCGAGCTGCTGCGGCGCGGCGCGCGCAAGGCGGGCGACGACGCGCTCCTGCGCCGCGCGGAGATCGTGACGGAGGAGGTGCGGCGCCTCAGCTCGCTGCTCGACGACTTCCTCGGCCTCGCGCGCCCCAAGCACCTCGCGATGGATGGCGTCGACGTCGCGCGCATCGCGCGGCAGGTGCACGAGCTGCACGAGCCGGCGGCCCGCGCGGCGGGGCTCGCCTGCGAGCTGCGCGTCGAGGGCGAGCTGCCGGAGGTCGACGCCGACGAGGCGCGCATCAAGCAGGCGATCGTCAACCTCCTCGTCAACGCGATCGAGGCGACCCGCGGCCACGGCCGCGAGGTGCGCCTCGAGCTGAGCGCGGGCGACGGGCGCGTCTCGATCGCGGTGATCGACGACGGGCCGGGCCTGCCGCACGCCCGCGTCCTCGAGCCCTTCGAGACGACCAAGGAGGGCGGCACCGGCCTCGGGCTGCCCATCGTACAGCGCATCGCGGAGGTCCACCGCGGCACGTTCTCGATCGGCTCGCGCGCCGACGGACCCGGGACGCGCGCCGAGATCACCCTCCCCGCGCGGGCGGCCGCGCAATCCGTGCGCGACCCCTCCTAGCCACGCACGAATTGCCACGCGGCCTCGCCCGACGCGCGGGGATCGCCCGTGGCACGGGCCTCGCGGAGAGGGGCCGCGGGAGGTGACGATGAGCCCCGAGGGAACCCGCGATTCGCTCCAACAGCTGCGCCAGGCGGCCAGCGCCGCGCCGATGCTCGACCTCGACACCGAGCGGGAGCTGCTGCGGCGGATCCAGGAGAACGGCGACCCGCGCGCCCTCGACGCGCTGCTCGTCTCGCACGTCCGGTTGGTGCTCTCGATCGCGCAGAAGTATCGGCGCCATGGGCTGCCGGTCGACGATCTGGTGGCCGAGGGCAACCTCGGCCTCGTGGAGGCCGCCCGCCGCTTCGACCGCGCGCGGGGCACGCGCTTCTCGACCTACGCCGCGTGGTGGGTGCGCGCGTTGATCCGTCGCTACACGATCGCGAACCGGCGCATCGTCGGCGCGCCCTCCACCCGCGCGGCGCGGCGCCTGTTGAGCAACCTGCGCGAGACGCAGCGCCGCCTCGCGGCCGAGCTCGGCCGCGCCGCGACGCGCGAAGAGATCGCGCGCGCCCTCGACGTGAGCGTCGAGGACGTCGCGACGGTCGACGCGGCCTTGAGCGGTCGGGACGTCTCGCTCGCGCCGACCCCGGAGGGGCTCGTGATCGAGCTCGCGTGCGACCGCGCCTCGCCCGAGGAGACCGCGGCCGCCGCCGAGCTGCGCGCGCACAACGAGCGCTCCGTGCACGACGCCCTCGAGCGCCTCGAGCGCCGCGAGCGGCTGATCATCGAGCGCCGCCTGCTCGACGACGACCGCGAGACCCTCGCGGACATCGGCGCGGAGCTCGGCCTCTCCCGCGAGCGCGTGCGTCAGCTCGAGCTGCGGGCCCGCCAGAAGCTGCGGGCGGCGCTGCTCGACCGAGTCGCATGACATGGACGCCCGACGCGAGCATGATCGGGCGCCCATGGCCACGAGCTCGCGCGGCCGGATCCTGATCGTCGACGACGAGGCGAACGCGCGTGAGGCGCTCGACGAGCTGCTGCGCGACGAGGGGTACGAGACGGCGACCGCCGCGGACGGGCTCGAGGCGATCGCGCAGATCCACGCCTTCGAGCCCGAGGTCGTGCTCACCGACCTGAAGATGCCGCGCATGGATGGGCTCGAGCTGCTCGAGCGCGGGCGCGCGCTCCTGCCGAACGGCGCGTTCGTCGTGATGACCGCGTTCGGCTCGATCGACACGGCGGTCGCCGCGATCCGCCGGGGCGCGGAGAACTACCTCACCAAGCCGCTCGACTTCGACGCCCTCGGCGCGTTGGTCGAGCGCGCGATGGACAAGGCCAAGCTCTCGGCGGAGGCCGCGCGCCTGCGCGAGCGGCTCGAGACGCGCTACTCGTTCGGCGAGATCATCGGCGACCACCCGAGCATGCAGCGGCTGCTCAAGACGATCGGGCAGGTCGCCTCGAGCCGCGCGACGGTCCTCATCACCGGAGAGACGGGCACCGGCAAGGAGCTGATCGCCGCGGCGATCCACCAGAACAGCAAGCGCAAGGACGGCCCGTTCGTGCGGCTCAACTGCGCCTCGCTCGCGGAGTCGCTCCTCGAGTCGGAGCTGTTCGGGCACGAGAAGGGGTCGTTCACCGGCGCCACCGGCCGGCGCCAAGGTCGCTTCGAGCAGGCCGACGGCGGCACGCTGTTCCTCGACGAGGTCAGCGAGATCCCGCTGGCCGTGCAGGTCAAGTTGCTTCGCTTCCTCCAGGAGCGCGAGCTCGAGCGCGTCGGCGGCAACGAGACGATCCGCGTCGACGTGCGGGTGGTCGCCGCGACCAACCGCGACCTCGCGCAGCGCGTCGAGGAGGGCGAGTTCCGAGAGGACCTCTACTACCGCCTCAACGTCATCTCCCTCGACGTGCCGCCGCTCCGGCGCCGGCAGAGCGACGTGCCGCAGCTCGCAACGCACTTCTTGCGTCGCTTCGCGCGCGAGAACGATCGAGACATCCGCGGCTTCACGCCGGAGGCGATGCGCGCGCTCACCTCCTACCCATGGCCCGGCAACGTGCGCGAGCTCGAGAACGCGATCGAGCGCGCGGTGGTGCTGTGCAGCGGCGCCGAGATCGACGCCGATCTGTTGCCGCGAGCGGCCGAAGAGGCGCCGCACGGCAAGGTCGGCGCCGCCCACTCGCTCGACGCGCTCTTCCCGGGCACCACCCTCGCCGAGCTCGAGCGCATCGCGATCGAGAAGACCCTCCGCGCGGTCGACGGCTCGACCGCGCGCGCCGCGGAGCTCCTCGGCGTCAGCCGCCGCAAGATCCAGTACCGCCTCAAGGAGTGGTCCGGGGAAGAGGAGTGAGCCGATCGCGCGCTCCGACCCACGCGGGCCTCGAGAACGAAGGAGAACGAACCATGTCCCACGCCCCCTTGACCACCCGCTTCGTCGTCGGCGTCGACTTCGAGCCGACCGGCGACGACGCGCTCGTGACCGCCCTGCGCCTCGCGCGCCGGCTCCCCGGCTGCGAGATCCACCCCGTCCACGTCCTCGTCTCGCCGCCCGGCAAGAACGCGCTCGACGCGCTCGACGTCGCGATCGGACGCGCGCTCGACGAGCTCCACCAGCGCATGCGCTTCGCCGCCGAGCAGCTGTTCGGGATGGAGGAGTGGGAGCAGAGCACCGTCGCGCACGCGCGGCTCGGCGATCCGGCCGACGCGATCCATCAGGTGGCGATCGACATGGACGCCGACCTGATCCTCGTCGGCCACCGGCACCGCGGGATGGCGGAGCGGCTCGGGCTCGGGTCCGTCGCCGCGAAGCTCGTGCGCGACGCGAAGGTCCCCGTGATGATCGCGCGCCCGAAGCAGCTCGAGGGGCTCTCCAAGACCGACTGGCTGGAGCCGCCGCGCGAAGGCGAGACGCTCAAGAGCGAGCGCGGTTGGTCACGCAACGAGCGCGTCGTCTTCGGGCGGCGCCCGTCGAACATCAGCGGGCTGCTCTGACGTGGAGCTCTCGCCCCGCGAGGTCCGCGAGGTCGTCCTGGCGGACCACGCCGCCCTCCGCGTCCGGATCGAGCTGCTGCGGCGCGCCATCGGCACCGCCGGGGTGACCGGCGATCCCGCGGCGCTGCGCGAGCTGCTGCCGAGCTTCCTCGATCACCTCGGCGCGCACCTCGCGCTCGAAGACCAGCTCCTCGCGCCGACGCTCGCCTCGATCGACGCGTGGGGGCCCGAGCGGAGCCGGCGCCTCGCCGAGGAGCACGCCGCGCAGCGCGCCTGGATCGCCGCCTCCCGGGAGCGGCTCGCGGCGACGGGCGGCGACGCGAGCACGCTCGCCGCGGAGGCGCTCGTGATGATCGCGCGCGTCGAGGAGGACATGGCGCAGGAGGAGCAAGTGGCGCTCGACCCGCGCCTCTACGACGACGGAGTGATCCAGGTCGACTTCAGCGGGTGATGCGGGCCGACAGAAGCTCGGCTCAGGCGAAGTTCTCGCGGATCATCGCCGCGAGCTTGCGGCGGCCGTCCGCTTCCTCGGTGCGCCCGACGGCCTCGAGCGCCTCGGCGAGCAGCTCCTGGATCGCGGCGTTCGCCGGGGCGCGCGACGCGGCCATCTGCAAGAGCGGCAGCGCCCGCTCGGCCGCCCCGGCGTCGAGGTGCTCCCGCGCCTTGCCGGTGAGCTCGGCGAGCCGGGCCAGCGAGCGCTCGCGCCGTTCGCGTCCCTCGTCGAGGTCGCGCAACGTGAGCGCGCTGCACCGGCTGTTGCGCAGCACGCGCTCGATCACCGAGCCGATGGCCCCCGGCTTGAGCAGATCGAACCCGCGGCTCGCGACCACGATCAGGCGCGCTTCGTCGGACGCCTCGACGATGCGATCCGCGGGCTTGCCGATCGTCACGCGCAGCTCGACGTCGACGCCGCTCGGATCGCTGGCGGCGACGAACCGCTCGAGCTCCGCGCGCGCCTTGGCCTCGTCGTGCTCGAGCCGGCTCAAGAGGACGTCCTCGTCCACGAAGAACCCGTCGGACTCGGGAAGGACGCACAGCACCACCAGCTTCGCGTCGAAGTGTCGCGCCATGCGCAGCGCGGCGACGAGGCCGACGCGGGATTGAGGGCTCATGTCGACCGGGCAGAGGACGACGGCGCCCGACGGCACCACGCCGCGCGCGAGCCACACCGGGACGTGGGCGCCGCGCACGATCCGCTCGGCGACCGATCCGATGACCCAGCGACGCACGGTCGGCGGCCCGCCGCCCCCGGTCACGATGAGCTGCGCGTTGTGCGAGCCCGCCACGTCGAGGACGAGCTCGTCGGGCGGGCCGCGCTCGATCACCGGCTCGAGGACGAGGACGCCCTCGTCCAGCAGCGGCGCGAGGTGGGCCTCGAGCTGGTCGCGCACCGCGCCCGTGCGCTCGATGCGCCCGGCGTCCGTCTCGATCGGGCGCCACCCGAGCGCGTGCACCGGCAGCAGCGGCGCGGCGAGACGGCGGGACAGCTCGCGCGCAGTGGCGAGGATGTCACCGGTCTCGTGATCGAGGGGCAGGGCGACGAGGATCGGACGGGTGAAGCTCATGGCTCCTAGGTATACACGAAGCGCCGGTCCACCCGCCGCCCTCGACGCGCACCGGCGCCGGGACTACCTCCGAGGCGTGCGAGCAGCCGACGCGCGCGCCGACGACGAGGTCCCCGAGCGGGCGGCCCCGGCGCCGACCGTCGCGCGGCTGCTGCAGCTCGACCTGGACTACCGCCGCCAGGCGCAGGCCGGGGCGCTCGTCACCGTCGCGCCCGAAGGCGCGCGCGCGTGGCTCCCGCGCTGGGAGCTCGACGCCGACGGGCTCCACTTCACCGTGAGCTACTCGGACACCGCGCGGGCGCACGAGCTCTGGCACGAGCGCGACTGGGTGGTGATCCGCTGGACGCGCGACGGCCACGACGGCCACGCCACGGTGGTGACCGAGTACCGTGGCGCGCTCCGCGGCGCGCGCGTGGTCCGCGGGCGCGAGGGCGAGTGCCGCAGGCACTACGGGATCGACCGCTAGAGATCCCCCACCGGCGGGAGATCTTCCGCGGGCGCGCTCGGCGTCGGGCGCACCTCGGCGTGCGATCGAGCTGGCACGGCGGGTGCGCCAGGCGCGCATCATGAGCCGAGCGATTCCGCCTGCGATCCGACACGCCGCACAGACCCCGCTGCTCACCGCCGACCGCGAGCTCGAGCTGCTCGCCCGCGTGCGCGAGCGCGATGATCCCGACGCGATGGCCGCGCTCGTCGGGACGCACCTGCGCCTCGCGATCGACGTCGCGTCGCGCTACGCGGGGCGCGCCGCGCCGATGGAGGACCTCATCGCCGAGGGGGCGCTCGGGCTCTGCGAGGCCGCGCGCCGCTTCGACCCCGCGCACGGGGCGCGCTTCGCGACCTACGCGACGTGGTGGGTGCGGGCGTACATCCGCACCTACGCCTTGAAGAACCGCCGGCTCGTTGCGCTGCCTTCGACGCGCGCGGGGCGCAAGGTGCTCGGCGGCGCCGCGCGCGCGGAGGCAGGCCTGACCGCGCGGCTCGGCCGCGCCCCGTCCCTCGCGGAGCTCGCCGCCGCGCTCGGCGTCGAGGTCGAAGACGTGGAGCTCGTGCGCGGCGCGCTCGGGGCGCGCGACGTCTCGATCGAGGTGCACGCCGACGCGCCGGCGTTCCCCCTCCCCTCTCCGAGCCCGACGCCGGAGGAAGCCGTCGCGTCGGCGCAGGCGGATGCGCAGGCGCAGCTCGCCGTCGAGCGCGCGCTCGGCACCCTGGACCGCCGCGAGCGCGAGATCGTCCGCCGCCGCTACCTCGACGACGAGGCCCAGACGCTGCGCACGATCGGCCGCGACCTCGGGCTCTCGCGCGAGCGCGTGCGCCAGATCGAGCTGCGCGCGCGGGACAAGATGCGGCGCGAGCTGGATCGGGTGGCCTGAGATGATCTCGATCGAGTACGACTCGGACCTGGAAGAGGCGCACCGCGCCGTGCTCGACGAGGCGCTGCGCCGGCTGATCCCGACCTGCGATCCAGACGGCCGCGGGCGCCTGGAGGTGCGGGTCGGCCGGAACGCGGGCGCCTACACCCAGGTGGAGATCGACTGCCGCGTGCCGCGGGTGGGCGCCGTCGTGGTGGACCCGGACCCGCGCGTGGCCCTCGAGCGCGCCTTCGCCCGCCTGCGCGACGCGGTCGCCGCGGCCGCCCCTCAGCCCGGCGACCTCCCCACGTCGTGGAGGCCGAACTTCTCGATCCGATAGCGGATCTGGTCGCGGTTCATGCCGAGCAGCCGGGCCGCGCGGGTTCGATTCCCGCGGGCGCGCTCGAGCGCCTGGCGCACGAGGTCCTCCTCCACCGCGACGAGGCTCAGCCCCTCGGGCGGGAGCGCGACGCGCGTCGCCGGCTCGCCGTGGCTCGGTGGCGGCGACGCGGCGAGGGCGCCGCCGAGCGGCGGGAGGTCCGACGGCTCGATCACGGGGTGCTCGGCGAGCAGCACCGCCCGCTCGATCACGTTGCGGAGCTCGCGCACGTTGCCCGGCCAGCCGTGACGGGCGAGGGCGTCGAGGGCCGCGTCGCCGATCCCCACCACGTTGGCGCCGAGGTCCCGCGCGAAGTGCGCGACGAACGCGCGCGCGAGCAGCGGGACGTCACCCGCGCGCTCGCGCAGCGGCGGGATGTGCACGCTCAGCACGCCGAGCCGATAGAAGAGGTCCTCGCGGAAGGTGCCCTCCTCCACCATCCGGGCGAGATCGCGGTGCGTGGCGGCGACGACGCGCACGTCCGGGCGCACCTCCGTCAGCCCGCCGACCCGGCGGAACGTCCGCTCCTCGAGGAACCGGAGCAGCTTGGCCTGGAGCGGCAAGGCCAGCTCGCCGATCTCGTCGAGGAACACGGTCCCGCGATCCGCGAGCTCGAGCAGCCCGCGCTTCTGTGTGCGCGCGTCGGTGAAGGCGCCCTTCTCGTGGCCGAAGAGCTCGCTCTCGAGCAGCGACTCCGGCAACGCCGAGCAGGTGATGTTCTGGAACGGTCCGTCCGCGCGAGCGCTCGCCGCGTGGACCGCGCGCGCGGCCAGGTCCTTGCCCGTGCCGGTCTCGCCGGTGATCAAGATCGTCGCCGACGCGCTCCGCGCGAACTTCGCGAGCTGCCGCTTGAGCGCGACGATCGCGGGCGACTCCCCGACGATCGCGTCGATCGAGCTGAGCTGGCGCGCACGCATCGCGCGCACCTCGCGGCGCAGCGAGGTCGTCTCGAGCGCCTTGGCGGTCACCGCCACGACGTGGTCGAGGTCGAACGGCTTGGCGAGGAAGTCGAACGCGCCGAGGCGCATCGCGTCCACCGCGCGCTCGACGGAGGAGAACGCGGTGAGCAGGGTCACCGGGACGACCGGGTCGAGCTCGCGCATCCGGGCGAGCAGGGTCAGCCCATCGACGTCCGGCAGGCGGTAGTCGAGCAGCACGGCGTCCACGCCCTCCTCGAACCGCGCGAGCGCCTCGGCGCCGTCGGCGGCGCAGACCACGCGATGTCCCGCGCCCTCGAGCGCGGCGCGCAGCGCCCAACGGATGAGCTCCTCGTCGTCCACGACGAGCACGGATGCCGCCGAGGCGCGCGTGTCTATCTCTCGCTGTGCCTCGTCGGGAGGCTCGGACAGTGGCATGAGGTCGGTCACCAGCGAGGGAGATAGACGCGAAACGCCGGCGCGCATCGTCCGGGAGCTCTCGGAGCTGCGCCGCGCGCTGGACGAGAGCGCGATCGTCGCGGTGACCGACGCCGACGGCGTCATCCTCCACGTGAACGACCGCTTCTGCGCGGTGTCGGGCTACTCGCGCGAGGAGCTGGTCGGCCAGACCCACCGCGTGGTCGCGAGCGGCGAGCACCCCCCGTCGTTCTTCCAGGATCTGTGGGCGACGATCCTCTCGGGCGCCGTGTGGCGCGGGCGGATCCAGAACCGGCGCAAGGACGGGAGCCCCTACTGGGTCGAGACGACGATCACGCCGCTGTTCGGCGCGGGCCCGCGCCCCGAGCGCTTCCTCGCGGTCCGTCACGACGTGACCGAGCTCGTGCGGGCGACGCAAGCGCGGGTCGACGCGGAGCGACGGCTCGAGGCGGTGTTCGACAACGCCGCGGTCGGCGTGGCCGTCGTGGACCTCTCCGACCGCTTCGTGCTCGCGAGCGCCACCCTCGGGCGGATGCTCCGCGCGAGCCGCGAGGAGCTCGCGCGCCGGCCGTTCACGGACTTCACCGAGCCGGGAGACGTGGGGCTGGATCGCGAGCTGTTCCGCGAGCTCGTCGACGGCGCGCGCGAGCACTACCGCATCGACCGCCGCTACCGCCGCGGCGACGGCACGAGCTTCCTCGGGCACACCACGGTCTCGCTCGTGCGCGACGACGCGGGCCGGCCGGACTACGTGATCGGCGTGATCGAGGACGTGACCGAGGTGCGCGCGAACGAGCAGCGCGCGCGCGAGCGCGGCGCGCTCGCCCGCCTCGGGGAGATGTCGGCGGTGATCGCGCACGAGGTGCGCAACCCGCTCGCCGGGATCCTGGGCGCGGTGGAGATCATCGGGCGCTCGCTCCCGGAGGCGGGGCCGGAGCGCGACGCGATCGAGTCGGTCGTGCGGCGCATCGGTGACCTCGACGAGCTGCTCACGCAGATCCTGGTGTTCGCGCGGCCGCGCCCGCCGCGCCCGGCGCGGGTCTCGCTCCGGCCCATCCTGGAGCATGCGCGCGACCACGCGGCGGGGATCACCTTCTCGGTGACCGGCGACGAGAACGTGACCCTCTTCGCCGACGCGGCGCTGCTCGAGCGCGCGCTCGCGAACCTCGTGGTCAACGCGGCACAGGCGGGGGCCCAGAGCGTCCGCGCGAGCGTCCACGCCGACGAGGAGACGTGCACGATCGAGCTCGTCGACGACGGCCCCGGGATCGGCGAGGAGCACGCGAGCCGCATCTTCGAGCCGTTCTTCACGACCAAGAGCCGCGGCGCCGGCCTCGGCCTCGCGATCGCGCGGGCGGCCGTCGAGGCGCACGGCGGCACGCTGGCGCTCGCGCGCAGCGCGCCCGGCGCGACGGCGATGCGCGTGGTGCTGCCGCTGAGCCCGAGCGCGGGGTGAGCCCCCCGAACGCGCAGCTCACCCCATCGGGACGATGAGGAGCGGGCAATCGAGCTTGCGCAGCACGCGCTCGGTGTGTGTACCGAAGATCCAATCCATCACCGAGTCGTGCCCGCGCGTGGCCATGACGATCACGTCGGCGCGACGCGCCTCGTCGGCGATCCCGGCCGTGAGCGGGCCGCTGCGCACGCGGCGCGACCACGTCGTGCGCGGGTGATCGGGCGGGGTGAGCTCGGGCACCAGCTCCCCACCGACCGCGACGTGCAGCAGCTCCCCCTGCACGTCCTCCGCGCGGGCGAGATCGACGAGCCAGCCCACGCGCTCGAGCGCGGCCCGCGTGGCCGCCTCGTCGCCCGCGGGCACGAGCACCCGCCGGAGCTGGATGGCGCCCTTCTCGTCCACGAGCGGCCGCCCCTCGGTCGGCACGATCAAGGCGGGCACCGCGAGGTGCGCCGCGATCGCCTCCGCCCGGCTCTCCAGCATCGCGCGGAGCGAGCCCCGCCGCTGCGACGTGCCCATGACGACGAGGTCCGGCTCCGCGCGCTCGAGCAGCCCGAGGACGACCTCGACCGGGTCGGTCCCCCCGCCCTGGATCCGGACCTCGTGCTCGACGGAGGCGGGATCGCGGCCCCACTCGGCGAGCACGACGGAAGCGCGCTCGGGCGGCGACTGCCCGGGGGAGCCGTCGTCCGCGTGAACGGACAGGAGCTTCGAGCCGGAGCTCGCCGCGAGGGCGACCGCCGCCCGCTGGGCGGGTCGGTCGGCCTCCGAGGTGCCGGCGTAGGCGTGCGCGATGATGCTCATGGGCCCGAGGTACGCGCGCCCGCGCCGGCCGCCACCGAGCCCTCGGCGCCGGCCTCGGGCCGGACCGCCGCGAGCAGCGCGGCGAGCTCGTCCCCCTCGAGCTGCTCGGCCTCGAGGAGGCGCCGGGTGATCGTCTCGAGCGCGTCGCGGTGCCGCTCGAGCAGCCTGCGCGCGTCGTCGAGCGCCTCCTCGACGAGCGTGCGCACCTCGGCGTCGATGCGATCGGCGACCGCCTCGCCGTGCCCGCGCGCGCCCATCATCGGCGCCGCCGGCCCGCCGAGGAACAGCGGGCGCGCCTCCTCCGAGAGGTAGACCGGACCGAGCGTCTCGCTCATCCCATACTCGGTGATCATGGCCCGCGCGATCGCCGTGGCCTTCTGCAAGTCGTTCTGCGCCCCCGTCGACGGCTCGCCGTAGACCACCTCCTCCGCCGCGCGCCCACCGAGCAGCGAGCGCAGCCGCGCCGCGAGCTCCGAGCGCGTCATCATCTGCTTCTCGCGGTCCGGCAGGTTCATCGTGAAGCCGAGCGCGCCCATCCCGCGCGGCACGATGGAGATCTTGTGGACACGGTCCCCCGTGCCGAGCAGGTGCCCGGCGAGGGCGTGTCCGACCTCGTGGTAGGCGACCCGCTCGCGCTCCGCCTCGTCGACGAGCCGGTTCTTGCGCTCGAGCCCGGCGACGACGCGGTCGAGCGCCGCGCTGAAGTGGGCCATCGTGACCGCCTCCGCGTCCTGCCGCGCGGCGAGGAGCGCCGCCTCGTTCACGAGGTTCGCGAGATCGGCGCCCGCGAAGCCCGGCGTGCGCCGCGCGACGACCTCGAGATCGACATCCGCGGCGAGCGCGACCTTGCGCGTGTGCACGCGCAGGATCGCCTCGCGGCCGAGCCGGTCCGGCCGGTCGACGAGGATCTGCCGGTCGAAGCGGCCGGCGCGCAGGAGCGCGGGGTCGAGCACCTCGGGCCGGTTGGTCGCGGCCATCAGGATCACGGCGCGGCGCGGCGCGAAGCCGTCCATCTCGACGAGGAGCTGGTTGAGCGTCGACTCGCGCTCCTCGTTGCCGGCGAAGCCGCTGCCGACGCGCGAGCGACCGAGCGCGTCGAGCTCGTCGATGAACACGATGCACGGCGCCGACCGCTCCGCCTGCTGGAACAGGTCGCGCACGCGCGCCGCGCCGACGCCGACGAACATCTCCACGAACTCCGAGCCGTTGATCGAGATGAAGGGCACGCCCGCCTCGCCCGCGACTGCGCGCGCGAGCAGGGTCTTGCCCGTGCCCGGCGGGCCGACGAGCAAGACGCCCTTCGGGATCTTCGCGCCGATGCGCCGGAACTTCTCCGGCTTGCGGAGCAGCTCGATCACCTCGCGCAGCTCCTCCTTCGCCTCGTCGGCGCCCGCGACGTCGTCGAACGTGACGTCGACGTCCGACTCCTGCAGCACCTTGCCCTTGCTCTTGCCGAACGCGAGGGCGCCGGTCGCCCCTCCGCGCATCGAGAGCATCCGCCAGAGGAAGAAGATCATCAGGATGGTGAGCCCGACCGACAGCAGAGTCGGCCACGCCTCCCCCCACGGGCTGACCGCCTCGCCCTCGAAGCGCACGCCGTGGTCGCCCAGGCGCTGCACGAGGCTCGGGTCCTCCACGCGCTCGACCGTGAAGCGGCGCCCGCGCAGCCCTTCGCGCTCCGGCTCGCGCCCCTCGCGGAACGTCCCCTCGATCGTGCGCTCCCCCAGCACGACGTGCTCGACCCGGTCCTCGTCGATCCACGCGCGCAGCTCGTCGTAGCGGACCTGCGCGGGCGCGCGGTCGCCGGTGCGGCTCGCCAGCGCGCTCATCGCGCCGGCCACGAGGATCACGCCGAGCACCCAGAAGATCACGCGCGGGCGGGTCTGGGGCTCGGGGGGCTCGTCTCTGGGCCCGGGATCCGGCATCGCTCCGAGCAGATACGGCACACGGGCCAGACGTCAACCGTCGGCGCGCGTTCGCCGTCTGGCGCCTCCAGCCCGGGCGCGTAGGTTCGGCCCGTATGAAGGTCTGCCCGAAGTGCTCGCTGAGGCACTTCGACATCTCACGGTCGCGCTGCGTCATGTGCGGCGCCGAGCTCGCGGAGCAGCTCGACCCGCGCATCGGCACCATCCTCGGCGGGCGCTATCGCCTCGACGAGGTGATCGGCGAAGGCGGGATGGCGATCGTCTACCTGGCCCACCACACGCTCATGGGGCGCGCCTACGCCGTCAAGGTGATGCACGGCCACTTCGCGGGCGACGACGCGCAGGTCGAGCGCATGCGCCGCGAGGCGCGGATGACCGCCGCGCTCGCCCACCCGAACATCATCGAGATCTACGACTTCGGCCGGACCGACGACGGCTGCCCGTTCATCGTGATGGAGCTGTTGCGCGGCCGCTCGCTCCGCGAGGTCGTGCGTGAAGGCAAGGTCGCGCTCGGGCGCCTGATCGACCTCGGATCCCAGATGGCGCAGGGCCTGGCGCGCGCGCACGACTTCGGCGTCGTGCACCGCGACGTCAAGCCCGAGAACGTCTTCGTGATCGAGGACGCGCAGGGCCGCGAGCTCGTGAAGCTCGTCGACTTCGGCATCGCGCGCCAGCGCGAGGACACCCACCTGACGCATCGCGGGGAGCTGATCGGGACCCCGCAGTACATGGCCCCGGACCGCGCCCTGCGCGCCGAGGCGACCGCGAGCTCGGACCTCTACTCGCTCGGCGTCGTGCTCTACGAGATGGCCACGGGCGTGCTGCCCTTCGAGGCGAACAGCCCGACCGGGTTCGTGCTCAAGCACCTGCACGAGACGCCGCGGCCGCCGATCGACCGCGAGCCGTCGCTGCCGATCGAGCTCGACCGGCTGATCCGGGACCTGCTCGCGAAGGACCCCATCGACCGCCCGGTGGACGCGCACCAAGTCGTCGAGCGCCTGCGGACGATGAGCGCCGGGTCGACCCCCTTCGAACCGACGACGACGATCCCGGCGGAGCCGCCCGCGCGCGAGCCGACCATCGACGCCTGGGGTGTGCGCGGCGCGCTGCTCGACGAGCTCGTCGCCCGCGCCTATCGCGGCTCCGCACCCGCCGACGTGCGGCGGCTGATGACGAACCTGCGCGCGAGCGCCGGGCGGCTGCGGGCGCTGTCCGAGGAGGGCGTCCGCGCCCAGCAAGCCCTCGACGAGCTCGCGCGCGAGCTGCGCGCGAAGAGCGAACAGCTCGGCCACGCGGTGCACGTATTGGCGATGGACCTGTCGCGCGCGCGCGAAGAGGAGCGCGACGCGCGCAGCGAGGCGGAGGCGCGCGGCGCGGCGAGCGCCGAGGCCGCACAGCTCTACGCGCGCGTGCTCGGCGCGATCGCGGAGGACCAGCCCGAGCGGCCGGACGACGAGCTCGTGAAGCGCGCCCGCGCGCTCGCGCAGGCCGCCGAGGAGTGGCAGCGGGCAGAGCAGTCGGCGGAGCGCTCGAGCGCGCGGGCGGAGCGCAGCGCCGCCGAGGTCGCCGACCTCGGCTTCCAGATCGACGCGCTGCGCGCCCAGCTCGAGCGGCTCGGGGGCGCGCAAGCCGAGGAGGGCACGGTCCACCACGAGCGCCTCGTGGCGATCGAGCGCGACCGCCACGCCCTCGAGAGCGAGCTCGCCGAGTCGACCGCGCGCCTGCTCGCGCCGCTGCGGACGCGCGCCGACCTCGCGGACGCGATCGCGGCGATCGACGTCGCCGGCGCTTAGCGACCCGCCGAGTCCGTCAGAGCTGGAGCTGGACGCCACCCTGCAGCTGGAACGGCCGGTTCGGGCGCGCCCCGAACGGCCGCCGCGACGCGACCACCTGCGTGAACGTCAGGTTCTCGCCGCGCAGGTAGATCCGCAGCTCGGGCGTCACCTGGACGTACGCGGAGGCGTCGAGCAGGAAGAGCGCGTCCGTGCGCGGCACGGGGCTGTCTTCGCCGCGGCCCGCGCCCTCCCACATCTGCGAGACGAAGCTCCCCGACGCGTTCACGCCGAAGCGATCCGTCTCGAGCCCGGCCTGCGCGACGATCTGGTGCTCGGGCACGTAGGGCAGCCGATCGCCCGGCTGGGCGCCGTGAAACAGCGGGCTCGGCGAGCTGACGATCGCCTCACGCAGCTCGGCGAACGTGTACGTGTACGAGACGCGGAGGGGGATGCGGAGCTCGTCGATCCGCGGCGTCGCGGAGACGCGGACGTCGAAGCCCGCGACGAGCGGGCGGCCCCCGTTGGCCTGCATGTCGAGATCGCGATCGTCGCAGCCCGCGGTGAACGAGCACTGCTGGAGGTAGTTCGAGTAGTCGTTGACGAACCCGGTGAGCATCGCGCTCGTGCGCGTCTCCTCGTGCGTGAACCGAGCGCCCGCCTCGTAGTTGACGCTGTCCTCGGGCTGGACGGTCGGCGCTTGCCCCGGGGAGACCGGCGCGAAGCCGCGCATCACGCCCGCGAAGACCCCGACGTGCCGCTCGATCTGCCAGTCGACGGAGCCGCCCGGCAAGACCACCCCGCGGAAGTCGCTCGCGCGCGCGTCGGTCTCGAGGTCGTGGTAGCTCGTCCAGATCAGCTCGCTGCGCGCCCCCGCGGTGAGGGTGACCGCCTCGAAGAGGGTGAGCGCGTAGGCGACGTGCAGGCTCAGCGCGAGCGCCTCCGCGTGACTGCGCAGGTTGGTATACGCCTCGGGCGTCACGCGCGAGAGCTGCCCCGCGAGCATGGCGTACTGGTCCTCGGTGTGGTGGCGGTCCACCGCGTCGTGGTGCAGCCGCGCGCCGACGCGCACGCGGTGGCGCAGCTCGCCCGTCGCGAAGCGCCCGGTGCCCTCGGTCTGCAGGCCGGTCGCGCCGAAGCGCCGCGCGTTGTTTCCGATGAGCAGGAGATCGCCCGCCGTGCCGCCCTCGGAGTCCTCGGTCCCGCGCAGGACCCCGAGCAGCACCGCGTTGCGGCCGCGCGGGTTCGTCAGCACGTCGAAGGCGGTGGCGCCGCTGAGCCCGTTGAGCTTCAGCCAGGACCGGTCGAGGTCGTGGCGGTACGCGGCGCTCTCGAGCACGAACCCGTCGCCCGCCTCGAGCACGTGGCGCAACTGGACTTGCGTGCGCCACCACTCCATCGTGTCGAGCTGCGAGGACGGATAGCGCTGCCACGGGTCCGCGGCGAAGTCCGCGTCGGCGAGGCCGAGGTACGTCTCGCGGCTGCGCTCCACGGAGACGCCGAGCCGGAGCTCGAGGCGGTGGTAGACGTCGCGCGTCAGCGCGCCGCGCAGCTCGCCGCGGATGATCGCCTCGGCGCGATCGAAGCCGGTGTCGCGGAACCGATCCGCGGCGCCGACGAGGTGCTTGAACCCGTCGCTGCGCAGGTACACGCCCTCGGCGAGCAGGCCGCCCCACTCGTTGCCCGCGCCGCCCCACGCGTGCACGCGCCCGTAGAGGTTCGAGCCGAGCGAGAGGTCGAGCCCGCCGGCCGGCGCGCGCGGGATGGGCCGGTTGCGCAGATCGAGCGCGCCGCCGACGCTCATCGGGCCGTACGGGAGCGTGGCCGCGCCGAGGTACACGTCGACGCCCGTCATGCGCGTCATCAGCGGGAAGTAGTAGGCGGCCGGCGCGGCGTAGGGCGCCGGCCCGAACAGGATTCCGTCCTCCATCAGCGTGACGCGCGCCGAGCGCTCCGCCGCGACCCCGCGCAGCCCGATGTTGGGGCGCAGGCCGTAGCCGTCCTCCTGCCGCACGTACGCGCCCGGGACCTGCTGGATGACCGCGTCCGGGTTGTCGTAGTTCCACCGGTCGAGCAGCTCGGCGTCGAGGCGGTGGACGACGCCCCCGGTCGGCGGCGCGCGCGGCGGCTCCGCCTCCGCCGCGCCCTGCACGACGACCTCGTCGACGGAGACGTCCTCGTCCTCTGCGATCAGATCGCCCATGTCGCCGTCGTCGGGGAAGATGTCGTCGTCCTCGCCCGCGTCGTCCTCGCCCGCGTCGCCGTCGCCCGCGTCGCCGTCGCCCGCGTCGCCGTCGCCCGCGTCGCCGTCGCCCGCGTCGCCGTCGCCCGCGTCGCCTTCACCCGCTTCGCCCGCCTCGCCTCCGCCGGCGTCGTCGTCGCGCTCTGCGTCCTCGGCCGGCGCGCGCTCCTCGACGCGCGGATCGCCCTCGGCGGGCGCGTCGTCCTGTGCGGAGGCCGCCGGCGTCGCGAGCGCGAGGAGCGCCGCGGTGAGCGCGATCGCCGCCCTCATCGCGCCGCCAGGTGCTGGCGTCGGCTCCGCAGCGCGACGGGCGGCCCCTCTGGAGCGGGCAAGATCCATTGCGCCCGCGCGACGCCGTCCGAGACCTGCGCCAGGTCCACCGTCGGGTCGATCATCCGTGCCGAACGCCGCCCGTTGAGCGACGCCCACGCGTCGGCGCGGATCTGCACGTCGCGGTGCCCCTGCGCCTCGAGCTCGCGCACGATGTGGTGCGCCAGCTGGAGCACGAGGTCCGGCTGCCCCGCGAACTCGATCTCCTGCTCGCGGGTCAGGTAGTCGTTGGGCACGAAGACGCGCTCGCGCTCCTCCCCGTCGACGCGCACCCGGTAGGCCACGTCGCCGTTCTTCTCGCGCACCATCACCCGCCAGCTCCAGCGCATCCCCTGCTCGTGCCACAGCAGATCGCCCCCGTAGAGGTGCGCGCGCAGCGGCATCAGCACGTGCAGGAGCGCCCACGCGGCGGCGAGCGCCATCCCCCAGCGCGGCAGCGTCCAGCGACCCGCCGGGCTCGGCGCGACGGGCGCGAGCTCCGCGCGCCGCAGCTTCGCGAGCAGCCAGCGCGGCCAGTCCGGGTCGAAGAACACCGTCGCCGCGAGCGTCATGACCGCAGGGAAGATCCCGATCTGGAAGAACACGTTCGTCATGAAGTGGAAGAACAGCACCACCGCGTACGCGAACGGCCGCGAGCGCCGCCACGAGAGCCACCCCACGATCGTCAGGTCGTAGAGGAACCCGGCCCAGCTCATCGCGATCGCGACGGCCGGCTCGTCGAGCCAGGGCCCGATGAGCGGCGTGTCGGTGCGCGAGTGCAGCCAGATGCCGAGCGGCTGACCGTGGAGGAGCCAGTCGGGGCCCGCCTTCGCGAGCGCGGCGAAGACGTAGACGAGCCCGACCTGGAAGCGCACGAGGTAGAGCATCCACGCGGGCAGCGTCTCTCGCGCGAGGGCGGGGCGAAGGCGCGCGTCGATCGACCACTTCGCGTGGAGCGGCAGCACCGCCACCAGGAGCGCGAGCAGCGAGACCAGGTAGTAGTGGTTGAGGTAGTTGCTGACGTCCAGCAGGTGGACGTAGGTGAAGCCGACGAAGAAGCTCGCCGCCGCCGCGCGGTAGAAGAGCCCGAGCGCGATCAAGAGCGCGCAGGCGCCCAGGGCGACGAAGAGGATCGTCATGCCAGGCTCGGGCAGCGGGCGAACCCACTCGAAGCCCCAGTACGTGAAGTGGAACGTCGGCCGGACGTAGAAGCGCTCCACCCACCCGCTCTCGAAGTAGCGGACGACGCTCCCGAGCATGAGGAGCCCGAAGAGGATGCGCAGCGCGGCGAGCGAGGCCGCGTCGCGCGGCCTGTTCAGGGTCGCACGTAGCCGCTCAATCATTGTCCCCGATGCGGCAGGTGCTCGGCTCGATGTCGAGCACGGTGAACACGTCGACCTTGAAGAGGCGCTGCGCGAGCCCGACCGCCTCGTACGCGGCCATGAAGCCCGCGCGGTTCTCGGTGACCGCCTGCTCGAGGTCGTCGGTGCCGAGCGCCTCGAGCGCGCCGACCGCGGCCACGAGCGCGGCGGCGAGATCGTCCGCGAGCGCCGCCGCCCCGACCGAGCGCAGGAGGTCGTCCCAGCCGCGCCCCTCCGTCCCGGGCGTCTCGCCGAGGTAGAGGCGCTGGAAGCCGCGCACGTTCGCGAGGACGGACGCCACCGACGTGCGCGCGTAGCGGTGCTCCGCGAGCTCGAAGCACGTGTCCGCCATGCAGCCCGCGATCCCCGCGGGCGCCGCGAGCTTCATGTCCCGCGCCGCGACGTCGAGGTAGAGCATCGCGCCGCCGAGATCGTTGAACGCGGCTTGCGTGCTGCGGTAGGCGGAGCCGCCCGTGCCCGCGGTCGCGAGATCGGTCGCGAAGCCGCCCCCCGACGGCTCCCAGCGGTCGCGTAGGGCCGCCGCCTCGCGCGCGACGAGCGTCGCCGCGCTCGCCGCGTACCGCGCACGCCGCGCGCGCACCGCGTCGGCGCCGAGCGCCGCCCAGGTTCCGTCCGCGTTGATCGGCGAGACGGGGCTGCACGAGTTGTTCCCCGTCTGCTCGAACAGCAGGTACTCCAGCGCGTCGAGCCCGCGCACGTTGACCAGCTGCGCGCCGAGCGCCTCGGGCGTCTCGTGGGCGCCGCCCACCGTCTCCTGGTCGACGCGACACGTGCTCGTGAGGTTCCACGAGTAGATCTCGTCACGCAGATCCATCCCACCGACGACCGGGCACTCGGTGCCCCCCATGCCCTGCGGCCCGATCTGCGCCATCTCGAGCTGCTGCCAGGCGAGCATCGCCTCGCGCCACGCCCCCTGAGCGGTCTCGCGAGCGGCCGCCGACGCGGGGTCGGCGGCGAGCGCGCCCGCCGCGGTCTCGAGCGCGGCGGCGCGCTCGGCGAACGTGCGCAGCATCGGCAGGATCACGCCGTTCGCGAAGCCAGCCGTGATCTCGCGGCGGAACCCCTCGGGGTCGGTCCCGCCCGAGTCGACGTCACCGGCGTCCATGCCGGCGGCATCCAGCCCACCGGCGTCGACGGGCGAGTCCCCGTCGCAGCCGGCGGCGACCGCGACGAGCGCGAGGAGGTGGATCGAAGCGTGGCGCACGTCGTGTCTCCTGAATGCGTCGTAGGCAACCGCGAAGCGGTCGTCTTACCAGCCGTTCTGCCCGTCGTCGTCGCCGAGGTTGGCCGGGTCGAAGCCGAAGGCGGCGCCGATGATGCCACGCGCCTGCCGGAGCGCCACGCGGTACGCCGCGACGGCCGCGTCGCCCGCGGCCGGGAGCACCGGCGCGTCACCGAGCAAGGCGTGGATCATCGCGAACTGCGGGGCCGTGATCGGCGAGCGGGGGTTGTACTGGAACGCGAACGCGAACCCCTTCATCTCGGCCCAGTGTGTCGCGAGCGCGAGGAACTCGGCGTGGTCGAACGCGGCGGTCCCGTAGGTCGCCATGTGCTGGAGCGTGTCGTTGATGTAGTGGATCACCGTCGCGGCGTAGGCCCCTTCCCACGCGCGCTCTGCGCGGTCGCGGTGCCCGCGCAGCTCGGTCATCTGCGCCTCGCTCAGCGCGCCACCCGCGCTCGTGATGAGCGCGCGGCCCGCGCGAAACTCGGTCCACGCCTGCCCCATGAAGTCGGTCGCGACCCGCGCGCCCGCGTCGCGCCGGGCCGCGTTGACGCTCGCTCCGTAGTTGTGCTCGGTGAAGAGGTCGATCCGCATGTCCATGTCGCGATCGATCGACGCGGAGAACATGGTCGCGGTGACGTCCCCGTAGAAACGCGACGCACCGAAGTAGCCGAAGCCCTCGTCCCACACGTGCTCGAGCTCGGTCCACGGGTTGGTCCCCGCCTGCATCGTGTTGTCGGTGAGCAGCCCCTTGTTCGCGACGTCGTCGTCGAGGTAGTCGTCGACGCCTTGGTGGAAGGCGATCGAGACGAGCAGGAACTTCTGGAGCAACTGCGACAGGTCGATGCCGCTCTCGGTCACGTGGACCGGCAGGCGCATCGGCGACGCCACCGGGCTCAGCCGGTCGGTACCCTGCCCTCGCAGCACCGCGTTGCGCGCGATCGTGTGCATGAGCGCGCGCGCGAAGAGCGTGGGCGACGTGATGCCGCCGCCGTGCGCGGCGATCGACGCGTCGCTCCAGCCGCGGAACGCGGTGTCCCAGTCCTGGTAGTCCGTCGAGCGGTCGTTGCCCGCGACCTTCTCGAGCAGGAACGCCGATCGCGACAGCTCCCCGTAGGTCGTCTGGAGGGAGCTGGGCGTGGTCCTGAGCAGGATCGGGTCGTCGGCGCGATCGGCGGCCGGCACGCTGAAGAAGTACTCGAGGGCGGCCATCACCGGGGCCCCGTCGGCGGGGTCGAAGCCGCCGTCGATGCGGGCCGTGAGGCCGTCCACGTACGTCTTGATGTCGAGCATGAGGACGTGGCGGGCCGTCTGCCCCCCGTAGGAGATGCTGGAGACCCCGGGCATGAAGCGAGACTCGAAGGCGTAGTCGGCGGGGATCCCGGTCGGCCCGCCGTCGTGCGGGCCGGCGTCGACGAGCGGGGTGGCCGCGTCGGCCCCCGCGTCGGTCGGGGTCGGGCCGCCGTCCATCGGAACCTCGCCCGCGTCGGCGCCCGCGTCCGTCGGGGGCACGCCGCCGTCCGTGCCAGGGTCGCCGTCGCAGCCGGCCACGGCCAGCAGGGCGGTGAGCAGCGTGAAGAAGGGAAGCTGGAGGTGTTTCATGTGCGCGCGTACTCCCTGAGAGTGACTCTGACTATGATTCTCAAAGTCCCTCTTACCGAGTGGCTCGCCCCCTGTCAAGCGAGCGCGGTACGATGCCGAAATGCGCCGGGCCTCGCTTCTCCTCGGTCTCGTCTTCGTCGTCGGGTGCGACGCCGCCTCGGGGCCCGGTGACTTGCGCGTGCGCGTGCGGTCCGACCTGCAGCCCGGCTACGAGTTCGACCGCGTCCACGTGCGCCTCGTCGACGCCCCGACCTCGTCGGAGCGCGAGCAGATGCTCCTCGCACGCACCGCGGAGCACCCCGCCTACCTCTCGGGTCGCGACGTCGCGCTCTACCTCGACGTCACGAGCGCCGAGGCGCTCGTCGAGGTCGAGCTGCGCGCGGGCGCCGACATCATCGTGCGTCGCAGCGTGCTCGCGCGCATCGCCGCCGGCGCCGGCTCGACGACGACCGTGCTCTTGACCCGCGACTGCCGCGGCGTGAGCTGCCCCGGCTCGGGCGATCCGGCGGCCAACACCGAGTGCCACGGCGGCGCCTGCGTCCCGCGAGCCTGCTCGCCCGAGCGCGACGGGGCGTGCCCGCCGCCGCCCTGCTCGCGCGACTCGGACTGCGATGACCGGGGTATCGAGTGCGCCAACGGCCGCTGCGCCGAGGGTCGGTGCCTCGTCGCGGCGGACGAGTCGCGCTGCGGCCTCGGCGAGCGCTGCTCCCTCGACGACGGCTGCGTCGGCGCGGGCCTCGAGCCCGACGGCGGGCCCTGACTCGGCGACCCGTCGAATGACGAAATGACGAGGATCGTCCCCTCGACCAGAATCGTCGGCGAATTGCGTGATCGCTGGATTTTGCCGTTGATCCGAGGCATGGAGATGGTCACGTTCAGCGCCCGAACTGGCGCGGCGGCGGCGGGGGACGGATAATGAGCTCGGCTTCAGGGAAACGACGCAACGTGAGCACCGGGGACGGAGGGGGGCGAGAGCCCGACGCGCCGAAGGGCGTGTGGTCGGATCGGCCGCCGGCGATTCCGCCGCCGCGCGCGAGCAAGGGCAAGAGCACCCTGCTCGGCGGGCACGTCGCGCCGCCGCCGCCCCCCGGCAAGCTCCCCATCCCGAAGGTGCCCCGAGGCGGGCTCCCGCCGGCGCCGCCGCGTCCGAAGGTGCCGCGCGCCCCCGCGGCAGACCTCGACGGCGGCGCGACGCAGGTCACCGCGCGCGCCGAGCTCGAGCGCGTCTCGGCGACCGACCTCGAGCGGATCTCGGCCTCCGAGATCGAGCTGGTCTCCTCGCCCGATCTCTTCGTCGCGCCGCGCGCGCCGGTGAAGGTGTTCTCGGCGCCCGAGGAGGTCGACCCCGCCGTCGCGTTCCACGTCGAGCCGACGCCGACGCCGGCGCCGCTCCCGCGCCCGCCCGCGATCCCGAGCGAGGCGAAGCGCGCGCCCGTGCCCGTCGACAGCGAGGACGCCGCGGGCCCGCTGCTCGACCGCGAGCCGCGCCTGCTCTCGTCGCTGCCCCCGCCCCCGCCGCAGCTGATGTCGAGCCCGCTCGAGAGCCCGTTCGAGCCGCGCCCCGAGCCCGCGCCAGCGGCGGCGGCGCCAGGGTTCGAGCCGCGCTCCGCCGGCGTCGGCTTCGCCTTCGGCGCAGCCCTCGCGGCGCTCGTCGCGTTCGCGCTCTGGCCGCGAGCCGACGCGCCCGCTGCGCCGCCCGTCGCTTCGCTCGGCCCTTCGAGCGGCGCGCTCGAGGGGGATCTCCGCGGCGAGCGCGACGACACGCGCGTCACGCCCGCCGAGACGGAGACGCTCGCCGAGGCCGACACGCTCGCCGAGGCCGACACGCTCGCCGAGGCCGACATGCTCGCCGAGGCCGACACGCTCGCCGAGACCGACACGCTCGCCGAGACCGACACGCTCGCCGAGGCCGACCAGCCCGACGAACCCGTAGCGGCCGAGCCGGCGCCCGCGCGGCCGGTCGTCGTCGCCGCGGCCCCGCCTCGCGTTGCCCGCCCACGCGCCGCGCGGCCGGAGCCCGTCTCGCGTCCGGTCGTCGAGCCGGCGCCAGCGCGGCCACGCCCGGACGACGGCCCGGCCATCGCCGCCGACACCGCGCCGCGCCCGCCGCGGCCGACGAGCACGGCAGGGCTGCCCGCGACCCCGACCCGCGCGGACGTGGGCGCCGCGATCGAGGCGATCCGTGCTCAGCTGCGCGCGTGCGCGCCGGACGCGCGCGGCCACGTGGCCAACATCCGCTTCACCTTCGTCTCGAGCGGCCGCGCGACGAGCGCCGTCGTCCCGAACGACTTCGCCGGACCGACCGAGCGCTCGTGCGTCGCGCGCGTCGGCCGGCAGGCGCAGGTGCCGCCGTTCAGCGAGGCGCGCCTCGACGTCACCTACCCGGTTCAGTTCTGAGGCCGCGTGGCGAGCTGGCCGTTCTGGGTCCTGTTCCTGTGCGCCGGCGGCCTCGCGCTCCTCGTCGTGAAGCGGCTCGACGATCGCGATCGAGCCCGGGGCGAAGAGCAAACTTGACCCGCGCGCCGGTCCGTGGAGTGATCGCGCCGGCGGAGGCCGCATGTTCAAAGAGGTTCTGCAGGACGTCGTGGATCGCACCGAGGGCGGGGTCGCCGGGCTCCTGATGGGGTTCGACGGAATCCCCGTCGATCAGTACGTGCGCGAGTCCGCGGGCGCGCCCGTCGACGTCGAGACCGTCGGGATGGAGTTCAGCGTGATCCTCAAGGAGATCCGCAAGGCGGCCGACCTCCTCGAGGCGGGGACCGCCGAGGAGGTCTCGGTGCGCGCCGAGCGGCTCACCACGGTGCTGCGCGTGATCAACGAGGAGTACTTCGTCGCGCTCACCCTCCTCCCCCACGGGAACTTCGGCAAGGCGCGCTTCCTCCTGCGCACGGCCAGCAGCAAGCTCGCGAGCGAGCTGACCTGAGCGGCGCCTCGGATGCCCCAGACGCTCTCGCGCGTCCTGGTCCTCTCCGGACCGAACCTGAACCTGCTCGGCACGCGGGAGCCGGCGATCTACGGCGCGACGGACCTGCGCACGATCGAGGCGGACCTCGCGGCGCTCGGCGTCGAGCTCGACGCCCACGTCGAGTGTCGCCAGAGCAACCACGAGGGCCAGCTCGTCGACTGGATCCAGGAGGCGCGCGACGGCTGGGACGGGATCGTCCTGAACGCGGGCGGCTACACGCACACGTCGGTCGCGATCCGAGACGCCATCACGGCCTGCGGCAGACCGTGCGTCGAGGTCCACCTGTCGAACGTCCACGCGCGCGAGCCGTTCCGACATCGCTCGCGGCTCGCCGCCGTGTGCGTCGGGGTCGTCGTCGGGTTCGGCCCGCGCAGTTATGCGCTTGGCTTGAGGGGCCTCATCGACTATCTCCGGCACCCCAGAGGAAGCGTCTAGGGATGGACATCGACATCAAGCAGCTGCGCGAGCTCATGAAGGCCATGAAGCAGCTCGGCGTGACCGAGCTCGAGCTCGAGAAGGAAGGCGAGCGGATCGCCCTGCGGCGCGGGCCGGAGGAGCCCGCGTACGCGGCGGCGCCGGTCTACGCGGCGAGCGCGCCGAGCCTGCCCCCCGGCTCGATGGCGCCGCCGCCCGGGCACGTCGTCGTGGCCGCCCCGGCGGAGCCGGCCTCCGAGGCGGGCGTCGTCTTCGTGACCTCGCCCTTCGTCGGGACCTTCTACCGGTCGCCCTCGCCCGACGCGGCCGCGTTCGTCGAGGTCGGCCAGTCGATCGCGCCGGGCACCGTCCTGTGCATCGTCGAGGCGATGAAGCTCATGAACGAGATCGAGTCCGAGGTCGGCGGCACGCTCGTCGAGATCCTCGTGGAGAACGGCAAGCCGGTCGAGTTCGGCGACAAGCTCTTCAAGGTCAAGCAGAGCTGACGTGCTGACCAAGGTCCTCATCGCCAACCGCGGCGAGATCGCGGTGAGGGTCATCCGGGCGTGTCGCGAGCTCGGCATCCAGACGGTGGCCGTCCACTCGGACGTCGACGCCGAGGCGCTGCACGTGCGGCTCGCGGATCGCGCCGTCTGCATCGGCCCCGCGCCGAGCGCCAAGAGCTACCTCAACGTCCCGGCGATCATCGCGGCGGCGGAGATCTCGGGCGCCGACGCGGTGCACCCCGGCTACGGGTTCCTCTCGGAGAACGCCGAGTTCGCGGACATCTGCGAGCAGTGCGGCCTCACGTTCATCGGCCCGTCGCCGACCGACATGCAGCAGTGGGGCGAGAAGGTCCCCGCCCGGCGCCTCGCGCGCTCGCTCGGCCTGCCGCTGCTGCCCGGCACGGGCGTCCTCGCCGACGCCGACGACGCCGTGCGCCAGGCGGAGGAGATCGGCTACCCGGTCATCCTCAAGGCCTCCGCCGGGGGCGGCGGGCGCGGGATGAAGATCGTACGCAGCCCGCACGACCTGCGCCGCGTGTTCCCGCAGGCCCAGGCGGAGGCGGTCGCCGGCTTCAAGAACGGAGACCTCTACCTCGAGCGCTTCGTCGAGGAGCCGCGCCACATCGAGTTCCAGGTCATCGCCGACGGCAAGGGCGACGCGCGCGTGCTCGGCGAGCGCGAGTGCTCGATCCAGCGGCGGCACCAGAAGCTGCTCGAGGAGGCGCCGAGCGTCGCGGTCAGCCAGGAGCTGCGCCGCGACATGACGCTCACCATCGAGCGCGCGATGCGCGAGAGCGGCTACCGCAGCGCGGGCACCCTCGAGTTCCTCCTCGACGAGCGCGAGAACCTCTACTTCATGGAGATGAACACGCGCATCCAGGTCGAGCACCCGGTCACCGAGGAGGTCACCGGCGTCGACCTGATCCTCGAGCAGATCCGCATCGCCGGCGGCGAGGGCCTGAGCATCCCCAAGGACCGCCCCATCGTGATGAGCGGGCACGCCCTCGAGTGCCGGATCAACGCGGAGGACCCCGAGACGTTCGCGCCGTGGCCCGGCCGCATCACCGAGTACCATCCGCCCGGCGGGGCCGGCGTCCGCGTCGACGGCGGCATCTACGGCGGCTGGCGCGTGCCGTCCGCGTACGACTCGCTCCTGCTCAAGCTGATCGTGCACGCGGCGAGCCGCCCCGACGCGATCCGCCGGATGGAGCGCGCCCTGCGCGAGACGCTGATCGGCGGCATCCGCACCAACGTGCCGCTCCACCTCGAGATCCTCGCGCACCGGGATTTCCGCGACGGCCGGCTCTCCACCAAGTTCCTGGAGCGCCTGCGCGCGACGCGGGCGGCTTGACCGGCTTGACCCTCGTCGCGCCGGGCTCTTACACTGCGCCTCTGACCCGATCCCCATCGGCGGGCACTCGTCGACCCGCGATGGCACCTCAAGGAGGGCGGGCCGCGCCCACCGCCGCCACGTGAGCGTCGATCGCACCAAGGTCCTCGAGGCCGCCCAAAAACACCTGGGCAAGGGCAACTACGACAAGGCGATCGCGGAGCTGCGGAAGATCGTCGTCGAAGACCCGGACGACGTCCGCACGTGGCTCAAGATCGGCGACCTCTACACGCGCAAGGGGTCGAAGTCCGAGGCGGTCGCCACCTACTCGCGCGTCGCGACGACCTACGGTGATCAGGGGTTCTTCCTCAAGGCCGTCGCCGTCTACAAGCAGATCCTCAAGCTCGACCCCACGCGGCTCGACATCCACATCGGCCTCGCCGGGATGTACGAGATGCTCCACCTCGTGAGCGACGCGCTCGCGACGTACGAGCACGTGGCGCAGGGGTACGCGCGGCAGGGCAACATCGACAAGGCCCTCGACACGCTGCTCAAGATGACGGCGCTCGATCCGGAGAACATCCCCGTCCGGATCAAGGCGGCGGAGGCGCTCTCGAAGGCGGGCCGCACCAAAGAGGCGGCCGAGGAGTTCGAGGCGGGCGCGACCCTGCTCCAGGCGCAGGGCCGCATGGACGACTACATCAAGGTCGCCGAGCGCCTGCTCTTCCATCGCCCCGACGACCTCGAGAAGGCGCGCGAGCTCGCCCAGATCTACCTCGAGCGCGACGACCCCAAGCGCGCGCTGAGCAAGCTCCAGCTCTGCTTCAAGTCCGACCCCAAGGACATCCCGACGCTCGAGCTGCTCGCGGAGGCGTTCCACCAGCTCGGCCAGCTCCCCAAGACGATCAGCGTCTACAAGGAGGTGGCGCGGATCCACCAGGAGGCGAACCGGAACGAGGCGCGCGCGACCACGCTGCGCCGGATCCTCGAGCTCGACCCCGGCGACCGCGAGGCGCGCCAAGCCCTGGCCCAGTATGCGAGCGGCGGGGCCGCGCCGGTGCGGCGCGACATCCAGCCGCCGGCGAGCGCGCTGATCGAGCCGAGCGCGCGGCGTGCTGCGGTGCCCCTGATCGAGGAGCCCGAGCTCGTCGAAGAGGACGACGCGCTCGAGGACATCGAGGCGCTCGAAGACGTCGACGCGCTCGAGGACGTCGACGCGCTCGAAGACGACGTCGACGCGATGGAGCTCCTCGACGAGGAGGCCCCCGAAGACGACGAGGACATCCTCATCGTCGACGACGACGACGCCGGGATGGAGGGCGACCTCGAGCCGGCGACGGGCGAGCCCGTGCCCGACGACGGGTCGATCTCCGCCGACGTCCAGCGCGAAGCGCAGATCGCGCGCCTGCTCACCGAGTGTGATGTCTTCCTGCGCTACGGCCTCAAGCAGAAGGTCGTCGAGCAGCTCACCGCGGTGCTCGACATCGAGCCCACCCACGTCGAGGCGCGCGAGCGCTTGAAGGACCTCTTCCTCGAGCAGGGTCGGCTCGAGGACGCGATCGAGCAGCTGCTCATCCTCGCCGACGTGCTCGCCGACGAGCAGTCGGCCGCCTCGGTCCTCTACCTGCGCCAGATCCTCGACATCGACCCAGCGCACGAGGAGGCGCGGCTGCGCGTCGGCGCGGCGGGCGTCTCTCTCCCGCCCGCGCACCGGGGAGTGACCGCGACGACGGAGGACTTCGCGCCCGTCATCTCGGGTCCCGTGCCCACCGCGGACGAGGAGGAGCTGTTCTTCCTCGACGAGGAGGAGAGCCCGCTCGACCTGACCGACGCGGGCAGCGGGTCACCGGTGGTCGAGACGCTCGACGTCGTGCCGCCGGCGACGCCCGACGCCGTCCCGGGCGACACCGTCGCGGTCGACGCGTTCGGGCTCGACAAGGCGGCGGCGACGGCGACCGACGCCGCGCCCTACGCCGAGCCGAGCCGCCGCGTCGCCGTGCCGCCACCGCCGAGCGCCGAGGTGCCGCTCGTCCCGCGCCCGGGCGCGGTGCTGGTCGATCCGCTCGCGCCGATGTCGCCCGAGGAGTTCGACCACGTCCCGCTGCGGCCGAGCACGCCAGCGCAGGCCAAGGCCGAGGCGAGCCAGCGCCTCTCGATGCCGCCGGGAGACGTCGAGGAGATCCTCGACGAGGCCGACTTCTTCCTCGCGCAAGGGCTCGTCGAGGAGGCGCGCGCGATGCTCATGGACGCGTCGAGCGCCTATCCGCGCCACCCGCTGATCGCCGACAAGCTCCGCGACGTGGACCTCGCGGCGGCGAGCGCCGCGCAGGTGCGTGCAGCGCAGGCGAAGGCCTCCGTCGACGAGGCGATCGATCAGAGCTTCGAGCTCGCGGAGCGTCTCGCGGAGGAGCTCGACGAGGTCGACGACACCCAGGCGGGCCGCGACGTGCTCGACGTCGAGCAGGTGTTCGCGCAGTTCAAGAAGGGCGTCGAGGAGCAGGTCGGCGCCGAGGACACCGAGACGCACTTCGACCTCGGCATCGCCTACAAGGAGATGGGCCTGCTCGACGACGCGATCAGCGAGTTCAAGCTGTGCCTCGCGAACCCCTCTCGCATCTGCATCGCGCAGACGATGATCGGCCTCTGCCACATCGAGAAGGGCGAGATCGCCGAGGCGATCAGCCACTTCAAGAAGGGGCTCTACGCGGACAACAAGACGGACCGCGAGGAGCTCGGCCTCTACTTCGAGCTCGGCCACGCGTACGACCTCCTGCACGACCCGAAGGAGGCGCTCTACTACTACCAGAAGGTCCAGAAGCGCGACCCGACCTTCCGCGACGTGGAGCGCCGAATCGACGCGCTCGCGCGCCCCGCGAGCCCCGCCCCGATGGCGCCCGCGCTCGCGCAGGACGACATCGACGCGGCGTTCGACGACCTGATGGGCGAGGACTGAGCTTGCTGAGGGTGCTTCGCACCCCCCATCGCGGAGCGATGAGGCCCCCTCGGCCCACGGCCATCGCTGCGCGATGGCCTGGGCGCTCGACCGAACGCAGCAGCGCCGCGCTCGATGGGGCCCCTCGACCGACGCGCTGCGCGACGGCCTGGTCTCGATGGCGTGGTCGGCCGTTTCGTGTCGGGCAATACCCGCGGTACACTGGGCTGACCGCTCGGTGGCCGCGTCTGCGCCGAGCCGCGATCATGATCTCACCCCTCCGGCTGCTCTCGCGAACCGCGCTCGCCGCGGTCGCGCTCGCGTGCGCGCTCGGCGGCTGCGCGCGCGGGGACGACGGGACGGACGCCGGCTACGACGCGGGCCCGCCCGCGCCGCGCGATGGAGGCGAGGTCGATCCGGACACGGGAGCGCCGAGCTGCGCGGGTGACGAGGAGTGCGACGACGGGCTCGCCTGCAATGGCGCGGAGCGCTGCGTCGACGGAGCGTGCGCGGCGGGCGTGGCGGTGCGCTGTGACGACGAGGTCGCCTGCACGATCGATCGCTGCGAGGAGCCGGACGCGACGTGCGCGTCCGATCCCGACTCCACCCGTTGCTCGGCGGACGAGCGCTGCCACGCGACCGACGGGTGCCGCCCGCTCGTGCGCTGCGAGGCGGACGCGGACTGCGACGACGGCGCGGCGTGCAACGGCGCAGAGCGGTGCACGCCGGGCGCGGCCGACGCGGACGCGCGCACCGGCTGCGCCCCGGGCGCCCCGATCGTGTGCGACGACGGAATTGCGTGCACCACCGACCGCTGCGTGAACCCGAGCGGCACGTGCGATCACGTGCCGACCGAGTGCCCGCCCGGAGGCTCGCGCGGCTGCATCACGCGGTGCGGCAGCGCGGGTAACCAGAGCTGTGACGCCGAGTGCCGCTGGCAGGCGTGCGAGCCGCCGGCCGAGACCTGCAACGGCGTCGACGACGACTGCGACGGGCTCGTCGATCAGAGCTTCGAGTGCGCGCAGGGGGTCGCCGGGACGTGCACGACCGGCTGCGGGAGCATGGGGACGCGCACGTGCGACGCGAGCTGCGCGTGGGGCGCGTGCGCGCCGCCCACCGAGGTGTGCAACGGGCTCGACGACGACTGCGACGGCGCCTGCGACGACGGCTTCGCCTGCTGCGCCGGCACGAGCGAGAGCTGCGTCGCGAGCTGCGGCACGACGGGCACGCGCGCGTGCAGCGGCGGCTGCGCGTGGGGCGTGTGCGTCCCGCCGGCCGAGGTGTGCAACGGCCTCGACGACGACTGCAACGGCGCCTGCGACGACGGCTTCGCCTGCTGCGCCGGGAGCACCGGCGCATGCACGACGAGCTGCGGGACCACGGGCTCGCGCGTGTGCAGCGGCACCTGCGCGTGGGGCGCGTGCGCCCCTCCGGCCGAGGTGTGCAACGGCGTCGACGACGACTGCAACGGCACGTGCGACGACGGCTTCGCCTGCTGCGCCGGCGCGAGCGGGAGCTGCACGATCGGCGGCTGCGCGGGGACGCGGACCTGCAGCGCGGGCTGCGCCTGGGGGGCGTGCGCGCTCGGCGCGGCGCCGCCGAACGACACGTGCGCGGGCACGATCCCGACGATCAGCGCCTCGGGCACCTTCGCCTTCGGCACCTGCGCGGCGTCGAACAGCTTCACGGCGAGCTGCGGCGGCGGCGCGGCGGCGCCCGACGTCGTGTACCGGCTCTCGATCACGCAGGTGTCGGACGTCGTGCTCGAGACGACGGCGAGCACGTTCGACACCGTGCTCCACCTTCGGAGCGGGGCGAGCTGCCCGGGCACCGAGCTCGCGTGCGACGACGACGGTGGCGCAGGCACCCTCTCGCGCATCACCCGACGGCTCGTCCCCGGCACGTACTGGGTCGTCGTCGACGGCTCGGGCGCCGCGAGCCAGGGCACGGGCACGCTCAGCGCGACGCTCACGCCGGTCGTCCCGGCCAACGATCAGTGCGCCGCCGCGATCACGCTCTCGGGGAGCACGGGGACGCGCACGGACACCTTCGACGGTGCGTCGCGCACGGCTACCGACTGCCGCTCCGGCGCCGAGCTCTGGTATCGCTTCACGGTCACCGAGCGGACGGTCGTCTACTTCGACACCTTCGGCTCCGCGTTCGACACGGCGATCTCGATCCGCGCCGCGTGCGGGACGGGGATGGTCGAGTGCGTGGACGACGCGTGCGGCGTGACGCAGGACCAGCTCGTGCGCGTCGTGACGCCAGGCACCTACCACGTCGCGGTGCACGCCTTCTCGGCGGCTACGTACGTCGGGACCGTGGCGCTGCGCTGGGCCTTCATGCGCGCGGCGAGCGGCGCGAACACGCGGATCACGGGCAACGGCACGTTCTCGGGCACGACGGGCGGCACGGGCGTGATGTCGGGCGCGTGCGCGGGCGGCGGCCCCGAGGACGGCTGGTACTTCACGCGCTGCCCGAGCGCGAGCGGCACCGTCACCGCCGAGACGTGCACGCGCGCGAGCTGGGACACCGTGCTCTACGTGCGGAGCGGCGGCGACGTGGAGCTCGGCTGCAACGACGACGCGTGCAGCACGCAGTCGAGGGTGAGCGCCACCTACGGCGGCCCCGGCGTGTACATGATCGTGGTCGACGGCTTCGGGAGCGCCGCCGGCAGCTACTCGGTCGCGGTCACCGGCCTCTGACGGACGTCACGGCCGCACGCGGACGGTCCCCGGGCGCGCGGGCCGCGGCGCGGGGCGCACGGTCCGATACCCGGCGCCCGGACGCACCACGACGCGCGCGGGCGGGTGGGCGTATCGCACGGTAGGGCGTCTTCCGGGCGCGACCCAGCGCCCCTGCACGAACCGGTAGCGCCCGCCGTCCGCCACCCAGCCCGAGTGGACCCACACGTGGCCGGGCGCGGGCGGGACGACCCACGAGCCCGGGACCCAGACGTAGCGGGCGCCGCTCCACTGCCAGTAGCCCGGCGCCCACACGTAGCCGGCGCCGGGCGCGACGCCGACGACCTCCACGTACGGCGGCGGCGGCGCGACGGTCGAGTAGCCGACGGCGACGCGCGCGGCGCAGCCAGCGGCGAGCGCCCCGAGCGCGAGCGAGAGGAGCAGAGAGCCCGTGAACGAGAGGAGCGAACGAGAGCGCCGGGTCATGCACCGTAGGTGTGCACCCCGCCCGCCACGACCAGCCGGACCTACCCCGCGCGCGGGTCAGCGGCAGAGGGTGACGGAGGTGTAGACCCAGCCGCCGCCGCACGTGTCCGGCGGGCCGCCGCCGACCTCGGCCGTCATGCACCCGCCGCCACCGCCGCACCAGCCGCAGAACGAGTCGCCGAGGCAGGACGTGCAGTCGGCGTAGCCCGAGCAGTCGCGGCACTCCGCGAGCCCGTCCTGCCAAGCAGCGGTGCCGCCGGGGCAGGACCCGCGCTGCGCGTCGTTCATGCACTGGCCGTTGCTCGAGCAGAAGCCGCAGCCCTCGATCGCGTTGCAGGTCTGGCAGCTCGACGCCATCGCGCACGCGCCCGCGTCGGCGCCGGCGCCGGCGTCCGCGGAAGGAACCCCGCCGTCCGCGCCGGGCATCGCGCCGCCGTCGGGCACGCCGCCGTCCATGCACATCTCGAAGGGGAAGGTGCCGCTGCCCTCGGCGATCGTGCTGCTCAAGAGGCTCTGCGACGCGGTGTACTCGGCGAGCGTGTAGTCGAAGACGGGGATGTCGAGCCGCGCGTTGATCTGCAGATCGAGGCCCGCGGTGAGGTCCGCCTCCCACTCGCAGAGGTTCGCCGTGAACGTGCCCGTCGCGTGCGGCGAGAGCCCCACCCCGGGCCCCGCCACGTCGTAGAGCTTCGCGAGGTAGCCGACCCCGCCGCGCAGGCCGCCGGTCACGCTGGTGTTGCCGCCGCGCTCCGCGGTCATCGTGACCGACCCCGTCCGCGTCGGCTGCCAGATGGGACGCCAGCCCGTGTCCGGCGTGTACTCCGCGCCCGCGCGGAAGCCGAGCGTCGCGTCGGCGGCCATCGTCGTCGCGCCCGTCTCGACGGAGCCGCCGAACTCGAGCGCGAAGGAGGGCTCGATCGTGTGGGTCACCACCACGGGCACGGGCCCGACCGGGAACGTCGTCACCCACTCGCGCTTGGGCACGGTCAGCCCGCGCCCGCGCAGGCTCTCGGCGATGTCCCACGAGCAGGAGACCCCGACGCTGTCCCGCGTCGTGATCGTCACGCCCGGCGAGACGGAGCCGCTCAGCTCGAAGCGCGCGTAGTGCAGGTCACCGCGGGGGATGAGCCACCGGCCGAGGCTGAAGCGCAGATCGATCTCGAGGTCGGCGTCCGCCGTCATGCCGAACCGCGGGGAGATCTCGTAGGCGGTCGAGCCCGACCCGGCGCACTCGACGTTGCCCCCGAGCGGGATCGGCAAGAGCGAGAAGGACTCCTCGAGCGGCGCCATCGCGCCGCCGACGTCCCGTCCGTCCACGCTGACGTAGCTCCCCTCGCGCGGCCGCATGCGCACGATGAAGTGCCCGTCGAGGATCAGCTCGCCGAGCTCGGCGGGGACCGTCGTCACCTCCACGCGGGTGCGCCCCTCGCCGTCGACGTAGGGCGCGCGCACCGCAGTGATCCGCCGCAGGTAGCCGCCGCGCAGCACGCCGCTCACGACCTGTCCCTCCGCGAGCGCGTCCTTGGGCGTCCCGTCGTAGAGGAATGCGAGGCGGTCGGCGTAGATCTCGACGTCGACGAGGCGCCCGTCCGCCTCGGGCAGGAACGCGCTCTCGGTGAGCTGGATCTCGCGCAGGATCTGGACCTGCGCTTCGGGCAGCTCCCCCGGCGTCGCGCGCCCTGCGGTGCACGAGGTGGCGGCGAACGCGAGGAGCGCGCCGAGACGATACGTCACCCGCCTCACGGCGTGCTCTCCGTCGGTAGCGTGTAGACCACGTCGTTCGCTCCCTTCGCCTTGTACTCGACCGTCTGACCGAACTGCTTCCAGAGGGCGAAGCCCACCACCGCGATGAGGCACAGGATGATGATGTACTCCACCGTGGTGAGCCCTCGCTGATCCTGGAGGAGGCGCCGCACGGGATCGAGGGTACGACAATCGCGGGCGCGGATCATCGGCACGGGAGGTCCGCAAGAACGCCGCCAACGCCGATGCCGCGAGAACTGGCCGTTTTCTGCGCATCGACCGGGGACGGACGTCCCCATCGGGCGCGTCAGCGCGTCACGGCGCGTCTACCGGCGTGCGCCTGCGCTCCACGCCGATCTACGTGGAGCGCTGACGCGTTCCCGCCACGCGGCCTCGCCTCACTCCCGAGCGTGCACCGCGCGACGCGCGTATGCTTCGGCCTCGACGTGGACCTCTTCTCGACCGATCCAGAGCGGCCGGGCGTCTTCGCGGTGGGACAGATCGCGTACGGCGTGTTCGCGCTCGGGCAGATGGCGACGGGTGTGATCGCGATCGGGCAGGTGGCCCGTGGGGTGATCGCGGTCGGCCAGGGCGCGGTCGGCGTGGTGGCGATCGGCCAGGGCGCGATCGGCGTGCTCTACGCGGGCGGCATGGTCGCGGTCGGCGGGCGAGGGTTCGGCGGGATCCTCAAGGTGCTGCCGAAGGTGCGGCTGCGGCGGTTCCAGCGGCCGAAGCTCCCGCCGCTCAGCACGCTCGCGGAGCTGGCGCAGGCCGCGCGCGGGTGGCTGCTCTGCCGGGTCACGCCCGACGGGCTCGAGGCCGACGGGCGCCCCGCGCCGCTCGAGCTCACCGACGAAGCGCGCGGACACCTCGAGACGGCGCGCGCCGAGGGACACACGCACGCGTGCGTCACCGTCACCGCGGAGGAGCGGGTCGTGGAGGAGCGCGGCGCGAGCTACCGCGCCGGGGTGGAGCGCGAGCGCGTGCTCGTCGCGCGGCGCCTCTCGAGCTGGTTCGAAGGGCAGCCGCGCGTGCACCTCGAGGGGCCCCTCACCGGCGCCGGCGGCCTGTTGCTGCGCGCGGTCGGGATGGTCGCCCTCGCCTACGCGTGGTGGCTGCTCGCCGGCACGGACGTCGCGGCGCTCTTCGTCACGCCGGGCAAGTGAGCGCCGCCCGTTGTTCGTAACGCCGCGCGCACGGGCGGCGTACCCTCGCCGCGTGCGCGTCGTCATCGTCGGCAACGGGGTCGCGGGTATCGAGGCCGCGCTCGCGCTGCGCGCGCGAGAGCCGGGCGCGACGATCACGATCGTCTCAGAGGAGTCCGATCACTTCTTCTCGCGCACCGCGCTGATGTGGATCCACAGCGGGCAGCTGCGCCACGAGGAGACGGAGCCCTACGAGCGCGACCTCTACGCGCGCGAGCGCTTCGAGCGGGTGCGGGCGCGCGCGGTCGGGCTCGATCCGGAGGCGCACACCGTGCGGCTCGCGGGCGGGCTCGCGCCGCTCCCCTACGATCGGCTGCTCGTCGCGTGCGGCAGCCGCCCGCGGCCGACGCCCTGGCCGGGCGCCGAACTGCGCGGCGTCGGCCACTTCGTGACGCACCAGGACCTCGCGTGGCTCGAGCGCGAGGTGTGGGGCGGCCCGAGCCGCGGGGGATCGCCGCCGCGCCCGGACGCGCACCTCGCCGCGACCGACGAGCGCTCACCGTACCGCCCGCGCCCGGACGGGCACGCGGCGCGCGGCGGGCCGCCGCGCCACCCGGTCGTGATCGGCGGCGGCCTCGTCGGCATCGAGGCGGTCGAGGTGCTGCTCGCCGCGAAGCTCACCCCGCGCTTCTTGGTGCGCGAGGAGTGGTTCTGGCCGCTCGCCCTCGACCGCGCCGAGGCCGACTGGATCACCGGGCGCCTGCGCGCGCACGGCGTCCTCGTTCACCTCGGCGAGCACGTCGAGGCGCTCGAGGGCGAGGGCACGCTCGCGCGCGTGCGGACGGACCGCGCGAGCTACGACGCGGACGTGTGCGTCGTCGCGATCGGCGTCGTCCCCAACACCGACTGGATCGGCGACGCCCTGGCGCGCGACGCGGGGGGCGGCGTGCTCGTCGGGCCAGGGCTCGAGACGAGCGCCGAGGACGTCTTCGCGGCGGGCGACTGCGCGTCGGTGCGCTGGTTCCACGGCGCCCGGATGCCCGAGCCGCTCTGGTACACCGCGCGGGCGCAAGGGCGAGTGGCCGGCCGGCGGCTCGCCGGCGACCGCGCCGACTACGCGCGGGGCGTGTTCTACAACTCGTCGAAGCTCGCCGACGTCGAGCACACCACCGTCGGCCTCGTGAGCATGAACGTCGAGGGCGAGCGCAACTGGCGCTTCGAGGAGCGCGGCGCGGTGCGCTCGACGCTGCGCGTCGTGCTCGCGGGGGAGCGCGTGGTCGGCATGAACGCGCTCGGGCGGCGCTGGGACCACGCGGTGTGGATCCGCTGGATCGAGGAGCGCCGCTCGCTCGCGTACGTCTTGTCGCACCTCGCCGAGGCGAGCTTCGACACCGAGCTCGTGCCGCCGCTCGTCGTCCCGCGCGACGCGCGCGAGGCGCCGCCCGAGGGGCCGGCGCCGAGCGTGATCGACGCCCCCCTGCCCGCGCCGGAGGCTTGAGGTGGATCTCCAAGGCCAAGACGGCTTGCTCACCACATGGCGCGAGGGGTGGCGCGCGCGCGGCGTCGCAGGCTGGCTCGTCGCGGCGCTGCTCACCGGCTTCTACGTGGACCTCTACTTCACCGACCACCTCGAGCCCGCCGCGCGCGCGCTCGGGCTGCCGAGCAAGTGGATGCTCTACGGCGCGATCTACTCCGTCGCGATGGTGGGCGGGGCGATCTACTACCTGCGCGCGCACGGCAACGGCCGCTACCACCGGGTGCGCGTCGGCGTGAACGTCGCGGTGCAGATCGCGCTCGCGTTCCTGCTGCCGCTGGTGATGCCGTGGTTCGGCGGCGAGGAGTTCTACTTCTCGTACCTGTGGCCGCTCGACTGGTACAAGCTGCACCCGGCCACGCTCGCGAGCCTGCCCGTCCACCTCGCGCTGTACTCGCTCCTCGGCTCGCTGATCGCGGCGCCGCTGCTCGCGTGGCGGTTCGGCAAGCGCTGGTACTGCAGCTGGGTCTGCGGCTGCGGGGGCCTCGCGAACACGTTCGGCGATCCGTGGCGGCACCTCACCTCGAAGCGCGCGGCGGCGTGGCGCTTCGAGCGCGTCGCGGTGCACACGGTGATGGTCCTCGCGATCCTCTCGACCGCGCTGCTCGCGCTCGACCACGTCGTGGGCGAGCGCCACGAGACGCTGCGCTTGGTCGTCGCGAGCGCGGAGCCTTGGTCGATCAAGCGCCTGTACGGGCTCGTCGTGGGCGCGGTGCTCGCCGGCGTGGTCGGCGTCGGCGTCTACCCGCTGTTCGGGCCGCGCGTCTGGTGTCGCAACTTCTGCCCGATGGCCGCGGTGCTCGGGCTCGCGCAGAAGCTCGGTCGCTTCCGCATCCGCGTGAAGCCGGACATGTGCATCAGCTGCGGGAACTGCTCGACGTACTGCGAGATGGGCATCGACGTGCGCGCGTATGCGCAGCGGAACGAGTCGTTCACGCGCGCCGCCTGCGTCGGCTGCGGGATGTGCGCGCACGTCTGCCCGCGCGGCGTGCTGCGCCTCGAGAACGCGCCCCCCGACGAGCGCGTGCGCCTGCCGCTCGCGCGCTGACGGAAACGCGACGACGCCGCGGGCGCATGCGCGCGCCGCGGCGTCGATGGATCGAATCGCGAGCGAAGCTCGCACCCCTCGACGAGCTCAGAGACCGGAGGAGCCGAGGCAGGCGGCCAGCTCGCGGGTCCGCGTCCAGCCGCAGCGGCCATCGTCCTGCCGCTCGCAGCGCGCCTCGTCGAAGCACGCGTACTCCTCGCGCCACTCGCAGGTGGTCGCCACGTCGACGCCGGCCTCGACGCAGAGCTGGCGCGAGCAGCCGGAGCGCTGGCAGCCGTTCTCCTCGACGCACTCGCCGGGGTACGCGACCGAGATGCCGTGGTTGGCCGCCGCGCAGCCGTTCGAGTAGTTGCGCCCGTCGCAGCCGCAGACGGGATCGTACAGCGTGATGCAGACCTCGGGGATCGGCTGGCAGACGCCGCCGCGATCGTCGGCGCCGCAGGTCCCGTCCGCGAACGCGCAGAACTGGCCGGCGGGGCACTCCGGCAGGCCGCGGCTGCCGCACGAGCGCGCCTCACCGCAGCCGCTCTCGTCGTCGCAGTGCACGGTGACGTGATAGTTGGCCGGCGTCGGGATGCCGCGGCGGATGTACTGGTAGGTCGTCGCGAGCACCGCGTAGCTCGGCGCGTCGGGCAGCGTGGTGCGAAGGCACGCGTTGAGGGTGCCGGAGTAGCAATCGTCGTTGACGGCGATCACGCGGTAGCCGCCGCGGTGGGGGACCATCAGCGCGACGAACATGTCGCTACCCTCGCGGCTCGCGAGGTCGATGAACACCTGGCTGCCGGCGGCCGCGTTGAAGCTCCAGTAGTGGTAGGGGAGCCGGCGCGTGAGCGAGTCCGCCTCGAGCTGGCCGAGCCGCAGCTCCCCACGGAAGGGCGAGCCCGCCGCGTCGGCGCGCAGCTCCGCGCTCTCGAACTCGAGGCCCTCGAGGTCGTCGCCCTCGTCGGCCGCGCCGCCCTTGTCGAGCTCCGCTGCGCAACCAGCGAACATCACGAGCGCGATCGAAGCCACCATCCAAACACGCGAAGTCATCATGTGAGTCGAACCTCCGGGCCGCCCGCTCAGCAACGCGCGTACCGCCGTCGGTCGCGGGCGCGCCGGTGCCTCGCGACCTGGCCACCCGAGGCGCCACCGGCCGGGCGAGCCGCCACCCCCGGGCCGCGGCGGCACACGATTCCGCCGCGCGCGAACCGCGAACGGTCCGTCACGACGACGGCGTCCACGCGTGCGCCGCCTTGCGGGCGGCGCGCGCCGGCGCCAGAAGAGCCCGCGCGTGAGCCCGACCGTCTTCGCGATCGGCGCGGCGTGCGGCGTGCTCGTGACCGCCCTCGCCGCGGCCGCCCTGCGCAACCGCTTCTACGCGGTGTTCGTGGGCGTGATCCTCGGCGTGCAGGCGTCGATCGCCGCGGGGATCTACGCGGCGTTCGAGCCGGTGTGGCCGCTCTTCGTCTACCTCGAGCTCTGTGTGCTCGTGCACTTCCTCTCGCTCGCGCGCGCGCGCATGCGACCGCTCGCGTTCCGCGCGCTCGTGAGCCTACCCGCGCTCTTCTTCGCGGCCGGCACGCTGCTCGCGCTGCCGTTCGCGATCGCCGCCGCGTTCGGCGTCGAGCCGATCGGCGCGCTCGGCGCGTTCGCCATCGCGGGCCTCGGGGTGTGGCAGTCGCTCGCGGCGCGCCGCGAGGTCGTCCACCTCGCGCTCGACGGCGCGCCGGTCGAGGGCCTGCGCCGCCACCCGAAGGGCCGCGGCGCCGACGCGCGGCCGCTGCGCGTCGTGCAGATCACCGATCCGCACCTCGGCCCGCTGATGAGCGTCGCGCGCCTGCGCGGCATCTGCGAGCGCGCCGCGCGCGAGGCGCCGGACCTCGTCGTGATCACCGGCGACTTCTTGACGATGGAGTCGCAGGCGGACCCGCGCACGCTCGCGGACGCGCTCGCGCCGCTCGCCGCGCTCGAGGGGAAGGTCTTCGCGTGCTTCGGCAACCACGACCACGAGGCGCCGCACATCGTCCGCAATGCGTGCGCGAAGCACGGCATCCGCCTGCTCGTCGACGACGAGGCGAGCCTCGAGACGCCGGCCGGCCCGGTGCAGATCCTCGGGGCCGACTTCGCGTTCCGCGATCGGCGCGCGCGCCTCGAGGCGCTGTGCGCTGCGTTCCCGCGACGCGAGGGGCACCTGCGCCTCTTGCTCCTCCACGACCCGGGCGCGTTCCGGCACGTCCCCGACGGCGAGGCGGATCTCGTCCTGAGCGGGCACACGCACGGCGGTCAGCTCGGCTTGCTCACGCTCGGCCTGCCGTGGACGTTCGTGAGCGCGTTCACCTCGATCCCCGACCACGGCGTCTGGGCCAAGGGCAAGAACCGGCTCTACGTGCACCGCGGCACCGGCGTCTATGGCTTCCCGCTGCGCGTCGGCGTGCCGGCGGAGGAGTCGGTCCTCTGCGTGCACACGGAGGCGCTCGCCGCGACCCGCGACGAGGCGCGACCCACTCCCGCGGCGTGATACCGTCGCGGCCCGTCGGGGAACGCGATGCACGGACGAACGCTGGCGGCTGCCTCGAGCGTGGTGATCGGAGCGCTGCTCCTGCCCTCGCTCGTGCTCGAGCGACACCCCGCCGTCTGGGACTGGCTCGCGTCGTTCCGGCCGGGGACGTTCCAGGCCGCGGAGGGCGCGCTGCGCGCGAGCCCGCACCGCGAGCGCGAGGTCGTCGTGCTCGGATCGAGCGTCGCGGTGATCGACGTGATCGATCCCGCGCTCGCGGCGATGCTCGATCGGCCCGTGCTCTCCGCCGGCGTGATGGCCGCGCCGGTGTGCGCGACGGCGATGTTCACGCCGGCGCTCGAGGCGCGGCGGCCGGAGACGGTGCTGCTCGTCGTGGGCATGCGCGACCTCGACCGCTGCCGGCCCAACCCGGGTCGCCTCGCGTTCGACCCCGAGATCGCGTGGCACGCGATCGGCGCGTGGCGGCTCGCCTCCGACGACACGTGGCTCGCGGCCGCGCTCGGCGGGGCGAGCACGCTCGTGCGCCACCGCGCCGCGGTGCGCATGATCGGGCACCCCGCCGGCCCGGGCTGGCGCCTGCACCCGCGCTATACCGGCCGCATCGACGACGACGGCCTCGCGGGCCAGCTCGACTGGCACGCGCCGCGGCTGCGCGACGCGACGCTCGACGGCGACGGCCCCTCGCGGCGCGCGTTCGCGCGGATGAGCGCGCGCCTGCGGGCCATCGGCGCCGAGGCGATCCTCGTGCCTGCGCCGCTGCACCCGCGCCTGGTCGCGTCGACCGGTGGCGGTGCCGGCACGTCGTGGCACCCGGCGCACCTGCGGCGCGTCGCAGAGATCGCCCGCGACACCGGCGCTCGCCACCTCGGGGCCGCCGAGCTCGGCGAGTACCCGCCCGAAGACTTCGCCGATCCCACGCACCTCACCGCGTCGGGCCAACGGCGCTTCACCGCCGCGCTCGGCCGCGCGCTCCGCTGATGCTCTTCACCAGCCTGTCGTTCGGGGGGTTGCTCGCCGTGACGGTCGTCGCGGTGAAGCTCGCGCCGGCGCGGGCGCGCCGCTGGATCCTGCTCCTCGCGAGCTGGGTGTTCTACGCGGGCTGGGAGCCGAAGTGGCTCCTCTTGCTCTGGATCAGCACCGCGGTCGACTACGCCGCGGGCCGGCTGCTCGAGCGCGAGCAGCGCGCGCCGTGGCGCAAGGCCCTGCTCTTCGGCAGCCTCGGGGTGAACCTCGGGATCCTGTTCTTCTACAAGTACTGGGACTTCGCGCTCGCGCTCGTCGGGCTGCACGACTGGGGCGAGGTCGCCGCGCGGCAGAGCTTCCACGTCTACGGCGACATCCCCCCGGGGCTCTCGTTCTACACGTTCCAGACGCTCTCCTACACCATCGACGTCTACCGGCGGAAGCACCCGGCGGTGAAGAGCCCGGTCGACTTCGCCCTCTACGTCGCGTTCTTCCCGCAGCTCATCGCGGGCCCGATCCTGCGCGCCTCGGAGTTCTTCCCGCAGCTCGCCGCGCCGCCCCCGCCGAGCGCGGCGCGCACCTGGGCGGCGATCGAGCTGTTCGCGGTGGGCCTCTTCAAGAAGGTCGTCGTCGCCGACAACCTCGGGCTGCTCGTCGACCCGATCTACGCGGACACGAGCGCGTCGTCCGGCATCGCGCTCGCGCTCGGCGCGCTCCTCTTCTGGGGGCAGGTCTACGCGGACTTCTCCGGCTACAGCACGATGGCCCGTGGGCTCGGCAAGCTGTTCGGCGTCGACCTGCCCCGCAACTTCGATTTCCCGCTGCTGGCGACGGGCCCGCTCGAGTACCGGCGCAGCTGGCACATGACGATGAGCGCGTGGTTCCGCGACTACGTGTTCCATCCCCTCGGCGGGATGCGCGCGGGGCCGTGGCGCGTCGCGCTGAACATCATGATCGTCTGGACGCTGTTCGGCGTCTGGCACGGCGCCGGGTTCACCTTCGCGGCGTGGGGCCTCTACAACGGAGTGATCCAGGCGGCGACGCGCGAGTGGTACCGGCGCTTCGGCGCGCCGCCCGACTTCTTCGGCAAGCCGGTCGCGGGCTGGGCGCTCAACATCGGGTTGATGCTGCCGAGCGCGGTGGTGTTCCGCTCGGCGAGCCTCGCGCAGGCGGGCGTAGCCTACGAGCGCATCCTCACGTTCGCGGGCGGCGCGTCGCTCCCATGGGCCGGCGTGATCGCGCTCGTCGGGCTCGGCGCCGTGCACCTCTGGGCCAAGCTCCGCTACGACGAGGACCGGCTCGCGCACCTCGGCTGGCCCGCGCGGATCGCGCTCCTGACCGGCCTGACGTGGCTGGTCGTGCTCTTCGGCGCTCAGACGCGGCCGTTCGTCTACTTCCAGTTCTGATCGTACTTCCAGTTCTGATCGCGCGCGGCGCGCTAGGATGCGGGCGCCGATGCTCCGCGGGCTCCTCCTGTTCGGTGCGCTCTTCGCGAGCGCCTGCGCGCGACCGTCGCCGCCGCGCGCGCCCGCGCGCGCGCCCGACGTGATCGTGATCACCGTGGACACGCTGCGGGCGGACCGCGTCGGCGCCTACGGCTACGCGAGCGCGAGGACGGCCACGATCGACGCGCTCGCGCGGCGAGGTGTGCGGTTCGCGAACGCGATCACGCCCCAGCCGCGCACCACGCCGGCGCTCGCCTCGATGTGGACGGGCCTCTCGCCGCACCGGCACGGGGCGCGTGAGGTGCTGTTCCCGCGCCGCGCGGGGACGACGCTCGCGGAGGTGCTCGCGGCGCGCGGCTACGCGACGCGCGCGGTGAGCGCGAACCGCGCCGCGAGCGCCGAGACGAACCTCGACACCGGCTTCGAGCGCTTCGAGCTGCGCACCGGCGAGGACGCGTCGGTGGTGACCGCGGTCGCGCGCGAGCTGCTCGACGCGCCGCCCGAGGCGCCGCTCCTCTTGTGGGCTCACTACCTCGACCCGCACGCGCCGTACCGCGCGCCCGACGCCGCCGCTGCGCCGGAGACGCCCGCGTGCGCGGCGATCCAGGCCGAGGGGCGCCGCGCCGAGATGCAGACCAACCGCGGCGGGCACTCGGAGGCGGCGCTGCCCGACTGCTCGCGCGCGTACGACGCGGAGATCGCGTGGGTCGATGCGCAGATCGCGACGCTCCTCGACGCGCTGCGCGCGGCGGGTCGGCTCAAGCGCGCGTTCGTGGTCTTCACCTCCGACCACGGCGAGGGGCTCGGCGAGCGCGGCCTCTGGTACGAGCACGGGCCGAACGTGCACGCGTCGAACCTCGACGTCCCGCTCTCCATCGGCGGCCCGGGGATCGCCGGCGGCGGCGTCGTCGAGGTGCCGGTCAGCCTGATCGATCTGGCGCCGACGCTGCTCGAGCTGCTCGAGGTGCCGCCGAGCGAGCGCCCCACCGACGTCGACGGAGAGAGCGTGGTCCCGTGGCTGCGCGGGGAGCGCGCGGAGCCGCGCCGCGTCGTCGCCGAGGCGGCCGACGCGCTCATCCCCGAGTTCGCCGAGACGCTCATCGCCGGACACCCGACCACCGGGTACTGCGCGCACGGCGCGACCTTCGCGCTCTGCTGGAGGAGCCCCCGCGAGCCCGCGACGCTGCACGAGCGCGCGAGCGATCCCGACCACCGCGCCGACGTCTCGGCCGCGCACCCCGAGGTCTACGACGCCCTCACGCTCGTGCGCGCGCGCTGGGCGCCGCGCGGCACGCGAGAGCACGCGGTGAGCGACGGCCGCTACAAGCTCGTGCACCGGCCCCGGCTCGAGGGCGGCTACGCGCGCGCGCTCTACGATCGCGCGAGCGACCCGGGCGAGACCCGCGACGTCGCCGAGGCCGAGCCGGCGATCGCGGATCGGCTCGAGGCCGCGCTCGAGGCGTGGGAGCGCCAGCTGCCGGGCCGCGACCCGATCGCGCTCTCGCCCCAGCAAGAAGAGGCGCTGCGCGCGCTCGGGTACATTCGGTAGAGCGCGACGGCTCGTCGACGCCCCCTCGAGCCGCGGTCACGGCGCGGCCTCGAGATCGTCGAGCGCCTCGAGGAACGCGACGAGATCCGCGAGCTCGGCGGCCCCGAGGTGGCTCGTGACGCCGTGTCGGTCGTCGGCGTTGCGCGTCGTGAGCACGTCGAGGAGGCGCGCCGCCGAGCCGTCGTGCAGGTAGGGCGCGCTGCGCCACAGGCCGCGCAGCGTCGGCGTGCGCAGGCCGGTCAACGGGACGCCGAGGCGCGCGCCCGAGCCCGGCCCGAGCGTGCCGACGTCGTGGAGCACGGGCGCGCCGCCGACGAGCGCGGCGTCGGTGTACGCGGGCGGCGCGTGGCACGCCGCGCACCCGACCGTCGGGTCCGCGAAGAGCGCCGCGCCGCGCGCGCGCGCCGCCGGATCGTCGCGCCCGCGCGCCGGGCTCGCGCCGAACGAGTCGAGGCTCGTCACGTACGCGGCGAGCGCGTCGAGCGCCGCGCTCAGGCCCGCCTTGGGCGCGCCGAGCGGCGCGTCGCGCCCCATCGCGTGGAAGACGTCGTCCGGCAAGAAGCCCGCGCCGCCCTGCCACGCGCGGATGTCGTGCTCGAAGTCCTGCACCTCGTCGAAGTTCGCGCTCCAGTGCAGGGGCGCGCGGCCCGCGCGACCGCGCAGCTCGATCGTGTTGCGCAGGCCCTCGCCGCGCTGCGTGAAGTCCCACACGAGCCCGTCGCCCTCCCCGTCGAGATGACAGCTCGCGCAGGAGAGGTAGCGCGTGCGGCTCATGCGCGGATCCCGGCTCCGGTGGAAGATCCGCTGCCCCTCGAGCACGGCCGCCGGCAGCGGCTCCACACGGACGGTCGGGATCGCGGCGAGCCGCGGCGGCTCGACGCCGAAGCGCGAGACGTCGTAGAGGTGCACCGCGCGCGAGAGCACCGCGTGCACGAGCAGCGTGCGCCCGTCGGGCGTGATCGCGAGGCCCTCGGGCGACTCGCCGACGTCGTCGATGCTCGCCACCGTGAAGAGGTCGAACGCGTCGACGACGACGACGGTCTGCGCGCCCTGCATCGCGACGTAGAGGTGCTCCCCCATCGGGGAGAACACCGCGGCCGACGCGCGATCGAGGTCGTCGAAGGAGTGGCGGAAGCTGTCCGTCGCCGCCGCGCCGGGCGGGCCGAGGATCACCTCGCCGAGCGCGGCGCGCGCGGTGGTGTCGGGGCGCGTCGGCGCGCCCGTCCGGAAGACGCCCGTGACGACGTTCGCCTTGAGCGCCGGCAAGACGACGCGCGCTCCGTCCGGCGAGGGCGTCGCGCCGGTGAGGAAGGACAGGACGCCGGAGTTGTCGGTGTCGCTGTCGAGGTCCTCCTGGCGCGGCAACAGCGTCACCGGCCCGGCGCGCATCGCGCGCGGATCGCGCGCGTCGACCACGACGACCCGCGCCCCCTCGGCGTCGGAGCGCCACCGTGTCGCGAGCAACGTCCCTTGCGCGCTCATCGCGAGCCCGCGCGGCTCGGGGCCGACCTCGACGCGCCCGAGCACCGCGCCGTCGAGGCCGACGCTCGTGATCGTGCCCGCGCGCGAGGCGACGTAGAAGGCCCCTGCGCGCGGGTCCGCGAGCACGCTCCACGGCTCGTGCCCTGCGGGCACCGTGGCGCGCGGCGCGAGCGTATCGGCGTCGAAGAGGCGCAGCGTGTCGTCGCCCTGGCACGCGACCGCGACGACGTCGCCCGCGATCGCCACGGCGCGCGGCCGAGGGCCGACCGCGCGCTCGGCGGCGAGACCGGGCGGATCGAGCGAGAGCACGGCCACGGTGCCGCCGTCCGGCTCGACCGCCCACGCACGGCCGCGCGCCGCGTCGAGCGCGATCGTGCTCGACCGCGTCGGCGCGGGATCGCTCGGGCGGAACACGACGTGGACGACGTGCGTCGCCTCGGCGCGGCGTCCGCGCGCGTCGGTCACCTCCACGCCCACGACGCGCGCGCCGACGAGCGCGTAGGCGTGGCACGCCTCGCGTCCGCTCGCGCTCGCGCCGTCGCCGAAGCGCCACGCGACGCCGGCCACGTCGTCCGCGGCCCGCGCGGCGAAGCACGCGGGCTCGCCCGGGAACGCGTGCCGCGGGCCCTCGATGACCACGCGCGGCGGCGCGGTGGCGGCGTCGACCCCCGCGTCCACATCGGTGACTCCGTCGCACGCGAGCGCGCAGAGCGCGCAGAGCACGGTGAAGAGGCGGGCGCGCTCGCGGGAGGCCCACCGGCCGGTGCCGGCTCCCCCTCGGCCGGCGCCCGCGGGGCTAGTCACACGCGACCGTCGTGAACCGCGCGACGAACGCGGCCCGCGTCGCGTTCCCGTTCAGGTCGGTCACGCCGCCGGCGGGGACCTCGACCGAGTACGTCGTCGCCGGCGCGAGCGGCGCGACCGGCCACAGGCTCACCACGCCCTCCTGCCCCGAGAGGTGCGCCTCGATCGCGCCGTCCGGCCCGCGCAGGATCACGGAGCCGGCGAACACGCTGTTCATCTCCACGAACTCCGTGAAGGTCAGCCCGACGCGGGTGGTGAGCGGCTGGTCCGTCGCGCCGTCCGCGGGCACGACCATGTTCACCGCGGGCGGCGTCGCGTCGACGTCCGCGGCGAACGGCACGACGACGCTCGCCTGCCCGCGGATGGCGTCGTCGTCGACGCTCACGATCGCGACGTTGCCGAAGGGCGTGATCGTGTCGACGTCCCCGGTGTGCGCGTAGCGGAAGATCTCCACCGGCGCGCTCGGATCGCGCACGTCGAGGCTCGACGCGTACGCGCTGAAGCCGACGTACGCGACGCCCTCCTTGAGGTACACGTACCCGCCGTCGCCTCCGGGCGCCTCCCAGTCGCCGACGAACCGCGGCGCGCTCGGATCGCGCACGTCGAAGATCGCGAGGCCGCCCGTGAACCCGATGCGCGGGTGGAACGTGTAGCCGCCGTTCACCATCCCGAAGTACGCGGGGAGCGGCACCGGCCGCATGAAGCGATCGAGCGTCCCGTTCGTGATCGCGAACGTCCCCCCGGGGATCGGCCGCGGCGCGCGCGGGTCGCGCACGTCGAGGATCGCCGTCACCGAGCCCTCGCTCGCGAACGCGTAGAGGAGGTTCCCCACGACCATGACCTGCCCCACGCGGAAGAGCGGCTCGGGCAGGTACTGCGCGACGAGCTCCGGAGCGCGCGGGTCCGTCGCGTCGACGACGTAGATCCCGTTGTCGGACGCGCCGACGTAGACGAACGGCGCCTGCCAGAACGTGCTCATGACCGTGCGCATGTACGCGTCCGGGTAGCGCACGCCCGGCAGCTCGAAGTCGTGGACGAGGACCGGCGCCGTCACGTCCGCGACGTCCCAGAACTGGATGCCGCGCAGCGACGCGACCACGACGAAGCGGCCCCCGATGCGCGAGAGCCCGGTCGCGTGGGTCTCGCGGAGCTGCGCGTCGAGCGCGTTGGCGACGAGCACCGGCGCGCACGGATCGTGGAAGTCCCAGACCGCGATGCCGCCGCGGCCGCGCTCGTGGGCCCAGGGGCGCACGAGGTAGCCGTCGAGGAAGAACCCGGTGTTGTGGTGATCCTCGTCGGTGTCGCCGACCGGGAGGTACGCGCACGGCACGTGGATCTGCGCCGCGTCGAACGCCACCCCGGGCGCGCCGGGACCGACCGGCGGATCGAACGCGCCGGGCGCAGGGAGCGGATCGATCGTGGGCGGCGGCCTGCCGGTCCAGAGGTCGCAGCCGGTCGGCGCAGGGCCCGCGTCGGGACCGGCGTCGGCGCCTCCTGCGTCGAGGAGGCCCGCGTCGGGCCCCGCGTCGAGCTCCGCGCTCGGTCCGGGACAGCCCGCGAGCGCGAGCGTGAGCAGCGTCGTGATCGAGCGCACGCCTCGACTCTAGCCGCGCTCCGGCCGGCGCGTAACCGGTCCGTGCACGCGCGGGGATGCATCGACGCCGGGTTCTCTGGTAGAGTCCTCGCGCTACTTCACCGAGGGGTTGTCATGTCCAGAACGGTCGCGCTCGTCACTTCGCTGGCCCTCACGATCGGGTCGCTCGCAGTCGCGGCGCGCGCGGCGGCGCAGGACGACGGAGGATTCCCGTTCGACGCCGCCGAGTGGTGTGGTGACGGCTGGGTCGACTCCTGGCTCGGGGAGGACTGCGACTGCGGGCTCCGCGAGCGCATCGTCAATCGCGAGCCGAGCGGCGGCCCCCCCGAGGAGTCGTGCTGCGACTGCGCGACCTGCCGCTTCCAGCCCACGACCTTCCAGTGCCGGGACGCCTACCGCGGGGCGTGCGACCAGCCGACGTTCTGCGACGGCGACAGCGAGTGGTGCCCCGAGCCGCCGGGGCCGCGCGAGGCCGGCTACGTGTGCAACCCGCCCACCGCGCCCTGCCAGACGCCCGGCGTCTGCAACGGCGAGACCTTCAGCTGCGGCCCGCGCGGCGTCGCGAGCACCTCGACGATCTGCCGCTTCGCCGCCGGCGTCTGTGACGAGCCGGAGTTCTGCGACGGGCTCACGACGGCATGCCGCCCTGACGGGAGGTACCCCGCCGGCACGGTGTGCCGCGTGGCCCTCGGGCGCTGCGACGCCGAGGAGGCCTGCGACGGGGTGATGCCGCATTGCCCGCCGGACGCCCGAATCCCGGCCGGCACCGAGTGCCGCGCCTCCGCGGGCGACTGCGATCCGCCCGAGGTCTGCAACGGCACCGCCGTCTTCTGCGCAACCAACCGCCTCGCCGACGACACGGTCGAGTGCCGGCCGGCGGTCGACGTGTGCGACGCGCCGGAGCTCTGCACGGGCACGAGCGCCGACTGCCCCGCGAACGCCTTCGCCCCGAACGGCACCGCCTGCTCGCCGGGCGACGCCTGCAGCGAAGTCGACCGCTGCATCCTGGGCGTGTGCACGGCGGGCATCCCGCTCGCGTGTGACGACCGCAACCTCTGCACGGCCGACTCGTGCGCCTCGCCGGGCGGCTGCCAGTTCACGCCGATCGCGGGCTGCTGCAACGTGGACAGCGACTGCAGCGACGGCAACGCCTGCACCGCGGATCGCTGCTCGGGGCCGGGCGGAACGTGCTCGTCGAGCCCGATCACCGACTGCTGCCTCGCGGACGCGGACTGCGACGACGGCAGCGCCTGCACCAGCGACCTGTGCGACGTCGCGACCAACCGCTGCGTCCGCACGCCCGTGCCCAGCTGCTGCGCGTCCGACACCGACTGCGCCGACGCCAACGCGTGCACGACCGACACGTGCGACGTCGCGACCGGGATGTGCACGAACGCGGCGCGCCCCGGCTGCTGCATCACCGACGGTGACTGCGACGACGCCAACACGTGCACCACCGACGCGTGCAACACCGAGACGAACACCTGCTCCAACACGGTGGTCCCGGAGTGCTGCCTCACGCACGCGGACTGCGTCGACGAGGACGAGTGCACGGTGGACGTGTGCGACCCGCGCACGGCGCGCTGCGTGAACGACCGCATCCCCGGCTGCGGCCGTGACGCGGGCGTCGGCGACGACGGCGGCGTCGGTGACGACGACGGCGGGATGGACGCGGGCGTCGACGCAGGCCCGCGCGACGGCGGCGGCGGCGCGGGCGGCGACGGCGCGGTCGGCGACGCGGGCGTCGACGACATCGAGGGGGGCTGCGGCTGCCGCACGGCGGGCAGCTCGCGCGGCGGGCCGCTCGGCCTGCTCTTCGCGGTCGGCGTCGCGGTGCTCTGGCGCCGCCGGCGCTGACGTTGCCAAGGGGTGCTTCGCACCCCTGCGCGCCCCAGGTCGAACGCGGCAGCGCCGCGTTCGACCCGAGCGCGGGCGCTCCTCACCGGGACGCGGCGCGCGCCACCGTGCGCAGCGCCAGGTACGCGGCCCGCGTGCGGATCTGGTGGCGGTCTCCGAAGAGCGCGTAGTGCTCGGTCACCGTCGGCGCCTCCCGCGAGGCGAGCGCGATCCACACGGTGCCGACGGGCTTGTCCTCGGTGCCACCGCCGGGGCCGGCGATGCCGGTGACGGAGACGGCGAGGTCCGCGTCCACGAGCCGGCGAGCGCCATCCGCCATCGCGCCCGCGCACTCCGAGCTGACCGCCCCGTACCCGCGCAGGACCTCGCCCGAGACGCCGAGCAGCTTCGACTTGGACGCGTTCGAGTACGTCACCGCGTCGAGCAGGAGGTAGTCGGAGCTGCCGGGCACGTCGGTGATCATCGACGAGATGAGCCCGCCGGTGCAGCTCTCGGCGAGCGCCAACGTCATGCGGCGCGCGCGCAGCTCGCGCCCGACGTAGGCGGCGTACGTGTCGTCGCCCTCGCCGTACACGATCTCTCCGAGGCGGCGGCGCACCTCGCGCGCGACCTCGGCGACGCGCTCCTCGGCGCTCGCCGTGCCGTCCGTGCGCGCCCACACCTTCACCTCGATCTCGGGGAACGTCGCGCGGTAGCCCAGGCACACGCCGGGGTGCTCCGCCTCGAGCCCCTCGAGCTTCGCCGCGACCACCGACTCGGGCAGCCCGAACGTGCGCAGCCGGATCTGGTGGACCTTGCGCTCGATCGTCGAGGCGACGAGCGGCCGCACGCGGTCGCTGAACATGCGCTTCATCTCGCTCGGGACGCCGGGCAAGAAGAAGCTGCGACACCGCCCGAGGTCGAGCGCGAACCCCGGCGCCGTACCCACCGGGTTCGGGAGCACGTCGGCGCCGCGCGGGATGTCCGCCTGCCTCGCGTTGGCGTCCGTCAGCTCGCGCCCCGCGGCCGCGTAGCGCTCCCGGATCGCCTCGAGCGACGCGAGGTGCCGCTCGAGCTCGACGCCCGCCGCGGACGCGACGGACACGGCCGTGACGTCGTCGCTCGTGGGCCCGAGCCCCCCCGTGCTCACGAGGTACGCGTTGCGCCCGCTCAGCACGTCGAGCGCGCCGCGGATGGCCTCCGGATCGTCGGGGACCGTCACGTGCTCCGTCACCTCGCACCCGAGCGCGGTCAGCTGGTCGGAGATCCAGGCGGCGTTGGTGTTGACCAGCTCACCGCGGGTGAGCTCGGTGCCGATGGAGAGGACGGCTGCGGTCATGCGTCACCCTCGGAAAAAGGGGACGTAGACTAGGGGTCGCTGGGGCGACCGTCAACCTCGACCGCGGCGGGCGCGCGACGCGCGACGTCCCGCGTCCCGAGGCCTCGGCGATGGCTCGTCGCGGCACCGCGTGGTACTTGGGGGCCATGAAGAAGACCACCCCGTGGCTCGTCGCCGCCGGAGTCGTCGTCGTCGGGGGCCTCGGGACCATGCTCGCGCTGGCGCAGGAGGCGAGCCCACCCTCCGCGCAGTCGGCGCTGAGCGGCCTGCGCATCCGACGCGAGCGGCTCGACAACGGCCTGCGCGTCGTGATGAACCCCGACCGCACCGTGCCCACGGTGGCGATCGCGCTCTACTACGACGTCGGCTCGCGCAACGAGGTCCGCGGGCGCTCCGGCTTCGCGCACTTGTTCGAGCACATGATGTTCCAGGGCTCCGCGAACGTCGGCAAGGGCGAGCACTTCGTGCTCGTCATGAACCGCGGTGGCTCGCTCAACGGCACGACGAGCCACGACCGCACGAACTACTACGAGACGCTCCCGCAGAACGAGCTCGCGCTCGGCCTCTGGCTCGAGGCGGACCGCATGCGCTCGCTCGCGATCACGGAGGAGAACTTCGAGAACCAGCGGCAGGTCGTGATGGAGGAGTGGCGGCAGAGCTATGGCGACCAGCCGTACGCGATGAGCTTCCTGCGCATCAACGAGCTCGCCTACGGCGACTACTGGCCGTACGCGCACTCGACGATCGGCGACCTGCGCGACCTCGAGAACGCCCCGCTGACCGCGGTCCAGGAGTTCTTCGACACGTACTACGCGCCGAACAACGCGGTGCTGAGCATCGCCGGAGACTTCGATCCGGACGAGGCGCTCGAGCTCGTGCGCCGCTACTTCGGCGACATCGGCGAGCGGCCGGTCGCGCCGTACCGGCCCGCGGCGCTGCGCCCGCAGACGAGCGAGCGCACGGACACGATCCAGGACCCGCACGCGCCGCTCCCCGCGTTCCACATCGCCTGGCACATCCCGCCGATGCGCGAGGCCGATCACTACGCGCTCGAGATGATGGGCCTGATCCTCGGCGACGGAGAGTCCTCGAGGCTCTACCAGGAGCTCGTGAAGGAGCACGAGCTCTGTCAGGAGGTGTTCGTCGGCACGGACGACCGCCGCGGGCCCGACCTCTTCAGCGTGTGGGCGATCATGGCCCAGGGCCGCGCGCCCGCCGACGCGCAGGGGCGCGTGTACTCGCAGATCGAGGCGATCGCGCGCGAGGGTGTGACCGAACGCGAGCTCGAGAAGGCGCGCAACCGCATCCGCTCGGTGTTCGTGTTCGGCCTGCAGTCGAACCTGCAGCGCGCCCAGCGCCTCGCAGAGCACGAGCTCTACTGGGGCGACGCCGCGCTCATCCGCGGCGAGGTGGACCGCTACCTCGCCGTGACGCGAGCGGACATCCGCCGCGTGGCCGGGCAGTACTTCGCAGCGACCAACCGCACCGTGCTCGACGTCGTCCCGGCGCCGCGCGAGGGAGGAGCCGAGTGATGCGCCGCTTCGTGACGCTCGCCCTCGTCGCGCTCGCGCTCGCGAGCTGCGGCGGCCCCGACGCGCGGCCGCGCCGCGATCCCCCGCCCAACGAGCGGACGCGGGTCGAGGTCGTCGCGGTCCCCGCGCAGCAGTCGCCGCCCGAGTCCGGCCCGCCGCGCGACATCGACTTCCCCGACGTGGTCACCGCGACGACCTCCTCCGGGCTCGCGACGAACACCGTGCGCTTCGGGGATCTCCCCGTCGTCTACCTGCGGCTCGTGGTCCGCACCGGCGGCGCCGCCGACCCCGCGGAGCTACCCGGGCTCGCGCACTTCGTCAGCCAGATGCTCAAGGAGGGCACGCAGACCCGGACGAGCGCCCAGCTCGCGGAGGCGGTCGAGTTCCTCGGCGCGGAGCTCGACGTCGGCGACGACGAGGAGAACGTCTACGTCATGGTGCGGGCGCTCACCGACCACCTCGACGCGGCGATGGAGCTGCTCGCGGACGTCGCGCGCAACCCGCGCTTCTCCGACTCGGAGCTGCGCCGCCTCAAGGCGCGCGAGCACGACCGGCTGCGCCTGCTCGCGCAGCAGCCGCACCACCTCGCTCGCCGGACGCTCTACGCGGAGCTGTACGGCGCACACCCCTACGCGCGGATCGACACCACCCCTGCCGCGGTCGATCGGGTGCGGCGGACGGACCTGGTCCGCTGGCACGGCCAGCACCTCGTGCCGAACAACACGCTCCTGATCGCCGTCGGCAACGTCGACCCGAGCGCCGTGCAGCAGTCGGCCGAGCGCCACTTCGGGCGGTGGCGCTCGCGCCCGGTGCGCCGGCTGACCTACCCGAGCCCGCCGACGCGCACCGAGCGGCAGGTCGTGATCGTCGATCGTCCGAGCTCGCAGCAGTCCACGATCTTCGTCGGCAACCTCGCGCTCGCCCGCAACGCGCCGACGTTCGTGCGCCTCGAGGTCGCCAACCAGGTCCTCGGCGGCTCCGCCGCCTCGCGCCTGTTCATGGATCTGCGCGAGCAGCGCAGCTTGACGTACGGGGCCTACAGCCAGGTCGCAGAGCGCGCGCAGGTCGCGCCGTTCGTCGCGTTCGCGCGCGTGCGCAACCAGGTCACGGCCGAGGCGGTCGCCGGCTTGTTCGAGCACCTCGATCGCATCGTCGCCGAGGCGCCGCCCGCGGAGGAGCTCGCGAACGCGCAGCGCTACCTGAGCGACTCGTTCCCCCTGCAGATCGAGACCGCCGCGCGCATCGGGCACATGGTCCAGCAGCTCCGCGTGTTCGACCTGCCCGAGGACTACTGGGACACCTACCGCTCGTCGATCCGCGGGGTCACCCCGGCGGACGCGCACGGAGCGGCGCAGGCCTACATCCAACCCGATCGCGCGCTCATCGTCGCCGTCGGACGCGCAGCGGACATCGCGGAGCCGCTCCGGCGCTACGGGCCGGTGCGGATCATCGACACGAACGGCCGCGTCGCGAGCACCCTCGCGCAGCAGGCCGCGGAATAGGCCGCGCGCGCGCGGCGTCCCGAACGGCGTCCTTCACTTCGGAGAGAGAGACCATGTGCGGCATCGTTGGCTACGTGGGCGGCGCAGAGTGCGCGCCGATCCTCCTCGACGGGCTCCGGCGGCTCGAGTACCGGGGCTACGACTCGGCGGGCACCGCCATCTTCGACGGCCAGCGCATCGGCGTCCTGCGCGCCGTGGGCAAGCTCCGCAACCTCGAGAAGGCGGTGGACGAGGCCAAGCCCGCCGGGACGACCGGCATCGGCCACACGCGCTGGGCGACGCACGGCCGGCCCTCCGAGGTCAACGCGCACCCGCACCTCGTCGGCGACGTCGCGGTCGTCCACAACGGCATCATCGAGAACCACCTCGCGCTGCGCGCGCGCCTCTCGGCCGCGGGCGCGACGATCCAGAGCGACACCGACACCGAGCTCGTCGCGCACCTCATCGACAGCCACGTGCGGGCGGGCGAGGGCCTCGAGGGCGCGGTGCGGGCGGCGCTCCGCGAGCTCCACGGCGCGTACGCGCTCGCGGTGCTCTCCGCGCGCGAGCCGGAGCGCCTGGTCGTCGCCAAGAACGCCTCCCCCCTCGTCATCGGCCTGGGCGACGGGGAGACCTACTGCGGCTCGGACATCCCGGCGTTGCTCCCGTACACGCGCGACATGGTCTTCCTCGAGGACGGCGAGATGGCGGTGCTCGAGCGCGGCGGCGCCCGCATCACGCGGCTCGACGGAACGCTCGTAGAGCGCGAGCCGCGCTACATCGACTGGTCGCCGGTGATGGCCGAGAAGGCCGGCTTCAAGCACTTCATGCTCAAGGAGATCTTCGAGCAGCCCCGCGCGATGGAAGACACGTTGCGGGGGCGACTCGACCGCGAGCGCGGGGACATCAACGAGCTCGAGATCGGCCTCGACGCGAGCGCGGCCGCCGCGGTGCGCCGCGTGTACCTGCTCGCGTGCGGCACGAGCTACCACGCCGCGATGACCGGCCGCTACTTCATCGAGCGGCTCGCGCGCGTGCCGGCGACCGTCGAGATCGCGAGCGAGTTCCGCGGCCGCAGCCCCGTCGTCGGCGAGGGCGACCTCGTGATCGCCGTGAGCCAGTCGGGCGAGACGCTCGACACGCTCGTCGCCGCCAAGGAGGCGAAGGCCAACGGCGCCAAGGTGCTCGCCATCGCGAACGTGATCGGCAGCGCGATCCCGCGCATGGCCGACGGCGCGTTCTACACGCACGCCGGCCCGGAGATCGGCGTCGCGTCGACCAAGTGCTTCACGACGCAGCTCGCCAACCTCTTGATGGTCGCCATCTGGCTCGCGAACCGGCGCGGGCACCTCGACGCGGACGCGACGCGCGCGCTCGTCGAGGACATGGCGCGCCTGCCGCATCTCATGCGCGACACGCTGATGTCGACGCGGCAGCTCGTGGCCAACATCGCCAAGCGCTACAACGACGCGCGCGACGTGCTCTTCCTCGGGCGCGGGCCGAGCTTCCCGATCGCGCTCGAGGGAGCGCTCAAGCTGAAGGAGATCAGCTACGTCCACGCGGAGGGCTACGCGGCCGGCGAGATGAAGCACGGCCCGATCGCCCTCATCGACGCGGCGGTGCCCGTCCTGGTGCTGTGCCCGAAGGACGCGTGGTACGAGCGCACGCTCGGCAACCTCGAAGAGGCGCGCGCGAGGGAGGCGCAGGTCATCGCGATCGCGACCGAGGGGGACGAGGCGGCGCGCAACGTCTCGCACGATCTCGTCGAGATCCCGAGCGTGCGCGAGGAGCTCACGCCGTTCCTCACCGTGCTGCCCCTGCAGCTCTACGCGTACTACGTCGCGGACTTCAAGGGGACCGACGTCGACCAGCCGCGCAACCTCGCCAAGACCGTCACGGTGGAGTGATGTGGCTCGGGGCCCGCGTCGCCGTGGTGGTGCCGGCGTGGAACGAGGCGCGACTGATCGAGCGGACGCTGGCGTCCATGCCGGGGTTCGTCGATCACGTCGTGGTCGTCGACGACGCCTCCACCGATGACACGGCGGCGCGCGTCGAGGCGCTCGGCGAGCCGCGGGTCGAGCTCGTCCGACACGCCCGCAACCGCGGCGTCGGCGCCGCGATCGCGACCGGCTACCGCCGGGCGTTCGAGGCGGGCGCCGACATCGCCGCGGTGATGGGCGCGGACGCGCAGATGGATCCGGGCGACCTCGCCGCGCTCCTCGAGCCGGTGCTCGACGGAGACGCGGACTACGCCAAGGGCGACCGCCTCTCGCACCCCGAGGCGTTCGGACGCATGCCGCTCGGGCGCTGGCTCGGCAACCACGCGCTCAGCCGGCTCACGCGCCTCGCGACCGGGCTCCCCATCACCGACAGCCAGTGCGGCTACACCGCGATCGGGCGCGCCGCGTGGGCGGCGATGCGGCTCGACCACCTGTGGCCGGGCTACGGCTACCCGAACGATCTGTTGAGCCGCGCCGCCGTCGCGAACCTCCGCGTGGCCGACGTGACCGTGCGCCCGATCTACGCGGACGAAGAGAGCGGCATTCGCCCGCATCACCTCGTGCTGTCGTTCCCCGCCGTGCTCGGGCTCGGCCTGCTGCGGCGCCTGCGCGCGGCGCCGCGCCGCTGAGAGCCTCACCCGTGCGGGTCGGCATGCTCACGACGAGCTACCCGCGCCTCGACGGTGACGCGTCGGGCGCGTTCGTGCGCGCGATGGCGCGCGCGCTCGCGGCGCGCGGCCACCGCCTCGAGGTGCTCGCGCCGCGCCCCGCGTCGGCGCGCGCGGGCCCGCCGGACGACGCCGGCGTCGAGGTGACGTGGGTCGACTACGCGCCGGACGGGCTCCGCGCCACGTTCTACGGCGCGGGCGTGCCGGACAACGTGCGCTCGCCGCGCGCGTGGCCCGGGCTCGTCAGCTTCCCTTACGCGCTCCATCGCGAGGCCGCGCGGCGCGTCACGGGCTGGGACGCCCTCGTGAGCCACTGGGCGCTCCCCTCGGCGCTCGTGGCGGGGCGGGTGCGCGGCGAGCGGCCGCACCTCGCCGTGCTGCACTCCGCGGACGTGCACCTCTTGGCTCGCGTCCCCGGTCGCGCGACGTGGGCGACGCGGGTGGCCGCGTCCGCGAGCGAGCTGCTGTTCGCGTCGGCAGAGCAACGCGCCCGCTTCCTCGACCTCCTGCCGGCGCGAACGCGCGGGGCGGTGGAGAGCCGCGCGCACGCGAGCGCGATGGGCATCGAGGCCCCGCAGCCCGCGGGAGACCGCCGCGCGCTGCGGCGCGCGCTCGGGCTCGACCGGTTCACGGTGCTCTCGCTCGGGCGCCTCGTGCCGATCAAGGGCGTCGAGCACGCGATCGACGCGGTGCGCGGCCTCGACGGCGTCGAGCTCGTCATCGCGGGGGACGGCCCGTCGCGCGCGGCGCTCGAGGCGCGCGGGCCCGCGCGCTTCGTCGGCGCCGTCGCCGGCCGCGACAAGGCCGCGCTGTTCGCGGCGGTCGACGCGTTCGTGGTTCCGTCGGCGCCGCTCGCGTCCGGGCGCACGGAGGGCACGCCGACCGCCGCGCTCGAGGCCGCGCGGGCGGGGCTGCCGATCGTCGCGAGCGCGCTCGGCGGCCTCGCGGAGGTCTTCGCGCACGAGCGCTCGGCGTTGCTCGTCCGCCCGCGCGACGCGCTCGGGCTGCGCCGCGCGTTCGTGCGGTTGCGCGACGACGCCCGGCTCCGGCGGCGGCTCGGCCGCGCGGCGATCGCCGTCGGTCGCCGCTACGAGTGGCCGGTCCTCGCACCCCACCTCGAAGCGCTGCTCGGAGGCTGAGCCTCAGGGCTGGACGCGCCGCGCGTTCGCAGGCGGCCGCCAGCGGAACGCCGACTCCGCCACCGGCTGCGAGTGGTTCTGCTGCTCGAAGTCGAACCGGTTCTGGCTGTTCGAGTGATCGACGATCACCACGCGGTGGATGATCCCCTGCGAGCCCTCGGTCGCGTCCACGAAGAGCAGGATGCGCGTGTACTGCGGCGTCGGGCGCCGCGGGCGCAGCTCGAGCACCTGACCCTGGAACTCGAGCTGCGCGGCGTCGAGGAGGCGGAAGCGGTAGTCGCGCGTGAAGCTGCTCGTGCCCATCAGGAAGCCGAGCGCGGCGGGCAGCTGCGCGTCCCCGAGCGCCTGCTGGTAGTACTGACCGCGCGTCTGCCCCTCGGGCGGCGGCTCGTACACCGTCAGGTTGGTGCCGTCGCTCACGACGACCTTGCCGTTCGGCGCGTCGTAGTCGAAGCGCATCATGCCGGGGCGGCGGAAGCGCACCATCCCGCGGCTGACCTGCGTCGTCTGGTGCACACGGTTGCGATAGCGCTGGACGAACCGCGCGCTCATCGAGCTCGAGCGGTTGTAGTAGGTCTCGACCCAGGACGCGACGGTGGACGCGCTCGGTGCCGAGGCCGGCTGCGCGAGCGCGCGGGCGAAGGGGGCGAGCGCGAGGGCGGCGACGCCTCCGCCGAGGACGGCTCTCCTGCCGATCTTCCCGATCTTCATCGTGTGCCTCATGGACCGACCGCCCTTGTCCAACATTCAAGGCGGTCAGGCAACCCGGCGAACAACTCCGGCGCGCGGGTGTTCCCCAGCCGGTGAGGTTGATCGCGCTCGGCCTCGCCGGTAGGATGGCGGGGCGCGGGCCTCCTCGCGCCTAGCTTCTCCTTGACATCAGGGTCCCTTTCGTCTCCGGGCGTCGCCCGGATGGAGGTGTCATGAACAGGTCTCGGCGTCGCACCGATCCGTCGAAGGAAATCGCCCACCTCGAGCAGCGTCACCAGCAGCTCAAGGAACAGGTCGCCGAGTACGAGGCGCGGCTCTCGCTGACGCCCAAGGAAGAGGTCAGGCTGGTGCGCCTGAAGAAGGAGAAGCTCAAGACGAAGGACGCGCTGCACGCGATTCGCCACTGAGTTTGCCGGAGGGGTTGTTCCAACCCCTCCCCCCATGCGGCAGAGCTGCATGGGCCCTCCTCCTGACACGCCCGCGGCGGAGCCGCGGGCGACCCCTTCTCGGAGCGATGGCCCCCTCGGCCAACGGCCATCGCTGTGCGATGGCCTGGCCTGGAATGGCGCCATCAGCCGCGTCCGCGCTGGTCTCGTCGCCTCCCGTCATTCACCGGAGGCAACGCCGCGGACGGGAGCTTCGTCGAACGGACCTCAGGTGTCGCCGCGGGGCTGCTCGCCGCCGCTCGAGGCCTCTTCGCTCGGCGCCTGATCGTCGGGCGGCCGCCAGTCCATCCCGCGCGGCGTGAGCTCGGAGAGCGTGCGGTCCATGAGCTGACGCCACTCGGGCCGGAGCCCCGCGCCGCCGTCGCCGGCGATCTCTCGCGCGACGGCGAGGTAGTGCAGCGCGTCCGCGCGGTGGCCGAGCCGGTACTCGGTCATGCCGCGGAGGTAGAAGTACCGAGCGCGCATCTCGACGTCCATGCCCGGCGCGTCGCCCTCGAGGTCGCGGAGCCAGACGCGTGCGTTCTCGTAGCGCGCCGCCTCGTAGCTCTGCTCGGCGCGCCGAAGATCGTCGGCCACCGCCGCGCAGCCCACGCAGGCGAGCGAGAAGAGCGTCAACGTCGCGATCCCGGTCGAGCGCATGGCCGACAGCTTACCACTTCCGCGCGCACGGTGGTTCTGCGCGAAGCGAGACGCTATCCTCTGGAAGAAGGAACGCCCGGCGGGCTCGTGACCCGCCGGGCGATGGGCCCGAGGAACTGCTCGTCCCCGGGAACGAATCACCAAGCTGCGACGTTGGTCAGGTCAGCTCGACGAACCGCGTCGGAAGCAAGGAAGGTCGACGAAAGAAGGAAGCCGACCAAGAGAAGCCGACGAAGAAAGGAAGCGAAGCCTGCCGAGGAGCCCGCAAGTGTCAGCTAGCCGGGCTAGTAAGCGAAGGTGGCTGGAGTAGCAAGAGAAGTGAGCGGAGCGGCGTTCGAGGCGACTCGAGCGCCGCTCTGCATTTCTCTTTCTGCAACGCCGGTGCCACGCGTGCGGCATCCACAATTCCCAAATGATTACGGGAGATCCCGGCGCCGACACCCCGGCACGGTGCGACACGGCCGGTCTCGACCGCGACATCGATGTCATGCGCGAGCGCGCGCGGCCGACGGATCGCAGGTCGGTCCACCGCGCGCGGCCGACGTGCGAACGGCCCGCTCGGGAGAGCAGGCCGTCACGAACGAGCCCCGGCGATCGTGTCAACGCTTCATGCGCGCGACGAGCACGCCGAGCCCTGCGGCCAACGCGCCGTTGACGACCAGCCAGGGCCCCACGAGCACGTCGGGCAGGACGCCGATCGACATCGTCGGCCACACCGCCTCGACCACGAGGAAGCCCGCGCTGCCGAAGCAGAGGCCGACGAGGAGGGGCCGCAAGCGCTCGACGTGGAGCAAGAGCGCCACCGCGCCGAACGCGGGCCCGACGCTCAACACGAACGGAGCGCCCCACGGACCGAAGGCCGTCGCCAGCGAGCCCAGCGCGCCGAGGCTGAAGCCGGTCCCGAGCGCGGCACCGACGACCGGCAGGAGCCCCCAGGGCAGGATGCCGAGGCCGCCCGCGATCGCCACCGACCACGCGCTCGTCGACGCGAGCGCGCCGAGCGACGCGCGGCGGCGCAGCGCGAGCGCGAAGAAGAGCGCGAGCCCGAGCGCGGCGAGCCCGCGCGCCGAGCTCGTCCCCTGCGTGGCGAGCATCAGCGCGTGGTTCGCCGACACGAGGCCCGAGCCGAAGCGGTGCGCGTCCCCGAGGTCCGTCGCGCTCTGCTTCAGCATCTGCTCGACGGTGTCGGGGTCCCGAACGCCAGCCGAGTAGATCAGCGCCGCGACGCCCGCGACGTGCGGCGTCGCCATCGAGGTCCCCTGCCACGCGAGGTAATCGAAGCGCTGCGGATCGCCCGCGACCATCGTGTTCTGCAGGACGCCGTCCGGCATCCCGTCGCCGTTCTGATCGACGCGCAGATCGCCGCCCGGCGCCACGAGGTCGAGGCCCTGCCCGTAGTTCGAGTAGAACGAGAGGTCGCGGTCGTAGCGGACCGCGCCGACCGCGACGACGTGATCGTGGCGCGCCGGGTACTCCACGCGCCCGCGCGCCGAGTTGCCGGCCGCCGCGACGACGAGCACGCCCCGCGAGTGCGCGTGATCGATCGCGCGCTGCACCGCGCGCGACGACATCCCGCCGCCGAGCGACATGTTGATGACGTGCGCGCCGTTGTCGGCCGCGTACCGGATCGCCGCGGCGATCCCGCCCCAGCCGCCCGAGCCGTTCGCGTCGAGCACCTTGAGCGGCATGATCGTGGCCTCGGGCGCGACGCCCGCCACGCCGACGCCGTTGTTCGTGCTCTGCGCGATCGTGCCCGCGACGTGCGTGCCGTGGCCGTGCTCGTCGTCCGGGTTCGGATCGTTGCGCACGAAGTCGTAGCCCGGCACGAACCGCGTGTCGGCGAGGTCGGGCGCGCGCATCCAGCCGCCCTCGTCGCGGAACGCCACGCCGGTGTCGATCACCGCGACCACGACGCCCTCGCCGCGGTTGCGCGTCCACGCCTCCGGCATGCCGATCTGGTCGAGGTGCCACTGGAACCCGTAGTACGGATCGTTGGGCACGAAGCGGCCGGGGTCGTCGGAGACGCGGGGCGCGGCGCCGGTGAGCGGCGCCTGCCACGCGGAGACGGGCAACGACCAGCTCCGCTCCACCTCGACCGCCTCGACCGCCGGATCGCGCTCGAGCGCGGCGAGCACGTCCGCGACCTCGCTCCAAGGCGCGGTGAGGCGGAACAGGTTCGCCGGGTCGCTCAGCTCGTGGCCGAGCGCGCTCCGGTCGGTGGGCCACGCGAACGGCGCGATCGCGCGCGCGAGCAGCCCCGCGACCCGCTCGTGGTCCGCGTCCGACGCGCCGTCGTGCAGGTCCACCAGGATCGCGCCGGTCATCGGGTCGACGCTGGTGACCGCGGCGGCGGCATCCTCCCCCGAGCCGCGATCCCAGCGCGCGCGCACGGAGAAGAACAGGAGCGCACCGAGGGCCGCGAGGCCGAAGGCGATCAGAGGGAGGGCGGGCTTGTTTCGCTGGCTCACGTTCGTTCCCCGAGGCTGGAGGCGGTCCATGGACCGTACGTCCAAGGATAGGCTTGGATTCCCCGCCCATCCACGTCGAGCCCCCAAAGCGCAGCGCCGCGCTCTCGGTCGAGGAGCCGCACGCGGCCGAGCGCGCCGGTCGAGCGAGCGCGCCATCGAGGCCAGGCCATCGCGGAGCGATGGCCGTTGGCCGAGGGGGCCCCATCGCCCCGCGATGGGGTCGAACGCGGCTCTGCCGCGTTCGTCTCTTGGGTGGCGGGCCCCATGCGGCTTTGCCGCATGGGGGGAGGGGTTGGAACAACCCCTCCGCAAGCTCAGATGAGGACGCCGTCGTCCTCGGCGAGCTCCTCGTCCTCCCACGCGGCCTCGAGTAACAGGCGGGTGTCCATCCGGCGCTCCTCCGCGAGATCGCGCACGTACTCGCGGATCTCGGGCACGGCTTCGACGAGGCGCTCGAACACCTCCTTCGCGAGGAAGAGCACCGTGGACTGCGTGGCCGCCGTGACGCTCGCGCTCGTCGGCTCGTCGGTGGTCAGGGACATCTCGCCGAAGAGCTCGCCCGGGCCGAGCGTGGCGAGCAACACCTTCTCGCTTCCATCGCGCTTGGAGACGTCGACCTCCCCGGAGAGCAGGAGGAACAGGCCGCGCCCGGCCGTGCCCTCCTCGAGGATCGTCACGCCGGCCGCGACGTCGTGCGCCGTGAACCGCCGGACGAGATCGAGGCGCTGCCGCCGATCGAGCGGGCGGAAGAGCGGCGCCGTCGCGAGCAGATTGTTCAGGAGCCGCTCACGCGTGAACTGATCGAGCGCCGCGGCGACGGTCGCGACGTCGTGGGACGCGGCGGCGAGCGCCTCGCGGTCGAACTCGAGCAGGTCGCAGTCGCTCGCGGCCACCACCGAGGCGGTGCGCGGCGACGCGCTCACGAGCGCCATCTCGCCGAAGATCGCGCCCTCGTGCAGCGTCGCGAGGCGCCTCGTGCCGCCCTGCGCGAGGTGCTTCTCCACCGCGACGGTCCCGCGGGCGATGACGAAGAAGCTGTGACCCGGCTCGCCCTCGGCGACGATCACCTCCCCCGGCCGCGTGCGGCGTAGCTTCAGCGTGTAGAGGACCCGCTCGAACGCGCTCGCCTCGAGCTCGCTGAAGAGCGGGATCGGCGGGAGCTTCTCCGGGTAGATCTGGCCGGCGCGCGAGAGGTCGGCGCCGAGGCGCTCCGCGTGTGGCGCGAGCTTGTCGCGCGGAGGGCACGCGCCGATCGAGAAGTCGTCCGGGAGCACGTGGTCCTCGTCCGAGGGGGCGACGCGGATGCCGCGGCCGAGGCGGGTCGAGCCTCGCGCATAGAGGTCCGAGAGGCTGCGCAGGAGCGGCGCGAGCAGCGGCTCGAGCGTGGTCAGCACCTTGATCGCGACGAGCGCCCGCAGGGGATGGCCGCCGTTCGCGCAGTGCCGCGCGAACGCGGTGTAGACGACCGCCGCGCGCTGGATCTCGCCGAGCGCGAGCAGCGCGTCGGCGACGCGCAGGCGCGCGTCGAGGTGGTGGGGCATCAGCGTGAGGACGACCGCGTAGAGGTGGAGCGCCTCGAGGTAGCGGCCGGCGTAGAGCTCCGAGTCCGCGCGGGCGCGGATGTCGCCGAGCGTCTTCATGCGGGGCCCATCCTACGCGGCGGACGCCGGTCGTGGCCAGACTCGGTCAGTTACCTACATAGACTCACATGATCGTGGAGTCGTGCAGCGCGGCGGCGAGCGCCGGTGTATGCTTGCCGCACCGGAGCGGTTCCAGTGAGCAGCGACGGCAGCTACCCCCATACGAGGCCGACGGCCGAAGACGAGGCCGGGTCGCACGATTCGGAGCCCCCCGAACCGGCGACGGAAGGCGCGCGTGTCTTCGAGTTCCCCTCCGAGGACATGCCGACGAGCCCGCCCGTACCGGCGGGGACGTGGGCGGACGAGTCGGAGGAGAAGACCCGCGAGGTCGAGCGGCTGATCAAGCCCGCCGGAGTCGCCGAGTGGCGAGGGGGTGAGGTCGTGGCGTTCCCCCTCGGCCCCGAGGCGCGCCGGCGGCTCGAGGCCTCGCCGGAGCGGAGCCCGGCGCCGGAGCGGACGAGCACGGCGCCCGACGACACCTCGGGCACGCAGCGCCGGCACGCGCCGACGGAGACCGGCGCGCCTCCGACCGAGCCCACGAGGCCGAAGTACCTGGCCACGGAGCTCCTCGCGCGGGACTGGACGCCGGCGCACCCGCTGCGCCGGACCAAGCGGATCCTCGCCGTCGCGGCGGGCGCCGGCGGCGCGATCGGCGCCCCCGTGCTCGCGGGGCTCGAGGGCGAGGCGCTCGGGGTGGCGGTCCTGTTCGCGCTCTGCGCGGCGGCGGGGCTCGCCCCGCTCTCTCCGTCCCTCCGGGGCCTCGCGCTCGTACTGATCGGCGGCGCGGGCGCGGGGTTGGTGCTCGGGCTGGCCGCCGGCGCGGGCGCCGGCTTGCTGGCGCTCGAGGCGGGGTTCGTGGGCTGGACGGCCGCCGCGCTCTTCTTCCGCGCCGCCCACAACCGCTCCCGCGTGGCGCGCGCGCTCGTCGGCGCCGGGCTCGCCGGGCTCGCCGCGTGGCTCGTGCTGACCGGCGGGATCGACGCGTGCGTGGTGGGCGCGCTCGAGTGGCAAGCGTGGGTCGGCCCCGCGAGCCGGATCGTGCTCTTCGTGCTCGGCCTCCTCACCTTGTTGACGTTCCTCGACCCGTCGGGCTCCGGCGGCGCCTGGGTGGCGGGCTACGCGGTGCTCGCGTGGCTGGTGCTCCAGACCGCGGGAGAGCTCGTGGTCGGGTGGTTCCCGGCGGGCCCGTCGCTCGCGGCAGAGCCCGCAGGAGGACCGCTGCGCGCGGCGCTCCCGCTCTTCGTCGCGCTCGTCTCGGTGGGCGCCTGCCAGGTGTGCGTCACGCTGACGCGGCGCTTCGCGCCGGACCGCGCGACGGTTTCCTGACGTCGTCGGCGCGCGGTGCGACCCTCCGAGGCGTGCGAGACGACGCCGAGCGCGCCCCCGCGGACCGAGTGAGCCTCGGCGCGATCGCCTTCGCCACGGCGTGGCTGCTCGTGGCCGCGCCGGCGTCGGCGGACTGCGACGATCCCGCGCTGACCGCGGCAGCCGCGGAGGCGCTCGCGTCGGGCGCAGAGGACCTCATCGCGCTCGCGCGCGCGGCGGGATCCACGCTCCCGACCGTGCGCGGGCTGCGCGCGAGCGAAGGCGACGACGCGCGCGTGCGCCGGTTCGTCGAGGCGCTCGCCGCGCGCGCGGGCGCCCCGATCGAGTGCGGAGAGGCCTCGTCGGAGGGCCGGCGGCTCGTGCTCGCCGGTCCACGCGCGGCGACGCTCGAGGTGGAAGCGGACCGCGTGCGGGTCGAGCTCGCCGAAGGCTGGAGCGCGCCGCGCCTCTACGTGCGCGACGGCGAGGGCAACACGTACGAGACCGCCGTGGAGCGCGGGCACGCGGCGTTGCCGTCGGACCTCGTGCGCCCGCTCGCGATCCAGATCGTCGCGACGGGTCCCGGCGGACCGCGGCCCGTCGCCGAGCATCGGGGGCTCGAGGACGCGCCGGATCGCGCGGTGCCCGACTCCGACGAGCCGATCCCGGTCCGCCTCCGCCGGCTGCGGGTGAGCGCGGGGGTGTCGGAGCTGCGGCCCAACCGCCTGCTCGAGCGCGTGGCCGCACGGCACGCGGCTGAGGTCTGCCGCGAGGGCCGCGTGGCGCACGTCGGCGAGGGCGGCGATCCGGTCGAGCGGCTCGCGCGCGCGGGCGTCCGCGCGCGGCACGTCGGCGAGGCGGTCGCCCGCGCGAGCGACCTCGCGGGCGCGTACGCCGCGATGCTGCGGAGCCCGTCACACCGCGCCGCGCTCACGGACCGGCGCATGACCGACGTGGGCGTCGCGGGCGCGCGCGGGCGCTGCCTGGTCGTCCTGCTCGCGGCCTGGCCGCGGGCGATCCCGTTCGACGGGCGGTGAAGCTCACGCCGAGTCGGCGTGGTGCTCCTCGGGCTCCGGCTCGGCCGCCGCATCCGCCGCCTGATCCTCGCGGTAGTGGCACTGCTTGTACTTCTTGCCGCTTCCACACCAGCAAGGATCGTTGCGCCCCATCTTCGGCTTGTCGCGCTTGACCGTCTGCACCTTGGCGGCGGCCGCGACCGCGGAGCCGGCGCGGCGCGCGCGCGAGGCGGCGGCGCGGCGGGCGGCGCGCGACTGCGCGGGCGCGTCGTCGGGCAGGGCCTGCTGGGGCGCCGCGCCCTCGCCGGCCGGCGCGGTCGGGTGGTTGGCGCGCATGGCCGAGAGCCGGCGCTCCGCCTCGCGGCGCCGCTGCGCCTCGAGCTTCTCGATGTCCTCGTCGCGCACCACGCGGGCGCGGAACATGTTCGCGGCGACGTTGCTCTTGACGCGCTCGAGCATCGCCGTGAAGAGGTCGTAGCCCTCGCGCTTGTACTCCTTCTTCGGATCGCGCTGCCCGTAGCCGCGCAGGCCGATCCCGTCGCGGAGCTGCTCCATCGACGAGAGCTGCTCGAGCCACTGCCGGTCGATCTCCTGCAGGTACTGGTTGCGGAAGAAGCGCAGGTAGCGCTCGGGCGTGATCTCCTGCTCCTTCTTGAGCAGGATCGCCTCGGCGTCGTCGTAGAGCTTCTTCGCGATCTCGGCCGCCTCCGTCAGCTGCTCGATCCCCGTCGCGTCGATGTCGAACTGCTCGCGATAGGCGACCTTCAGCGCGTCGAGGTCCCAGTCCTCGTAGTGCTTCTTCGGCGGGCACGCGCGCACGACCATCGCGCCGACGATCTCGTCGACCATGTCGAGGAGGCGCTCGCGCTGCTCGGTGAGCGAGAGCGCGACCTCCTCCTCGAGGAACGCGAGCGCCTTGGCCGGCTCCTTCGCGAGCTTCTTCGAGACCGGCACGCGGCAGCCGAACCACTCGTACACGTCGCGCTCGAGCCGCTGGCGGCGCAGCTCCGAGAGCTTCTCCGGCGGCGTCTCGAACGCCTTCTGGCGCCACGCCGCGATCTCGTCGGGCGGGGTGTCCGCGGCGAACGTCGGCGAGCCGTGCACTTGCACCATCTGGAGCAGGATCGGCTTCACGCGCTCGCGCAGCGTCTCGTCCGCCTTGGTGACGATCCGCTCCGAGCCCTTCCCCTTCTTCGCCTCCTCCTCGGTGGGGAGCGCGCGGTACTCGCCCTCGAGGACCTGCTTGCGCAGCGCGTAGATGCTCTTGCGCTGCTGGTTCATCACGTCGTCGTACTCGAGCAGGTGCTTGCGGATGTCGAAGTTGCGCTCCTCGACCTTCTTCTGCGCGTTCTCGACGGCGCGCGTCACCCACTTGTGCTCGATCGGGACGTCCTCCTCCATCCCGAGCTTGTCCATCATCCCCTGGATGCGATCGCCGGCGAAGATCCGCATCAGGTCGTCTTCGAGGGAGAGGTAGAAGCGCGAGTGGCCGGGGTCGCCCTGGCGGCCGGAGCGGCCGCGGAGCTGGTTGTCGATCCGGCGGCTCTCGTGGCGCTCGGTGCCGATGATCGCGAGCCCGCCCGCGGCGATGACCTCCTCCTTCTCCTTCTTGCAGGAGGCCTCGTACTTCTTCTGCTCGGCGAGGATCTTCGCCTCGAGCGCGTCCGGGTCGGCGAGCAGCTCCTCGTCGCCCTCCTCGTGCGCGCGCGCGAGGATCTCGAAGCGCGCGAGCATCTCCGGGTTGCCGCCGAGCACGATGTCGGTGCCGCGGCCGGCCATGTTCGTCGCGACGGTGACCGCGCCCTTCTTGCCCGCCTGCGCGACGACGTACGCCTCGCGCTCGTGCTGCTTCGCGTTCAGCACGTTGAACGGCACGTTCGCGCGCTTGAGGATCCGCGCGAGCGCCTCGGACTTCTCGACGCTCGTCGTGCCGACGAGGACGGGCTGGCCGCGCTCGTGGCAGTCGAGGATCTCGTTCGAGACGGCCTTGAACTTCTCGCGCTCCGTCTTGTAGACGAGGTCCTCCTCGTCGACGCGCGCGATGGGCCGGTTGGTCGGGATCACGACGACGTCGAGCTCGTAGATCTTGTGGAACTCCGCCGCCTCGGTGTCGGCGGTGCCCGTCATGCCGGAGAGCTTCTCGTAGAGGCGGAAGAGGTTCTGGAACGAGATCGTCGCGAGCGTCCGGTTCTCGCTCTTGACCTGCACGTTCTCCTTGGCCTCGACCGCCTGGTGCAGGCCGTCCGACCAGCGCCGGCCGGGCAGCGTGCGCCCGGTGAACTCGTCGATGATCAGCACCTGGCCGTCCTTGACCATGTAGTGCTGATCCTTCTTGTAGAGCGCGTGCGCGTAGAGCGACTTGTTGAGGATGTGCAGCGACTCCAGGTTGACGGGGTCGTAGAGGTTCGCGCCCTCGAGCAGGCCCTTGTCGCCGAGCATCCGCTGGCAGAGCTCGATGCCCTCCTCCGTCAGCGTCGCCGAGTGGGCCTTCTCGTCGACCTGGTAGTGCTCGTCCTTGCGCAGGCGCGGGATCATCTGCGTGATGATCCCGTACTTCGCGGAGGCCTCCTCGCCCGGGCCGCTGATGATCAGCGGCGTGCGCGCCTCGTCGACGAGGATGGAGTCCACCTCGTCCACGATCGCGTAGTGCAAGGTGCGCTGCGCGTACTGGTAGATGGAGAACTTCATGTTGTCGCGCATGTAGTCGAAGCCGAACTCGTTGTTCTGCCCGTACGTGATGTCGGCTTCGTAGGCGCGCTTCTTCTCCTCGTCCGACTGGCGGGGGACGATCACCCCCGTGGTCAGCCCGAGGAAGTTGTAGAGCTTGCTCATCCACTCGCAGTCGCGCGTGGCGAGGTAGTCGTTGACGGTGACGACGTGGACGCCCTTGCCCTCGAGCGCGTTCAGCACGCAGGGCAGCGTCGCGACGAGGGTCTTGCCCTCGCCGGTCTTCATCTCGGCGATCTTGCCCTGGTGCAGGACGATGCCGCCGATGAGCTGGACGTCGTAGTGGCGCATCCCGAGGGTGCGGCGCGCGCCCTCGCGCGTGATCGCGAACACCTCCGGCAGGCAGTCGTCGAGGGAGCGACCGTTCTCGATCTCCTCGCGCAGCTCCCCGATGCGGCGCCGGATCCCGTCGTCGTCGAGCTTCTCGACGCGGGGCTCGAAGTCGTTGATGGCGGACACCATCGGGCGGAGCTTCTTGAGCGTCCGGTCGTGCTTGGTGCCGAAGATCTTCTTGAGGATGTCTTGAAACATGGGGGCCAGCCGCGAGCGCGGAGGTTAGGTGACGGGCGATCGGGTGTCCAACCGGCACGACGCGCCCTTCATTCGAGGAGCCGCGCGCGCAGGACGACCATCGCCGCGGCGGCCACGAAGGCGCAGAGCGCCGCGCCGACGAGGGTCGCCGCCGACAGGAGCGTGCGGCGCCGGTGCCGCGCGCTCTGGAGCTCGGGGTCGCCCGTCGCGTCCATCACCCGCTGCGCCTCGAGCGCGGCGTCGATCCCGCGGCGCATCAGCGCCACCACGAGCACGGCGATCCCGAGCCCCATCGCCACGAGCGCGGCGAGGCGGAGCGTGCGCTGCCGGGCCTCGTGCGCGGCGCGATCCTGCTCGTAGCCGCGGACGGGCTCGGGGAGCTCGTAGTGGCCGACCTCGACCGCGGCGGCCGCCCACGCGAAGCGGAGCGCGGGCGGCCCCGGAGGCACCGCGTCGGGCGGGTCGCCGCCCAGGGCGTGGAGCGCCGCGAGCGCGCGCTCGAGCGGGACGTCGTCGGAGGCGACCACGCGGCTCGCCGCGCGCGCGGCGCTGAACGGATCGGCGCGGACCTGCAGGCGATGGACCCCCGGGCCGAGCGCGAACGGCGCGGGGAACGGCGCGTCCGCGCGCGGCACGCTCCCGGTCGCGATCCAGTAGCCCTCGGCGTCGTACGCGTCGACGACGAGCCCCGGCCGATCGCCGAGCGCGTGGACGGAGAGGACGGGCGCGCGATCGCGCGCGAGGCGCGCGCGGTCCTCGATCGCGAGGCCTGGCGTGGCGAGCGCGACCGGCAGCTGGAGCGCGCGACGCGCGACGACCGCGCCGTCGCGGACCGCCTCGAGCACCACGTGCGCCTCCGGCCCGTGCACCTCGACGACGACGCCGGTGAGCCCGTCGGTCGGCGCCCGCGGCGTCTCGTGGACGGTGATCGCGGGGCTCGGCGCGAAGCGCACGAGCGCGGCGGGCGCGCCGACGTGGACCAGCACCTCGCAGCGCGCCTCGGGGACGCACGCGCCGCCCGCGACGCGCGCGGCGAGCGCGGACGGCTCGGGCCCCGCGACGGTGAGCTCGAGGGGGCCCTCGAGGAAGTGCGCCGTCGAGTGGGCGAGGCGCCCGACGAGCGCCGGCGCCGCCGGAGCTCGCGCGAGCGAGATCGCGTGCGTGACGCGCGCGACCGCGCGGCCCTCGCGGCGCGCGACCGCGACGAGCACGAGCGCGTCGGGCGCGTCGGGCGGGATGCCCACGACGCCGTCCGCCCCGCCCGCGGGCGAGGGCGCGAGCGGCGCGGCGACGAGCACGCGGCCGTCCGTCGCGCGCAGCGTCAGCTCGACGGGGAGCGAGACGAGCTCGGGCCCCTCGTCGCGCGCGATCCCGGCGAGCACCAGCGCGCGCACCGGCAGCGGCCGCCCGCGGCGCGCCTGCCCGATCACGATCGAGATCTCGTCGTCGATGCCGAGCAGCTCGCCGTAGAACGCGGCGAGCACGGCCGCGAGGACCGCGAGCGGTACCCCGAGCCGGATCGCCCACTCTCGAGCCCGCGCGAGGCGCCCCGCCACCAGGGGTCACCTTGCCACGTTTCTGGCGACGCGCCGCGCGCGGCGCGTGGGGTACCCTGCGCACGTGGACGAGGTGGACGTCGTCGTCGTCGGCGCGGGGCTCTCGGGGCTCGCCGCCGCGGATCACCTCGCGCGCGCCGGCGCGAGCGTGCGCGTGCTCGAGGCGCGCGACCGGGTCGGGGGCCGGCTCCTCAGCGAGCGGATCGGCAAGACGACGTTCGACCTCGGCGGCCAGTGGATCGGCCCGCACCAACGGCGCGTCTGGGCGCTCACGCGCGAGCTCGGCCTCGAGACCTTCGACACGTTCCACCACGGCGACAAGCTCCTCTGGCTCGAGGGGACGGCGCGGCGCTACACGGGCACGATCCCGAGCCTCGACCCGCTCTCGCTCGTCGAGCTGCAAGTCGTGTTGATGCGGCTCGAGGCGATGCAGAAGCGCGTCGACCCACGGCGGCCCGGTGAGGGCCCCGACGCCGCGGCGCTCGACGCGATCACGCTCGACGGCTGGCTGCGCGCGAACGTGCGGAGCGCCGCGGTGCGGGAGCTGACCGAGGCGGCGATGCGCGTCGTGCTCGGGGTCGACGCGCGCGAGGTCTCGATGCTCGCCGTCGCCTTCTACGCGCGCGCGGGCGAGGGCGTCCACAAGCTCATCGAGGTCGAGGGCGGCGCACAACAGACGCGCTTCCGCGACGGCGCCCAGCGGCTCGCGTACGGGCTCGCGGAGCGGCTCGGCGACGCGGTGCGTCCGGGCCGGCCCGTCCGCGCGGTCACGGTCCGCGGCGAGCGCGTGCACGTGCGCGACGACCTCGGCGAGACGCGCGCGCGCCGGGTCATCCTCGCGGTGCCGCCGGTGCTCGCGCGCCGCCTGGAGATCACCCCGGAGCTCCCGCCGGCGCGGCGGCGCTGGATCGATCGGAGCCCGACCGGCGCGACGACCAAGCACCTCCTGCTCTACGAGCACGCGTTCTGGCGCGACCAGGGGCTGAGCGGCGAGGCGGTCTGCGACGACGGCCCCTTCGCGGTGACGTTCGACAACTCCTCCGCCGATGGATCGCAAGCCGCCTTGCTCGCCTTCTCCGTCGGGCAGCCCGCGCGCGAGCTCGGCGAGCTCCCCGCCGCCGAGCGCCAGCGGCGGGTGCGCGAGCGGCTCGCCGGGCTCTTCGGCGCGCGCGCCGCGGAGCCGATCGCCCACCTCGAGCGCGACTGGGCGAAGGAGCCCTGGAGCCGCGGCTGCCCGGTGGGCCTGCCGGCGACCGGGGTCCTCTCGGCGCACGGCGAGAGCGGCCTGTCCGCCCCGCACGGCCCCTGCCACTTCGCGGGGACGGAGACCGCGCGCGAGCACTACGGCTTCCTCGAAGGGGCCCTCGAAGCGGCCGAGCGCGCGGCGACCGAGGTCGCGCGCGCGCTCGAGTGAAGCTCGGACCGAGCTCAATTCGTGATGGCGATGAGCGGCGCGATCACGAGCGCGACGACGCTCATCAGCTTCACGAGAATGTTCAGCGACGGGCCCGCGGTGTCCTTGAAGGGGTCGCCGACCGTGTCGCCCACGACGGCGGCCTTGTGCGCCTCGGAGCCCTTCGGGTGGACCTCGCCGTCCTTCATCTTGAAGCCGCCGCCCTCGAAGCTCTTCTTCGCGTTGTCCCACGCGCCGCCCGCGTTGGACATGAAGAGCGCGAGGAGCACGCCGCTGACCGTCACGCCGGCGAGCAGCCCACCGAGCGCCTCCGGCCCCATGAGGAAGCCGATGACGACCGGGGTCACGATGCCGATCGCGCCCGGCAGGATCATCCGGCGCAGCGCGGCCTTGGTGCTGATGTCGACGCAGCGCGCGGTGTCCGGCGCGGCCTTGCCCTCGAGCAGGCCCGGGATCTCGCGGAACTGACGGCGGACCTCCTCGATCATGTCCATCGCCGCCTCACCGACCGCGTTCATCGCGAGCGAGGAGAAGAGGTACGGGAGCATGCCGCCGAGGAAGATGCCGGCCATGACCGAGGGCTTGCTGATGTCGATGCCCTGGATGTTCGCGACCTGCGTGTACGCGGCGAAGAGCGCGAGGGCGGTCATCGCCGCCGAGCCGATGGCGAAGCCCTTGCCGATCGCGGCGGTCGTGTTGCCGACCGCGTCGAGCTTGTCGGTGCGCTCGCGGACCTCCGGGGCCTGGTGGCTCATCTCCGCGATGCCGCCCGCGTTGTCCGCGATCGGCCCGTACGCGTCGACGGCGAGCTGGATGCCCGTCGTGCTGAGCATGCCGAGCGCCGCGATCGCGACGCCGTAGAGGCCGGCGAAGTACGCCGCGCCGATCACGCCGAACGCGATGAGGATGATCGGCACCGTGGTCGACTGCATGCCGAGGCCGAGGCCCGCGATGATGTTCGTCGCGTAGCCGGTCTTCGACTGCTCCGCGATCCCGTTGACCGGGCCCTTGCCGAGCGAGCAGTAGTACGAGGTGATCATGCCGATGGCGACGCCGACCAACAGGCCGATGACGGTCGCGATGCCGACGTCGGTCCAGCTGATGTCGCCGGTGCGCGCCGGCAGACCGGGGAAGTCGATCGCGGCGCCGCGCGGCGTCCCCGAGCGCGGCCACAGGAGGTAGGAGAGGCCGAAGGTCGCGCCGGCCATCACGAACGCCGCCCCGAACGCGCCGATGTCGAGGGCGATCTGCGGGTTGCCGCCCTCCTTCGTGCGCACGAAGAACGTGCCGACGATCGACGCCACGATGCCGCAGCCCGCGATCACCAGCGGGAGCACCACCGGGCCCATGCCGACCTGCTCGTTGGCGACGGAGGGGAAGCCGAGGCCGAGCACCATCGCGCCGACGATCGCGCCGACGTACGACTCGAAGAGATCCGCGCCCATGCCGGCGACGTCGCCGACGTTGTCGCCGACGTTGTCCGCGATGACCGCCGGGTTGCGCGGGTCGTCCTCCGGCAGCCCGGCCTCGACCTTGCCGACGAGGTCGGCGCCGACGTCCGCGGCCTTGGTGTAGATGCCGCCGCCGACGCGGGCGAAGAGCGCGATCGAGCTCGCGCCCATCGAGAAGCCGGTGATCACCGTCAGCGCGAGCGAGAGCCGCGGCGTCCAGCCGGTGAGCGCGTTGCCGTGCGCGTCGACCGGCGAGAGGATGCCCGTGGTCGTGTAGAGGATGTAGAGACCGCCGAGGCCGAGCAGCGCGAGGCCGACGACCGTGAGGCCCATCACCGAGCCGCCGCTGAACGCGACGTCGAGCGCGGCCGGCAGGCTCTTCTTCGCGGCGTTCGTGGTGCGCACGTTCGCGTTCGTCGCGACGCGCATCCCGATGAAGCCCGCGAGGCCCGAGGCCACCGCGCCGACCACGAACGAGACGGCGATCCACCAGCTCCGCCCCTCGCCGCTCATGTTCGCGGCGCCGAGCAGGCCCGCGACGATGAGCACGAACACCGCGAGGTAGCGGTACTCGGCGGCCAGGAACGCCATGGCGCCTTCCTGGATCCGCCGGGCGATCTCCTTCATCTCGTCGCTGCCCGCGTCCTGGTTCTTGACCCAGGTGGCCTTCCAGAACGCGAAGAGCAGCGCCAACACGCCGGCCGCGGGGGCGACGTAGATGAGCATCTGAAGGTTTTCCATTCTCGTCTTCCTTCGGCGGGGCGCGCGCGCCCCTCACATCGGTGGGCGAGAGGCGCGAGCGGGGGATCGGCGCGCCTCGAAAGCGGCCGGGTTCTAGCGGATCCGAAATGGGGCGCAACGCAATTCCGTGGCGGGTCCGCGGCGGCGAGACCCCCTGCGTCGAGCGCGGCTTTGATCAGCCGCGCGCCTCGGCGACCGCCGCGCGCACCGCGTCGAGGTCCTCCGGGCCCCGGAGGTTCACCGTCGGGACGGCGCCGTCGATGCGGCGGATCATCCCCTTCAGCGCCGCGCCCTCGCCGATCTCCACGAACAGCGAGACGCCGTCCGCGATCATCCGGGTGACGGACTCCGTCCAGCGCACGGGGCGGCTGACCTGGCGCGCGAGCGCGTCCCGCGCGGCCTGCGGCTCGGTCACGGGCGCGGCGTCGACGTTGACGTACACGGGGAGCGACGGGGGGCGCAGCGCGACCGACTCGAGCTCCGCCGCGAGCCGCTCTTCCGCCGGCTTCATCAGGCGGCAGTGGAAGGGCGCGCTGACCGGCAGCGGCATCGCGCGGCCGCCGAGCGGCTTGACCGCCTCGGCCGCCGCCGCGACCGCGGCCGCCTCGCCGGCGATCACGATCTGGCCGGGCGCGTTGTAGTTCACCGGCTCGACGACGCCGTCGATCCCGGCGCACACCGCCTCGATCTGGGCATCGTCGAGCTTGAGGATCGCCGCCATCGCGCCGGCGCCGACGGGCACCGCCTCCTGCATGAAGAGGCCGCGCTTGCGCACGAGGCGCACCGCGTCGGCGAACGCGAGCGTGCCCGCGCAGACGTGCGCGCTGTACTCGCCGAGGCTGTGGCCCGCCGCGACGTCGGGCACCTCGCCGAGCGCGCGCAGGAGCGCGACCGAGTTCGTCAGCACCGCCGGCTGCGTGTTCGCCGTGAGCGTGAGCTCGGCCTCGGGCCCCTCGAAGCAGAGCTTCGAGAGCGGCTCCCCGAGCGCCGCGTCGGCCTCCGCGAACGTCGCCCGCGACGGCTCGAACGCCTCGTACGCCGCCTTGCCCATCCCGACCCGCTGCGAGCCCTGGCCGGGGAACACGAACGCGATCTTGCCCATGCGCTGCCTCCTCGGGCGCGCAGTCAACCCGCGAAATCGTGCGCGCGCAAGCGCTTGAGCACGAAGAAGCTGAGCGGGATCCGCAACCCCGCGAGCGCGAGGTACGCCTTGCCGAGCAGGAGATCCGGGTCGTCCGGGTAGACCTGCACGAGGTAGTCCCGCAGCGGCGGGCCGAAGAGGCCGTTGCCGCCGAGCGAGTAGTCGAGCAGGAGCCCGTTCGGATAGCGCGCGTCGCGCGCGCCCTCGACGACCCGGTGCACGCGGTAGAACCCGAAGCGCTTGGGCTTCTCCGGGCTCGGCTCGAGGCGGTGGGGCGCGTCGTCCGCGTCGTTGACGACGGGGATGTTGTAGCCCTGCACGAACGGCTCCGGACCCTTCGCCGAGCGCGGCGGCCCCTCGTAGAAGCCCTTGCAGAACTTCCGGATCCCGACGAGCCGCACGATCGGCAGCGTGTTGGCGCCGGCGAACTCCGCCCCGACGAGGTCCTCGAAGCGCGGGGCGACGCCGGCGTGCATCAGCGCCTCGCGCTGGCCGTTCGAGAGATCGCGCAGGATCTCGAGCCAGGTGAAGCGATCTCCCCCGCGCTCGAGCGCGGTCTCGGGGCGGCGGGCGAGTGCGGTCTGCGACACGGGCGAACAGGTTGAACCAGTTCCGTCCCCGCGTCGAGCCGTCAGCTGCCGTGCTTCTCGATGAGCCCGCCGAGGCGCGGGACCGCCGCCTCGACGTGGCTCTTCGCCTGCCCGCGCAGGCGCTCGTAGGTGCCCTTCACGAGCCGGTTCTGGCTGCGCGCGGCCTTGCCGTCGGTGATCGCGAGGAGCGCGTCGGCGACGCGGGCCTTCTCCTTCACGAAGTGCGCCTGGATCGGGCGGCTCGCGTCCTGCGCCTCTCGATAGATCGGGTCCACCGCGTCGGCGAACTCGGGCAAGAGGTCGTGCACGACCTTGCGGACGAACCCGGGCTTCACGCCCTGGACCGCCTTGTAGCCCGCCTTGATCGCCATCCCGCCGAGGCCGCCCTTGTCGGCGACCTCGCGGTCGATGATCTCGATGCAGTCGTCGACGACCCGCTCCTTGCGGGCCGGATCGTTGAGCACCTCACCCAGCTTCGACATATGCGCCCGGGCTTACCCGATCGCGCCGCGCAGTCAACGGCCGCGCACCGTCCGCCGCCGGCCACCGCCGCCCTCCTCGGGGCAGCCGTCCGAGTCCTCGAAGCCGTCGATGTCCTCGGGCTGCTCCGGGCACTCGTCCTCGGTGTCCGGGATCCCGTCGCCGTCGACGTCGACCTCCGGGCAGCCGTCGTGATCGGCGAAGCCGTCGAAGTCCTCCGCCTCGTCCGGGCACTGGTCTTCTTCGTCGGGGATGCCGTCGCCGTCGCGGTCGACGTCGGGGCACCCGTCGGTGTCGCGGTCGCCGTCGAAGTCCTCCGGCGTCTCGGGGCACGAGTCGTAGCCGTCGGGGATTCCGTCGCCGTCGTTGTCCGGATCCGGGCAGCCGTCCTCGTCTTCGTGGCCGTCGACGTCCTCGGGATCATCGGGGCACGCGTCGGTCGCGTCCGGGATGCCGTCGCCGTCGTTGTCGAGCTCGGGGCAGCCGTCCTCGTCCTCGAAGCCGTCCATGTCCTCGGGATCGTCGGGGCAGCCGTCGCGCGAGTCGGGGATCCCGTCGCGGTCCGTGTCGGGGTCGCGCTGCGGCGCGAACTGCATGCCCGCGAACACGCCGAAGACCTCTTGGCCGATCCCGTAGACGAGCCCCGCGGAGGCGCCGACGTGGAGCGAGACCTCGCCGAAGTGCAGGAGCAGCCCGGCGCGCAGCCCCATCGGCGCTTCGCTGTCGAAGCGCTGGCCGAAGCTGGTCGCGCCCGTGTACTCGAGCACGACCTCCGCCGCGGTGTGGAAGCGGTAGCCCGCCGCGAGGCCGAACGTGACCTCGGTGCCGATCTGCGAGCGGATGTTCGTCAGCTCCTCGCGGAACGCGAGCCCGAGGTTGAGCGCGAGCCGGAACGACTCGAAGCGGAACCCGCCGATCGCGTTGACGCCGCCGCCGGGCGACGGGTCGCCGAGGAAGCGGCCCGGCCACATGTAGTGTCCGATCGGGAGCTGCACCCAGCCCGACACGGCCATCGTGACGCCGTTGCCGTCGCGGTCCGGGTCGAGGATGCGGATCTTCGCGGAGATGCGGGGGTCGAGCAGCCCGCCCGAGGTGCCGCCGGGGGCGGCCGTGCGCGTCGAGAGCGTCGTGGAGCCGTCGAGGTTCATCGACCGCTCGATGAACGAGAAGCCCTCCCCCTCCCCGTAGAGCAGGACCGGCAGGTTCACGCCGACCTGGATGCGCTCGAGGAACGTGAACGCGCCGTAGAGCTGGAGCGAGAGCGCGGCGCCGAGCAGCTGCGTCTCGGTCGTGGGGCTCGGGAGGCTGCGGCAGACCTCCGGGGCGGCGTCCTGGCGGCAGCTCGTGAACCAAGAGAGGTCGTCCGCGGCGAAGGGCTCGTGCATGTAGCCGAGCGTCGCGCCGAAGCTCCCCGACATGTCGGGCCCGGGATCGGCGCCCTCGACGAGGAAGAAGTTGTTCGGGCCGGGCGCGACGTAGAAGCGGTGGGCGCTGAAGTCGTCGTACGAGAAGAGCGACGACGTCTGGGCCTCCGCGCGCGGCGCGGCGAGGGAGAACACGGCGAGGAGGAGAGTCCAGCGCAGCACGCGCGGATCCTACGTCATCGCGAACGACGAGGGGGATGATCTGCGAGCCAGCGCCGAGGTACCCTCGCGCCGTGGCCGAGCCGACCGACCTCGTGGTCATCGGGGACGACGGAACCGTGCGGGTCGTGGGCCGCGGCGCGGAGCGGCGCCTGCGGGATCGGCCGGGGCGCTACCACCTGGTGGTCGACGCGCCGGGGCTGCTCATCCTGCGCAAAGACGTCGAAGGGACCGACGCGCGGCCGACGCGGATCGCGATGGCGGGCGAGCTGCTCACGGGGACCTCGACCCTCGAGGTGATCAACATCGTCGCGACCGCGAACTGGCGCGGGGACCTGCACGTGATGGACGGGCAGCACCACCGGGTGCTCTCGGTCTCGCAGGGCGCGCTGAAGTACGCGCTGAGCGACTCGGCGGACGACCGGCTCGGGCAGGTGCTGTACCGCAACGGCGTGCTCTCGCGCAGCGAGCTCGACGCGCTGCTGCGCCAGGTCACGCCGGAGAAGCGGCTCGGCCAGCTCCTGATCGAGCAACAGATCTTGACACAAGAGCAGCTCTTCGCGCAGCTCCGCAAGCAGGTCGAGCAGATCTTCTACGCCGCGCTCCTCACCCGCGAGGGCTACTACGCGTTCTCGGTCGGCGAGGAGGAGCAGGACCACGTGCCGCACCACACGGTGCACCTGCCGATCCAGCAGCTCCTGATGGAGGGGGTCCAGCGCATCGACGAGATGGGGCTGTTCCGCCAGCGCATCCCCAACGACGACCTCTGCCCGGTGCCGCAGCCGAAGGTCACGTCCCTGAGCCTCGACGGGAACATGTCGCTGGTCCTGACCTACGCCGACGGGCTGCGAACGATCGAAGAGATCGCGCGCGAGAGCGGCCTCGGCCTCTTCCATACGATGAAGTCGATCTACGCGATGCTCCAGCAGGGTGGCGTGACCCTGCGGGCCAAGCGCGAGATCGACGCGGCGGCCATCCAGGCGCTCGTGCGCCAGTTCAACGAGGTGCTGCGCGACGTGTTCATGGCGGTCGCGACGTACGGCGCGGTCGACCAGACCCGGCAGACCCTCGAGACGTGGCTCGAGGGGAGCGGGTACGCGCCCTTCTTCGGCGAGCGCGTGGAGGAGGACGGCAGCATCTCGGCGGCGCGCGTCGTGGATGCGCTCGGCTCGCTCGAGGTGGACGATCCGATGGAGGCGCTCGCCCAGGGGCTGCACGAGCTGGCCGCGTTCGCCCTCTTCGCCGCGACGACCACGCTGCCGCGCGACCAGGAGCTGTCGCTCTCGCGCGACGTGAACACGCGGCTCAAGCGCATCCGGCGGTGAACGTGCGGCGCGCGCTCGTGGCCTTCGCGGTCCTCGCGCTCGGCGGCTGCGCGGCGATCTACCAGGTGCAGAGCGACTTCCTGTACCAGCCGAGCCGCGCGACGACGCAGGCGCCGCCCCCGCCCGACGCCGAGGTGTGGTGGCGCGAGGTCGACGGCGCGCGCGTCGAGGCGTGGTTCCTCCCCCCGACCGCGGCGCGCGAGGGGCCGGCGCCCGCGGTCGTCTTCGCGCACGGCAACCGCGAGCGCATCGACGAGTGGCCCGAGCGGCTCGCGCCCTACCGCGCGATGGGGCTCGCGGTCCTGTTGCCCGAGTACCGCAGCTACGGCCGCTCGGGCGGCGAGCCGAGCGAGGCGGCGATCGTCGAGGACTTCGCGCACTTCGTCGACCGGCTCGGCGACCGCGACGACGTCGACGCCCAGCGCCTCGTGTTCCACGGCCGCTCGCTCGGCGGCGGCGTCGCGGGCGTGCTCGCGGCGGAGCGTCGCTGCGCGGCGCTCGTGCTCGAGTCGAGCTTCACGAACGTGCCCGATCTCGCGAGCCACGCGATGGCGCCCGCCGCGGCGATCCGCGACCGGTTCGACGCGCGCGCGGTCGCGATGCGCAGCGACACGCCCACCCTGATCCTGCACGGCGTCCACGACGAGGTCGTACCGTTCCGCCACGCCGTCGAGCTCGATCGCGTCGCGTGGGACAGCCGCCTCGTCGCGTTCGAGGCCGGCCACGACGTACCTCGCGAGCGCGCCTACTGGCGCAGCGTCCGCGAGCTGCTCGAAGCCGCCGGCGTGCTCTGACCTCGGGCCCACGGCCCGAGCGCTCACCAGGTGGTTCGTGCTCGCGCGAAGACGCGAAGACGTCCTCTTCGCGGCGCTGCGGCCTTGCGCGAGACCCGTCCGGCGAGCGCGCACGCGACCGACGGCGCCGTTCGAGGCCAGGCCATCGCGCAGCGATGGCCGTTGGCCGAGGGGACCCATCGCCCCGCGATGGGGTCGAACGCGGCCCCGCCGCGTTCGCGCTGGGGTGGGGGCCCCGCTGCGGCTTCGGCGCAGCGGGGGGGTGCGAAGCACCCCTCGGCAAGCTCAGCTCGGGGCCTTCGCGAAGCGAAGGTAGGGGAGCTTGACGTCGAGCGCGCCGAACTTCGCCTCGGCCGCCGCGTCGTCGAGGCTGAGCCCCACGATCACGTCCTGGCCGGGCACCCAGTTCGCCGGCGTCGCGATCGGCACGCCGTCGGTCGCCTGCACCGCGTCGAGCGCGCGCAGGATCTCCGCGAAGTTGCGCCCGACGGACATCGGGTAGGTCATCGTGAGGCGGATCTTCTTGTCCGGTCCGATGATGAACACCGTGCGCACCGTCGCGCTGTGCGCGGGGGTGCGGCCGTCGGGGAGGTACGCGTCCGCCGGCAACATGTCGTAGAGCTTCGCGACGGTGAGGGAGGTGTCGTCGATGATCGGGAAGTTCGCGGGCGCGCCCGCGAACGCCTCGATGTCGCGCTTCCACTTCTGGTGGTCCTCGACGCTGTCCACCGACACGCCCATCACCTTCGTGTTGCGCTTCTCGAACTCCGACGCGAGGCGGGCGACCGCGCCGAACTCGGTCGTGCAGACGGGCGTGAAGTCCTTCGGGTGCGAGAACAGGATCGCGTAGCCGCCGCCGATCCACGAGTGGAGCTCGATGGTCCCGGCGGTCGAGTCGGCGGTGAAGTTCGGCGCGGTGTCGTTGATGCGAAGTCCCACGGTTCGTTCCTCCAATCAGTTCACGTCGACTCAATTCACGTCGACCGGGACGGTCATGCGCGCGCCGCCCTGGAAGATGAGGCCGCTGACCTCGATCTGCTGGCCGCCCTGGCGCAGGGTGCCGGAGTACCGGCCCGGCGTGATCGGGACGTGCTCGGTCGAGGGCGTGAGCCGCACGCGGTTGCTGCCGCCGCGGCCCTCGCGGGCGATCTCGAGCGTCCAGGCCGCCACGTCGCGACCGGCGCGGCGCACCCGCAAGAGGATGTGCGCGACCGGGAAGTTGATCGTGCTCGTGACGGTCTGCCCCGCCGGGACGGTGACCTCGCCGTCGAGCTCGAGCGTCGGCGTGTCGACGAGCACGCTCGCCTCGGTGATCGCGCCGCGCAGCCGGTACGTGCCCGCGTCGACGGTGAACGTCTGCCCCGAGCGCCCCTCGGCGACCACGGCGCCCCCCGGCCCGATCACCTGCACGGTGCCGCCGCCGGGCTGGTTCCCGACGCTGTTCGTCACGGTGAGCTGGCCGGGCCCCGTCGCCCGCGGCGGCTCCGGCTCGGGCTCGGGCTCCGGCTCGACGTCGGCGTCTTCACCGCCGCCGGTGTCGGCGATCGGGGCCGGCTCGTCCTCCGGCTCCGGTGAGGCCGCGCCGCCGCCTCCGCAGCCGACCGCGACAATCGCGCCCAGGATGATGATCGCGCCTCGCATGCTCGTCCCCTTCGTCCCCATCGAGGGTGTTCCGAGCAAGACGTATATCACGTCTCGTCGTCGGGCGCGCCCCGGCGGCGCAGCTCTCCGATCGTGCGGTTGTGCGACGACGACTCGACCGCGCCGTGGAGCTTCTCGAGCACCTCCGTCACCGCGCGCTCGGCCTGGCTCCACGGCATCCCGGACGTCGCGTCGCGCCGGCCGAGCGCGTCGATCACCGTCGCGACGCGGACCGTGTCGAGCTCGATCGCGGCCGCGTAGCGTGGGTCGTACGCGCCGCCGCGCCGCGTGAGCAGGCCCGCGTCGACGAGCATGTCGAGCACGCTGCGCAGCGGTTCGACCGCGACGCCGACGTCGCGCGCGAGCGCGCGCAGCGCCTCGCCCTGCGGGTCGTCGGGCAAGAGCGTCATCGCACGCAGGGCCACCGCCTGCACCGAGAGGTGATCGGCGAGGTTGACCCGGGCGAGCTGGCGCAAGGTCGGCGCGTTCTGGTGCGACGCGGCGACCTGCGCGCCGAGCAGCACGCACATCCACGACAGGTGGAGCCACACGAGGAAGAGCGGGAACGCGCCGAAGCCGGAGTAGAGCGCGTTCTGGCGCGCGACGCCGATCTGGAAGGTGACGTGCGCGATCTGGATCCCGTACCAGGCGAGCCCGCCGACGAGCGCCCCGAGCATCGCGGAGCGGCGCCGCACGCGCGCGCTCGGCAAGAGCAGGTAGAGCGGCAGGAGCGCGAGCCACACGAGGAGCGGCGGCAGCGCGAGCACGAGCAGGTCGACGAGGAGGGGCACCGCGAGCCACGCGTCGAGCGCGGCCATCACCGGCTGACCTTGGCGCGCCGCGGTGATCGTGGACGCGAAGACGAGCCCGAGCGGGGTGAACAGGACGATCACGAGGTAGACCGGGAGGCGCCTCACGTAGTTGCGCCGCCCCTCGAAGCCCCAGATCGCGTCGAACGACTGCTCGGTGTGGAGCAGCACGCGGTGGATCGTGAAGGAGAGGACCACCACGCCGACGAGGCCGAGGCCGAACACGTCGGTGTTGGCGACGAGGTCGATCAGCCGATCGAGCGTCGTGCGGAGCACGACCACGCCCTCGGGCGTCCCGGCCGCGTCCGGGTCGGGGAAGCTCTCGTGGATCAGCGGACGGACCGTCTCCTCGATCAGGAGATCGTAGGCGCCCAGCGCCTTCGCGATGCTGAAGACGAACGCCCCCGCCGGCACGATCGACAAGACCGTGAAGAACGCGAGCGCCGCCGCGCGGACCTGGAGGCGCTCGCGCAAGAACGTGTCCGCGGTGACGAACACGAGCCGCGCCACGCCGACGATGACGCGCCGAGGCGGCGAGAGCGACGCCTCGTCGATCTCCCAGAGCGCGCGGTGCAGCGAGGCGCGCAGGGCGTGCACGCGCCCCCGGATCCGCTCCGCCGCGCCCGGTCTGTCCCGCGCCACGCCCGGAGGATAGCCGACCGTTGACAGCTCGGGGCGAGCGCCTTAGTGCTCCGGGGATGGTCGAACCGGCGGTCGTGGAGCAGCGCATCCGTGAGGGCCTCGGCGGGGTCACGCACCTCGAGCTCGAGGATCTCACCGGCACCAAGGATCACTTCCGCGCGGTGATCGTGAGCACGGCGTTCGAAGGGAAGAGCCGCATCGAGCAGCACCAGGCGGTCTACGCCGCGCTCGGCGAGCTCATGAAGGGCCCCGTGCACGCGCTGACCATGGTGACGGCGACGCCGGAGGCGTGGGCCAAGAGGCAGGGGTGAAGCGATGGACGAGTCCCTCAAGAACAAGATCCAGGCGATCGTGGACAGCCACCACAACGTGCTCTTCATGAAGGGCACGCGGCACTTCCCGCAGTGCGGCTTCAGCGCGACCGCCGTCGAGGTGCTGCGCCGCTGCGGCGCGGAGTTCGAGACCTTCAACGTCCTCGAGGACATGGAGGTCCGCCAGGGCATCAAGGAGTTCGGCAGCTGGCCGACGATCCCGCAGCTCTACGTGGGGGGCAAGCTCCTCGGCGGCTCGGACATCCTCGTCGAGATGTACGAGTCGGGCGAGCTTCAGCCCCTCGTCGCCCCGCCGAGCTGAGCGCCGACGAGGCGCTGCCGCTCCTCGATGCCCTTCAGGCTCGCCTCGAAGCGGCGGACCGGGAACGCGCCGAGCACCTCGACGACCCCCGGCTCGTCGTAGGACTGCTCGGTGAGGACGATCTCGCTCGCCTCGGCCTTGGCCTGCAGGCGCGCGGCCATGTTCACGGTCGTGCCGAAGAAGTCGAGCCGGTCGTTCGCGCGCACCGCGAGGCACGGCCCGGCGTGCACGCCGATCTTCACGCCGAGCCCGTCGCCCGCGTGCGCCGCGTCGTGCGCCTCGATCATCGCGCGCGCGGCGGCGACGCCGTGCCCGAGCGAGGGGAACGAGGCCATCACCGCGTCGCCCATCGTCTTGACGATCGCGCCCTCGTGCCGCTCGATCGCCGCCCCCATCGCGCGGAAGTGCTCCTCGACGATCGCGAACGCGCGCGCGTCGCCGACGCGCTCGTAGAGCGCGGTCGACCCGACCAGGTCGCTGAAGAGGAGCGCGAGGTGCCCGACGCGCAGGTCGACCCCCGACGCCGGCGCCTCCGTCGCGAACAGATCGAGGAAGTCGGGGAAGCTCGCGATCACGCTGCCGAGCACGGCGTCCGCGCTCCAGCCCGCGCGCTCGATCAGCACCGTCGCGACGTCGTCCGTGGCGTTGACGAGGCGCAGGGTCGACGCGCCCGAGGCAGCGCCCTCGCGCTCGACGCGGACGCCGTCGCTCGTCACCGTCACCGCGAGCGTCGCGGGCGCGTCCTCGAGCGCGACGTCCGCGGCGCCGGGCCGCTTCAACGCACGCACGTGCACGGCGCCCCGCACCAGCTCGATCGGCTCCTCGCGGGTCTCGCCGGCCGGCACCTCGAGCTGCGCGAGCACGTGCGGCAGGAACGCGGGGCTCGACGCGCAGTAGAGCGCGCTCGTCGTCGGACGGATCGCCGGGTTCGACGGGAAGACGGCCTCGACGTGCTGGCCGAAGTCCGTGCCGAAGTCGATCTCGCACGCGTCGCAGTGGGTGGCCTCGCCGACGCCGTCGAGCCGCTCGACGACCGCCGCCCCGACGCGGCAGACGGGGCAGTTCACCTGCCAGCGCAGGTCGCACAGCCCGGCGACGGTCGCGTGCAGGAACCCGCGCAGGACGGCGCGACGCGGCAGGCCCCAGCGCCCGGCGAGCTCGAAGGGCCGCATCTCGCGCACCTCCTCGTCCGGCCGCTCGGCGAGGTGCCCCAGGATCCGCTCGGCGACCTCCGGCTCGACGACGGCGCGCAGCGCCTGCCCGCGCCGCTCGAGCAGCGCGCGGTTGGGCTCCGTGCGCGGGCCGGTGGTCACCTCGTCGGCGCTCTGCCCGAGGAGGTACTTCACGCGCACCGCCGCGGGCTGCGACGCGTCCGCGGCGCCGCTCGCGTCGGTCGTCGCGAAGAGCGCCTCGATCGCGTCGAGGTAGCGCCGGAGCCCGGCCTTGAACTTGAGGCGCTGGACGGGCCCGCCGAGCAGGCCGATGAGCCCGCCCGCCTCCATCCACGCGCGGGCGCGCAGGCGCGTCTTGCCGTCGCCGGTGTCCTCGAGGCGCGCGTCGAACCCCGCGCGCGAGACGGGGCCCTTCACGAAGCGGCGGCGGCCCTCCACCACGCGACCCTCGATCCACTGGTAGGGCGGCTCGATCCACTCGAGCGCCTGGCCGAGCTCCGACGCGGAGGCCACCCGCACGCGCCGGCCGGTCTCGTCGACGTCCCATCGGTAGGTGGCGGGCGCGAGCCCGAGCGCGCGGTCCGAGCGGTTGGTGTCGGACACGACCGCCCACACGAGCGCGCGCGGCGCGTCGATGATCCGCTCGGCTTCGTGCTCGTATCGCTTCACGTCCGGCCGGATGGTATCAGCCCGCCGCGCGCGACGCTGTGGAGGCCGAGCCGACCCCGCCGCGGTCAGCAGTCGTGGTCGTAGCTCGGCGCGTCGTCCCAGAGCACGTCCGCGACGACGCCCTGGCCCATCCGATCGTAGACCTCGGCGAGCTTGCGCTCGGTCCGCGCGAGGCGCGCGCGCAGGCGCGGCGCGTCGTGCGCCGGCGCGCGCACGAGCGCGGCGAGGACCTGGTCGATCTCGGCGAGGCAGCGCGCCTCGTCCGTGCGCGGGCGCTCGAGCGCGCCGCGGGCACGGTGCTCGGCGATCTTGGCGGAGACGAGATGGCTCGGAACGTTCATGACGACCTCCTCTTGCGGCGCCATGGTGCGGCGCCCAGGGCCATCGAGCGCGGCGATCGCCGCTCGCGCCCCTGCTTCGTCGCGATTTCGTCACCCCGCGAGCGGCGATCGCCACGCACGCAGGCCACCTCGCGAGATCGCGCGGCGCGCGACGCGACCCGTGTTGATCGAACGCGCCCGGGCGGTTAGAAAGAGCCGCGCGGGCGCGAACGCTCCCGCTGGCCGGCTGCGCGGAGTATCCTCGCTCGGCCGAGGACGCGCGACGTGGACGACGAACGAGACGCCGAAGCGACCCGTCAGATGGGCATCCAGGCGGACGCCATCGTCTCGGGCGCGGGCGAGGGGCTCGCGCGCCTGGTCGTGTTGATGGGCCCGGAGCCCGGGCGTCGGTACACGATGGGCGGCTCCGGCTGCGTCGTCGGACGCGCCGAGGACTGCGACGTCCAGCTCGACGACTCGAAGATCTCCCGGCGGCACATCCGGATCCGCGCCTCGAACGGGCGTTGGCTCGCGGAGGACCTGCGAAGCCGCAACGGGACGCTCGTGAACGGCGAGGCGCTCGAGGCGGCGCGCGAGCTGAAGGTGGGTGACCGCCTCCAGCTGTCTGCCGAGACCGTACTGCTCTTCACCCGACAAGATCCGCTCGAAGATCTCTTGGTGCATCGCCAACAGATGGAGGTGATCGGCCACCTCGCCGCGGGGATCGCGCACGACTTCAACAACCTCCTCAACGTCGTCGAGGCGAGCACGACGCAGCTCCGCAAGCTCGATCCGGCGACCCCGCTCGGCGACCCGATGGTGGCCGAGTGCCACGCCGACATCCGCGCCGCCGGACGGCGCGCGGCGGAGCTCACGACCCGCCTGCTCGCGATCGCCGGCCGGCGGGCGAAGCCCGACGAGGCCTCGGAGCCGGCCGTCATCGACCTCTCCGCGCTCACGTCGGACATCCTGCACGTGGTGCGGCGCACGTTCGGTGCGACGATCGAGGTCGAGGCCCACGTGACCAGCGGATTGAGCGTGAGCGGCGACCGCTCCGCGCTCCATCAGGTGCTCATGAACCTGTGCCTCAACGCGCGCGACGCGATGCCGGACGGCGGGACGCTGAGGGTCCGAGCGACGCACGACCCGGAGAAGGAGCGCGTCGTCGTATGGATCTCCGACACCGGCGTCGGGATGGACGAGCGCACGCGCGCTCGGGTGTTCGAGCCGTTCTTCACGACCAAGCCGCGCGAGCCGGGCAGCGGCCTCGGGCTCGCGACGGTGTTCGAGGTGGTGAGCCGCCACGGCGGCTCGGTCGAGGTCGAGTCGAGCCCGGGGGCCGGCTCCACGTTCGTCGTCTCGCTCCCCGCCGTCTCGAGCGCCCCGCCGAGCGCGCGGCCCTCGATCGATCGGCGCGCGAGCACCTGGGACGGGCGGGTCGCGCCGCGGGACGTCGCGCGCGTGCTCGTCGTCGACGATCAGGAGCTCGTCCGCCGGAGCCTCGGCCGCCTGATCGCCGCGTACGGCCACGACGTGACGCTCGCGGCCGACGGGCTCGAGGCGGTCGAGCAGTACCAGGCCGCGAGCCCGCCGCCCGACCTCGTGCTCATGGACCTCGACATGCCGCGCCTCTCGGGCGAAGAGGCCCTCGTGCAGATCCTCGCGTTCGATCCGAGCGCGCGCATCGTCCTCATCAGCGGCTTCAACGACGAGAGCCACCGGCGCCATCTGATCCGGCAAGGCGCGATCGACCTGCTGGGAAAGCCAGTCGACGCCAACGACATCCTCGAGTGCATCCGCACCGCGCTCGTCACGCCCGCCGAGCCTCGATAGCCGTCGCGCGAGTCGTCGACCCGCGCCCGAGAACAGTGGGAGCGGACGCAGACTCCGAATGTGAAACGCGACCCTGCGTTCGTGCAAGCTCGCACGCCTGGATCGAGCGCGTGAGCACCGCGTGCGCGGTGGGATCGGCGCTTGCACTCGGCTCAGTCGATCGTGAGCCCTCCTGCGCACCTCTCGCGTCCCAAACGCATCGACGTCCTCGTCTTCGACGACTGCAGCGTCTCGCGCGCGCAGACCGTCGCTGCGCTCGAGGGGTCGGGGCTCCGGGTCGAGGGCGTCGGGACGGCGCTCGAGGCGACGCGCGCCATGCTCCGCAACGACGCCCGCGTGGTGGTCGTCGACGCGGACGCGCGCGGGATCGACTGCGACCGCCTGGTCTCGCTCCTGCGCGGCGTCGACCGGCTCGAGTCGCTGCGCATCGTGATGACCTCGGCCGAGCGTGGCCCGACCCTCGAGCGGGTGGCCGCGAGCGCGAGCGCCGACGCGGTCTACGTCAAGGCCGACGACCTCGCGGTGCTCGTCGATCTCGTCCGCGAGCAGCTGGGAATGCCGCCGGCGAGCGGGACGCGCCGCCGACCGAAGGGGCTCGAATAGCTGCTATCGTCGCGCGCGATGGAGGCCCCCCTCGCGCGCCGGCTCCCGGACGGACCGTTCGACCCCGACGCGCTGCTCGAGGGGTTCCTCGACTACGCGACCGAGCAGGGCCTCAGCCTCTACCCCGCGCAGGAGGAGGCGATCCTCGAGCTCTTCTCGGGTCGCAGCGTGATCCTCGCGACGCCGACCGGCTCCGGCAAGTCGCTCGTCGCCGCCGCGCTCATGTTCCTCGCGCTGTCGCGGCGCGAGCGCATCTTCTACACGGCGCCGATCAAGGCGCTGGTCAGTGAGAAATTTTTCGCGGCGTGCCGCGACTTCGGCGCGGCGAACGTCGGGATGATGACCGGCGACGCGTCGGTGAACCGCGACGCGCCCATCATCTGTTGCACGGCGGAGATCCTCGCGAACGTAGCGCTGCGTGAGATGGAGGACGCGAACGTCGGCTACGTGGTGATGGACGAGTTCCACTACTACGCCGACCGCGACCGCGGCTGGGCGTGGCAGGTCCCGCTGCTCACGCTGCCCGAGCCGACACGCTTCTTGTTGATGAGCGCGACGCTCGGCGACACGCGCCGCTTCGAGGAGGCGCTCGAGGCGCGCACGGGCGAGGCGCCCGCGCTCGTCGCCGGCGCCGAGCGCCCGGTGCCGCTCGACTACGAGTACCGGCTCACCCCGATCCACGAGACGGTGAACGAGCTCGTGCGCGACGGGAAGGCGCCGATCTACCTCGTGCACTTCACCCAGCGCGCCGCCGCCGAGCAGGCGCAAGCGCTGACGAGCCTCGGGCTCGCGGAGCGCAGCGAGAAGGACGCGATCCAGAGCGAGCTGCGCGCCGTCCGCTTCGACACCCCGTTCGGCAAGGACCTGCGCCGCTGGCTCGGCCACGCGATCGGCGTGCACCACGCGGGGCTCCTGCCCAAGTACCGGCTCCTCGTCGAGAAGCTCGCGCAACGCGGCTTGCTCCGCGTGATCTGCGGCACCGACACGCTCGGCGTCGGCGTCAACGTCCCGATCCGCACCGTCGTGTTCACGCAGCTCTGCAAGTACGACGGCGCCAAGACGGCGATCCTGTCCGTGCGAGACTTCCAACAGATCGCGGGGCGCGCCGGCCGCAAGGGATTCGACGTGCGCGGCAGCGTCGTGTGCCAGGCGCCCGAGCACGTCATCGAGAACGAGCGCGCGCGCGGCAAGGCGGGCGGCGACCCCAAGAAGCTCCGCAAGCTCCACGCGAAGAAGCCCCCCGAGCGCGGCTACGCGCACTGGGACGAGGGGACCTTCGAGCGCCTCTACACGGGGCAGCCCGAGCGGCTCGAGTCGCGCTTCGAGGTCACCCCGTCGATGCTGCTCAACGTGCTCGACCGGCGCGACGGCGACGGTTGCCGGCGGATGAAGCAGCTGATCCGCGCCACCCACGAGCCGCCGCGCCTCAAGTACGCGCACGGGCGCCGCGCGATCGCGATGTTCCGCTCGCTGCTCGCGTCCGGCGTCGTCGAGATCGACCGGCGCGAGGACCGCGCCTACGTCGACGTGAAGGCCGAGCTCCAGTCCGACTTCGCGCTCAACCAGAGCCTCTCGCTCTTCGTCGTCGAGGCGGTCGAGGCGCTCGACCGCGAAGAGGAGAGCTACGCCTGGGACGTGATCACCTTCGTCGAGGCCACGCTCGAGGACCCGGAGATCGTGCTGCGCCACCAGCTCGACAAGAAGAAGACGGACCTCGTGAACGAGCTCAAGGCCGAGGGGGTCGAGTACGAGGAGCGCATGCGCCGGCTCGAGCAGGTCGACATCGACCGCCCGAACGCCGAGCTGATCCGCGCGCTCCACGAGGAGTTCGGCAGGCGCCACCCGGTGCTCGCGCACGAGAAGGTCCGCCCGAAGTCGGTCGCGCGCGAGGTCCTCGAGCGCGGCTTCGGGTTCGTCGACTACGTCAAGGAGTACGGCCTCGCGCGCAGCGAAGGCGCGCTCTTGCGCTACCTCTCCGACGCGTACAAGGCGCTCGAGCGCAGCGTCCCCGAGTCGGCCAAGACGGACCTGTTGTACGACCTCACCGACGAGCTCGGCGCGATGGTGCGCGACGTCGACTCGAGCCTCCTCGACGAGTGGGAGCGGCTCGAGCACCCCGAGCGCTTCCTGCGGCCCGAGGCCGCGCCCGAGGCGCCGAGCGGTCCCGCCGATCCGAGCGCGGACGTGCGCGCGTTCACCGCCGCGATCCGCAACCAGTGCTACCGCCTCGTGCGCCTGCTCGCGCTCGGTCCGCTCGAGGACGCCGAGGAGCTCACCGGCTGGGACGCCGCGCGCCTCACCGAGGCGCTCGCGCCCTATCGCGCCGCGCACCGCGAGATCCGCATCGACGCCGAGGCGCGCCACCCGAAGAACACGCTCATCGAGCGCGGCGAGCGCGCGTGGACGGTGCGCCAGATCCTGGTCGACCCCGACGACGACCTCGACTTCTCGCTCCTCTGCTCGTTCGACCTCGAGCGCGCGCGCGCCGAGGGCCGCCCCGTCCTCGAGCTGATCGCGATCGGTGAGAGTTGACAGGGGGCGGGCCCGAGCGGTTCCCTCGCCCGCATGACGCGCTCCACTTCGCTCGCCGCGCTCCTCGCCGTGTCGCTCGCCGCTGGCTGCGCGACCGGCATCCAGCTCACCGACGCGGGCCGCCGCGTGAACCACATCACGCGCGCGGACATGCCGAGCGGGTGCAACCTCATCGGCGACGTCGCCATCGGCATCCCGCCGGACGCGGCGCGCCCGCGCACCGAGGACGAGCTCGTCGTGCTCATGCGCAACAAGGCGGGCGACCTCGGCGGCAACACGCTGCTCGTCGACAACCGCGAGCAGCGCGAGGACTCGGGCGGGCGCGCGTACTTCCGCGGCCGCGGCGTCGCGTACCGCTGCCCGCTGCCCGAGCCGACGGCGACCGCGAGCGCCGCGACCGGCGCGGGCGAAGACACGAGCGGCGGCGACACCGGCGGCGGGGACACGGGCGACGACGGCGACGTGAGCGACCTGCTCGGCGAGTGATCGTGGGGCTCCTCGACCACCCCGTGATCGCGGAGCGGTACTTCTTCCCGCGCCCCGATCGCGTCGCCGAGCCATGCTGGGTCGACGTCGAGGGCGCGCGGCTCGCCTGCTACCGCACGCCTTCGCCGCCCGACGACGCCGCGTGGCTCGTCCACTTCCACGGCAACGGCGAGGTCGCGGCCGACTGGCTCGACGACTTCGCGCGCCCGATCGAGCGGCGCGGGCACGCCGTCTTGCTCGCGGAGTACCGCGGCTACGGCGGCTCGAGCGGCGCGCCCGGGCTGGGCTCGATGCTCGACGACGCGCTCGCGTGCGTCGACGCCACCGGCGCCCTCCCCTCGCGCGCCCTCGTGTACGGCCGCTCCGTCGGCTCGATCTTCGCGCTGCACGCCGCCGCGCACCGCCCGCTCGGCGGCCTGGTGATCGAGAGCGGCATCGCCGACGTGCTCGAGCGCCTCGCGATCCGCCTGACGCCGAGGGAGCTGGGCACCGACGCGGCCGGCCTCGAGGCCGCCGTGCGCGCGCACCTCGATCACGAGGCCAAGCTCGCCACGTACGGAGGCCCCGTCCTGGTCCTGCACGCGCGGCGCGATCACATGGTCGCGCCGAGCCACGCCACACGCCTCGCCGCGTGGGCCGGCGCGCGCGCGGAGCTCCAGCTCTTCGACCGCGGCGACCACAACAGCATCCACGCGTTCAACGGCCCCGCGATCCTCGACGCCGTCTGCGCGCGCCTCGACCGCGTCGCCGCGGGGTGAGGTGCTCGGCCCGTCGCGGGTGCTCGCGCGGAGGGGCTCAGGAGCAGTCGAGCTCGCCGGGCTCGTCGAGGACGGGCAGGCGGGTCTTCGACGAGGGGCGCACGAACGCGTCGTCGCCCTCGAGGGCGCGCAGCGTCCGGCTCGCGAGGGCGGCGACCGCCTCGTAGTGCGTGCCCTCGCCGACCTGCGCGAGCCGCTCGAGGAAGGCGATCGCCCAGCGGCCGAGGTGGTCGCGCAGGAACGCGGCGCGCGCGCCGTCCGTCGTCGCGCCCTCCTCGTCCGCGCCCGCGTGGTGCGCGTACGCGCGCTTGATCGCGAGCCAGCCGAGGAAGCCGAGCTCGTTCGCGACGTGATCGGCGGTGCTGCCCGGCGCCGCGGCGAACGCGAACGCCTCGTAGAAGCCCGCCACGTCGCCGATGAGCTGGCCGCGCCCACCCGCGGTGTTGTCGTCGAACGCGCACTCGGTGTCGGGCACCTGGCCCGACGGGCCGAGCACGCGGTGGTAGAGGCCCTCGATGGCCCGGCCGGTGCTCCGCCCGACGAGCGCCGCGTCCTCGCGCAGCGCGGGCGCGACCACCGCGGCGAGCTCCGCGAGCTCCTGGCCGACCTCGTCGGTCGGCGGCACGAAGAGCAGCGAGAGGAACCGGTACGTCGCGGCCCGCTCGAGCTCGGCCGCGACGAGGCCGTCCGCCCCGGTCACGATCCACCGCCCTGGATCTCGAGCTCGATCCACTCGCTGCGGTTCTTGCGCGAGCCGACCTCACCGTTCGATCCGTTCCACACCGCGAAGGCGACGACGCTGCGGCCCGGCGCGACCGGGGAGCTCGCCGCCTCGCCGATCTCGCGCGCGAGCACGACGTACCAGCGGCCGTCGCGGTGGACGCCCCGCCCCGTCGCCGCGTACCCACCCTCGGGCGGCGAGAGCGTGCCGTAGCCCTCGGCGGAGAACGCGAGGACCGACGCCCCGTCCGGCCTCACCACGGTGGGGTTCTGCGCGCCGACGCCCGCCTGGTAGTGCCGCTCCATCTCCTGGCGCGCGGGGCCCTCCGCCGCCGCCTCGGGCGGGTGATGGATCGGCGGCATGTTCGGATAGAGCTCACCCATGTTGTCCGCTGTCTGCCACGCGGCGCGGAAGAAGAGGATGTCGACCGGCGTGCCGTCGTTGCCCATCATGATCGTCGGCCGCGCCTCGCGCGTCCGCGGCAGCTGCACCGCCGCGGCGTCGGAGAACACCGTCGTCGTCACGTTGTGATCGTCGGTCGCGTCCTCCCACTCGAGCCGGAACGCGATCCAGCGGCCATCGTGCAGCGCACGCACCCGGATCTTGGTGACGCTGGCCTCCGTGAGGTGGGGCTCGATCACGTTCTGGGCCACGAGCGGCGCCTCGTGCTCGGGGAGCCCATCCCACGCGGAGGAGAGCGGATCGGTGCGCGGGAGCTCCCCGCTCGCGCGGCGCGCGATCACGTGGTCCGGGCGGCTGTCACAGGCCGTCGCGCCGAGCGCGCTCGCCGCGAGCGCGAGCGCACACGCGGTCCTGACGAGGTCGATGGTCATGGCGTGTTCACCCTTCGAATCTGGTAGAGGCGATCGGTCGCCGGTCGCTCGATGATCGGCTCGGTCACGGGTACGCGGATCACCTCGTCCCCGTCGTCGCCGTACCCGATGGCGACGTCACCATCGACGCGGAAGCGCGACAGCACGCGGTCGCTCGAGCCGAAGAGACAGAAGAGGCCGCGCAAGACCGGGTCCTCCCGCGCCTCCCGGTAGGTGCGCACCGCCTGCGGCGCGTTCGGGCCGAACATCTGGACGAGGAACGCGTCCGGGACGTGGATCGGCGGGACGTAGTAGAGGTTGGGCTCGAGCCCGAGCTGCGGCATGAAGGGCACCGCGAGCTTGCGCACGTGCACGAGGTAGTCGATGGGGTTGTCCTCGCGCGCCTGATCGGGCGGGCTGATCCAGCCCTGCAAGCGGATCTTGCCGATGCAGGCGGCGAAGCAGGCGGACACCTCGCCCGTCTCGAAGCGCGGGTAGCACCCGATGCACTTCTCGCTGACGCCGGTGTGCGGGTTGAAGAAGACCTTCTTGTAGGGGCAGCCGCGGACGCACTCCTGGTAGCCGCGGCACCGCTGCTGGTCGACGAGGACGATCCCGTCCTCCTCGCGCTTGTAGATGCTCTGGCGCGGACAGGCGGCGAGGCACCCCGGGTACGTGCAGTGGTTGCACGTCCGCGCGAGGTAGTACATCCAGTGCTCGTGCGGGATGGCGATCGCGTGACCGCGGTCGATGCGACCCTTGATCTCGTCCTCGCCGATGTTCGGGTGGGCGTAGTCCTCGTCCTCCGGGCGCCACCCGAGGAGGCGCTCACCCGACGGCGCGGCCTCGAAGATGGTCTGCCCGGAGTACGTCTCACCCTGCCACGCCTGCGGGCCGAGGGCGTCGAGGATGCGCACGTCGTAGCCCAACGGGAAGAAGCCGTAGGGCTTCGTCTCCACGTTGTTCCAGAACATGTGCTCCTGACCCGGACCGCTCGTCCAGGTCGTCTTGCATGCGATCGTGCACGTCTGACAGGCGATGCACTTGTTGATGTCGAAGACACCCGCCCACTGCTTGCGTGGCCGACTGCCTTCGTACGGGTAGTCCATCTCCCGCCCGAGCTGCCAGTTGTAGACGCGTGCCATCGGCTTCCTCTCGTTGATCGTTGGGGTCGGAGTCAGCGGCTCGTGCGGATGAGGCTCCCGGCGAGGTAGCGCTGGAAGGCCTCGTTCTCGACGCCCTGGCGGAGGCCGAGCTCGACCGGGCGCCACCGGCCCTGCCCGCCTCCGCCGCCCGCCTCCGCGCGGGTGATCTTCACGAAGGCCTCCCGCGGCGCGCCGGTCGGGCAGTGCGAGTCCGGCAAGAAGCCCTTGCCCATGACGTGCCCGAAGAGCTCCTTGCGGACGAGCGAGTCGGTCATGAGCGTCGGCTTGAGCCACCCGCGCGTCGTCGACTGGTGCGAGCCGCTCCTGAACATGGCCTGGTAGCCGGTGTTCTCGTTGCGAGCGAGCCCGTCCTCGCGCTCCGCCGCGCCCCGGACGCTGCCGGGCGTCGCACCGTACATGTTGTGCCACATCCGCGTGACGCCGCGCGGCGTCCCGGGGTAGTACCGCGCGCGACAGATCAGTCGTGCGACGCGGTACGCTTCTTCGTTCTGTTGCCAGCCCTCGAAGGGGCGGTCGTGCGGATCGGCGTCGACCCACACGTAGTCGCCGTCGTCGATCCCGAGCTCGCGGGCGTCCTCGGGGTGGATGTCCACGTAGCCCTCGTTGACCCACGGCATCCGGCGGTCGCGGCGGTGGATGTCACCGAAGGGACCGAACCACACCGACACCATGTCGGTGTCGACGGGCGTGGTGTGCGCGCCGTGCCGCGTCTTGGGGGTATGGAAGATGAACCGGAACCCCTCCGTGGCCATCAACGGGTGTTGCGTGTCGCGCACCTCGCTCCACGGCTTGACCACGTTGCGGACCTGCCGCGCGTCGGCGCTGAGGTCGCCGACCTCGAGCCCGTACTCCCGCGGGCCCTCGGGCCGGATCGCGGGGTGCGGCGCGGCGACGATGACGTTGGGCTCGTAGAACGTCGAGTCGATGGGCTCGCGGTAGATGGGCAGGTTCTCGCCCGCTCCCCGGAACTCCGGCTCGTCGCGGTACAGCTCGAGCCGCCCGCTCTTGGTCCACCACGGCGTCGACTCCGCGATCTGCTCCCAGCCGCCGGCGCGCGGGTAGGTGCGCGTCATCAAGAGGCGCGGGAAGCCCTCGCGCGCCCCCTCCTCGAGATCGCTCGCGCGGTAGCCGCGGGTGTTGCTCGAGGCGTCGAGCACGCGCTGGATGTACGCGCTCGTCTGGTCCTCGCGGACGAACCGGAACATGTCGGCGAAGCGCGTGTCCCCGGTCAGCTCGGCCATCCGGCTGGTGACGCGCTCGTAGACCTCGATGTCACCGATGGTCTCGTGGATCCGCGGGAGCGGCGAGCGGGGGAACATCGTCAGGAACGAGTTGGTGACCGACGCGGTGATGTCCGGGTGCCGGAGCTCGGCCCACGAGTCGACCGCGAAGACGACGTCGGCGTACTCGCACGACGTCGTCCACCACCACTCGTTCACCCCGATGAACTCCATCCGCGGGAGCTGCCGGTTGACGACCTCGTAGTGCCACTTGACGTTGCCGAGGATCGAGTTCGCGTTCGCGAACCAGAGCGACTTCGTCGGCGTCGGCATGTGCGAGGCGCCGGTGAAGTTGCGGTTGCCGACCTTGAGCGGCTCGTCGTGGTGGTTGTAGTAGTGCGCCGACTCGGCGCGCCACAGCTGCCGCGGGCGCGCCGGGCGCATCGGGTCGAGCTCGAGGTCGAACGGGTCCTCGTTGATGTACTGACCGACCCCGTTGAAGAACGCGACGCGGTAGTTGCCCGCGTAGCTCCCCACGTTGCCGCCGATGCGGCCGACGTTGCCGGTCAGCGCGGCGAGCAGGAACTGCGCGCGGTCCTTGAGATCGTTGTTGAAGAACTGGTTGGGGCCCATGCCCACGGCGAAGAGCGTCCGCCCGCGCGCGGCGGCGATGGCGCGCGCGAGGCTCTCCACGCTCGCGCGAGGCGCCCACGTGACCTCCTCGGTCTGCGCGGGGGTGAAGTTGTCGTCGAGGTACTGCTTGATCAGGTCGAACACCGGGCGGCAGCGGACCGTCGTTCCGTCCGCGAGCGTGACCTCGACCTCGCCCTCGAGCGCGGGCTCGACGCGCGCTGCGTCGAAGTGCCGTCCGACCTGATCGCGGTTCACCACCACCGGCCGCGAGCGCGCTCCGTCCCACATCACGAGGTCGCCCCAGTCCTGCCGCAGCGCCTCGGAGATGTACTGGCCCTGCTGTCCGACGGGGGGCGGCGCCGCCTGCCCCGGGCGCAGCATCGTCGTGTCGTTGCGCAGCGCCGCGTTGCGGTGGTTGCGGAACACCTGCGACGCGCGCAGCAGGGTGTTGTCGTCCATGCGCACGAGGAGCGGGAGGTCCGTGAAGCGCTTGACGTAGTCCTCGTCGTAGAGCCGCTCGCGGATCACCACCTGCGCGAGGCCGAGCGCGAGCGCCGGCGTGGTGCCGGGGCGCACGACGATCGCTTCGTCGGCCTTGTTGCACGTGGCCGAGTACTCGCACGCGATCACGACGACGCGCGTGCCCTTGAGCCGCGCCTCGGTGAGCCAGTGCGAGTCCGGCATCTTCGTGGTGATCCAGTTCATCCCCCACACGAGCACGAGGTCGGAGTGCTCGACGGCGTTGAGGTCGAACTCGACCGTCTGCACGCCGGTGACCATGGTGTGGCCGGGCGGCAGGTCGGTGTGCCACGAGTAGTTGTCCCAGCCGCGGCCGCCGAGCGCGTCCTCGGGCGAGCTGCCGCGGATGTGCGCGTCGAGGAGCGCCATCGACTGCGCGACGCGGTACATCCCGAACACGCGCGTGATACCGAGCAGCGGCATCCCCCCGCGGAACTTCAGGGTCTGCGTGCCCGCGCCGCGCATCGCGGTGATCGTCTCCTCGTGGTAGCCCTGCGCGCGCAGCTTGCGAGCCCCCTCCTCGCCCGAGTAGGTCTCGGCGATGTTCTCGAGCACCTTGGCGGTGAGGTCGGCCGCGTCCTCCCACGACGCGCGCTCGTAGGTGTCCCAGCCGCGCCGCATGAGCTCGGCGGGCGGGCGCCCGTCGGCGTCCCGCGGGAAGCCCCGCTCCACCCACTCCTTGAACCCGCGCCGCACCATCGGATAGCGCACGCGGCGATCGCCGTAGAAGCGGCGCGAGAGCGAGAGGCCCTTCTGGCACGCGCGTGGGTCCCAGCGCGCCGACGCGCTCCGCCCCTCGAGGTCGGTCGCGTTCTTGTATGCGTACGTCGGCTGCACCCGCACGACGACGCCGTTCTTCACGTACGCGCGCAGGATGCAGTTGTGGGTGTCGTTGGGCGCGCACGTGAAGGTGAACGAGCTGTCGGTGCGATAGAGATCGCGGTAGATCTGCTCCCAGCTCCGATCGGGGTAGGCGGCGAGCGGGTTCGCGACGCGGGTGATGCCCCACGCGCGTGTGGCGCTCGAGAGCACCGCGCCGAATCCGAGCGCGCCGCCCAGCTCGAAGAACTTCCTGCGTGTGATGTCGGTCATCGGGGCCTCGCTCCGCGGGTGGCGACGAGCGCACCGGCGGCCCGCGGACCACGCCGGCGCGAAGGGGTCGAGCGAGCGAGCGGGACGGCGCGTGAAGGCGGCGACGCGGCCCGATCCGCGGCCAGCCTGCGCACGAGGACGCGGGCGCGGAGCGCGCCGCGCGACCTCCCGGACGGTGGCTGGCCGCGGACCGACACGCGCCCCCCTCAGCTCCGCCGCGCGAACAGGTTGCAGGTGCCGTCCGGATGGATCGGCCCGCGGATGACGGAGCAGGTGCCGCACGCGCCGGCCTGACCGGCCGTGAAGAACGTGCAGTCCACGCACTTCTTGTTCGGGTCGGCGCTCGAGTCCGCGTACGCCTGGCTCTGGCGCGTCGAGACCTCGGCCGCCGACAAGCCGGTCGTGTCCGTGCACGACAGCCCACCCGACGATTCGCTCCCACACGCCGCCAAGAGCTGCGGCGCCACCGTCGCGGCGCCGAGCACCGTGAGCGCGCGCTTGAGCGCGTCGCGACGTCCGATCGTGTCCTTCTTCATTCGAGTCTCTCCTCTTCGCGCGGGGGCGCGAGCTGATGGTCAGCAAGACGATGGCCAACGCCGGGAAGGCCCCGAGCCCCTGCGGGGTCGTCCCGAACCTCTCGATCCTGCGAGCGTCGCCGGTGTGCGGGGCTCTCATGCGCGAGAGCCTCCGGCCGGGACGCCGCGGTAGCCCTTGAGCCCGAGCCGCTCGAGCTTGCGATACAGCGTCGCGGGCGAGACGCCGAGCCGCTTCGCCGCGGCCTCGCGGTTTCCGTCGCAGCCGGCGAGCACCGCCGCGACGTGGCGCCGCTCGAAGCTCGCGAGCGCGCGATCGAGCCGCGCCTCCCCGACCTCGAGCTCGGCGCCCCGGATCTCGGGCGGCAGGTCCTCGAGGCGGATCGCCTCCGGCTCGGCGAGCAGGACCGCGCGCTCGATCACGTTCGAGAGCTCGCGGACGTTGCCCGGCCAGCCGTACTCGAGCAGGCGCCGCATCGCGTCGGGCGCCACGGTGAACACCCGCTTCTTCTGCTCGCGCGCCTGCTTGGTGAGGAAGCGGCTCACGAGCGCCGGGACGTCCTCGGGGCGCTCGCGCAGCGGGGGCACGTCGATGCGCACGACGCGCAGCCGATAGAGCAGGTCTTCCCGGAACGTCCGCTCGCGCACCATCGCGTCGAGATCGCGGTGCGTCGCGCACACGATCCGCACGTCGACGGTGACGTCGCGGTCGCTGCCGACCGGGCGGACCTGCTTCGTCTCGACCGCGCGCAGGAGCTTGGCCTGCGCGGGGAGCGGCAGCTCCCCGATCTCGTCGAGGAAGAGCGTGCCCGAATCGGCGGCGCAGAAGAGGCCGTCGCGCGCGCGGTCCGCGCCGGTGAACGCGCCGCGCACGTGACCGAAGAGCGTGCTCTCGACGAGGGTCTCCGGGATCGCGCTCACGTTGACGGGCACGAACGGCGCGTCGGCGCGGCGCGAGAGATCGTGGATCGCGCGCGCGACGAGCTCCTTGCCGACGCCGCTCTCGCCGTGGATGCACACGCTGCTCTGCCCGGGCGCGACCTTCTGCAGCAGCTCGCCGAGCTCGCGCATCGCGCGGCTCTCGAGGCGCAGCTGCGCCGCCGGCGCCGCCTCGTCGCGCAAGAGCCCGCGCAGCCGCGCGTTCTCGCGGCCGAGCGCGCGGTACTCCGCGATGCGCTGGACCTTGGTGCCGACGGCCGCGAGCGAGATCGGCTTGAGCAAGTAGTCGTGCGCGCCGCGGCGCAGCGCCTCGACCGCGCTCGAGAGCGTCCCGAACGCGGTCATCAGGAGCACGACCGCGTCGGGCTGGACGGCGCGCGCGTGGTCGAGCACGGCGAGCCCGTCCGCGCCCGGCATGCAGAGGTCCGTCACCACGACGTCGAAGGTGCCCGCCCCGAGCCGCGCGATCGCCTCGGTTCCGTCGCCGACCGACGTGACCGTGTGCCCGAGCTTCGCGAGGTACTTGTCGAGGTTCGAGCGCAGCGTCGCCTCGTCCTCGACGACCAGGATGCGCTCACCCATCGTCTCCCCCCCCGAGCAGGATCACCGTCACCTCCGTGCCGCGGCCCGGCTCCGAGGCGACCTCCATTCGCCCGCCCGCGGCCCGGATCACCCCCTGCGAGACGGTGAGCCCGAGCCCGGTGCCGCCGCGCTCCCCCTTGGTCGTGAAGAGCGGCTCGAACGCGCGCGCCGCGACCTCGGGGCTCATGCCCCGGCCGGTGTCGGACACGGTCACGCGCACGCCCTCGTCTTCGCGCGCCGCGCGCACGCCGAGCCGGCCGCCCTCGGGCATCGCGTCGAGGGCGTTGAGCGCGAGGTTCACGAGCGCGAGCACGAGGTGGTCCTCGACGATCCGGACGGGCGGCAGATCGTTCGGGACGTCCATGACGAGGTCGACGGCGCGCATGCGGCGGTCGTGGCGGACGAGCCGCAGCGCGTCGTCGATCGCGGTCGCGACCGACACGCCGCCGCGCGCCCCGTCGCCGCGCCGCCGCGCGAAGTCCACCATCTCCCGCAGCGCGCGGCCGATGCGATCGACGTGCTCGCGCAGGACGGAGACCGACTCGCCGACGTGCTCGGGCGCGGGCTCGAGCTCGAGCATCTCGAGCTCGCTCGAGAGGCTCGCGAGCGGGTTGCCGATGTCGTGGGCGATGCCCGCCGCGAGGACCCCCAGGCTGGCCATCTTCTCCTGGTGCACGACGACCGCCTCGAGCCGCTTGGCCTCCGTCACGTCGCGCGCGACCTCGAGGACGAGCTCGGGGGCGCCCTCGCGCGCGGGCACCGGGTAGCGCTCGACGGAGAAGATGCGATCGGAGCTCGGATCGCGGACGAGCCCACCGTCGCGCTCCACCTCGAGGCGGCACCCCTCCTGGCACCCGCTGCCGACGCCGCACGGCGCGGGGCAGTCGCGCTTCACCGCCTCGCGCGCGACCCGGTTGACCTTCACGACCCGTCCGTCGCGGTCGGTCACGACGATGCGATCGTGCAGACTCTCGAACAGGTGCTCGGTGAACGCCTGCGAGCGCTCGAGCTCGGCGGTCCGCGCGTAGACCTCGTCCTCGAGCGACTGGATCTTCTTCGTGAGCTCGCGCGCGTAGTGCCGTCGCGTGCGCGCCGCGACCAGGAAGCCCCACGTCCCGAGGATCACCGCGGAGCCCATGCCGCGCGCGATGTGCAGGGTGTAGAGCACCCCGAGCGGCGCGTCGGAGAGCGCGGTGCGCTCGACGAGCTCGTAGCCGCCGAAGATCAGGACGAGGATCGCGGTGCCCGTCGCCGCGGTGTAGAGCCAGAGGTGCGCGTCCGAGAGGTCCGGGCGGGGTACGATCGTGGAGCGCGCCGCAGGCGCTCCCGGCTGGAGCACCGGCAAGCGGCGGGGTGCGGCGAAGTCGTGCACGAGGTGCCTCAGCACCTTCACCTTCTCCCCGAGCGGCGCGGGTACGTGCGTCACCTCACCCCCCTCTCACTCCTGAGAGGCGCGCCCGGGTGAGTCCCTCTCGATCTCGAGAGGCGCGAGACGTGGACCATGGCGGACACGGGGCAGAGCAAGCGCGATGCCCGTGCCCCCGATCCGTGGCAGACCGGTTGCACTCACCGTGGACGTGCCGATGTCGACGAACGTGGGACGCTGGGTCGCGGTGGTCGGGAGCGGGCCGGACGGGCGCGGAGCCGTGCTCGACGAGCTGGCCGGAGCGCTGCAGGCCGAGGGCGCGCGCGTCGGCGGCTTCATCCAGCGAACGCGGTGGGCCGGCGACACGATCGTCGGCTACGACCTCGTCCACCCGACCCGAGGCGAGTCGTGCGCGCTCGCGCGCGAGGACCCGCACGCGCCCGAGCTCTGCCGGTGGCGCTTCGTCGAGCCGGCGTTCGAGACGGCGCGGCGCTGGACGCTCGAGGGCGAGCACGACGTGGTGATGCTCGAGGCGGGGCGGCTCGAGGCCGCCGCGCGCGGGCACTGGCAGACCGTGCTCGACGCGCTCGCCGCGGGCCCGCTGGTGGTGCTCGCGGTGCGCCGCGGCGTGCTCGCGGGCGTCGCGCTCGCGCTCCCCGATCCGCTCGACGCGATCGAGCTGCCGGCGGGCGCGGGCGACGTCGAGGGCTTCGTCGCGCGCGTCGCCGAGCACGCGCGCGGCGGCGCCGGAAGCGACGCGAGGACGAACCGGGAGGTCCGATCATGAGGAGCATCTCGATGCGGAGCATTTCGAAACGAGGCGCGCTCGCGGCGCTGGTGGCGCTGGCGATGACGCGCGCGCCCGCCGCGGCGCAGGCCCCCGAGGCGAGCGCCGAGGACGAGGGCGCGGAGGCCGAGGCGGCCCCCGACGTGCCGGAGCCGCCCAACGAGCTCGAGGCGCGGCTCGCCGCGATCGAGGCGCGCGAGCGCGCGCGCGACGCGGAGCTCGAGCGCGCCCTCGGGCGCGTCGACGAGCTCGAGCGCACGCTCGCGGCCAGCGCCGAGGCCGAGCCCGCGCCGGCCGCGCCCGCCGCGCCGAGCGGGCCCACCGTGCGCCCGCTCGCCTCGTTCCTGACGCGCTTCGAGCACCGCGACGGCTACGCCGCGCTCGGCGCCGCCAACCCCGGCTGCTTCCCCGGCGCGAACGACGGTGACTGCCTGCGCTACCGCGCGGAGGTCGGGCTCGCGATCGAGGACCTGCGCGTCGCGGACGAGATCGTGGCCGCCGTGCGCTTCCGGCCGCAGGTCGCCGGCTTCTGGTCGTTCGGCGGGACGAGCGGCGGCGTCGCGCACCCTGCGCTCGGCCTGTTCGAAGGCGCGCTGATCCTGCAGCTCGGCGACATGGTGCGCATCGACGCGGGCCGCATCGTGCTCAACTACGGCGACGAGATGGTGCTCGGCTCGCTGCGCTGGCACCCCGCCGGTCGCTCGTTCGACGGCGCGCGCATGCGCATCCAGCCCGAGACGAGCGGGTACTGGATCGACGTCTTCTGGACGATGCTCGACGAGGGCGGCCCGGGCGGGTTCGGCTGGGGCGACGGCTACCTCTACGGCGCCTACGCGGGCCTGGGCCCGATCCTCGGACCGAACGCGGCGCTCGACGTCTACGCGCTCGCGCGACAGGACAACGATCGCGCGGACCCGAGGACCGGCGCGATGATCGACTACTCGCTGCGCCTGCACGTCGGGAGCCGGTTCCGCTACCGCGTCGACGTGATCGATCTGCGCGCGGAGGCGGGGTTCCAGACGGGGCGCGCGGGCGGCCCCGCGGGGACCGATCCCGCGCTCATCCTCGCGGGCCACGTCGACGCGGAGGTCGGCGTCAACCTGCTCGAGGATCGGCTGCGCTTCGGGGCGCACGGCTTCTACGCGTCGGGGGAGAACCCGTCGTCCGCGAACACGACGGAGGCGTACGACCAGCTCTTCCCGACCGCGCACGCCTTCCTCGGGTGGAGCGACGTGATGGGCCCGCGGCGCAACGTGACGGGCGGCGCGCTCCACGTGATGGGCAAGCCGGTCCCGCAGCTCCGCGTGAGCCTGGACCTGTTCGTGTTCGCGCGACCGGAGGACGGCGGCCGCGACGCGTACGTCGGCTCGGAGGGGAACCTGCAAGCCTCGTGGCTCCCCGGCGCGGGCTTGCGCGTGCGCGGGATGTACGCGCTGTTCGTGCCGAACGCGGGCGCGTTCGCGATGGGGCGCGACCCGGTGCACTACGTCGAGGTCGAGGTCGGCTACGAGCTGAACTGATGAGCGGCCGCGGGAGTCGCGGCCGGCGAGGCGCTCAATCCTGCACCTGCTCGAGCAGGCGCTGCAGGCGCGTGAGGTGCTCGCGCACGAGGCGAGGATCGGCGCCCTCCGCGAGCGCGTCCTTCTTCAAGACGGTCAGCGCGCGGTAGAAGTCGGCCCACGCGAGCGCTCCGCCGCCGGCGCGCTCGAGCACGCCCTCGAGGTAGCGCGCCTGCTTCTCGCGCGGACCTCCGCGCGACTCGACCAAGCAGTCGATCATCGCCTGGCGCACGGCGTCCAGCGACTGACGCGTCGTCTCGAGCTCGGGATCCGGACGCCACGGCTGGCGGTCGGTGTCGTTCGTCACGTTGCCCCCTGGCCAGAGCATGTAGCCTTTCCGACCGAAATGGGAGCCCCGGGTCCTCGATCGTGGGCCGCGTGCCTCGCCGCGCTCGTCGCGGTCGCCGGCTGCGGGGGCGCCGAGCCGCCCGCCGGGCCGCGCCCGCGCGCGCTCTCGCGGCAGACGATCGCGAGCGCGGTCGACGGGCTGTCCGGCCTCGCGATCGACGGGCGCGGCGTGCCGATCGCCGTCGCGGAGCGTGGGACCGCGCTCGTCGCGCTCGAGGCGAGCCCGCGCACGATCGCGCTCGAGGGCGTGCCCTCGGGCCTCGACACCGAGTCGATCGCCTGGCTCGGCGGCGCGCGCTTCGCGCTCGGGACCGAGTCGATGGACACCCGCCGCGACGGCGACCCGATCTTCGTCGTCGAGGTCGAGGGCGCGCGCGCGCGCGTCGTGGATCGGATCGAGCTCCCCTACGCGGTCCTGGGCGTGACGGCCGAGGAGAACCGCGGGATCGAGGGGCTCTGCTTCGTGCCGGGACCCGACGTGCTCGTCGCCGCGATGGAGAACGTCGTGGTCGAGCGCGGCGCGCGCCACGCGCCGCTCGGCGTGCGCCGCGGCGGCGGCGCGTGGGCGCGCGCGCTCGTCGCGCTCTCGAGCGAGACGGGCAAGCTCTCGGCCCTCTCGTGCCGGGCGAACGACGCGGCGATCGAGGTCTTCGCCATCGAGCGGCACTACGGCGTCATGCGCGTGCTGTCGTTCGAGCTGCCCTCGACGCCCGACGCGCGCGTCACGCCGCGCGTCGCGCTCGACCTCGCGGGGCTGCTCGACGGCGATCCGAACCTCGAGGGCCTCGCGCTCGAGGGCGAGACGCTGCTCCTCGTCACGGACAACCACCACGGCCGGCGCACCGGCCCGTCCGAGCTGGTGCGCGCGCGGCTGCCGTGATTCGGCGAGTCACAACGAGAGCAGCAGGGCCGCGGCGGCGGTGAAGAAGCCGGCGAGCATCGGCAGCGCGATGCGCGACGCGCGACGCACCGCGCCGCGCACGAGGGCGGCGCGCGCGTCGTCGGAGGCGCCGAGCACGAGCCTTCCGTCCGCCGGCCACGGCGCGGACCCCTGCCGTGGCCCGACCACGACGCGCGCCGCGAAGCGCGAGACGAGGACCACGCCGAGGTGGTCCCAGTCCTCGGCCGAGCCGGCGCCGATCACCGGGACCGGCCCCTCGGGCAGACGGACGCGGATCGCGCCGCCGTCGGCCTCGAGCCACACCTCACCGCGCGCGCGGAGCGTCGCGCCGTCGCGGCCCACGAGGCGCGCCCACGCGCTCGGCGGCGTCAAGACGACGTGCGCATCTTCTCCGAGCCGCAGCGTGCCCTCGAGCGCCGCGAGCCCGCCCGCCGTGCGCTCGCCGCCGAGGAACGCGGGCGCGGCGAGGGTCTGCGCCTCGCCGAGCTCGGCGCCGACGGTGAACGTCAGGAAGAGCAGGAGGAGCGCGCCGAGCGCGAGCCCGATCGAGCCGAGCTGACCGAGCCGACCGAACGTCCGGCGCGTGAGCGAGTCGTCGAGGCGCACGCCGCGCGCGTCGACCACCGTGTAGGCCGCGCGCTCGCCGTTCGTCACGAGCACGCGGTACTCGTCGATCGGCCGCCCGTCGCGCGTGCGCCGATCGACGTAGACGACGCCCGCGAGCGTGTCGAAGCCCGCGTCGATCGCGCCCGCGCCGCCGCCGTCGTCCGCCTCGATCGCGATCCCGCGCTCGAGGACGCGCACGCGCACGTCGGTGCCGGGCAGCCGCCCCTCGCGCACGAGGCCGCGGTCGAGCATCTCGGGCGTGATCCCGCGCGCCGCCGCCCCCGCGGGGCTGCTCTGCATGGGCCGCGGCACCGCCGCCGCCGCGACGAACGCGCCGAGCACGACGAGCAGCGCGGGCGCCACCAGCCACCCGAGCGCGCGCAGGCGCGCGTCGCTCGGCCCGGCGTACGCGGGCACCTCGGCCTCGACCGACGCCCACAGGTTGGCCAGGAGCGCGAGCGCGCGCGGCGCGGCGAAGAGGGCCGCGAGCGGCGCCCACAGGACCGCCGCGGCGGGCTGATCGGTGACGGCGTACGCCACGCCCCCGAGCAGCGCGAAGGCCGCCCCGAAGATCGCGCCGACGCCCGCGCCGGTCAGGAGGCTCGCGTGCGCGCCGCGGCTCGCGGCGAGCTCGAACGAGCGCGCGAACGGGGCGAACGGGCCGTCGACGCCGCCGACCGCCGCGACCGGCGCGAAGAGGAGCGACGCGAGCGCCGCGCCGACCACGACCGGGGTCGCGAAGCCGACCGCGAGCCCGAGGCCGACCTGCGCGGCCTCGGCGAGCGCGACGCCGAGGTGCAGCGCCAGCACCGCGCCGGTCGGCGCGCTCCCCCCGAGGAGCAGCAGGCCGGCGAGCGCGATGCTCCCCGCGTAGCTGCGCTCGGGATCGTCGAGCGGCCGCTGCCCGCGGAGCGCCCTCGCGTTGTCCGCGACGAGGCGCGTGAGGATCTTCATCGCGCGCGCCGCGATCGGCAGGCCGACGAGGCAGCTCGACAGCGCGAGCCCGATCGGGAGCAGGAGCCAGGCGTTCCCGATGAGCTTCAGCGGCCGGCGCCACAGCACCCGCGTGGTGCTCGGCGCGCGCGGCGCGGGTCGGGCGTCCTCGTCGGGCACGATCGCGCCAAGGGTAGGTCCGCCCCGCCCGACCGTCGACACGCCCGAGGCCTCCGTCTCTGCCGGGAAGGTGACGGGAGCGCTCGCGGGAGGTTCCAATTGCCGGGCCGGTGGCGCGCGGGTGCGCGCCGCGGCACGACTCGCTCGACCATGCGCTCCCTCCACCCCGTCCTGCCGGCTGCCCTCGTGGGCGCGACGAGCCTCGCGTGGCCCGCGGCGGCGCGCGCGGACGGGGGGAGCACCGGCGCCGACTCGACGCTGACCGTCGTCGCGCTCGTGGGCGCCGTCTCGGTCGCGTATCTCCTCGCGCACTTCGTCGTGGGCCGGCTGCAGAAGGCGTTCCTCGTGCTCGCGGGCGTGGAGTACGTGCTGCTCGGCGCGCTGCTCGCCGACCACGGCCACATGCCGTACCGGCTGCCCGCGTTCAGCGACCTGCGCGACGTCTTGCCCATCGTCGCGCTCGCCGTCGGCTGGGTGGGGCTGCTGCGCGGCGTGGCGCTGCGCGTCGCGCGCCTGCGCGAGGGCGAGACGGCGGGCCCCGCGCGCGTCGTCGTCGTGCAGGCCCTCGCCGCCGGCGGGCTGACCACCGCCGCCGCGTACGCCGCGATCGACGCGGGCTGGTTCGGCGAGACCGGCGCGCGCGAGGCGTGGATGGCCGCGGGCGGGCTCGGCTGCGCCGCGGCCGCCGGCTCGACCGGTCCGATCGAGCTGTTGTCGAAGCGCTACCGCCTCGAGGGCCCGCTCCCCGAGCGCATCCGGCGGATGGCCGTGATGAGCGATCTCCTGGCCATCGTGGTGTTCGGGCTCCTGTTCGCGGTCCACCACAGCTACGACGCGAACGCGGCCGTCCAGCCGAGCGCGACGGAGTGGGCCGTCGTCAGCGTGCTGCTCGGCGTGCTGCTCGGCGTCCTGTTCCGCCCCTTCCTCGGCGAAGACGACTCGGAGAACGGCCGGCTCCTCGCGCTCGTCGGCATCATCGTGCTCTCGAGCGGGGCCTCGTACTTCCTGCAGCTCTCGCCGCTGTTCGTGAACCTCACCCTCGGCCTGGTGCTCGTGAACACCGCCAAGGCGGGGCCGCAGATCCGGGCGACGCTGAAGCGCACGCGCGCGCCGATGGCGCTCGTCCTGCTCGTGTTCGCCGGCGCGCTCTGGCGCCCGCCCGCGCTCGACGCGGCGGAGGTCGCGCTCTTCGCGATCGGGTACACCGCGCTGCGCATCGCCGGGAAGTGGCTCGGCACCGGGCTCGCCGCGTGGCGCGCCGGGCTGCGGCCCGACTACTACCGCGGGCTGCTCGCGCACGGGGAGGTCTCCGTGGCGATGGCCGTCTCGCTGCGCCTCGTCTACGAGGGCCCCGCGATCGACCTCGCGTACACCGCGATCCTCGCCTCGGTGATCGTCTGCGACCTCGTCGCGCCCCGCGTGCTGCGCGGGCTGCTCGTCGACACCGGAGACCTGCGCGGCGAAAAGGAGCCGGCCTGATGTACATCGTGATCGTCGGGATGGGCGAGGTGGGGCGCCACCTCCTGCGGGTGATGGAGCACGAGGGGCACGATCTGGTCGCGGTGGACGCGAGCCCGGAGGCCATCGCGCTCGTCGAGGAGCACCACGACGTCATGACGCTCACCGGCTACGGCGCGAGCCACGACGTCCTGACGAGCGCGGGCGTCGCGCGCGCGGACATGGTCGTCGCGGTCACCGACCACGACGAGGTGAACCTCATCGCCGCGCTCGCCGCCAAGCAGCTCGGCGCGGGGCGCGTGATCGCGCGCGCGCAGGGTAACGCGTGGACCGCGCACGCGGAGGGCGTCCGCTACGGGCTGCTCGGCGTCGACGTCGTGATCAACCCGCGCGTCCTCGTCGCGCACGAGCTCGCGCGCATCGCGCGCTCGCATGGCGCGGTCGACGTGATCGACCTCGCGCAGGATCGGATCGATCTGGTCCAGATCCAGCTCACCGAGCGCGCGCGGCACCTCGGCAAGCCGCTCATGAAGCTGAGCCTGCCGCGCGACACGCTCGTCGCCGCCCTCGTGCGCGACGGAACGCTCATCGTCCCCGGCGGCGCCGACGTGCTGTTGGCGGGCGACCGCATCTACCTGCTCGGACGCTCGGACGCGATCCTCGCGGCCGAGGAGTACTTCACCGCGGCGCGCGAGGCGCGCCGGGTCGCGATCGTGGGCGGGGGCGTCGTCGGCTCCGCGCTCGCGCGCGCGCTCGTCAGCGACGGCACGGAGGTGCTCGTCATCGAGCAGGACCGCTCCGTCGCGGAGCCGCTCAGCGTGGACATCCCGCAGGCCACCATCGTCCACGGCGACGGCACCGACCGACGGCTCCTCGAGGAGGAGGAGATCGGCACCTTCGACCTGGTGTGCGCGGTGACCTCGGAGGACGACGTCAACCTCATGGCCGCCCTGCTCGCGCAGCGGGCGGGCGCGACGCGCACGGCCGTGCTCGTGCAGCGCGGCGACTACATGCCGATCTACCAGCAGCTCGGCGTCGACATCGTGATCACGCCGCGCGCCGTCGCGGCCGATCAGATCCTGCGGTACTGCCGCGGCGGCGGGGTGCAGAGCCTGACCTCGCTCGAGGGCGGGCAGGCGGAGGTCGCGGAGCTCCAGGTGCCGCGCGGCGCGCGCGTCGTCGGCGTGCCGCTCCGGCGCATGGGCCTGCCGCGCGGCGCGCTGCTCGGCGGCATCGTGCACGGCGACGAGGTGATCATCCCGCGCGGCGACGACATCGTGCACGCGGGCGACACGGTGATCCTGCTCCTGACCGAGTCGGCGCGCCCGATCGTCGAGCGGCTGTTCCGCGCGAGGGGCGAGTGACCAGGCCATCGGCGCGTGCGCCGCGCCGGCCGCCGCTCGCGCGGAGCCGCTGGCGCGACTTCCGCGGCACGCTGCGGCCGACGGGCGCGGTGCTCGTCGGCGTCGGGCTCGCGCAGGCGGCGTGCGCCGCCGTCGGCGCGGCGTTCGCGTACGGGACGGGCGCGCCCGAACGTGCGGGCCCGAGCGATCTGGTCGGGCTCGCCGCGGGCGCCGCGCTGACCGGCGCGATCGGCGCGATGCTGTACCTCTACGGCCGGCGCCACGCGAGCGAGTCGCTCGGGCGGCGCGAGGCGCTCCTCACCGTCGCGCTGATCTGGCTGATCGCGGGCGCGGGGGGCGCGATCCCGTTCCTCGTGAGCGGCGTGCTCGGCCCGATCGACGCGCTCTTCGAGTCGGTCAGCGGGATGACGACGACGGGCGCGACGGTGATCGGCGACATCGACGGAGAGCTCGTCAAGGGCACGCTCGGGCGGCCCGGGGGCCTCTCGATGCCGGTGCTCCTCTGGCGCTCGCTCATCCAGTGGCTCGGCGGGATGGGGATCGTCGTGCTCTTCGTCGCGATCTTCCCGACCGTCGGCGCCGGCGCCAAGCACATGTTCAAGGGCGAGGTCCCCGGGACGAGCGCGGAGGGCCTCAAGCCGCGCATCGCCGAGACCTCGTTCACGCTCTGGAAGATCTACGGCGCGTTCACCGCGGCCTTGGCGGGGCTCCTCGTCCTGCTCGGGATGAGCCCGTTCGACGCGGTCTGTCACGCGCTGACCACGCTGAGCACGGGCGGCTTCTCGACGTCCGACAACAGCATCGCAGGCTTCGACAGCTTCGCGATCGAGCTGGTGATCGCGACGTTCATGTACGTCGGCAGCGTGAACTACGCGCTCTACTACGCGCTCCTGCGCCGCCGCTCGCTCCGCGCGCTGGTCGGCAACACGGAGCTGCGCGCGTTCGTCGCGATGTGCGCGCTCTTCGTCGCCGCGCTCACCGCGAGCAACCTCGAGCGCCACGGCGGCGACGTGATCGAGTCGTTCCGCTACGCGTACTTCATGGTCGGCACGACGATGAGCTCGACCGGCTACGGCACCGACGACTACATGGCCTACTCGGAGCCGACGCTGCTCCTCGTCGTGGTGATGATGTTCGTCGGCGGGTGCTCCGGCTCGACCGCGGGCGGCATCAAGGTCGAGCGCGTCGTGCTCATGGCGAAGATGAGCTGGGCGGAGCTGCGCGCCGCGTTCCGGCCCGCGGTCGTCCACGTGATCCGCATGGGCCGCGCCGCCGTCGCGCCCGAGATCCTGCGCGACGTCGCCGTGTTCGTCGGGGTCTACCTCGGCTGTCTCGGCCTGGGCGTCCTGTTCGTGACGGCGACGGACGGCGTGACGATCGGCACCGCGTTCGGCGCGACGCTGAGCTGCCTCTCGAACATGGGCCCCGCGCCGTGGTACGCGAGCGCCGACAACTTCGTCGCCTACTCGCCGGCCGCCAAGCTCTTCTTCGTCTTCGCGATGCTGCTCGGGCGGCTCGAGTTCTTCACGCTGCTCGCCCTCCTGGTGCCGGACTTCTGGAGACGATGAGCGGACCGAGCCAAGCGCCGCGCGGAGGCGGCATCGCCAAGGCGGTCATCGTCGCCCTGCTCGTCGCGGGCGTGGTGCTGCTCTACCGCTTCGAGTCGCGCACCGAGGGCGTCGACCCGACGGCGATGCTCGCCCTCGGGTTCGTGGTGCTCGCGAGCTACACCTTCGGCCAGCTCGTCTCGAGGATCGGCCTGCCGCACATCACCGGCTACCTGATCGCGGGGCTCTTGCTCGGTCCGTCGGTCGCGTCGCTCCTGCCCGCCGCGCTCCGCGTCGAGCCGTTCGTCGACGGACTGCTCTCGCCGAGCGTGCAGTCGCAGCTCGCGCCGCTGAAGACCCTCGCGATCGCGCTGATCGCGCTCACCGCGGGCGCGGAGCTCAAGCTCGACGCGCTGCGACGCGGCGTCGGCGCGATCCTCGGCGTGCTCGGCGGGCAGGTCGTCGTGCTGCTCGCCACCGGGATCGCGTTCGTCTTCGCGATCGGCGGCGCGATCCCCGCGATCGCGTTCCCGGCGCTCGGCGGCCTCGAGGTCCCGACGCTGCTCGCGCTCGGCGCGCTCGTCGGCACGCTCGCGATCGCGACGAGCCCCGCGGCCACGATCGCGGTGATCAACGGGCTGCGCGCGCGCGGGCCCGTCACCTCGACCGTGCTCGCGACGGTCGTCCTGATCGACATCGTGGTCGTCGTGCTCTTCAGCGGGTTCGGGACGCTCTCGAGCCAGGCCCTCGGCGCCTCCGGCGCGGACGAGAACCTCGCCCTCTACCTCCTCGGGCACGTCGGCGGCGGCGTCGTCCTGGGCGCGATCGCCGGCGGCTCGATGGCCCTCTACTTCCGCTACGTGAAGCAGGAGGAGTGGCTGTTCCTCGTCGGCGCCGTCTACACGACCACCTACGTCGCCGGCCAGCTCCACGTCGACGTCGTCCTGCTCTTCATCACCGCCGGGTTCGTGACTGCGAACTTCTCGCGCGAGGGCGACGCGGTGCTCGCGACCGTCGAGCGGCTCTCGCTGCCCGTCTACGTCGTCTTCTTCACCCTCGCGGGCGCGCACCTCGAGCTCGGCGACCTCGCGCGCCTCGCGCCGTTCGCGGTCGCGTTCGTCGCGCTCCGCGCGGGCGGGATCTACGTCGGTACGCGCGTCGGCGGCGCGCTCGGCGGCGCGAGCGAGGCGATGAAGCGGCACGGCTGGCTCGGCTTCGTCGCGCAGGCGGGCGTCGCGATCACGCTCGCCGACCACCTCGCGAGCGAGCGCATGGGCCTGGGCGAGCTCGGCCGGCAGCTCTCCACGCTCGTGATCGCCGGCATCGCGCTCAACGAGCTGGTCGGCCCGGTGCTCCTCAAGCTCGGGCTCACGCGAGCGCGCGAGACGGAGGCGACGCGCGCCGGCGAGGCGGTGGCGACCGGTGCGGTGGCGGCGGAGGCCGAGGCGCGCGCGAGCGTGCGCCCGGAGCCGCGCGCGATCGAGCCGTGGCCCGTCCCCGACGTCGCGCGCGACGCGTGGGGCGCGCCGCCGCGCCTCGCCTCGGTCGAGCTGACGCGGCGCGCGCGCGAGCTCGCGCACGACCTCGGGCAGGTCGCCCGCGACGTCGCGGACGAGCCGCTCGCGCGCTTCCACGAGGGGGCCCTCGCGTACGTGCGCGAGCTGCGGCGCGAGTTCCTGCGCCTGCACCGGCGCGTCACGGTGCAGGCCACCGACCCGAGCACCGAGCTCGACGCCGCGGAGGCCATCCGCCTCGAGCAGGCCGCCCTCGCGGAGCGCTGGCGCGCGGTGATCCTCGCGCGCGGCGCGCGCGTGCGCGCCACGCCGGGCTGGGACCCGGAGCCGATCGTCGGCGCCGTCGACGAGCTGGCCGACGAGCTGCCCGAGCGCGTCGACGCGCCGTACGAGGACGAGACCTTCGTGCCGCGCCCGGACGACACCTTCCCGCGCGCGCTCGCGCGCACGGCGCTGCGCGCGCGCCGCAGCGTCGAGACCCTCTTCGGCGGGAGCCTCCCCCCGCGGCGCGTCGAGCTGCGCGCGCTGGCGCGCTTCCACCTCTGGGGGCGGCTGCCGGGGCGGCTCGAGCCCGTCGCCGCGCTCTACGCGCAGGCGGAGACGCACCTCGCGACGCGCACGCGGAGCATCTTCGAGGGCCTCGCCCTCGCCTACGGCGAGCTCGCGCGCGCGCTCGACGCGAACGGCGCGAAGGTCATCGATCGGGCGGCGCTCGAGGCGGTGCGCAGCGACGTCGAGGCGGAGCTGATGCTCGCGGTCCAGGAGGTGGACCGCATCCGCGACGACCTCGCGCACCGAACGAGCGCCGCCCTCGGCGCGTGCCTCCGCGACCTCGACGCGGACCTCGCGATCGTCGCGACGCCGGACCTGCCGATGCGGCGGCGCGCCGCGTCGCGGCTCTACCGGCGGCGCGACGAGGCGCTGCGCACGCTCGTCGAGGGCGGCGCAGGGGCGCGCGAGGACGCCGCCGCGAGCTACAACCGGCTCGCCCTCGAGATGGAGCTGTTCACGCTCGAGGCGCGCGTCGAGAACGCCCTCGAGCAGCACGCGGCCGCGCTCGGCGGCGACGTGCGAGGCCGCGCGCACGTCCAGGTCGGCCGCGTGCGCGAGGCGGTCGCCGACGCCGAGGGGCGCTTCGAGGCGGCGCTCGCGTCCGAGCGCACCGGCGAGGCGCTCGCCGCCGCCACCAAGGCGATCTGCGAGCCGGTCGTCCGCGTGAGCGCCGAGGCGGCGCGTCTGTCGAGCCTCTTGCGCGATCAGCTCGCCGCCGACGCCCCGGTCGCGCCCGTCCTCGACGCGCTCGTACGCGCCGCCGCCGGCCTCACCGACCGCTACACGATCCCGGCGGGGCCGCTGGTGCGCGGCGAGCACCGGCTCCCGCCGCCCGGCGGCGTGGTGGAGATCCCGTTCCGCGAGTGGGTGCTCGCGCGCATCGACGCCTCGGTCGGACCGCGCCTCTTCGCGGCGGCCCGCGAGATCGCGCAGCGGGTCGAGCCGGTCTCGAGCGCGCTCTCGGAGCTCGAGCGGCGCACCGCCTTCAACCTCGAGCTCGCGCTCAACGAGCTCGCCGTCCACGAGGGAGACGTGCCGCCCGAGACGCGCGCGCTCGTGCGCGACCTCATCGCGGGCGCGCTCGAACGCCATCGCCTCCTGCTCGAGGGGCACGCGAACGACACGGCGCCGCTCGGAGAGCTCGCGCACGACGCGATGCGCGACGCGGTGCTCTCGAGCCTCGAGGAGCTGCGCGGCGCGCTGATCGCGGGCGAGATGGGCCGCGTGCGCGCGCGGATGGTCCGCGACGTGCGCGGGCAGCGCCTCTCGCGGCTCGTGAGGGACCTGCGCGAGTCGATCGGGCGCTCGATCGCGATCACGCGGGCGGCGCTCGCGGACGCGATCGGCGAGGCCCGCCTCGAGCGGGCGCGCGCGCTCGTCGGCCTGCCCGCGCTCGAGCCCGCGGAGATCGGCGCGGCGTCCTCGTTCGCCGCGCCGGGGCCGCGCGCGCGCATCCCGAGGGTCTACCACCGGCTCTTCTCGGCGCAGGCGCTCGAGGCGGGCGACATCCTGACCGGCCGCGACGAGGCGCTCGGCCGCGCGATGGCGCTGCTCGAGGGCGAGGGCGCGGCGCCGCTGCGCACCGTCGCGATCGTCGGCCCCGACGGGGTGGGCAAGAGCGCGTTCGTGAACGCGGCCATCCGCGCCAAGCGCTGGTCGAAGGTGCGCGAGCTGAAGCTGAAGGCGCCCGCCACGATCGACGAGGTCGACGCGCTCTTCGAAGCGGGCGCCGAGGGCCAGCTCGTGCTGGTCAGCGGCATCCAGTGGCTCGTCTCGCTGTGCCCCGGGGGCATGGCGCCGCTGCGTCGCTTCGTGGCGCGCGTGATCGAGGATCGCGGCAGGAACGCCTTCCTCGTGCGGGCCGACCGCCTGGTCTGGAGGCAGTGCCGCGCGTGCGCGCCGCTCGGCGACGCGTTCCCCGAGGTGGTCGAGCTCGGGCCCCTCGACGAGGAGGCGCTCGAGGCCGCGGTGCTCGCGCGCCACACCGTGAGCGGCTACGGGCTCGTGTTCAGCCACGGGATCGAGCCGCGCTCGCGGCTCGAGGAGGCGGCGCTCTCGCTCACCTCGCCGCTCTCGCGGCCGCGGCAGGCGTTCTTCCGCGCGCTGCACGCGTCGAGCGGCGGCCTGTTGCGCGACGCGCTGCGGCTCTGGCTCGCCGCGGTCGACGAGGTCGACGAGGCGGGCGACTTCGTCCACTTGGGCCCGGTGCCGCCGCCCGCGATCGGCGCCCTGCGCCGGCTCGGCGACGACGACGTGCTGCTGCTCTATCAGGTCGCGCGGCAGGGATGGATGAGCCCCGAGGTCCTCGCGTCCCTGTTCCGGACCGACGCGACCGCCGCGCGCGCCCGCTTGGTCGCGCTCGAGCACGCCGCCGTGCTCTTCCGCACCGGGGACGTGTTCCGCGTCGCCGAGCACCTGCGCGGCTCCGTCGAGCGGCTCCTCACCGAGCGAGGGTTCGTCCAATGACGCGCGGCCTCGCGCTCGCGCTCCTCGCGCTCCTCGCGCTCGCGCCGCCCGCGCGCGCGCAAGACGACGCGCTCGCGCCGATGCCGGGCCCTCCTGCCCCTCACGCCGAAACCGACGCGGAAGCCGAGACCGAAGCGGAAGCCCAAGCCGAAGCCGAAGCCCAAGCCGAAGCCCAAGCCCAAGCCGAAGCCCAAGCCGAAGCCGACCTCGAGGCCGAGGCCGAAGCCGAGGCAGAGCCCGCGCCCGCTCCCCCGCCGACGGCGCCGAGCGCGGACGACGAGGTGGCGCCGGTGGCGCCGGTGGCGCCGAGCCCACCGCCGCCGGTCCGCGAGACGACCGACAGCGTCCTGGGCGTTCTCTCCGAGCTCCTGTTCTCGCGCACCGAGCGCGCGGAGGAGGAGGCCGCCCGCGCGCGTCAGGAGGCGCGACGCGCGAGCGAGCGCGCGCGCGAGCCGGGCGAGCTCGGCGTGCACGTCCAGCTCGTCGGCGAGGACGGAAGCCTCGCCGGCTGGCGCCTGCCCGATCCGCGCATCGCGACGCCCGCGCTCGTCGTGCTCGCGCTCTTCGCGCTGCTCGCCGTCTTCGCGCTCGGCCGCGTGCGGCGCCGCCTCCCCGATCGCGGCCTGCTCCCGCGCGGCGTCGGCGCCCTGCGCCTCGTCGGCCGCGTCGCGCTCGTCGTGATGGCGGTGATGCTCGTCTCGCGCCTCGTCCCCGACTGGCTCCGCCCAGGCCTGCTCCTCGCGATGGGCTCGGTCACGCTCGCGGTCGGCGCGGGCGCGGTCGCCGTCGTGCTGCCGGACGTGGTCGGCGGCCTCTTGCTGTTGACCGAGGGGCGCCTCGTGCCCGGCCTCTGGATCGAGGGCGAGGGGTTCGCGGGGCGCCTCGTGCGCATCGGCCCGCGCGCGACGCGCTTCCGCACGGCGTCGGGCGCGGACCTCCTCGTCCCGAACCGCCGTGTCCTGCGCAGCCGGCTCGAGACCTCCGAGCGCGGCGGGCACGAGGTGGAGGTCCCGCTCGTGGTCGAGGGCGCCGACGACGCCGCGCGCGTGCGGCGCGCCATCGAAGAGGCGGTCCTCGCCTCGCCGTACGTCCCCGTCGATCCCGCCGCGCGCATCGTGCGCGACCCGGCCGCGCCGAGCCGCTGGATCGTGCGCGCGCGCCTCACGAACGCGCGCTTCGACGAGCCGTTCCGCGGCGAGCTCCTCGAGCGCGTCGAGGAGGCGCTCGAGGAGCTCGCCGCGGCGCCGACGAGCGGGACGCGCGCCGAGCCCGATCACGCCTGACGCTCGCGTCACGGGGTGAAGGTGCGGCATGCTCCGACCATGCGGACTCCACTCACCGCCACGATCGCGGCGCTCGCGTTCCCCGCGCTCGCGCTCGCGCAGGGCCCGGGCGGCGTCGCCAACTCGGGCATGGGCCAGGGCGAGGCGCGGATCAGCGCGCGCTCGGACATACGCCTCTCGATGGAGAGCCTGCCGGGCACGAACGGCGCGCAGGTGAGCGCGCTCGGGGGCCGCGTCGGCGCGCGGATGAGCGCCCTGCGCACCTGCTACACCGACGTCCTCGCCCAGAACCCGACGGTCACGGGGACGCTCCGCATGCGCGTGCTGCTCGACGCGGGCACGCGCCCGCCGCGCGTCGAGGTCGACCGCGACGGGACGGGCCACGCGCCGCTCGTGCGGTGCGTGTCGCGCACGCTCGCCGGCCTGGACGCGACCGGGCTCACGCGGCCGACGCACGCCATCGTGCAGCTCGAGATGCAGAACACCGCCGCGGCGGGCGTCGAGGCGTCCGCCGAGCGCGCGCAACAGGCCGCCGCGGTGCCGATCGAGATCGACGGCGACGGCAACGCCACCTCGAGCGGCGGCACGCCCGACGGGCACGTGCGCTTCCGCGTGGTCGGCCGCGGGCGCGAGGCCGCGGGCGCCGTCACCGCTGGCCACCGCGCCATCTTCTCCGCGCTGCCCGGCCTGCTCGACTGCCGTCGGCGGGCGGGCCGCCGCGGCGGCTCCTCCGAGGGCGAGACGCGCATCGCGATGACGGTGCGCGACGGCCGCGCCCCGACCTCTCGCGTCACGAGCAACACGCTCCCGGGCACGACCACCGCGCGTTGCCTGACGCGCACGCTCGGCGCGATCGCCCCGACCGAGGGCGGCTCCGGCAGCGTCACCGTCATCGTCACCTACGCGCCCGCCGAGACGATCGAGGACGCCCGCCCCGAGTGACGGTCTGTCGATGATCCTCCCGTCGCCCCGCCGCCGATGCGGGCCCATCCGCGGCGTTGCCGCGGCTCGCCGTGCTCTCGCGCGACTCGTCGCGTCGCCTCGCGGCTGGACCCACCTCGACTCCGGTGCTCGGTCCGCTTCATCGACAGACCTCGACGTGGCGGCGCGGCCGCGGCTGCGCCACGCTAGGGCTCGTGCTGGACCGCCGCGCCGCGTGGAGCTTGCCCGCGCTCTTCGCCGCGGTCGCGCTCGCCTGCTGGCTCGCGCCGCGGCTCTCGAGCCCCGCCGCCCGCCGCGCCGCCGCCCTCGGCGCGGCTCCGTCCTCGCCCAGGACCTCCGCCGCGCCTCCGGCCGCCGCGCCGGCGCGCCCGCTCGACGGCGTGCGCTGGATCGTCGCGGGCGGCGGGCCGAGCCCCGAGCTCAACCAGCTCCAGATCGAGCAAGATCTCTTGCTCGCTCGCGACGTGTTCACCGGGCTCGGCGAGGGGCTCGTCCTCTTCGCCGGCGGCCCGAGCGGGGCCGCCGTGCAGGAGCTGCGCGCCGACGCCGACGCCGATCCGCTGCGCGCGCGGCTCGGCGAGCTCTTCGACCCGCGCGGCGGCCGCGACGCCCGCTACCGCCGCCCTCGCCTCGCCGCGGGCGGCGCGGCGACCGAGGAGGCGCTGCTCGAGGCGCTGCGCGGCGCGATCCTCGAGCCCGACGCGCCGCTGACGATGTTCCTCGCGGGGCACGGCGTCGGCGGCGAGACGCCGGGCGAGAGCCGCTTCCTGACCTGGGGCAACGGCGCGATCACCGTCGACGCCCTCGCGCAGATCCTCGACGAGGCGCCCGGGCACCGCCCGGTGCGCATGGTCATCACCTCGTGCCGCGCCGGCGGCTTCGCGGAGCTCGTCTTCGCGGGCGGCTACGCGGAACAGGGCCCCGCACAGACCGATCGCTGCGGCTTCTTCGCGACCACCTGGGACCGCGACGCCGCCGGGTGCGACTCGAGCCCGGACCGCGCCGCCCACGAGGGCTACGGGATCCACTTCCTGAGCGCGCTGCGCGGCCAGGATCGCGACGGCGGCGCGGCGATGGACGCGATCGATCTCGACCGCGACGGAACGGTGAGCCTGCTCGAGGCGCACACCCGCGCGCGGATCGCGTCGGGCTCGTTCGACGTGCCGGTCACCACGTCGGAGCACTACCTGCGCGCCGTCGCGCCCGAGGAGCCGCCGCGGCGTGCGCCCGCGCCCGCGGCGCTGCCCGCCGAGCGCGCGGTGGTGCGCGGGCTCGCGGCGCGCCTCGGGCTCGCGCGCCCCGAGGACGTGAGCGCGCGGCTCGACGCGGTGCACTCGCGCATCGAGCCCCTCGTCGCGCGGCTCGACGCGATCGACGAAGAGATCGCGCGCGCGCGCGAGGCGCTCGCGGCGGAGCTCCTGCACCGCTGGCCGGTGCTCGACGATCCGTGGCACCCCGACTTCGAGGTGACGCTCGGCGGCGAGCGCGCAGCGATCGAGGCCTACCTGGCCGCGTCCGACGCCGCGACGCGCGCCGCCGAGCTCGCCGCCGAGCGCGAGCCGCTCGCGGCGACGCACGACGACCTCGTCGCGCAGGCCGCGCCGATGGAGCGCCTCGAGCGCGCGCTCGAGACGCTGGAGCTCGCGGCGCGGCTCGAGGCCGAGGGCGGACGCCACTGGCTCCGCTACCAGCGCTTCGTCGCGTGCGAGAGCGGGCGCCCGTAGCGCGCCGAGTCGCGCTGCCTACGCAGCTCGCCTCCTCACGTCTCGGCGCCGGCGGCGATGGCGAGGCGAGGACTCGCTTCGATCGACGGCTGGCCGCGCTCGGGGTGACGAGCAGCACCACGCGCGCGCCCGAGCCCGGCGCGTCGGGAGGCAGAGGTCACCGCGTCGGCACGCGGATGCTCCGGGCGCCCGAGATCCGCATGTCCGGTCTCGCGCTGGCGAGCCGCTCGATCGCTGGGCCCGTCGCGCGCGTGCGGTCGAGGTCGACCTCGCGCAGGCTGGACATCGCGCGGAGCGTGGGGATCGATTCGTCGCCGACCAGCGTCTCGGCGGCCCGCAAGACGCGCAGGTTCGGCAGCGATGCGAGCGGATCGAGCGTGGAGATCGGGGCGCGACGCAGATCGAGGACGCGCAGCTCCCGGAGCCGTGCAACGGTCGAGAGTTCGGCGTCCGTCGCGCGCGTGCCTGCGAGCCCGAGCGAGCGGAGGCGCGCGAGGCCGCGGAGCGGACCGAGCGTCGTGATCCGTGCCCCCGTCAGATCGAGGTGCCACAGCCGCTCGAGGCCGGCCAGGGCGTCGAGCCCCCGATCGGTCAGCGCGGCGCCGCGGAGCTCGAGCACCTCGAGCGAGGTCTCGTCGCGCAGGAGGGCGACCGCCTCGTCGTCGAGACGCTCGGCCAGCCCGACGCGGAGCTCGACGAGGTCGCTCGCCTCGACGAGGCGCCGGAGCGCGCCGGCGTCGAGCTCGACCGTCGCGAGATCGAGCGACCGGAGCGCGGGCATCGCGGCGAGCGCGTCGCGGAACTCGTCGAGCGTTCGGGCCGTGATCGCGAGCTCGCGAAGCGAGCGCATCCGTGCGATCGCCTCCGCGTCCTCGCGACCGAGCGCGTGGGTCCCGCCCACCACCAGCCTCCGGAGGGCGGGAAGCGGAGGGAGCTGCGCCAGGCTCACCGCGCCTCCGTGGTCCAGGGTCACGTCGAGCACCTCGAGCCGCTCGAGAGCCGCCAGGCTCGCGACCGCCTCGGGACCGGCGGGCACGCCGATCGCGAGCTGCCGGAGCTCGGGGTAACCGGCCAACGCGCGCAGCGACGCGGGGGAGCACTCCATGACGGCGAGGCCGCGCAGCGAACGGGGCAAGAGGTCTTGCGCGATCAGGCGGTCGCAATGCGACTCGCCCTGATTGAAGGAGGTCGCCAGGTATTGGAAGGCGAGCCCGCGCAGGCAGCCGATCTCGGCGCCGGTCCAGTCGTCGAGGATCTCGAGCGCGTACGGCTGACCCTCCCAGCCGCGCAGCATGCGCTGCACCGCCTCGTCGCAGAGCTCTTCGGCCGTGATGGCGACGGAGATCGGAGGGCGCAGCGCGCCGGCGCGCTCGCGCTGCCGCAGGTTCAGCCAGACGACGTGGTCGTCGAGGCTCACCCAGCCGAAGCCGTCGCGTAGCTCGGGGATCTGCGAGTCGAGCACCGGGAGCCACACGGACGGCGGCTCCCCCGCGTCGTAGCGGTTCATCGTCCAGCCGCGCAGCTCGTAGGGCCGCGGCGGCGGCGCCGGACGCTCCGGCTCGCTCGGCGCCGCCGTCGACGATGGCCCCGAGCAGGCGAGGGCCAGCAAGGCGACGTGTAGCAGTGCGGTACGATCACGCATGGGCCCTAGCTCATCATCCGGGACCGAAGAGAGTGCCAGATACCGACAGGCGATCACTCGTCGGGGATCGACAGCCGCTGTAGATCCGTGAGGTCGAGCTGATCGGTCGCGTCGGCGCTGAGGCCGAGCCGCGGCTTCTGCGCGCGCTGCTTCGGGACCTTCTGCTCGATCTGCTTCGCGAGCGCGGCGGCGTCCGTGGTCTCCGGCATCGAGCGCAAGATCAGCTCGAGCGAGCGCGCCATCGCGATCGCCGAGTCGAAGCGATCCGCGGGGTCCGCCGCGAGCGCGCGGATCACGGCGCCCATCACGACGGCCGGGATGTCCGGGCGGATGAGCTTGAGGTCGACGGGCTTGCCGACCATCAGCCGCGCGCGCAGCTCGTCGGGGAGCAGCGCCGTGTCCGAGCAGCCCGCGAGGATCGTGTAGAGGAGGAGCCCCATCGCGAACACGTCGGCCGACGGTCGGCCCGCGCCCTCGGGCGCGCGGACGCGCAGCGCCTCGGCGCCGAAGCCGCCCGCCTCGCACGCGGCGGCGACGCCGAACCGGGTGAGGATCGGGACGCCCGACCGGTCGAGCCGGATGCTCGTCGCGTCGATGCCGCCGTGCGCGAGGGGGCGCGCGCGCCCGTGCAGCGCGTGGAGCCCCTTGAGCACCTCGACCGCGATCGCGAAGAGCTGGACCCACGGCGCGGGCTGCGAGCCGGCCTGGTGGGCCTCGACCCACTCGCGCAGCGACGGGCCGTCGATGGGGTCGAGGACGAGGTAGGCCTCCTCGCCCACGCGCACGAGATCGTGCACGCCCTCGACGTTGGGGTGCGGACCCTCCATCAGCGCCATGGCCTGGGCCATCAGCGTCGAGACGAACGGGTCGCTCGCGGCGAGCGCGCGGTGGAGGCGCACGACGATCACGGCGCGCGTGAAGCCGCTCACGCCGCGCGCGCGACCGCGCCAGGAGGTCCCGACCGGTCCATCGCCCAGGGCCTCGTCGAGGAGGTAGCGCTCGGTGACGGTCTCGCCCATGCCCAGAGGATAGTCGAGGACGCCGTGCCCGTGCCTCCGGCCCATGGCCGACCTTGCGCGCGGCGCGTCCGACGCCGCGACACGACCGGCTCGGCGCGTTGCGATGATATCACCGCAGGGTATGCTGTTATCATGATCCGCACCCAAGTGTCCCTCGACGAAGAGATGTACCAGCAGGCGCAGGAAGAGGCGCGCCGTCAGGGGATCTCGTTCGCGGAGCTCTGCCGTCGCGCCCTCGCGCGCGCGTTGAGCCACCGCCACGGCGACAGACCGTGGCTGCGCTTCGCGGGCGCGGTGGAGAGCGGCTCGCCCGACGCCAGCCAGACCGTGGACGAGGTCGTGTATGGACGGCAGTGTCCGTGAGCGACGAGGCATTCATCGACAGCGGCGCTTTCATCGCGTTCCTCGACCGCAGCGACCGCTCCCACGAAGACGCGGTTGCGCTCTTCGCCTCCCCTCCGCGCCGCTGGTGCACCTCGGCCTTCGTGGTCTCCGAGACCTACTCGTGGTTTCTCCATCGACTTGGCGAGGAAGCGGCGCGGACCTTCCGGCTGCTGCTCGCCGAGCTTCCGCGCCTCACCATCCTCGACGGGAGTCGGCCCCATCGGGACGCCGTCGCTCGCAAGCTCGACGCGCTGCGCGGGCGCAAGCTCACCTACGTCGACGCGTCGAGCCTGGTGTGGCTCGCCGAGCGCGACATCGAGGTGGTCTGGGGAACCGACCACCACCTGGGCCTAGAGGGTGCTCGCATCGTCCCCGGCGCGCCGGCGCGCTGAGGAGGCACCGCGACCCGCACTTCCGGCGTGCGAGAGAGCGGACGCCCGCGGCGCGCCGAGTCCGCGTATCCTCGCGGCTCGGCGTGGGCGGTGACGAAGCGAGGACTCGGCTCGAGCGACGGCTGGCCGCGCTCGGCGTGACGATGGACGCGCCGGCTCACGAGCCGGACGCGACGATCCGCCCGCCGGGGGTGAGCGATCGGCCGCCCGATCCCGAGCCCGCGTCGACCACGGGGCCGTTCCTCCCGTCGATCACGCTCGCGGAGCCCGGCGTCGAGCCGGCCGGGGCGGTCGCGCCGACCGCGGATCTGCTCGTCGGGGAGCCCCTCGGCGAGGGCGGGATGGGCGTCGTCCACGGCGCGTCGCAGCGCTCGCTCGACCGCGACGTCGCGATCAAGCGGCCGCTCGGCGAGCGCGCCGGTGTCTCGCTCATCGAGGAGGCGCGGACGATGGCGCGCGTGGAGCACCCGAACGTCGTGCCGGTGCACACGCTCGGGCGCGATCGCGACGGGCGGCCCGTCCTCGTGATGAAGCGCGTGTCGGGGGCGAGCCTGCGCGACCTGCTGAAGGACGACGCGCACCGGCTCTGGCCGCTGCTCGAGGCGCGCTGGGGCGACCGGCAGAGCGCGTGCCTCGGCGTCCTGGCCGACGTGGCGGACGCGCTCGAGCGCGCGCACGCGCGCGGCGTCGTGCACCGCGACGTGAAGCCCGAGAACGTGATGGTCGGCGAGTTCGGCGAGGTCTACCTCCTCGACTGGGGCATCGCGCAGCGCGTCGACGCCGCGGCGGTCGACGACGACGCCGCGTCGATCGCGGGGACGCCCGGCTTCATGGCCCCCGAGATGGTCCTCGCGCCACAGACGTGCGACGCCCGCACCGACGTCTACCTCCTGGGCGCGACGCTGCATCAGATCTTGACGGGCACGCTCCGCCACCGCGGGCCGACCTACGCGGCGATGTTGCTCGCGGCGATGGCGTCGGAGCCGGTCGCCTACGGCGACGACGTGCCCGAGGACCTCGCGGCGCTCGCGAACGCCGCGACGAGCCTCGACCGCGACGCGCGCCCCGAGAGCGCGGCCGCGTTCCGCCGCGCCCTGCTCGACCACGAGCGGCACAAGGAGGCGCTCGGGCTCGCCCGCGCCGCCCGCGCCGCGCTCGAGCCGCTGCGCGCGGGGACGATCGCGCTCGCCGACGACGCGGCGGCGCCGCCTCTCTTCGAGGCGCGCTCGCTCCTCGCGGCCGCGGCGCGCGCGCACCCCGACGGCGCCGAGATCGCGCGCGCGCGCGCCGAGTGCGTCGGGCTCGCGATCGCGCGCGACCTCGCCATCGACAGCCCCGCGTCGGCGCGCGCGCTGCTCGCCGAGCTGCCCGCGCCCCACCCGGCGCTCGAGGCCGCGGTCGCGCAGGCCGAGGCGCGCCTCGCCCGCGCGAAGGACGAGGCGGCGGCGCTGCGCCGCGCGCGCGAGGAGGCCGACACGTCGAGCGCGTTCCGGGTCCGCGCGATGGTGCTGGGCGCGTCCTTCGCGCCGATCCTGCTCGTCGGCCTCGCGCTGCCGCTCGGGCTCGTCGGCGGCGCGAGCACGCTCCGCGTCGCCGACGTGGCGTGGACGAACCTCGCGGCGCTCGGGCTGCTGGGGGTGCTCGCGATCGCGGCGCGCCGCTGGCTCCTCGCGTCGGCCGCCAACCGCACGCTCACCGCGTACTCGCTCGGGACCCTCCTCGTCGCGACGGCGCTGGCCTTCGCGGCGCTCGCCCTCGACACGCCGCTGCGCCCGACGTTGACCTTCATGCACCTGCTCGTCGTCGGCTTCGGCGTCACGGGGGCGATCACGATCGAGCGCGCGATCGGCGGGATGGCGGTGAGCTCGGCGGTGTTCGCGGCGCTCCTCGTGGCGCTGCCCGAGGCTACCGACCTCCTGTCCGCGCTCGGGCTCGTCGGCGTGATCTCGACCGGGCTCGCCGGGGTGCTCGCGCACGCGCGCCGCACGCGCGCAGAGCGGCTCCGCGCCGACGCGCCCCCCGAGCCCCGGTGAAGCTCAGAAGGCCCAGCCGAGCAGCAGGCGCAGCTCGAACGTCTCGTCGCTCCCCTGCGCGCCCATGCCGAGGGTGCCGCCGGAGCCATCGAACGAGAGCGCGTGGAACGCGTAGCCGAACCGCGCCGCCCACGCGAGCCCCGGCTCGACGACGCCCGAGAAGCCGATCGAGAGGTCGACGCCGCCGAAGGACATGCCCGGCCCGAACGCGCCGGCGAGCGGGCCCCCGTCGAGGCCGATGCGCCCGCCGATCCCGCCGTCGAGCACGAACAGCGCGCGGTAGAGCGCGACGCGCACGTTCAGCGCGGGGCGCAGGTACGCGTAGAGGAGCGACGCGAAGCCGGTGGGCATCTCGAGGTCGACGCCGTCGAGGCCGAAGCCCACGACGCCCTGGAGCTCGACGAGGTCGTCGATCGTGTACCCGTAGCCGGCGTCCACGCGCAGGCGATACGAGGTCATCGCGCGCTCGTCGCCCGCGGCCTCGTCGACGTAGCGGATGCCCGCGCTGACCGCCCCGCGGACGCCGAGCACGAGGCCGCGCGCGGCGGGGTCGTCGGCGTCGGTGAGCGGCCGGAACCACGTCACGAGCTCGATCTCCGGGTACATGTCCGCCGCGAAGAAGAAGCGGGTGTTCGTGGCGACCTCGTCGACGGAGGCGGCGACCGTGCGCAACCGCAGGCCCACGAGGGCGAGCGCGAGCGGGTGCCGCCACCTCCCGCTCGGCTCGGCGCGGCGCGGCACGTCGTCGTCATAGGTGATCGGCGCCGGCCCGCTCGCGTCGGGATCCGGGGACTGCGCATCGGCGGTCGGGCCGCGCGCGCGCTCCGCGAGCGCGGCGTTCGCGGCGTCGATCGCGCCGACCGCCGCGCGGCCGATCTCGGCACGCGCCGCGGCGTTGCCCGGGGCGGGCGCCTCGACGCGGGCGAGCTCGGCGCCGGTCGCGTCGACGACGACGAGCTCGGTCTGCGCGCGCCGGCCCTGCCCGGTGACGGCGCCGGTCACGACGAGCGTGACGCCGAGCGCGCGGACGACCTCGCCGAGGCCCTCCGGCGTGCTCACGTCGATGCTCATCGACTGCGCCGCGGCGATCGCCTGCTCCTCGGTGACGAGCTCCACGTACGGCGCGAGCTCGGCGAGGGCCGCCTCGCGCGCGGCGGCGCCGCGGCGACCGCCCTCGAACGTCAGCACGATGACGCGCGTCGCCGTGCTCTGCGCGCGCGCGAGGGGCGCGAGGAGCGTCGCCGCCACGAGGCAGAGGGCGAGGGAGGCTCGCGTTCGCATGGCCACCTGCATGGTACGCGTTTTTCTCCGCGGATCCTGAGGTCTCTCACGAGCTGAGGTGCGCCGCCACGGGAACGGGCTACGAAGCGGGCACGATGCGCGCTTCACTTCTCGTCTCCTTCGCTCTGGCCCTCTCTCTCGCCGCCTGTGGCGGCGGCGACGCGGCCTCGGAGGAGCACCACCACGGTCACGGTCACGGCCACGGCCACGGGCATGGCCACGCGGGGGGCGAGGATGACGCGCCGCCCGAGCCGGCGCGGGTGCTCGCCGACGGCTCGCGCCTCTACGGCGCCGAGCTCTCCGAGCGCGACGCGACGCCGCTCACCGCGATCCTCGCCGACCCGCGCGCCTACGACGGACAGGTCGTCCGCACGTCGGGCGAGATCAGCGCGGTCTGCCAGTCCCGCGGCTGCTGGATGGAGCTGCGCGCCGACGCGAACAGCGCCGGCGTCCGCGTCCCGATGGCCAACCACGCGTTCTTCCTCCCGCGCGATCTCGCGGGGGTGCAGGCCACGATCGAGGGCACGGTCAGCGTGCGCGCGCTCGACGCCGAGACCCGCGAGCACCTCGAGTCCGAGGGCGCCCAGGCGGCGAGCTCCGAGCTCGCCATCGAGGCGACCGGCGTGCTCGTGCACCCCTGAGGATCACCGTGTTACGGTGATCCCTTCGCCATGAGTCTGCAGCAGTTCGTGCGCTGTACCTTCTGCGGCTTGCCGCACGAGGCGACGCTCGAATACTGCCCGGTGACCGGCGAGGAGATGCCCGCCGCGCGACGGTTCGCGGAGCGGCGCGCGCGCATGGCGCAGATCGAGGGCAAGCTCGTCGACGGGAAGTACCGCGTCCACGAGCTGATCGGCGAGGGCGGCATGGGCGTCGTGCACCGCGCGGTGAACGAGGCGCTCGACACCGAGGTCGCGATCAAGATCCTGCACGACTCCCTGCAGGCCGACTCGGCGGCGCGCCGGCGCTTCGAGCGCGAGGGGTTCGTGGGCGGCGCGCTCAGCCACCCGAACCTCGTGCGCACCTACGACGGCGGGCTCCTCCCCGACGGGCGGCCTTTCCTCGTGATGGAGCTCCTCCGCGGCGAGCCGCTCACCCAGCGGATCGCGCGGGAGAAGCAGCTCCTCGTCGCCGACGCCGTGTTCGTCGCCGAGCTCGTGCTGCGCGGGCTCGCGGCCACGCACGATCAGGCGATCGTCCACCGCGACGTGAAGCCCGACAACATCTTCCTGCGGCCCGAGCTCGCCGGGATCGACTCGGTGAAGCTCATCGACTTCAGCGTCTCGAAGTTCGTCGAGGACGTGACGCGCGTCTCCGTCGACGGCGAGGTGCTCGGCACCGCCGCGTACCTCGCGCCCGAGCAGGCGATGGGGCAGCGCGACCTCGACCACCGCGTCGACATCTGGGCGGTCGGCGTCGTGCTCTACGAGATGCTCGTCGGCGCGCCGCCGTTCCTCGAGGACACGCTGATCGACACGGTGACGGCGATCCTCCACCGCGAGCCGCCGCTGCCGTCGCGCGTGCGCCCCGACGTGCACCCGGCGCTCGACGGCGCGGTGATGCGCGCCATCGCGAAGAGCCGGCACGAGCGCTGGCCCACCGCGCTCGCGATGATCGCGGCGCTGCGCGAGGCCGGCGGCTCCGACACCTGGCGACCCGTCGAGGACTTGGAGCTCTCCACCGCCGAGCAGGACATGCCTTCGCTCACCGAGGAGCCGGACTCCCTCGACGACACGCTCCCGCATTGACGCCTCGGACCGGCGCTCGACCGCGTGGCCAGCGAGACGCTACGGCGTGGTGACGGTCACCTCGAGCTGGTACTCGCCCGCGGACCCGCTCCCGAAGCCGTCGACGACGATGAAGTACGTCCCCCCGTCGAGCATCTGGTCGATCAGGCTGGTCGCGCCCTCGCCGCCGTCGTCGTCGCAGAAGATCTCGCCCATGTTCGCGCACGCGCCGCGGTGGATGTGGAGCACCGTGTCGAAGCTCGACCCCTCGGTCGCCGCGACGACGCGGCTGCGCGCGGGAAGCACCAGCCGGAACACCGCGTCGTTGGAGGTCGCGCCGAGGCCGCACGACGAGCGCGTCGCGAGGGTCGGCGTGAGCGTCGTGGTGTTGCCGCGGAAGAGCCCGCCCGTCGCCGGGATGTCGTACGCAGAGGCGCAGTTGTCGTTGCCCGTCACGTCGACTGGCACGGTCGGCGGGCTCGTGGCGTCGACGCGGATCGAGAACCCCGTCGGGCGCCCCGCCTCGGCGATGAGGAAATAGGTCCCGGCGGCGAGGTTGCGGATCCGCTGGCGCACCGGGCTGCCGCTCGTGCAGCGGATCTGCGTGCTGCCGTTGTCGCAGGTCGGGCGCACCGAGACGTTCGAGAAACCGCCCGCGTCCATCGCGACCGTCACGTCGGAGGCCGCCGCGAGCGTGAAGGAGTACACGGCGTCGCGGTAACGGAAGCCGCAGCTCACGTCGTGCGCGTCGCGCTTGTCCGCGAGCGTGCCGGTGAGCGGGCCCGCGTTGGGCACGATCGGGATCGGATCGGCGCACGAGTCGCCAGGCGGCGGCGGCGTGCTCGGGCCGAACGCGACGTCGAGGGTGTAGTCGACGCTGCGGAAGCTCGGGCCCTCGACCACGAGGAAGTACGTCCCCGCCGGGAGCTGGTGCACGGTGCTCGTCGCCGGGGCGGCGTACACGCAGCGCAGCGGCGAGCCGAAGCCGCCGCAGCCGTCCGCGAGCGCCCACGTCATGCTGTCGCCGGTCGCGGCGAGCGCGCTGATCGTGACGTTGCGCTCCTCGGTGGTCGTGAACGTGTAGAAGAGGTCGGGCGAGCCGGTGAAGCCGCACGACGTCAGCACGGTGTCGGTCGTCTCGATCGTCGTGCCCATGAACGTGCCGCCGGCGCTGACGTCGATGGGCGAGGCGCACAGGTCGTTCGTGGCCGGGTCGATCGGCGGACCGAAGCGCACCGTGAGGCCGATGTCGCCCGTCGAGCTCGCGGCGACGACCGCGTAGTACGTGCCGGCCGGGAGCGAGCGCCGCCGCACCGCCGCGGGGAAGCCGTTGTGGCAGACGATCTCGCTGTCGCGCGAAGGGCAGTCCGTGCGCAGCGAGAGCGCGACGGTGAACACCTCGCCGTCGGCGGTGAGCTCGACCGAGCGCGGCTCCATGAGCGTGAACTGCACCACGAGGTCGCGCGTCGTGCCGCGGCAGGTCAGCGCGTAGTCGGGCGAGGCGCCGTTCGTGCTGAGCAGGAAGAAGCCGCCGGCGCTCACGTCGAGCGGGTCGTCGCAGGTGTCGTACCGGGGGCGGCCGCACTCCGCCTCGTCGATGGTCCCATCGCAGTCGTTGTCGATCGCGTCTCCACAAACCTCGTTGACGAGCCCGCTCACGCGCGGATCGGTGTCGTCGCAGTCGGAGCCGCCGCAGAACTGATCGGGGTCGCCGTCCTCGTCGAGGTCGCGCGGGGAGCGATCGCAGGACTTCGTCTCCTCGTTGCAGCGGTCGATCGTGCAGACGTCCTGGTCGTTGCAGGTCTCGCGCGTCCCGGCGACGCACCCGCGCCGGCTCGGATCGCACTGCTCCACCCCGTTGCAGAACACGCCGTCGTCGCAGATCGCGTGGTCGACGATGTTGCGGCACGTGCCGGTCGCGCCGCACGAGTCGCGCGTGCAGTCGATCCCGTCGTCGCACTCGGCGTCGTCGGTACAGAACACGGTTCCGTCGGGGAACGCGATGGCCCCGTCCCCTGGCCCCGCGTCCATCCCCCCGCCGTCGTCGGTGCCGCCGTCGACCGGATCGCCGGCGTCGCACCCCATCGCGAGCACCGTCAGGGCGGCCGCCGCGAGCCACGCCCGCGCGCTTCTCTCAAGCCAAGTCATCCGCGCATTCGTCCCCCGGCGGCGCCGTCCGCCCCGCCGTCAGTCGCCTTCGATCCGCAATTGCCGTACCTCGCCCCGGGCGCCGTGTCCAGAGACGCCACGGTTGACGGGGGGCGCCGGCCTCGGATAGCAGAGCGTTCGAGCGATGTCGCTGCCCCTTCCCAAAGAGGAGCTCCCCGAGACGATCCGCCGCTTCGGCGATCCGGCGGCGCCCACGCCGGCGCGCACGATGGCCGCCAAGGGCCTCGTCCCCGTCAAGGGCGCCGACCTCGTGACGCTCCTCGTGCAGCTCGCGCACGACCCCGAGGAGTCCGTGCGCACCGCCGCCCACGGGACGCTCTCGGGCCTGCCCGACGAGGTCCTGCGCCCCGCCGTGTCGGCGGCGCTCCCGCCGGCGATCCTCGACGGGCTCCTGCCCTACGTGCGCGGGCACCAGCCGCTGCTCGAGGAGCTCGCCGCGAACCGCGCGACCCCGGACGCGACCGTCGCCCGCATCGCGAAGCAGTGCGACGTCGACACGGCCGAGCGCATCGCGACCGACCAGGCGCGCCTGCTCGGGTACCCCGAGATCATCGAGGCGCTCTACAAGAACCGCAGCACGCGGATGAGCACGGTGGATCGGCTCGTCGAGCTCGCCGCGCGCAACGGCGTCGAGCTCCACGGGGTCGCGACGTTCGCGGCGCACGTCGAGGCGATCCGAGGCCAGCTCATCATCGAGGAGACGCCCGAGGAGGAGCTGCCCAGCGATCGGACCTTCGCCGAGGCGCTCGAGCACGACAGCGACGAGGACGCGATCGACACCGACAAGGTCGACGGCAGCGAGGAGATCCGCGAGCGGCACCGCCCGCTCGCGTTCCGCATCGGCGAGATGTCCATCTCGGAGAAGGTGCGCCTCGCGCTGATCGGCGACGCGGCGGCGCGCGCCATCCTCGTGCGCGACGCGAACAAGATCGTCTCGATGTCCGCGGTGACGTCGCCGGCGATGAAGGACGCGGAGGCGGCGCGCATCGCGGCGAGCAAGCAGGTCTCGGACGACATCCTGCGCTACCTCGGCAACCGCCGCGACTGGCTCGGCAACTACGAGCTCAAGAAGAACCTGGTCTTCAACCCGAAGACGCCGATGGGCGTCTCGATGAAGTTCATCAGCCACCTGCGCTTCAACGATCTCAAGGGGCTCGCGCGCTCGAAGAACGTCCCCGCGGCGCTGCGCACGGCGGCGCGACAACGCGTGATCAAGCGCGACGACAAGTGAAGGGCTCTCGCTCATGTCTTTCCTGAAGAAGCTGTTCGGCGGCGCGTCCTTCGGCGACGAGATGGCGGCCGGCGACGCGCACGCGGAGGCGGGCCGGCACGCGGAGGCGCGCGCGGCGTACGAGCGCGCGCTCGACGCCGCGCGCGACGACGCGGAGCGGGCCCGCGCGCGGGAGCGCGTCGACGCGAGCCTCGACGCGCTCGCGCGCGAGCGCATCGCCGAGGCCGAGTCGCTCGCGAGGAACGACGCGCTCGATCTCGCGGCAGCCGAGCTCCAGAACGCGATGGAGCTCGCCGCGTCCAGCGAGGTGAAGAACGAGGCGCGCCGCCGCCTCGAGACGCTCGAGCAGGAGGACGCCAAGCGCTCGCAGGCCGACGTCCCCGACGAGATGAGCGACGAGGACCGCTGGGCCCTGCTCGCGGGCAGCTGGGGCGAGGAGCAGCTCGAGGAGTACGACGAGTACGGCGAGCCGTTCCGCGAGGCCCTGCTCGCGCTGCACGACGGCGACGCGAAGGAGGCGCGCGACGGGCTCCAGGCGATCCTCGACGAGTACGAGGACTCCGTCTACCTCTGGCTCGAGCTCGGCCGCGCGAAGATGCTGTGCGAGGACTGGGACGGGGCCGAAGAGGCGCTGCGGACGTTCCTCGAGGCGCTCGACGAGGACGAGGGCGGACCGGCGCGGATGAGCGCGCTCGCGAACCTCGCGGGGCTGCGCGACCGCGCGGGCGACGAGGACGGCGCGATCGCGATGCTCGAGGCGGCGCTCGACGCCTTCCCCGAGGAGCCGGGCGCGTTCCTGATGATGGGCCGCTTCCTCTTCGACAAGGGCCACGCGCAGGAGGCCGCCGACGTCCTCGCGGCGGGCGCGGAGCTGCTCGACACGGACCGCCCGGACTGGCGCTACCTCGAGCTGCTCGGCCTCGCGCACGCGGAGGCGGGCGACGACGAGCAGGCCGCGCTCCACTTCGACCGCGTCATCGCGTTCTTCGTGAGCCTGCGCAGCCACGATCGACCGCTCGACTACCCGCCGCAGACGGCGCTGCGCCGCGCGGCGATCCACGAGGCGGCCGGCGAGCTCGAGAAGGCGGCCGACCTCTACCGCACGCTCGCGTCGGGGAGCGACGTGGACAACCACCTGAAGTACCACCGCGAAGCGGCGCGCGTGCTGCTCGAGCTCGAGCTCGACGACGAGGCGCGCCGGATGCTCACGCGCGCGCTCGCGCTCGCGGAGGGGGACGAGGAGGTCCAGGCCGAGATCGAGGCGCAGCTCGCCGAGCTCGAGTGACGGCGCGCGCGCCCCTCGCTCGACCTAGCTCGCCAGCACCAGATCGCGCCCGTACGCGGCGGTGCGGTTCTCGATGTGCACCTCGATGCGGCCGTCGGGCGTGTACACGTAGCGCTCCACGATCACCTGCGCGCCGAGCTCCGGCCGCCGCTCGATCGGGAGCGCGGCCAGGTCGCTCGCGCCCGCGAGCGCCGGGTCGTAGGGGAAGCGCAGCTCCCCGAACGGGGCGAGGTCGCCGTCGGGGCGGCCCTCGGCGTCGAGCCGCGTGCACTCGACGTAGCGCAGGTGCCCGACCGTGTGGACCGGGCGGTACGCGCGCTCGACCACGATGGGCCCGTCCGCCTCGGCGCGCGCGTCCTTCGCCAGGATCGGATCGAACACCGTGTCGCGCCCCGCGTCCCCCTCGCGCCACACGCCGAACCAGCGCGTCGTGGCCTCTCGCACGAGCACGCCCGCGTCGGGGTCCGCCGCCACCGCGAGGCCGACCGCGGTCGCCGCGTGGCTCTCCGGCGCGAGCAGCACCTTCTTGCCGTGTCGCTTGCGCAACATGCGTTGCACGGCGGGGAACGCCGCCGCGCCGCCGACGAGGTAGATCGCGCCGAGCTGCCGCGGATCCTCCGGGTCGAGCTCGGCGGGCAGCCCCGCGAAGATCGCGTCGAGCAACGTCAGGCTCGGCGCGATCAGCGGCTCGCACGTCGCGTAGATCGCGCTCGCGTCGAGCACGCAGGGCTCGAGCCCGAGCGCCTCGTCCGGATCGAGCAGCAGGCGCCGGCTCTGCGGCCCGAGCTGCTCCTTCGCGCGCCGGCACGCCTCGAGCGCCGCGACGCGCAGCGCCTCGGGGACGGGCGCGCCGCGCGCCGCCTCCCACGCCGCGAGGATCACCTCGTCGAAGTCCTCGCCGCCGAGGCGCGCGATGCCCTCGGAGGCCAGGAGCTCGAAGCGGCGTCCGTCGAGGCTCACCGCGGAGGTGTCGAACGTCCCGCCGCCGAGGTCGTAGACCACCACGTAGCGCTTCGGGCTCCGCGGGCTGAGGCTGCTGCGGAGCGCGAGCTCGATCGCCGCCGCGCTCGGCTCGTTGAGCATCCCCGCGATGGAGAAGCCCCCCCGCCGCGCCGCCTCGAGCGTGAGGAAGCGCTGCCGGCTCGACGCGTTCGCGGGCACCGCGAGCATCGCCTCGAGCTCGCCGCCGAGCTCCTCGCGCTCCCGGAGCCGCGCGTGGAGCGCCGCGAAGAACCCGGTCGCGAGCTCGAGCGCCGTCACCTCGAAGCCCGGCACGTTCGCCTCCGGCGCCAGCGCCCCGAGCGCCCGCTTGATCGAGCGCACGCCGCGCCCGCCGCGGCGAAGGAGCGCGGCCGCCGCCTCGCCGTACACCCACCGCTCGCCGTCGAGCGCGGCCATGGTCGGCACCCACGGCCGGTACTCCCCCGCGTCCTCGAACGAGACGACGGGATAGCGCCCCCCCTCCGCCACGGCGACGACGGTGCGCGTCGTCCCGAAGTCGATCCCGATCCGCGTCACCCCCAGAGCGTAGAGCAGCCGGGAGGGAGGGACGATCTTCTTCATCTCGTCATCTCGGCGCCCGCGAGCACGCGCGCCGCGCGGCGATCGGGCTACGGCGCGCCAGCCGCGATCCAACGCTCGATGGCGGCCAGCTCGTCGGGTGTCAGGGCACCGACGACGACGTTGTGCCGCCTGCCGCAGAGGCCATCCTCGGCGACCGTCAGGATCGCGCTCGCCTCAGGGTCGAACGGGACGACGCGGATTCGGTCGTCGCCGCTGGACATGCACTCGACGCGACGATCGACGAGCACGGCGCGCGCGGTCGCGGGGTCCGGCATCTGGAGCGCCGGACGAAACCCGTAATACGTGTTCTCGTTCACCCCGGGGCCGTGGCAGAGCGGGCCGCCGCAGCGAACCACGAGCACGTCTTCGTAGAGCGCAGCGAGCTGATCCGAGACGGGCGGGCCCGCCTCCGCCCCGGACGCAGGCCCCGCGTCGGCGACGACCGCGCCCGCATCGGGCTCGGGATCCCCTGCGTCGGGCAGCGCCGCATCCCATGGAGGCCCCGCGTCGGGCGGACCGGCCGCGGGAGCGCGAGGCTCGTCGCAGGCGAGCGCGCTGAGGAGGATCGCCGCACAGACGGAGGACGACGCGAGGCGCATTCCGGTGAGTGCGGCGCCGCACCCGATCCGTCACGCGGAAGATCCGCACGTCAGCGCAGGCCGCACGAGAGCTCGAGCGCGAGGTCGCTCGCGCCATCCGGCCGCAAGCCGAGCACCGCGAGCCGCTCGCCGTCGCGTTCGGGCTCCACGAGCGCGTCGCCCGGTGGCGCCGGGAGAGGGGAGAACGTCGCGAGCTCGAGCGAGTACGTCCACAGCGCCGGCCCCGAGCCCTGGATGGCGAACACCGTCCCCTCGAGCGACGCCGTGATGGGCGAGAGCAGCGTGATCGAGCTCCCGGGCACCGGCTCGCTCCCGGCGGGCACGCGCACGGCGGTGACCGCCGTGCGGAACTCGTTCGCGTCCCGGACGATCCAGACGCGCTCGCTCCCGTGGGTCGCCGCCGCGAGGAGCCTCCCCGCGAGCGGTGTGCCGTCGTCCCACGCAGATCGGAGCGCCTCGGCGCCGTCGAGGGCGGGCTCGTACACCACGACCTCCGTCGTCGGCCCCGCGCGCGAGATCGTCACGCCGCCGCGCTCGATGTGCACGCACGCGGCGTCCACTGCCGAGACGGTCGTCGCGCTCACGGCGCGCGCAGCGCGCTCGAGCACCGCGAGAGGCAGCGCCGGCGCGTCGCTCACGAACGCGAAGCGATCGTCGTCCAGCCACCCGGCGCTGCGCTGCCACTCTGCGCGCGGCGGAACGGCGAGCGCGAGGGGCTCCCCCTCGCCGTCCGCCGAGAGCAGCCAGATCGCCGTCGGACCGAGGATGAGGAAGCCTTCGCCATCGGCCGGGAGCGCGTGGAGCGTCGCCGTGGAGGCCGGCGCGCCGGCGCCGTCCGTGACGCGCAGCGCGCGCTCGCGCAGCGTCGCGCCGTCGGCGTCGGCGATGATGAGCCGGGTGTCCTCGGTCGCGATCCGGCTCGCCGCGGGTGGCACGAGGACGCCGTAGCGCGGCGAGCCGAGGTGCCCGCTCACCGCGAACGTCGGCTGGGAGAGCGGATCCGTCGCGCGCGCGGTGCCGAGGGGCACCGGCCCGCGCTCGCACGCGCGCTGCGCGCCCGCATCGGGGCCGTCCGCATCGGGGCCGTCCGCGTCGAGGCGGTCCGCGTCTGGCGCCGCATCGTTCGCCGCGTCGCGGAGCGCGGCCGCGTCGGCGCGCTCGCCCGCGTCGAGGTCTTCGCTCAGCCACACCGCGTAGTCGCAGCCGAGCAGCGCGAACGTCGCGAGGGCCGCGCGGTGGAGCGAGCCCCTCACGGAGCCGGGGTCCCGCCGGCCGCGAGCTCCGCGAGCATGCGCTCGCGCTCGGGGCGGAGCCGGCCGGACGGGAAACGCGCGGCGTGCTCCTCGAGCGCCGCGCGCGCCCGCGCCGTCTCGCCGGCTTCGCGCGCGCGCAGCGCGCGATCGAGGAGCGCGATCTCCTCGCGCAGCGTGGAGGCACGCGCATCGGCCGAAGGCGCGGGCGGCGCCGACGTGTCCGCCACGGCCGAGCCGACGGGGGGCGCACCGCGCGCGTCTCGCGCCCACCGAGCGCCGCGAGGCGCGCGCGGCGCGTCCGCGGTCTCGTCACCGCGGGCGTCCGGTCGCGGGAGCACCTCGGCCGGCGCACGCAGGCCGTCGAGCGCGGCCTCCGTCGTCGGATCGCGCGGGACCGGCGATGCGGGCGGGCCCGGCGCGGTCGAGGGCACCGCGGCGGGCGCTTCCGCCTCGCTCGCCGCGTCTTCGCTCGCCGCTTCGTCCGCGGGCGCGCCACCGCGCACCACGAGCCACCCCGCGAGCCCGATCGTCAGCGCAGCCAGCGCCGCGACGCCGAGGGTGATCGCCACCGCGCCCCCCGACGCGCTGGGCAGCGGCGGCGCGTCGAGCGACCCGACCTGCGACTCCAACCGGGCTCGCACCGCCCCGAGGCGCTCGGCGCCGGGGCCGTCGCGGCGCGCACGCGCGATCAGCTCGCCGAGCTCGCCGAGATCGTCTTCCCTCGCGTCGCTCACGGCCGCCTCCGTCCCGATCGCGCCAATCCGTCGGCGAGACGCTGACGCGCGAGTCGCAGGCGCGAGTAGACGGTGTTCAGGTTCGCGCCGGTGATCTCGGCGATCTCCGGCGCGCTCAGATCGTGGAGGCTCGCCATCACGAAGACCTCGCGCTGTGCGTCGTCGAGCGTGGCGAGGAGCGCATCGAGCTGGCGCGCCGCCCGCCTCGCGTCGACCTCATCGTCCACTGGCGCATCGTCACCCTCCGGCTCGATCTCCCCCATCGCTTCGTGGGTCCGCGTGCGTCGCACGCCGCGAGCCACCCGTAGCGCGATCCCGAAGAGCCACGTGCGATGGGTCGAGCGTCCCTCGAACTCTGCCAGCTTGCGCGACGCGATCAAGAAGACCTCCTGCAGCGCGTCGTCGGCCATCGAGTCGGACACGCCCCACCGCCGGAGCGCCCGAAAGACTGCGTCGGCGTGCTCCTCGTAGAGCCGCCCGAGCGTCGCCGCGCCGTGTCGATCGAGCGCCATGCCGGCCGCCGATCGTGCACCGGAACGCTCGCCGATGGGGACGCGGAGGGTCAGCACGAAGGTGAGTGCCGCGGCCTGGCGCTTCCGTCACCGGATTCGCACACGGAGTCTACGAGGCAGACGAGACGGGCGCCGCGGGCGATCCCGAGGCGGGCGGATTCCCGTGACGGAACCGCGCTGGCCCGGCACTCACGGGCATGACCTCGAAGCCGAAGCACACGCACAGCCGAGCCCTCGCGCTCGCCGCGCTCACCGCCCTCGCCGCGTCGCCGCTCGCCGGCTGCGTCGAGGCACACCACCCGACGGAGACGACCGACGCCGGAGGACCCGGGAGGATGCCGCCCGATGGCGCCGACGCGACGACCCCGTTCGACGCCGCGATGATCGCCGACGCGGCGAGGCCCGAGGTGCGTCTCGACGGCGGCGCGCCAGAGGACGCCGACGCGCCGGACGCGTACTACCCCGACGGGATCCGAGGCTGAGCCGTGCCTCCGCGACGCGACGTCCTCTACTTCGGAGCCGGCGCGGTCGAGCTCGGCGGGACACCGCGCGCGACGATCCCCAGCGTCGTGAGGGCCGCCGCGTCGGGCGCGCTGCGCGCGCTGGTCGTCGACGCGCGCAGCGACGATGACCTCTTCGGTGCCGCGGAGCTCCTGCGCGCGCTCTACGATGATCCGCGCCGGCCCCAGCGCGTGCTGCACCCCAGGTGCGTGCTCGCGATCGTCGCGACGGGCGACGTCGAGGCGGCCTTCGCGCTCGGGCGTTGGGGCATCGCGGGGGTGATCGAAGAGCGCGCGCTCGACTCGCTCGCGGAGCAGCTCGCGCGCCTCCGACCGCCGCCCTCCCCGCTGACCACGCCGGCGCTCGCGCCGCCGCGCTCGACGCGCCTCGGCCCGCGGCTCGGCGCCGATTCTCCCCCGACCGTCGCGCTCGCGTACCGCCACGCGCCCCAGACCTGCGACGCGCTCGCGCGGTACATCCGCGTGCTGCGCGCACACGCGGCCGAGAGCACCGTCTTCGCGGACGTCGCCGCGCTGATCGAGCTCATGCTGGAGGAAGGCCTCACCTGCCAGACGAACCTCGCGTCGAAGGCCGGCGCCGCGCACGAAGGGCAGTTCATCGGCTCGTTCGAGTTCTACCGCGAGCTGCGCCGCACGCGCTACGCGCGCATCTCCGATCACCCCGCGGGCACGATCGCGATGGACGTCTTCATCGCGGTCGACGAGGTGCTCCACGAGGTGCTCCACCTGCTCTACCTCGCGAACGAGCTGCGCGGCGGGATCGCGCCGCGGAGCACGCTCCTCGCCGAAGAGCTCAGTCTCACGTGGTGGCAGGCGGTCGTGCACCAGCGCGTGTTCCCCGAGTGGCTCGCCGATCGGCACATCCTCGAGATCAACGACGACTTCCTCCTCTGCGAGGAGAACGCGGAGCGTCGCGGGTTCTGGACGATCGGCTCGGTCTTCGATCGCTACGCCGGCTATCCGTGGGTGCCCTACGTCCTCGCGTCGCTGCCCGAACGCGCGAGCTACATCGGGGAGCGGGCGGACCTCGCGGACGTGATCGCGTCCTACGAGGAGCGGCCCGAGGCGGCGTTCCTCCTCGCGGCGGGGCGAGCGCGCCTGGAGCTCCCCGCGCCCTTCGCGTCCTACCCGCGGGTGCCCGAGACGCTGCGCCTCGCGCGCACCGAAGATCAGAACATCACCAGCACGCCGCCGCCGCCTGCCCCGCGCAGGAGCGGGCTCGCGAACACCGCCTCGGCCTCCACGCCGTAGATCGGCCGCGCGAGCCCGACGAGCAGCTCGGCGCGCGCGAAGAGGCGCACGCGATCCTCGAGATCGAGCGTCAGCCAGACCGCGGCGCCTGCGTCGAGGACCCAGGTCGCCTCGCTGCGCGGCCGTTCGACGCCCGTCCCGCGCGCGAACGCCACGCTCGACTCCACGACCGCGCACGGCACCACGGCCACCTCGCCGCCGATGCGATAGCCGACCTCGAGCGTCGTACCGAGCGCGAAGAGCGTGACGCCGCGCCCGCGCTCGTCGAGCGTCGCGGCGGCCTCGGGCCAGTACGAGACCGACAGCCCCGCCCACAGGGGACCGAGCTCGAGCGCGACGACGACCGCGGGCGCGAGCGCTGCGTCCGGCACCGGCCCGAGCCCGCCGCGCAGCGCCGCGCCGACGCCGAGCCGCGCCGCGAGCCCCTGCGGTGCGAGCGCCTCGGGGATCTCGCTCGCGGCCGGCGCGCGCTCCAGAGCCACCGGCGCCGCCGGGGCTCCGAGGGCCCGCAGCGCGAGCGCGGCCGCGATCGCCAGCGCGTCGAGCACGTCCTCGCACCCCGCGTCGTCGATCTCGCGCGCGGCGCGCTCGTCCCCACGCACCACGCGCAGGCGCCCGTGGAAGCCCTCCTCGACCGCCGAGACCCCGACCTCCACCTCGACCCCCTCGAGCTCGCCGCCGAGCTCTTCCACCCGCGCGGCGAAGGCCGACGGGTCACCGCAAGGCGCGTCCCACGCGATCGCGTCGCCGCGCGCGCGCGCCGCGGAGGTCGGCGCGAGCAGGTGCGCGCCGATCACCCCGAGGAGCCACGCCCGAGAGAGACCGCGCTCGCGCATCCATCGCCGATGCTAGCCCACCCCGCCGAGCCCCGCTCGCGCGGGCGCGTTCGACTCGAACCGCGCGCCTCGCAGTTCGGGTACGCTCGTGCGCCGATGACGCGAGCTCTTGCGTGACGAAGCGCCTCGGACCCTTGGCGTTCGCCCTGGGCGTGGGCGTCGGCGTCGCGCTCGGCCTCTCGCTCGGCGCCTACGCGCTCGCGTGGGGCGCGACGCTCTCGTTCCCCGCCACCGTCCTGGTCCTCGCGATCGGTGCGTGGAACGAGCGCGACGACGGCGAGCAGATCACCACGCTCTTGCGCTTCGCGATCGGCGTCACCGGCGGCTACCTCGTCACCGCCGTCCCGCTGACGTGGTTCGCGCTCGACGACGCGACCGCCGCGCGGTTCGCGGGCGAGCTCTGGACGCGGTGGGGCGTGATCGCCCTCGCGCTCCCGGCCGGCGTGGTCACGCTGGTGCTGCGCCACCTCCGCGCGTGACGCGCGCGTTTCCCGTGTCGCGCGCGTCTCGCCCAGCTGCTATACCTCCGGTGCCGAGAGGGCGTGGACCCGGATGTCCCGCGCCGCGACCCCCGACGCGACCGAGCCACCATGAGCCATCTCCGTGACGGGGCGAAGCCCCGCCCCCGCGTGACCGCCCCGGCCCTGCGCGAGATGAAGCTGCGCCACGAGCGCATCACCATGCTCACCGCGTACGACGCGACGTTCGCGCGCATGTTCGACGAGGCCGGCATCGACGTGCTGCTCGTCGGCGACTCGCTCGGCATGGTGATCCAGGGACAGAGCTCGACGCTGCCGGTGACCGTCGACGAGGTGATCTACCACTGCCGCGCCGTGGCGCGCGGCTGCACCACGCCGCTGATCGTCGGGGACCTCCCGTTCATGAGCTACCAGGTCGGGCCGCGCGACGCGCTCATCAACGCGGGCCGCTTCCTCTCGGAGGGCGGCGCGTCCGCGGTGAAGCTCGAGGGCGGCCGCGCCGTCGCGCCGACGATCGAGCGCATCGTCGAGGCGGGGATCCCGGTGATGGGCCACGTGGGCCTCACCCCGCAGAGCGTCCACGCGATGGGCGGCTTCCGCGTCCAGGGCAAGACCGAGGAGCAGGCGCAGCGCATCCTCGACGACGCGCTCTACGTGCAGGAGGCGGGCGCCTTCGCCATCGTGCTCGAGGGCATCCCCGCGCCGCTCGCGCGGCGCATCACCGAGACCCTCGAGATCCCGACGATCGGGATCGGGGCGGGCGTCGACTGCGACGGCCAGGTGCTCGTCTGTTACGACCTCCTCGGGCTGACGCCAGACCTCAAGCCGAAGTTCGTCAAGCGCTACGCGGAGATGTTCACCGAGGGCGTCGAGGCGGCGCGCCGCTACGCGGACGAGGTCCGCCACGGCGCGTTCCCCGACGCCGCGCACGCCTTCGGGGCCAGCGCGCCGCGCGCCGTGCCCTCGCGCGCGGCCGGGGACAACGGCAACGTGGTGCCGCTGCGCCCCGTCTACGGCCCCGTCGAGTGAGGTCCGCGTGACGCGCCTCGTCCGCGAGCCCGGAGCGCTGCGCGAGGCGTGCGACGAGGCGCGCGCGCGCGGGCACCGCGTCGGGCTCGTGCCGACGATGGGCGCGCTGCACGCCGGACACCTGAGCCTGATCGAGACGGCGCGCGCGCGCGGCGCGACGCACGTCGCGTTGACGATCTTCGTCAACCCGCTCCAGTTCGCGCCGACCGACGACCTCGATCGCTACCCGCGCACCCTCGAGGCCGACCTCGCGCGCTGCCGCGAGCTCGGGGTCGACGTCGTGCTCGCGCCCGCCGACGGCGCGATGTACCCGCCCGGGTTCTCGAGCGCGGTCGAGGTCGGCGGCGTCACCGCGCCGCTCGAGGGCGTGCACCGGCCGGGGCACTTCCGCGGCGTGACCACGATCGTCGCCAAGCTCCTCAACCTCGCGGGCCCCTGCGTCGCCGTGTTCGGCCGCAAGGACTACCAGCAGTGGCGCACGCTCGCGCGCATGGTGCGCGACCTCGACATGCCGGTCGAGGTCGTCGGCGCGCCGATCGTGCGCGAGCCGGACGGCCTCGCGCTCAGCTCGCGCAACGTCTACCTCGCGGCGGCGGAGCGCGCGCGCGCGCTCGGCCTGGTCACCGGACTGCGCGCGGCCTGGGACGCCTTCGCGGCGGGCGAGCGCGACCCAGAGCGCGTGCTCGCGCTCGCGCGCGGGCCCGTCGAGGCGAGCTTCGACCGCGTCGACTACGTCGCGCTCGCGGACGCGGACGACCTCGCGCCGGTCGGCGCCGAGCTCGGCGCGCGCGCGGTCCTCGCGATGGCCGCGCACCTCGGGACGACGCGCCTCATCGACAACGTCGTTCTGGGCGAGGATCCTCGCCCCGGTTTTTGATATGGTCCCGCCGCCGGGCGCCCCCTCATGCACATCCGCGGGATCACCAAGAGCGACTTCGACTACGTCGTCTCGGTCCTCGACCGATGGTGGGGCGGTCCGTCGAGCGAGCGGGCGCACCCCGTCTTCTTCTACGAGCTCGGCTCGCACGCGCTCATCGCCGAGGAGGACGGAGAGGTCGTCGGGTTCCTGCTCGGCCTCGTCACCGAGGACGCGCCGCGCGTCGCCTACGTGCACCTCGTCGGCATCAACCCGGACCACCGCCGCCGCGGCGTCGGCAAGCAGCTCTACGCGCGCTTCACCGAGCGGGCGCGCGGCGCCGGGGCCGCGACGATGAAGGCGATCACCACGGTCGGGAACGAGGGCTCGATCCGGTTCCACGAGGCGCTCGGGTTCGCCACGCACGAGGAGCCCGACTACGCGGGCCGCGGACGCTCGCGCGTGGTATTCACGAAGGACCTTTGACCATGACCTACTCGGGTGCGCAGCAAGCGAAGCAGGCGCGGGAGAACCTCGGGAAGGCGCTCGGCGCGCTCCAGGAGGATCCGAACATCCCGCCGGACGTGCTCGCGGTCGCGCAGAACATCGCGCAGGCGGTCGGCGCGCTCTTCGAGGCCGAGCGCGCCTCGAGCGAGCCGGACGGCAAGGCGAGCGTGCGCAGCGCGCTCGGCTCGCTGAGCCAGACCCTCGCGCTCCTGCAGGACGTGCGCGGCCAGCATCGCGGCATCGCCACCGCGACCGAGACGATCGCCAAGGCGATGAGCGTGCTCTTCCCGCTCACCACGGTGCCTTCGCGCGCGCCATCGGCCCCGCCGCCCGCGCAGCTCCCGAGCCGCCCGCCGCCGACGGCGACCGCGTCGCTGAACGACGGCGTCGCGCGCGAGCCCGTCGAGGCGAACCTCGGCGCGACCACCGAGTCGAACTTCTACGTCGGCTTCTCGGGCGAGATCAGCCAGGGCGGCGTGTTCATCTCGACCTACAGCATCCTGCCCAAGGGGACGCCGGTGCGCGCGCTCATCACCCTGCCGGGCAACCTCTCGACCGAGGCGAACGGGCGCGTGCGCTTCGTTCGCGACCCGATGGACATGACCTCCGACGCCAGCGAGCCGGGCATGGGGATCGGCTTCGAAGGGCTGACCTCCGACGCCCGTGACCTCATCCTGCGCTTCATCCGCAAGCGTCCCCCGATGTTCTACGACGAGTGAGCGCCCCTTCGACCACCGAGCTCAAGCGCGCCGGGCTCGCGGCGGCGCGGGACGCCCGCAAGCAGCTCGCCGAGCTCGCGGGGGCGGTCGGCGTCGACGAGCCGGCGCTCGGGCGCGCCGTCTCGGGCGTCGTCGCCTCGCTCTTCTCCGCGGAGGTCGGCGACGCGGAGCGCGTGGGCGAGTGCCTCGCGCGGGCGAGCGAGGGGCTGAACGCGCTCCTCGAGGATCGGGCGTGGCGACACCGCGAGGACGTGCAGCGAGGGCTGAGCCGCGCGCTCGCCCTCGTGCACCCGGCGCATCGCGCGCTCGCGCGCGGCCTCGGCGATCCGTCGCGGGTGGACGACACCGAGCCGTTCCTGCTCACGCCGTCGCGGATCAAGCCGTCGCAGCCGCCGCCCGACGAGGCGGAGCGACGCGGGGCGCCGCGCGCCGAGCTCGAGGTCGAGGTCGGCCTCGAGGGCGCCAACCGCTTCTTCACCGGGATGACCGGGGACCTCTCGGCGGGCGGCCTCTTCGTCGCGACGGACACCCCGCTCGTCGTCGGGACCGAGCTCGTGCTGTCCTTCGTGCTGCCCGACGGCTACCGCGTGGCGACCGACGCCTCGGTCGCGTGGGTCCGCGCGCCGCGCTATCGCCCCGACGAGCTGCCGGCGGGCATGGGGGTGCGCTTCGAGCGGCTCGGCGACGCGGATCGCCACGCGATCGAGCACTTCCTTCGCGATCGGCCGCCGTTCCGCTACGGTGATTGAGCGGCGGCGGCGGCGACGCGACCGCCAATGATCCCCGATCCATCGGGTCCAAGGCCCGCCTCTCCTGCACGTCGCCGTTGATCCGGCGTGCGCGAGATTCCATCATCCGGGGTAGCCCCGGCCCCGACCGTCCCGCCTGCTACAGGAGCGCTCTCGATGTCCGACCAGAAGGAATCCTCCGTTCTCTTCAACCTCAAGGAGCTGATGAACCTCGAGGAGGAGCGGATCGAGGCCGAGGTGGAGTCCGTCCGCTCGAAGGAGCGTGCCGAGCGCGCCCGCGTCGAGGCGGAGGAGCGACGCCGGCGCGAGGAGGAGGAGCGACGTCGCCGTGAAGAGGAGGAGGCGCGGCTCGCCGAGGAGCGGCGCCTGCGCGACCTCGAGGAGGCGAAGCGCCGGGCGGACGAGGAAGAGCGCCTGCGGATCGAGTTCGAGAAGGAGCAGGAGCGCCGGCTCGCGGAGCAAGCCGCCTTGCTCTCTCAGCAGGAGGCGCAGGCGCGCGAGGTCGCCAAGAAGCGCAAGGGCCTGCACCCGGGGATCGTGGTCGCGGGCGTGCTCCTCTTGCTCGGCGCGCTCGTCGGCGTGTACGTCGGCGGCGTGCGGCCGTTCCTGCAGGCGCGCGAAGGCGAGGCGGAGCGCGCGCGGATCGCCGCGGCGGAGCGCGCGGCGGAGGCGGAGCGCGCCGCGGCGTCGGCGCGCGAGCAGGAGGAGGCGACCCGGCGCGCCACCGAGGCGCGCGCGCAGGCGGAGGCCGCCGCGCGGCGCATCCAGGAGGAGCAGCGCCGGCGCGAGGAAGAGGCGGCTGCCGCCGAACGCGCGCGCAACGAGGCGGCGGCGCGCCGCGCCGCGCCGCGACGCGGTGGCGGTGGCGGTGGGGGCGGCGGCGGCGGCGGCGGTCGCGGCGTCGACCTCAGCTCGCTCGACGGCCTGTAGCGCTGGCGAGCCTCAGCCCCTCACCCCTCGGATCAGTCCTCGGAGGCCTCGGGGGCCTCGGACGGCTCGTCGGCGAGGACGAACGACGCGACCGTGAGGACGGCGAGGAGCGCCGCGTTCGCGCCGAGCGCGAGCGAGCCGAGCACGACCGAGCGCACCGTCGCGTCGTCGGCCGCGGCGAGGCCCTGCGCCTGCACGAACGTGGCGAGCGCGAGCACCAGCGAGACGGGGACCAGGACGGCCTGCACCCACCGGCGCCCGCGCGTGTTGAAGGAGAACGCGGGCTCGCGCTTGGCCCGCGCGACGAGCCGATCGTACGCGACGAGCAGCGCCATCGAGCCGACGCCGATCAGGGTGAACCAGAGCCACATCCCGCCCGGCGCGTACGCGTTCCAGAGCAGATCCCGCGCGCCCCACGCGTCGACGTCCGCGTCGCGCATCAGCCGCGCGACCACCTCGCCGCGCGGGATCGCCGCGACCTCCTCGGCGCCACCGCCGAGCCGCTCGACGAGGTAGCGACGCGCGAGCTCCACCTTGTCGCCGCCCTCCTGGTACCAGTGCCCCGCCACCACCGAGCCGATCGACCAGCCGATGCCGACCGTCATGTTCACGTAGCCCATGTACTGGCCCTTGCGGCCGGGGGGCGCGAGCGCGCTCAGGTATCGCATCTTCGTCGGGCTCGCCATCATCTCGCCGACGCTGAACACGGCGATCGCGGCGAGCACCACCCAGCCGGTCATCGAGAGCCCCAGCCCGTAGATCCCGACCGCAGAGACCGCGATGCCCACGACGATCGCGGTGAGCGAGCGGATCTTCCCCGTCCAGTAGCCGACGGCGAACGCGAAGACGCTGATCAGCCCCGCGTTGAGGTTGATCATCCACTCCTGCGTGAGGTTGCCCTCGTTGACGGTCGGCACCGCGCCGTCGGGCAGGATCGACGCGAGCGCCGCCGCCGGCCCGCGCGAGTCGACCCAGTCGTCGATGAAGTTCGGGAGGATGTCGAACAGCTGATAGAACATCAGCCAGAAGCCCGCGAACGCGATCGAGAAGTAGAAGAGGCGCGGCTCGAGCAGGCCGCGCAGCGCGTCGACGGCGAGCTGGCCCAGGCTGCGCGCGTCGGCGTGCTCCCGCTTGGGCTCCGCGAAGAAGAACAGCGGCACGAAGTTGAGCGCGATCGCGATCGAGCAGGTCACGAAGACGTGGCTCCACGCGAGCACGCGCAGGTAGCCCGCGATCAGCGGCCCGACGAAGCCGCCGATGTTGACCATCTGGTAGAAGAGGCCCCACCCCAGCGAGCCCGAGGAGGCGGGCATCACGCTCGCGATGAGGCCCTGCACGCCGGGCTTGAAGATCGCGGTGCCGAGCGCGAGGAGCATCGCGCCGAGGAAGAAGATCTCGTAGGTGAGGTCCACGCCCGCGGCGCGCGCCTCGGCGAGCGGCTGCCCCGCGAAGAGCTCCGCGAGCGGGATGCAGTAGCCCATCACGAGGTAACCGAGGATCTTCAGCACCGTGGAGAGCGCGATGTTGATCTTGTAGCCGTAGCGATCCGCGTAGACGCCGCTGAAGATCGGCACGAACGACTGCACGAGCGCCCAGATCCCGTAGATGGTGCCCTTCTGCACGTGCGTGAGCTCGGGGCCGCCTTCGCTGATGGCGAGCACGATGAAGACGGGCAGCACCGTGCGCACGCCGTAGTAGGCGAAGCGCTCGACGAGCTCCATCCAGTTCGCGGTCCAGTAGACGCCGCCGAGCACCCGGAGCTGCTCGACGAACCCGGCCTTGCCCCGCTTCGCTTCGGTCATGCGCGCGCGACGCTAGCGCGAAGCGCGGCGCGCCTCCACGCCGGCTCGACGGGCGGGACCGGCGCGGCGTCCCCTCCTCGCGTGGCGAAGCCGGCATCGCTCGCGCCGGCGCCGCGCGTGCACTCGCCTCGCGCGCCCGCGCTCCCGTGCTGCAAGTTCATGGAGGGCGATGAGGCGCGAAGCCGCGGAGCCGCGAAGGATCACGCTGCGGCTTCGCGTCCTGGCGCGCACGGCTCGTCCGCGGAGCGGCCCGCTCACTTGCACCGCGCGGGTCGGCCCCCTACCGTCGGAGGTCGCGATGGAGATCGCGCTCGCCGCCCTCGGAGCCGTCTGCCTGGCCGCGTGGATCGCGGGCGTCGGCTGGGTGTTCGCGCGGCGCCCCGCGCCGGCCGTGCGCGCGGAGCTCGGGCGCGCCCTCCCCGCGCTCGCCGCCACGCTGCGCGCGCTCGCCGCCGACGAGGCGCTCACGCCCCAGCTGCGCTCGCGCGCGCGGCTCGCGAGCCGGTACGTGGGCTCGCCGTTCGACCTGCTCCCCTACCCCATCGCGATCGACGACGTCGTCGTCGCGCTCGAGGCGCTCAAGTCGATCCACGAGGCGCACGGGCTCGCGCCGATCGAGCGCGCGTTTCGCGGCGACGAGCTCGGCTGGAACGCGGTCCGCGAGGGCCTCGGGCTCGCGCCCGAGTGGGAGTGAGCCGAGCTCGCTGGCAGGTGCTCGGCCCGAATCATCGACCGACCTTCACCAGTCGACGCAGCCGACCGCGTCGACGCAGGCCACGAGGCGCGGCGCCGAGGTCGCCGGGTCCTCGGTGCACGCGTCGGGATCGGCTTCGCACGCGTACAGCGCCGCGACGTCGGCGGCGCTGCAGTCCACGAGGTCGGCGCTGCAGTCGCGCACGCACTCGTCGCGCGCCGCGGGCGGCGCCGACACACAGGCGACGAGACGATCGCAGACGGTCGCGCAGACCTCGCCCATCGGGCGAGGCGGGCCCGCGTCGAGGGCGCTCGCGTCGGCGCCGACCGCCGCGTCCCCAACGCCCGCGTCGGCGACCGCCGCGTCGTGCACCGCGCCGGCGTCGCCAGGGCCCGCGTCATCCAGGCTCGCCGCGTCCAGGCTCGCCGCGTCCAGGCTCGCCGCGTCCAGGCTCGCCGCGTCCAGGCTCGCCGCGTCCACCGCGTCCAGGCTCGCCGCGTCCAGGCTCGCCGCGTCGAAGCTCGCGTCTCGCGGCGCGCCGGCGTCGGGCGCAGGAGCGCCATCGCAGCCCGCGACCGCGAGCGCCCAGAGGAGCAGGATGGAGGACCGGCGCGCTCGTTCCACGCGGGGCGCGTAGCACGACCGCGCGCCCCGCGCGCGCTCACGGCAGCGCGGCGCGTGCGGCGCGCGCCGCGTCGTCGTCCGGATCGATCGCGAGCACGCGATCGAGCGACGCCCGCGCCTCGGCCGCGCGCCCCGCGCGCCGCTCGGCCTGCGCGAGATCGAACCAGAGGCTCGCCTCGAGCGGGTGGTAGCGCGTGCCCTCGCGCAGCGTCTGTGCCGCCTCGTCCCAGCGCCCGGCGCGGTAGCGCAGCGCCCCGAGCGCCGCGCGCGCGTCGCGGTGGCGCGGGTCGAGCGCGAGCGCCTCCGAGAGCGCCCGCTCCGCCCGCTCTCCGTCGCCGGGCCGCGCGGCGAGCGCGCGCCCGAGGCCCGCGTGCGCGCTCGCGAAGGACGGCGCGGACGCGACCGCGCGCTCGAGCTCGATCACCGCGGCGTCGACGGATCCGAGCGCGAGCAGCGCGTTGCCGAGGCCGAGCCGCGCGAGCGGATCGCGCGGACGCACCCGCAGCGCCTCGCGGTACGCCTCGAGCGCGCCCTCGTCGTCGCCCGACAGCGCGCGCGCCACGCCGAGGTTCACGTGGAGCGTCACGTCGTCCGGCCACGCGCGCGCCGCGTGCTCGAGCGTCGCGATCGCCTCGGCGCCGAGCCCGTGGAGCGCGAGCCCCGCCGCGACCTCGAGCGCGCGCTCGCGGTCGCCTCGGTAGCGCGCGCCGAGCGCGCGGTAGTAGCCGGGCCCCTGACGCATCGCGGCCTCGAACATCGGCGGCTTCGCGCAGCCCGCGCAGCGCTCCGCCGCGCGCGCGAGCTCGCCGTGGAGCAAGAACGCTTGCGATCTCCAGCGACGGTCGAGCTCGAGCGCGAGGGCCGGATCGAGGTGAACGAGCTGCGCCTCGGGCGGCTCGAACGCCTCGAGCAGTCGGTCCGGCGTCATCGGCGCGGCGCGCGTGAAGGCGGTGACGAAGCTCGGGATCGGGTGGTCGTCGGTGGCGACCGGCAGCCCCTCGGTCCAGCGCGCGAGCGTGTCGGGGCCCGCGTGCAGGCACTCGAGGATCTCCGCGACGCCGGCGAGGCCCCAGCGCGCGAGGGAGGCCTCGACGCGCGGCTCGGCGGCCCGCAGCGCGATCCGATCCGGCTCGACGCGCAGCGCGCCGCGGCCCCCGACCAAGAGCGAGTAGGCGACCTGCCCGTACGGCTCGAACCCGACGTTGGTCCAGAGCGTCGCGTCGTCGAACGTCTCGCGGAACGTGCCGACCAGGATGCGGAACTCGTCGGTCGACAGCCCGTGGAGCGGCAGCCACTGCACGAGGATCCCACCGTCGGCGAGCCGCGCGCGCGCGGTCCGATAGAGCTCGCGCGTGTAGAGCAGCCACGAGTCGACGGCGCGCGGGTGCGTGGAGTCGAGCACGATCACGTCGTAGCGCGCGCGCGTGGTGCGCAGGTGCGCGCGCCCGTCGTCGAAGACGAGCCGCACGCGCGGATCGTCGAGGACGTCGTGGTTCAGGTCGCGGAAGCGCTCCGCCCCCGCGACGACCGCGGGCTCGAGATCGACGATCGTGATCTCCTCGACGTCCCCGTGCTGCGCGACCGCGCCCGCCGCGAGGCCCGCGCCGAGGCAGATCACCGCGACGCGCGCGGGCCGCGGCGACAAGAGCGGGCCGAGGTGCCCGAGGAGCGCGAACGACTGATCGTGGACCAGGCGCGTCGTGACCTCGTTGATGCCGTTCACGAAGAGCTGCCGCTCGCCGTGGATGCGGTTCCGGACGACGGCGACGGTCGCGCTGCGCCCCTCGCGGTAGACCTCGAAGTCGAGGTGCGCCGGGCCGATCTTCTGCGCGAGCATGCGGCGCGGGAGGCCGCTCGGCGCGGCGAGCGCGGTGAGCGCGGTCGCGGCGACGAGGGCGCCCGCGAGGACCCGGCGGCGCGCGCCCCCGAAGCGCAGCGCCGCGAGCCCGCCCGCCGTCGCGGCGAGCCCCGAGAGCGCGATCGCCGCGCCCTGCACGCCGAGCGCGGGGACGAGCGCGAGCGGCGTGAGGAGCGGCCCGACGAGCGAGCCCGCGGTGCTCGCGGCGAGCACGTCGCCGGCGCCGCGTCCGGCCGCGCGCGCCGGGTGGCGCGCGGCGAGCGCGGGGAAGATCGCGCCCGCGACGACGGCGGCGGGCAACACGGTGACCGCGGCGAGCGCCGCCTGCAGCGCCATGCCGCGCAGCTCCGAGCGCGCGAAGGGGATCGCCGCGTCGAGCCCGATCACGTCGAGGCCGACGGCGAGGTAGCGGCGCCCGACGAACGCGAGGGCCGCGAGCGCGCACGCCCCGAGCGCGCCGAAGAGCGCCGGCACGAAGCCCGCGTGCGCGCGCACGCGCGCGGGCGCGACGCGACCGAGCGCCGCGCCGAGCGCGAGGCCGAGGAGCACCGACGCGAGCATCGCGCTGAACGCGTGCACGTCGTGGCCGAACACGACGAGGAAGAGGCGCGTCCAGACGGTCTCGAGCCCGAGCAGGACCGCGCCGCTCGTGAACGCGAGCGCGAGCAGCCACCCGCGCGGCAGCGGCGCGACCGCTGGCCCGGGCGCAGGCCCCGGCGCGGGCACGTCACGCGGCGGCGCGCCCGGGCGCAGCGCGCGGCCGAGGCTGAGCGCGAGGGCGAGCGCGAGCGCGCCGACGGCGAGGTCGACGGCGGCGGCGGCGCTCGAGGTCGCGCGCACGCCCCACGCGGCGAGCAGGACGTAGCCCGTGAGCACGCACCCGAGGGCGGCGCCCGCGGTGTTGAGCGCGTACGCGATCGCGACGCCGCGCCCGACGCGGTCCGGCCCCCGGGGGAGCGCGAGCTCCGTCGCGCGCGCGAGCGCGGGGAGCGTCGCGCCGAGCAGCAGCGAAGGCGCGAGCAGCACGCCGCCCGCGATCGCGAAGCGCGCCGCGAACGAGGGCCAGCCCGGCCCGACGGCGCGCAGCACCTCGACCGACGCGTCCGCCGCGAAGGCGGCGAGCGCCGGCACCGCGAGCGCGCTCGCGCCGAGCCCGAGCTCGAGCGCCCCGTAGAGCGCGAGCGGACGCACGCGGTCCGCGACCCGGCCGGCGAGCCACGCGCCAGCGCCCATGCCGCCCATCACCGCCGCGAGCACCGCCGCCGTCGCGAACGACGCGTTGCCGAGCACCACGGCGAGCAGGCGCTGCCACACGACCTCGTACGCGAGCCCCGCGACGCCCGACGCGAAGCACGCGGCGGCGAGCAGCGTTCGGAGGACGGCGCGAGCGGTGGGCGTCATGGCGAGCGGTCCGCGAGGGTGACATCCACGCTCCGCACGTGTCACTCGGCGGGTGACGGCGCGCGGCGCCTCGAGGCGCCGCTCCGCGGGCGAGGACGGTGGATCGCAACTTGCGCTCGTCGAGACCCATGCGGTCCCTCTTCGCGCTCACCCTCGCGCTCGCCGGCTGCGCCGCGCAGGGCGCCGCGCCGCCGGACACCGATCCCGACGACGCGCTCCCGCCGACCGAGATCGGCTTCCACGAAGACGCCGTCATCGGAGGCACCGTCACCTACGAGCGGCCGGAGGTCGGCTTCATCTCGGGGTGCACCGCGAGCCTCGTCGCCCCCGACGTGATCATCAGCGCGGCCCACTGCGTCGGCTACGCGAGCCGCACCACGATGGGGAGCTACGGCAACTTCACCGTCCGCCCCTCCGCCGGGGAGTCGCGCACGTTCCCGATCGTGCGCTACCGCAGCTTCAGCTCGCGCCTCGGCGCCGACGACATCGTGATCATGCAGCTCGGGCGCCCGGTGCCGCCGGAGCTCGCGCGCCCGCTGCGCCTCGCGGCGAGCGAGCCGGCGGCCGGTGCGCGCGTCTCGGTCTGGGGCTACGGCTGCACGCAGCGCGGCACCCGCAGCGACTGGCAGAAGCGCAAGTTCGAGTTCGCGCAGGGCCAGCGCACCAACGCGCTCTGTCCCGGCGACTCGGGCGGGCCGGTGATCACCGCCGCCAACGAGGTGCTGCGGATCAACAGCGGCTACTACCACGACGCGTTCGGGACCGACATCTACGGGCTCGTCGCGCAGAACCACGCGCGGCTGCTCGCGCAGGTGCGCGAGTGGAGCGCGTTCGACCCCGACGCCTCGCCCGAGCCCGAGCCCGAGCCGATGCCCGAGCCCGAGCCCGAGCCGATGCCCGAGCCCGAGCCGATGCCGATGCCCGAGCCGATGCCCGAGCCCGACCCGGAGCCGGCGCCCGATCCGAGCGACCCGTGCTCGGCGATCTCGAGCTGCGGGGCGTGCGCGGCGAGCCCGGGCTGCGGCTTCTGCGGCGCGAGCGGGCGGTGCGTCTCGCTCGACGGCGCGGGCCGACCGCTCCGCGCGTGCGCCGGCGACCTCGCCGTCGACTCGCCGCAGTGCGCGTGGGACTCGTGCGGGATCTACGGCGACTGGCCGCAGTACACCTGCCGCCGCACACGGACGAGCTTCGTGCGGTGCCTGCCGGGGCGCACGCCCGAGTTCCTCCTCTGCCCGAGCGGCTACACGTGCCAGCCGGGGAGCACCTACGCGATGTGCTACCGCTACGCGCGTTGAGCGCGCGGACTCGCGCTACGATGGGCCCGTGCGCGCGCTCGCCTCCCTCTCGCTGCTGCTCGTGGCCTGCGACGGCCCCGCGACGACCCCCGACGCGGGCGACGACGCCTCACCTCCGCTCGACGCGGGGGACGCGCCGCTCCCGGCGCCGCCGCCGTCGGAGCCGGGACGCCACGACGTCGAGGTGCTGAGCACGCGGCGCGTGGTCCCGAGCGCGGGCCTGCCCACCGAGACGGTCCCGCAGCACTCGAACAACAACCTCGACGTGATCCGCCACGAGGGCCGCGTCTACCTCGCGTGGCGCACCGCGCCCGACCACTACGCGGGCCCGGACACCGTCATCCACGTCGTCTCGAGCGCCGACGAGGAGCGCTGGACGTTCGAGGCGAGCTACGCCATGGGGACGGACCTGCGCGAGCCACGGTGGCTCGCGCTCGGCGGTTCGCTCTTCCTCTACGTCTCCGTGCTCGGCACGAACGCGCTCGCCTTCGAGCCGATGGGCGTGGTGGTGGCGGAGCGCGCGGCGAGCGGCGCGTGGAGCGCGCTCGCGCCGGTCGACGGCCTCGACGGCTACATCGCGTGGCGCACGCGCACCGAGCGCGGCACCCCGTACATGACCGCCTACCTCGGCGGCGAGAACATCTACCTCTTCAACGGGCTGCCGCTCGAGTCCGACCTCTACACCACGCTCGATGGCCGCGCGTGGACCCCCGTCGATCCCGCGCGGCGCACCGTGTACCGCGGCGGTGGCTCGGAGACGGACTTCGTGATCGGCGACGACGGGACGCTCTTCGGCGTGATCCGCAACGAGCCGGGCGACGAGAACGGCTGGGGCTCCATGGTGTGCCGCGCGCCCGCGAGCGCGCTCGCGCACTGGGAATGCCGCATCGACCCGCGCAAGTACGACAGCCCGCTCATGTTCTGGCACGACGGCGAGGCGTACCTCGTCGCCCGGCGGCAGGTGACCGAGACGGGGCACTACGACCTGATGACGCGGCGCGGGACCCACGCCGCGCAGACCGCCGCCAACCAGATCCCGTACACGCAGACGCCCAAGCGCTGCGCGCTCTGGCGGTACGTTCAGGGCGAGGATCGGATCGCCTACGTGCTCGACCTGCCGAGCGGCGGCGACACGTGCTTCCCCGCGTGGCTCGAGGGCGAGCGCGAGGGCGAGATCATCCTCTACGACTATGCGAACGACGTCGACGATCCGACGACCGCGCGGCTCGCGTGGAACCAGGGACAGACGGGCGACACCTTCGTCTACCGCCACGTCCTGCGCTTCACGCGCCGCTGATCGGCCCGCGTCTCATCAGGGCAACGCCCCTTGCGAGATCCAGGTCGCGATGCGCCGCACGTCGTCGGCGGGGACCGGCGGCAGGCCGAGCGGCATGCCGACCGGCGCATCGGGGCGCGCGCGCGCGATCGGGGCGAGCGTGTCCGCGCGGGACGGGATGACGTCGCGGGCCGCCTCCTCGTGGCGACGGAGGAGGCGGGCGACGAGGGGCGCGAGCCCGCTCGCGTCCGGCTCGAGGATCGAGCGGCGCGTTCCGTCGGCCGCGAGCACCCCCGCGCGCACGCCCTCGAGGCTCGACAGATCGAGCGAGGACGGCTCGAACCCGAGCGCGCTCGCGCTCTGGCCGTCGGTGTGCGCGTGGCAGTGGATGCACGAGCGGTCGAAGATCCGGCGCACCTCGGCGAAGCGGACCGGACGCGAGAGCGGGCGCAGGTCCAGCGACGACGAGGCGGGGGCCGCCGGCGCGCCCGGGTCGGCGAACCAGAGGAAGTCGCGCACGAGGATCGCGTCGGCGCGCGAGAGGTTGGTCTCGGGCATGAGCGCGCGCGGGGTGACGGAGCGCGGGCTCTCGATCCACGCGAGCGCCGCGTCGGGGTCGAGCCGGTCGCGCACGTGGCGGAGGTTCGGCGCCTCGTAGGCGGCGCGGCCCAGGCCCATCAGCGCCTCGGGCGGGATGCGCACGCCGAGGTCGGCGTTGCCGAGCTCGTGGCAGACCGCGCAGCCGACGCGGGCGAACACCGCGCGGCCGGCCTCGAGGTTCGCGCGGCTCGGCGCGGGCCCGGCGGGGAGCGGGCGCGTGTCGCGGCGCAGCCAGCGCGCGAGCACCCGCGCGTCGGCCTCGGTCACCGGCAGGCGCGGCATCGTCTCCTCGAGCCGCGGCCGCGCGTCGTGCGGGTCCTGCAGGAACGAGACGAGGTAATCCTCGCGCAGGCGGCGGCCCGCCGCCTCGAGATCGGGCGCGAACACGAAGTGCCGCACCGCCGGCGCGCTCGCGCGGCCGCGCGCGCGCTCGACGATGGCCTGGTGGCAGCCGGTGCACGACTGACCGCGGCTGACCCGCACGCCCTCGACCGCGTGGCAGCTCGCGCAGCCGTAGCGGCGGAGCGTCGCCGTCGCGTCCTGCGCCGCCGCGGGCGCGGCGCACGCGAGCACGGCGAGCGCGAGCCCGATCGCGAGCCGCGCGCTCACGAGCCGCGCACCCGGCGCTCGACGTCGGCGAAGGCGTCCTCGGAGCCGGGGTGCGCGGCGCGGAGCGTCGCGAGGGCCTCCGCCGCCGCGGCCCGGGTCTCGGCGTCGCGCTCGGTCCGCGACAGGACGAGGTTCGCCGCGTAGCAGGAGGCCACCGCGTAGACGTCGGCGCACGCGTCCTCGCGGGCCTCGCGCGCCGTCTCGCGCGCGTCCGTGCGGCGGCCGCGCAGGTAGAGGGCGGTGGCGATCGACGCGCGCCAGCTCGACGTCGCGGACGGCTCGATGCGCTGGGCGCGGGTGAAGTTCACGAGCGCGCGGCCCGGCTCGCCGCGGCGCAGCTGGAGCTCGCCGAGCAAGGCGAGCGCGTAGCCGCGCTCCCACTCCTCGACGCGCCCCTCGCGGAGCGCCGCGACCAGGCGGCGGTGCGCGCCCGCCTCGTCGCCGGACTCCATCTCGTAGCGTGCCTCGTCGAGGACCGACTCACCGCCGCCGCAGTACTCCATCTCCTCGTCGTAGGTCTCGTCCTCGGCGTACTCGTCGTCCTGCTCAGCCTCGGGCGCCTCGGCCACGGTGGCCGCGAGGGACGGGTCGAACGTGGCGAGCGCCCCCGGTTGGGCGAGGGCGAACGACGGCGCCAGGCAGAAGACGGGCAGGAGCGTGAGGGCGAGGGTGCGGGGCATCGGGGGACCTCCGTGAGCGATGCCGAGCCACACCGCATCGTGCGTGCCAGGCGCCCGCCGGGTACGCGGCTCCGGGTCCGGCCGCGCGCGTGTGTCCCAGGGCACGCGCCGCGCGGCCAACCGCCCACGTCAGCGCCGGAGCTGGCGGCGCAGCGCGGCGACCCGCTCGAGGAGCCGCCGCACCCACGCCGGCTCCGCGTACTCGCCCGGCCTCACCCGCAGCACGGTGAACGGCACCGGGTCCGGCCGGGACGGCACCCGGTAGCCGTGGCGCGCGGGCGGGCTGTGTCGCTCCACTCCTTCTGTATGCCCAAGCCGGCGCCCCGGCGGAAGGGTTCTGCCGCGCGATTCTCGCCCACCGCGCGGCGCGGGCGATCCGGGCGATCCGACCCGGGGTCGTGGACCGCGGCGCGGGGTCGTGGACAACTACCCGGGGTCGTGGACAACTTGGATTGCGGTAGCTACAGGCGGCTGAGGTCGACCGCCCGACTTGCGGGCACCGCGGTCTTCCCTGGGGCGCTCCCGAGCGCTCCGCGCGCCCTCGGCGGCCGCCCTCACCGTCCGATTGCACCCGCTGCCGCCCGACGGACGCACCGAGGCCCGGGAGCCTCGCGGTCCCAGGCCTCGTTCACCCTCTCGAGCTCCCGGCTACGAA
>JAHBWG010000049.1 GCA_019637095.1 Sandaracinaceae bacterium | reverse complement strand
GAGGAGCGCGGGCGTGGGGGTCGGCGCGGGCGCTGGCTCGGGCGCGGCCTCGGGCGGCGCGCCCTCGCGCGCGCGTTGGCGCGCCGCGACCGCGTCCGGATCGATGGCGAGCGCGATCACCAGCGCGCCGGCCTCCGCGAGCGCCTCGCACGTCGGCCCCTCGAGGGTGCGCGTCGAGGCCGGCTCGTCGCCGCGGACGAGCTCGAGGTCGAGCCGCAGCCGGCCCCCGTCGCGCGCCATCGCGGCCTCGACGCGCGCGGGTGGGGCGGCGACGAGCGCGCGCCCGAGGAGCTCCTCGATCTGCGCCGCGACCGTGGCGCGGTCGGGGCAGCCGGGCGGCGCGCTCCACGAGAGGCTCAGGCCCTCGGCGCGCGCGTGCCCGCACGGCGCGCCCGCGAGCGCCACCGCGAGAGCCGCCAGCCCACGGCACGCGCGCCTCACCTGCGTCCTCATGACTGCGCCGGGCCGGCCGCGCAATCGAGACGCGCCGCGCGGGGCGCGAGCGCGGGCGAGCGCCGCGCCATGAGATTTCGTGACGGGCGCGGCGCTGCGCGGCCATTTCCCACCCGAGACATCCGAACTTCGCCTTGGGAGGAACGACCATGAGAGACCGTTGGCTCGGCAGCCTGACCGTGCTGCTCTTCGTGCCCGCCGTGATGGGCTTTCGCGCGTGTGAGGGCGACGTCGATCTCGGCGGCGACCGCGACGGCGGCGCCGTGGACGCCGGGCCCGCCTACGACCCGTGCGGCGCGCTGAGCTGCGGCGACGCCTGCCGGGAGTGCCCGCCGGGCGATCGCGACTGCTTCGAGACCGAGGTCCTCAAGTACTGCCAGGCCGACGGCCGGTGCGCGCCGACCACGCCGGCGTGCGGGCCGGTGCCCTACGAGCCGTGCGCGGGGCTCGCCTGCGGCGCCGAGTGCACGCTCTGCGCGCCCGGCGACACCGACTGCGTCGAGACGGGCGTGGTCAAGTACTGCCAGCCCGATGGCGCTTGCCAGCCGACCACCCCGAGCTGTGAGCCGCCGCCGCCCTACGAGCCGTGCGCAGGCCGGAGCTGCGGCGATGGCTGCACGCTGTGCGCGCCCGGCGACACGGACTGCGTCGAGACCGCCGTCCTCAAGTACTGCCAGCCCGACGGGCGCTGCGACGCGACCGTGCCCGCGTGCGAGGCCGGCGCGTGCCAGGTCGGCGGCTGCTCGAGCCAGCTCTGCGTCGAGGAGGGCGACGGCGGGGCCAGCACCTGCGAGTGGCGCGACGAGTACGCGTGCTTCCGCTCGGCGACCTGCGCGCGCCAGGCAGACGGCGCCTGCGGCTGGACCGACACGCCGGAGCTGCGCGCGTGCCTCGCGGGTGGCGGTGGCCCGGGGCCCGATGGGTGCCGCGTGGGCGGCTGCTCCGGGCAGCTCTGCCTGGAGGAGGGCGACCACGGAATCAGCACGTGCGAGTGGCGCGAGGAGTACGCGTGCTTCCGCTCGGCGACCTGCGCCCGCCAGGCGGACGGCGCCTGCGGCTGGACCGAGACCCCGGAGCTCCGCGCCTGTCTGGGCGGCTGAGCGCCGACGGACCCGAGCGGGCGCCGCGCGGACCGCGAGGTCCGGCGCGGCGCTCGCGCGTCGGGCGGGCGTCGCTTCGGCTTGCGCCCGCGCGCGCGTCGGACTAAGCACCCGCTCCTTTTTTCTCCAAGGGCGATGCCGGAATTCGTGCTCGATGTGCATGACCTCTCGGACGCAGGGAAGTCCTACGACTTCCCGGTGCGGACGGAGTGGCTCGCCGTCGCGCTCGAGGGCACGGGCGTGCGCGTGTCGGACACGGCGCCCGAGGGTCGGCTCGCGTTCCACGCCCACAAGCAGGGCGCGGACATCCTGATCCAGGGCCGCGTCACCTCGACGCTCGTGACCGCCTGCTCGCGCTGCCTCGAGGACGCCGTCGTCCACGTCGACGCGGACATCACGCGCCTCTTGACCGCCCGCAGCGCCGAGCTCCGGCCCGAGCCGGACGAGCTCGAGCTCACACCGGAAGATCTCGACCGCGACTTCTACGTCGGCGAGCGCGTCGTGCTCGACGACGCCGTGCGCGAGAACCTCTTGCTCGAGGTCCCCATCCAACCTCTCTGCCGCGCGGACTGTGCGGGCATCCCGGTGCCCGTCCACGTGCGCGGCCCCGCGGATCTGTCGGCGCCCGCCGGCGGAGTCGATCCGCGGCTCGCCCCCCTGCTGTCGTTGGTCGGCAAGTTCCCGACCGAGGAGTGATCGAAAGTGGCCGTCCCCAAGCGCAAGAACCCCCGCGCGCGCCGCAACTCGCGCCGCGCCAATCACGACAAGGTCACCGCCCCGAACACGGTGCCCTGCGCGAACTGCGGCGAGCCCAGCCTCCCGCACCGCGTCTGCCCCGCGTGTGGCCATTATGGCGGCCGCGAGGTCATCGAGATCGTCGACGCCACGGAGTAGCCGGATGTTCCGCCTCGACGGCAAGGTGGCGCTCGTCACCGGCGGCTCGCGCGGGATCGGCCGCGCGATCTGCGTCGCGCTCGCGAAGGCCGGCGCGAAGGTGGCCGTGAACTACGCGGGCAACGAGGCGGCCGCCGCCGAGACGCTCTCGCTCGTCCGCGAGGCGGGCAGCGACGGTGAGCTCGTCCGCTTCGACGTCGCCGATCCGGACGCCGTCGACGCGGGCGTCACCGGCGTCGCGGAGCGGCTCGGCGGCTTGCACGTCCTCGTGAACAACGCGGGCATCTCGCTCGATCAGATCCTCCTGCGCATCAAGCCGGAGGAGCTCGAGCGCACGATGGCGACCAACGTCGGCGGCACTCTCTGGTGCGCGAAGTCGGCGATCCGCCTGATGATGCGCAAGCGAGACGGCCGCGTGATCAACGTGTCGTCGGTCGTCGGCGAGGCGGGCAACCGGGGGCAAGCCGTCTACGCCGCGTCGAAGGCGGGGATCATCGGGTTGACGAAGACGCTCGCCAAAGAGTACGCCTCGCGCGGCGTGACGGTGAACTGCGTCACCCCCGGCTTCATCGAGACCGACATGACGGCGGCGCTCCCCGACAGCGTGAAGCAGCAGGCCATCGCCGAGACGCCGCTCGGACGCATGGGCACTCCCGAGGACGTCGCCGCGGCGGTCCTCTTCCTCGCCTCCCCCGAGGCGGGGTTCATCACCGGACACATCCTCCGCGTCAACGGCGGCATGCTCATCTAGACGGATCCGAATCGAGGAACAATGGAAACTGCGGACAAGGTCAAGGAGATCATCTCTCAGCAGCTCGACGTGGACATGGGTCAGATCAAGGAGGAGTCCCAGTTCATCGAGGATCTGGGCGCCGACTCGCTGGCGATCGTGGAGCTCGTCCTCGCGTTCGAGGAGCAGTTCGAGATCGAGATCCCCGACGAAGACACCGAGAAGATCCGCACGGTCGGCGACGCGGTGAGCTACATCACCTCGCGCACCAACTGAGAGGCCGCGTGCGCAGGGTCGTCGTCACTGGCGTCGGGATGGTCACTCCTTGCGGGGCGACCACCGAGCTGTCGTGGGAAGCCATCGTGGCGGGTCGGAGCGGGATCGGTCCGATCACGAGGTTCGACGCGTCCGAGCACCCCTCGCAGATCGCGGGCGAGTGCCGGGACTTCGACCCCCTCGCGTACATCGAGAACAAGCGCCTCCGCGAGGGGGCGCGCTTCATCCACCTCGCCCTCGGCGCGACGGAGCAGGCGCTCCGCGCGTCCGGGTTCGAGCCGAACGACGAGCAGAAGGAGCGCGTCGGCGTCTTCTTCGGCGTCGGGCTGTGCGGCCTCGAGCTGATCGAGGAGCAGCACTCGCGGCTGCTCGAGAAGGGCCCGCGCAAGATCTCGCCGTACTTCATCCCGGCGACGATCTCGAACCTCGCGCCGGGCCAGATCTCGATGCGCTACGGCTTCAAGGGCGCGAACTACACGACGACCAGCGCGTGCAGCTCGGGCGCCCACGCGATCGGCGAGGCGGTGCGGGCGATCCGCTACGGCCACCTCGACGCGGCGGTCGCGGGGGGCTCGGAGGCGTGCATCACCCCGCTCGGGATCGCCGGCTTCACGGCGATGCGCGCGCTCTCCAAGCGCAACGACGAGCCGGCGCGCGCGAGCCGCCCGTTCGACAAGGGGCGCGACGGCTTCGTGATGGCCGAGGGCGCGGCCTCGGTGATCGTCGAGGAGCGTGGGGCCGCGATCGCGCGCGGCGCGCCGATCCTGGCCGAGGTGCTCGGATACGGCGCGACGAGCGACGCGTTCCACCTGACGCAGCCCGCGCCCGAGGGGGAGGGCGCGCAGCGCGCGATGCGGCTCGCGCTCGAGGACGGGCGGATCGCGATCGAGCGCGTCGGCTACGTGAACGCGCACGCGACCAGCACGCCGACGGGCGACCTCCAGGAGATCCAGGCGCTCAAGCGCGTGCTCGGCGATCGGCCGCCGGCGTGGATCACCGCCACCAAGAGCGTCACCGGGCACCTGCTCGGCGCGGCGGGTGGGCTCGAGGCCGCGCTGACGGTGCTGTCGGTCCAGACCGGCGTCGTGCCGCCGACGATCAACCTCGAGGAGCCCGAGGACGAGCTGTCGGGGCTCGACGTGGTCGCGGGGACCGCGCGCGAGGGCCGGTTCGAGGTCGCGATCTCGAACAGCTTCGGCTTCGGCGGCACGAACGTCACGCTGGCGTTCGGCCCGGCCTGAGCCGTGGCGCGGTTCGTCGCGGGTGCGGATCACGCGGGGCTCGCCCTCAAGGCGTCCCTCGTCGAGCGCCTGCGCGCGCGCGGGCACGACGTCGAGGATCTCGGGACGCACGACGGATCCTCGGTCGACTACCCCGACTACGCGCACCGCGTCGCCGCGGCCGTCGCGGCCGGGGAGGGCGCGGTGTTCGGGCTCCTCGTGTGCGGCTCGGGCGTCGGGATGAGCATCGCCGCGAACCGGCACCCGGGCGTCCGCGCCGTCGTGTGCAGCGAGCCCTACAGCGCCGCCATGGCTCGCGCGCACAACGACGCCAACGTCCTCTGCGTAGGCGCGCGCGTCGTCGGCGTCGGGCTCGCCGAGACGATCCTCGACGCGTTCGTCGCCGGCGCGTTCGAGGGCGGCCGCCACGCGGGCCGCGTCGCCAAGATCGACGCCGAGCGCGGCGCGTGAGGATCGCGCAGGACGCCCGCTTCCGCGAGGAGCGGGCGCAATATGGCTTGCAGTTCTGCTGCGAGGGGTGCGCGGCGTTCGATCCCGACGCGCCGGCCTGCGCCTACGACTACCCCGTCGCCGATCATCGCCTCGCCCGCTACGCGGATCCCGAGGCCGAGCTCGTGTTCTGCAAGGCCTACGAGCCGGTCTGAGCCGACGGCGGCGGCGTCCCGAGCACGAGCGCGATGAGCGCGCGCGGGTCGAAGGGCTTCTCGAGCCAACCCCGGATCGTGTCGAGCTGCCACGCCTCGCCCGGCTCGGGCGGCGCGCCGCTCACGATCACCACGTCCGGGCGATCCGGGCGCTCCGCGAGCATGCGCAACAGCTTGCGCCCGTCGAGCACGGGCATCGAGAGATCACACACGAGCACGTCGACCGGCCCCTCGTCGAGGGCTCGCAGCACCGCGAAGCCGTCGGCGGCCTCGACGACCTCGAGGCTCGGCGCCGCGTCCTCGAGCAAGAGGCGCAAGGTCGTGCGCATCGCCGCGCTGTCGTCGGCCACCACGACCCGCCTCGGGATCGCGCCCAGCTTGCGAATGCGCCGCGTGACCACCCCCACCCCGTCCCTCCGGAGACCTTGCTACCAGATGGGGATGGCGGGCGCAACGCCTGCGCGTCTTTCGTCAGAGCGCGTCCGTCGGAGCGCGTCCGTCAGAGCGCGTCGGTGCGGTCGAGGCGTCCGTCGGGGCGGCACTGGTAGCGGCGCAGGATCAGCGAGCGGCGCACTGGCACGGCGACGAGGATCGCCTCGCCCGTCCAGACGGCGCGCGCGCCCGCGGGCGCGAGGTCCTCGGGGAGCAAGCCCTCGATGCGCCCGATCGCGGCGCCGAGGGTGAGCTTGGCCTCGCGGCGCCCTTCGCGCGCACGAAGGACCGGGCGTCCATCCTCGCACGCCGCGACGCGCTCGATCGGCGAGAAGCTCGCGCGCGTGCGCCCCATCTCGTCGAGCGCGTGGCCGGCGAGCGTGTCGCGGCAGCGCGCGAGCGCGAGCACGCCGTCGTCGAGGGGCGCGAGCGCGACGGGCACGCAGCCCGCGAACGTCGTCGGGCCGGCGTAGGAGAGCGCGGGGCGCACGGACTCGATCGTCGTCGAGGGCGCGCCGCCCTCCACGTGGCAGACGGCGTCGTACCAGGTCCCAGCGCGGAACAGCGCGCCGCCCACGAGCGGCTCGCAGGGCTCGCGCACCTCGCTCGGGCCCGGCCGGCCCGTCGCGCCGTCGAGGCCATGGCGCGCGAACATCGCGCAGCGCCCCTCGCTCGCGACGCAGTCCGCCTCCTCGGTGCGGTGGTGCACGAGCAGGTGGTCCTCGTCGCCGCTGACGGCCACGCGCCCGCGTGTGCCCTCGTCGCGCCGGACGGTGCGCCCGAGCGTCTCGACGGTGGCGAACCGCTGCCCGTCCGCCGACCAGGTCGCCTGGACCGCGAGGTGGTGGCCGTAGTCGAGCACCCACGCGAGCGCGACGCGCCGGCCGACCGAGAACGCGTCGAGCTCGACGGCCTGGCTCACGTGCTGTTCCGCCGCGCCGCCTGCCGCCGCGCCGCGCTGCGCGACGGGCCGCTCGGCGCCGAGCGCCCCGCCGGTGGGCGACAGCGTGACGACCCGCACCCCGCCGCCTTCGCGGTACGGCACCGCCCAGAAGAGGAGCGCGCCGTCCGGGCTCGGCACGATCGCGAACGCGGCGTCGTCGGCGACCCCGCGAGGTCCGGCGATCGGCGCCGGCGGCGGGCCCGGCGGCAGCGGCGGCGGCAGCTCGGGGGGAGGGTCCTCGCAGCCGAGCAGGAGGACGAGCGAGAAGAGCCACCGCGACGAGCTCTGCATGCGCGCGCGCCGATTGTCCTCAGAACCGGTGGGCGAAGTACAGCGAGATCACTTGGGCCGCCGCCGAGTCGGGGCGGACGCAACCAGGCACTGTTGAAAGTGCGGCTTTCGACTTTTAGTATCTGGTCCGCGGAGGTGACGATATGCGGGCAGCGTGGATGGCGGTTCTCGCGCTCGGGCTCGGCGGCTGTGGGGACGACCCCGCGGGCGGCGCCGAGGAGGCGGGTGTGGTGAGGGTGGACGGGGGCGCGCTGGATGCGGGCGCGACGCCGCTCGACGCGGCGATGCCCGACGCGGCGAGCGCGCGCGACGCGGGCCCACGAGTGGATGGCGCGGGGGGCGAGGCGGACGCCGGCGATGTCCCGGTGCTCCCGGGCGACGGGTGCGACGGCGTCGCTCTGCGCCCGGCGCCCGTGGACCCCGAGCGGCGCGGCCCGTGGTCCGTCGGCGCGCGCACCGCCGCGGTGGGTCGCCTCACGGTCGAGGTCTGGTACCCCGCAGCGCGCGCGTCCGACGTGCCGGTGCGCTACGACCTGCGCGACTGGCTGCCTCCATCGCAGCGCGCGCGCATCCCCGACACCGACAACCCCTGGCAGGACTGCGACTGCACGCGCGACGCGCCGATCGACGAGGCCCGCGGCCCGTACCCCGTCGTCGTCTTCGTGCACGGCACCGCCGCGTTCCGAACGCAGTCGCTCTCGATCGCCACGCACTGGGCGAGCCGCGGCTTCGTCGTGGCCGCGGCCGATCACCCGGGGCTCTTCCTCGGCGACCAGCTCGCGATCGCGTGTCCCGACTCCGCGAGCGGGGCGCGCAACATCGCGGGCGACGTCGACGCGGTGCTCGCGGCGCTCGATGCGCCGAGCGAGGGGCTCGCGTTCCTCGCCGGACGTATCGACCGCGCGCGCACCGCGCTCGCCGGACACAGCGCGGGCGGCGCGGTCGCCGGGCTCACCGGGCGCCCGGGCGTCGCGCTGGTGATCGGCCTCGCGTCGAGCCAGTCGGCGACGCGCAGTGAGCAGCTGCGCGGCGCGCTCTTCGTCGGCGCCGAGGACGACCGGGTCGTGCGGTACAATCAGACCGTCTCGGCCTACGCGAGCTCCCCCGCCCCGAAGTGGCTGCTCGGGATCGGCGGCAGCGGACACCTCGCGCCGAGCGATCTGTGCGACCTGGAGAACGAAGCGGGCGAGGACCTCGTCGCCGTCGCGCAGCGCTACGACGTGTGCGGCGCTTCGTTCGCGTCGTTCCTCTTCGACTGCCGGCCCGAGCACATCGAGCCCGAGCGAGCGCGCGTCGTCACCCGCGCGATCACCACGGCCATCCTCGAGCGGGTGCTGTCGTGTCGCGACCGCGACGACGCCATCGCCGCGCTGCCGGGCCGGTTCGCGGAGGTCTCCGAGCTGCGCTCGGAGTAGGCGCGCTCGGGCGGCGCGGGTACGCTCGCCGCGATGCGCACCTCGGATCCGGTCACCGATCTCCTCGCGTTCATCGACGCGTCGCCGACGCCGTGGCACGCGGTGGCGGAGAGCGTCGCGCGGCTCGCGGCCGCCGGCTACGTCGCCCTCGACGAGGCGGAGCCGTGGGCGCTCGCGCCGGGCGCGCGCGTGTACGTCGTGCGCGGCGGCTCGACCCTCGTCGCGCTCGAGCTCGGGAGCGTGCCGCCGAGCGAGGGCGGCTTCCGGCTCGTCGGCGCGCACACCGACTCACCGAACCTGCGCGTGAAGCCGCGCGCCGAGGCGGGCGCGCAGGGCGTCCGCCAGATCGCGGTCGAGCCCTACGGAGGCGTGCTGCTCCACACGTGGCTCGACCGCGACCTCTCCGTCGCGGGCCGCGTGGTCGTGCGACGCGGCGAGCGGCTCGAGCCCGCGCTCGTGCGGATCGCGCGCCCGATCTGCCGCGTCGCCTCGCTCGCGATCCACCTGAACCGCGCCGTCAACGACGAGGGGCTCAAGCTCAACGCGCAGAGCCACCTCGCGCCGCACCTCGCGCTCGAGGGCGCGGGAGAGGCGACGCTGCTCTCGCTCGTCGCCGAGGCGGTCGGCGTCGACCCGTCTGCGATCTATGGCCACGACCTCTGCCTGTTCGACGTCGTGCCGTCCGCGCGCGGCGGCGCGCACGACGAGCTCGTCTTCGCGCCCCGGCTCGACAACCTCGCGAGCTGTCACGCGGGCCTCTCGGCGCTGCTCGGCGCGACCGGTCCGGTGCGCGCGACGCGCGGGGTCGCGCTCTACGACCACGAGGAGGTCGGGAGCCGCTCGCGCCAGGGCGCCGACTCGCCCGTCCTGGGCGACGTCCTCGAGCGCGTCGCGCACGCGCTCGATCCGCGCGCGGACGCGCTCGCGCGCGCGCTCGCTCGCTCGGTCTCGATCTCGGCCGACATGGCGCACGCGGTCCACCCGAACTGGGCCGACCGACACGAGCCCGGCCACCTGCCGCGCCTCGGCGGCGGCCCCGTCATCAAGACGAACGCGAACCAGCGCTACGCGACCGATGGTGAGACGGCCGCGCGCTTCGCCGCGTGGTGCGAGGCGGCGGGGGTCGTCCCGCAGCATTTCGTGACGCGCAGCGACCTCGCGTGCGGCAGCACCATCGGGCCGATCAGCGCAGGGCGCCTCGGCCTCGCCACGGTCGACGTCGGCAACCCGATGTTGTCGATGCACTCGTGCCGCGAGATGGCCGGCGCGGCCGACGTCGCGCCGATGATCGCGGTGATGCGCGCGTTCTTCGAGGAGCGAGGGGCGTGAGCTACGGCACTTTCGCGAGCCTTTCTCGCGGGCGACGCCGTTGACCGCTCTCTCGTCCTTACTCATTCTCCTCTCTCGACGGGGATCGCGCGTCGCGCCTCGCGAGGAGAAGTGATCGTGAGAGCACCGAGCGTCGCCGCCATCGTGTTCGTCGCAGGCCTGACCGGCTGCACGGTCGGCAACCGTCCCTCCGGCGGCAGCTGCCGGGACGACTCCTCCTGCGCCGACGGACTCGTCTGCGTCAGCGGGATGTGCCAGAGCCGCGCGGGCAGCGACAGCGGGCCGGCCGAGCGCCGCGACGCCGCGATCTGCCCAGGCGGCGGCACGACGAGCATCTCCGGCGTCGTGCGCATCCCGGCCGGGACGCTCCCCGTGCCCGGCGCCGTCGTGTACGTCGCGGAGGGCCCCGTCGCGCCGATCCCCACCGGCGTGGACGGCCGCGCGTGCCTGCGCTGCGACGCGGAGCTCAGCGGCGTGGTCGGTACGCCCGTGCGAACCGGGACGGACGGCAGCTTCACGCTCACCGACGTGCCGGCCGGAGAGAACATCCAGCTCGTCATCCAGATCGGCAAGTGGCGTCGGATCACCACCATCCCGGTCGTCGAAGCGTGCCAGTCCTACAGCATCTCGCCCGATTCGACGCGCCTGCCGCGCAACCGCGCGGAGGGCCACCTGCCGCGCTTCGCGCTCACGACCGGCTCGTGCGACGGGATGGAGTGCCTCTTGCGCAAGCTCGGGATCGACGACTCCGAGTTCACGATGCCGGACCGCGCGGGGCGGGTGAACCTCTTCGCCGATCGCGTCTGCGTCACGATCCCGCTGCTCGGCGAGACCTGCGAGTCGGGGCGCAACCGCTTCGACGCGTCGCTCGGCGGCGAGCGCTTCCCCTCGGCGCAGGAGTGGTGGTCGCGCTACGAGAACCTCGCCGCGTACGACGCGGTGATCCACTCCTGCGAGTGCTCCGAGACGGTCGCGAACAAGCCGGAGGCCGCGCGCGAGGCGCTCCGGCGCTACGCCGAGGCGGGCGGGCGCGTGTTCCTCACGCACTACCACTACGCCTGGCTCCAGCACGCCATCGATCCATACTGGCGCGACCTGGCGCGGTGGGGCGGCGGCGCGCAGCTCGACACGGCGACCGGCCGCATCGACACGACGTTCGAGCGCGGGATGCTGCTCGCGGACTGGATGATGCTCCCCGACGTGCGCGGCTCGACGACCTACGGGCCGGTCTCGCTGCGCGAGGCGCGGCAGTCGTCGAGCAGCGTGGGCATGGGCGCGCAGCCGTGGATCTGGGTGGAGTCGACGCCCGTCTACTTCAGCTTCGATGCGCCGCTCCACGGGTTCGAGACCGAGGCGTGCGGGCGCGTGGTGTTCAGCGACATCCACGTCTCGAGCGCGGACCAGGCGCAGAGCAGCCCGTTCGGCGGTGAGCCGCCGAGCTTCCCGCAGGGCTGCACGAGCACGATCACGCCTCAGGAGCAGGCGCTGATCTTCATGCTCTTCGATCTCACGAACTGCATCGGCGAGCCGGTCCTCTGGTAGCCACCCTGCTCGCGCGCTGCATCGCCCGTCGCGAGCGCGCCGACGCGAACGCGGCGAGCGCGACGACGAGGGCGAGGCTCCCGCGCGGCGGCGTCGAGGAAGCGGCGCAGCCGTCGCCGCTCCCCGGTGTCGCGCCGCGCGGTTCGCCGGGTCTCGTCGCGGGCGGGGCGTCGAGCCAGCCGGCCTCGCCGCCGAAGTGCGCCCACTCGCGGCCGCAGGCGGCGCGCGTCGCGGGCTCGCCGCACGCGTCGGGCGGCGCGAGCTGCGAGAACGAGAACGCCGCGACCGCGGCGGGCACGGGCGCGCCGGGCGCGAGCTCCCAGAGCGCCTCGAGGCCGCACGCGAAGTGGCGCCCTTCGTAGCTCTGGAGGCACGTCCACGGGAGCTCGCCCTCGAGGTGCCACGCGCCGTCCTCGAACGCGTGGAGGGCTCCGTCGAGGAGGGCGAGCCAGCGGCCGTCGAGCCGGATGGGCCCGCCGACCAGGCGTGCGCTCGGGGCGGTGAGCTCGACCTCACCTGCGCCCACGCGCGCGAGGATCACTCCGTCGGCGCCCGCGACGCGCAGCCAGAGATCGCCTGCGTCGAGGGCGCGCGGCGTGATCCAGCTCGCGCTCGTCTCGAAGGTGGCGAGGACTCCGTCGGGACCGGCGACGAAGCCGACCGGCGCGTGCCCGGCGACGAGCCACCCGCCGGGGATCCCGAGCGCGCCGTCCACCGCGCCGGGGAGCGCGAGGGGGAGCTCCTCGAGCACGCCGTCGGAGACCTCGAAGAGACGCGAGCGCCGCGGACCGCTCGCCGACGCGTCCTCGGCCACGAGCAAGAAGCCTTGCCCCGTCGAGGCGGCGGCCATCACGTAGAGCGACCCGTCGGTCAGCGGCGCGAAGGTGCAGCCGCCGTCGCGCGAGAGGTAGGCGGCGCCGGCGCTGTGGACGAGCAGGTCGCGGCCGTCGCGCGCGCCGGCGGCGAGGGCGAGCTCGTTCCCGTCCCAGCGCGCGGGGCAGACGTAGGCGTAGGTCCCGTCCCCGCGGGCGACGGCGAGGCCGACGCTGGTGCGCAGCGCGAGCGGCGCGCGCCCGTCGTGGGCGAGCACCTCGAGCGCCACGGGCGCGGGGCCGTGCGCGCGCGCCGGGCCCGCGAGCGCGACGAGCCCGAGCGTCAGCGCGAGATGCCGCACGCGGTGAGCCGCGCGTCGCACGTGCCCGCCTCGACCACGCGCTCGACGCAGTCACGCGCCCGCGGCCAGGTTCCCTCGGGACACTCCGCCGCCATGCAGCGATCGAACGAGCCGCCGACCACCGCGAAGCTCAAGAGACAGGTCTGGAAGCACGCCGCGGCCGGCGCGTACGCGGCGAGGCACGTGTCACGCGCGCAGCCGAGCGTCGACTCCATGACGCAGATCCGGCAGCCGCCCGCGAGGCCCTCGCAGGAGAGCAGACACTCCGCGTCGCCGCTCGTGCAGCCGGCGAGGCAGTCGGCGGCCGCGTCGCAGCCGCGCGCCGGCGGGGTGCCGGTCCACGGGGTCTCGTGCTGCACGTAGAGCAGGCACATCTCGTCGAGCGTGCCCTCGCCCCAGGTCACGTCGCGCGGCTCCACGCGCGTTCCGTTGATCACGGGCTGGTTCGTGGGGGAGTTGTCGTAGTTGCAGAAGAGCTCGAGCCCTTCGCCCGGCGCGATCGTCATCGCGTCGTCGCGCCGCACCGCGTAGCTCTCCTGCCAGCCGAAGCTCCAACGCGGGACGTCGATCAGGCACTCGTGGTCCTCCGCGGCGCCGGCCGCGGGTACTCGGTGCAAGCTGATCTGCCGGCCGAGCAGGTGCATGTGCGGCATGAGGCCGGTGAGGTTCAGCGCGTCGGAGCGGTAGTTGCGGAAGACCGCGCGGTGCGGGTTCTCGGCGCGCCCCGCCGCGATGTTCAGATCCAGGATCACCGTCGGGAACGTCGTGGCGAGCTGCGCGGGCGCGTCCTCGGTGATCCGCATGTGGTACTCGGTGCGGTCGGCCGCGGGCTCGTTCCCGAGTAGGTTGTAGTGCACCTGCATGACGATCCGCGAGCCCGCCGGGATGTACACGCCGCGGCCCTCGCGCTCGACGACGGGGAGGGCGCCCGGCACCCAGCCGCCCATGCCGACGAGGCCGAGCGCGCCCCCGCGCGTCTCCATCGCCGTCGGGACCGGGCCGCCGAAGCAGGTGTAGCCCGGTCCATCCTCGGCGGCGTCGGCGCCCTCGATCGTCGCGACCATCTCGGGCGGCACGCCGTATACGAGGACGTGGTGCACGAGGGCGCCGGCGCCCGGGACCACGTTGCGCCCGACGAGGAAGCTGTCGCGCTCGAAGGTGTGGTCCAGCAGGAAGCACCGGTAGTCGTCGGGCACGCGCGCGTCGGGAAGGTACTCCTGCGTCATGCGCGCGACGTGCGTCGCGGTGAACGCCGGCGGAGCCGGCGGCGGCGGCGGCGCGGTCGCCGGGTCGCCCTCGGGCATGTCCTCGGCCACCCACTGCTCGAAGACCTGGCGCTCGGCCGCGGAGAGCTGGCGCTGGTGCTCGAACACGCGGCAGTCGGGGTCCGGCATCCACGGCGGCATGTAGCCAGCCATCACCGCGGGCAGGACGAACTCGGACTGCTCGACGAGCCGCGCGTAGGTGTCGAGCGCGAACGGGCCGATGCCGCCCTCGACGTGGCAGCTCAGGCACTCGCGCGCGACGAGCGGCGCGACGTCGCGGTGGTAGGTGACCGTCGGCTCCGGTGTGCTCCCGCCGTCGGGGCGCAGCGGATCGCCGCCTCCTCCTCCGTCACAGGCCGACAGCGCGATCGAGGGGAAGGCCAGGAGGACGAGGTGATACTGCTTCATTCGTACGAGAGTAGCGCACGTTGTCGCCAAGCAGTCCCCGGATGAGGATCTTTCTCTTCGGAGCCGCGCTCCGCTCAGCGATCGAGCGAGCGGACGCCGGCCTTGTGGACCTTGCCGGAGAGCTCGTGGCCGACGATGGCGGCGGCGACCTGGCCCGCCTGCACGAGGCGGTCGAGGTCGACGCCGGTGGCGACGCCCATCCCGTGCAGCATGTAGACGAGGTCCTCGGTGGCGACGTTGCCCGCGGCGCCCGGCGCGTAGGGGCAGCCGCCGAGCCCGCCGACGGACGCGTCGAAGGTGCGGATGCCCGCCTCGAGCCCGACGAGGATGTTCGCGAGGGCGGTCCCGCGCGTGTCGTGCATGTGCATCGCGAGCTGCGGCGCGGGGATCTCCGCGAGGAAGTGCGACAAGATGCGTTGCGTTTGTACTGGTGTGCCGGCTCCGATGGTGTCGCCGAGCGAGATCTGGTAACACCCTTGGGCGAGCAGCTCGCGCGCGATGCGCAGGCCGGCCTCGGGGCTGACCTCGCCCTCGTAGGGGCAGCCCCAGAGCGTCGAGACGTAGCCGCGCACGCGCAGGCCCTTCGCGACGGCCGGGCCGATCACGTCGCGGAAGCCGGCGAGCGTGTCCGCGACGGTCTTGTTCACGTTCTTGCGGTTGTGCGTCTCGCTCGCGCTGATGAAGACGGCGATCTCCTCCATGCCGGCCGCGAGCGCGCGCTCGAGCCCCCGCGCGTTCGGGCACAGCGCGCTGAACGCCACCCCGTCGGGGCGCGGGGTGTTCCCGGCGACCTCGTCGCCGTCGGCGAGCTGCGGGACCCACCTCGGAGAGACGAACGACGTGATCTCGATGCGCCGCAGGCCGGACGCGCAGAGCGCCTCGATCAGCCGCACCTTGCGCGTCGTCGGGACGGTCACCGCCTCGTTCTGCAGGCCGTCGCGCGGAGAGACCTCGTAGATGGAGACTTCGCTCGGCAGGTCGGAGAAGAGGGCCATCGTCGGTGTTTCGAGCGTCCGAGCGGCGCGGTCAAGGCGTGCGCGGGCGGCTCCTCACATGCCAGAGTGTCGCGATGCGTGGGCGGTGGGCGTCTCTCGGGTGGCTCTTGGCGGTGGTCGGCGCGCTCGGCTGCGACGGCGCAGGCGCGCGGGACGGGGGGCTCGAGGACGCGGGGCTCGAGGACGCGGGCCCGTCGTGCACGGCGCTGATCGACGAGCCCGGCGGGCTTCCCCGCTGGCCCGAGCCCGCGCTGCTCGTCGACGACGCGACGACCGAGACGGGGCACCGGCTGCGCTTCGACGAGGCCGCGTACCCAGACCTCGTCGCGCGCCTGCGCGGCTACCGCCAGGTCTTCAGCGAGGACCTCGGCGAGCTCGACGGGTTCGGGATCAACGCCGAGGCGTTCTTCACGTTCGGGCGCGCGTTCGACGTCGCGGCCTTGCCGAGCGCCGAGGCCACGGCGGCGCCCGGCGCGGGGCTCGGGCTCGTGGTCGTCTCGCCAGGTCCGCCGCGCATCCACCCGGTGCTCGTCGAGGCGACGGACGACGACCGCACGCTCTTGCTCGCGCCGCTCCATCCGCTCCCGGCGCGCGCCGAGGTCGCCGCGTTCGTGACCACGCGGCTTGCGCCATTCACGGGGGATTGCCTCGCCCCGAGCGCCGCGCTCGCGGCCGAGCTCGCGAGCCCGGACGCGCGCGCGCGCGCCGCGCTCGACGCGCTCGTCGCGCTCGGCGTGATCGCGTCGCCGGCGGAGCTCGCCGCGTTCGTCGCCTTCCCGACGCAGTCGATCGAGGAGGACACGCTGGCGGTGGCGGCGGACGTCGCCGCGCGCCCGGCGCCCGCGCTGCTCGGGTCGAGCTGCCGGCCCGACGGCGAGCTGGTGCGGTGCGACGCGCGCTTCGAGGCCATCGACTACCGCGACGCCGACGGGGTGTTCCGCCGCGCCGCCGGTGCGCCCGCCGTGCCGGTGGCGCGTTACGAGGTCCCCGTCACGTTCTGGCTGCCCGCGGGCGGCACGCCGCCGTACCCGACGCTGCTCTTCGGACACGGCCTCGGCGGCGATCGCGAGCAGGCGCGCCGCCTCGCGCAGTTCGCCGGCCCCGAGGGCTGGGCGACGGTGGCCGCGCCCGCGCTCGTCCACGGCGACCACCCGACGCACGCGGACCCCGAGGCCGCGACGCTCTCGGTGGTGCTCGAGTTCTTCGCGATCGGGGAGATCAGCGGGCGCGCGCTCCACGCGACACGGCTGCGCGAGCACTTCCGCCAGACGACCTGGGATCGGCTCCAGCTCACGCGGCTGCTCGAGAGCGCGCCCGACGTGGACGGAGACGGCGCGCCCGACGTCGCGCCCGACCAGCTCGCGTACCTCGGCGTCTCGCTCGGGGGGCTGATGGGGCCGGAGCTGCTCGCCGCGACCGACGCGTACTCCGCCGGCGTCCTCGTCGTCCCGGGCGGGCGCGTGTCGACGATCATGTACGCGTCGTCGCTCTTCGGCGCGCTCGTGGATCTGCTCCGGCCGCGCAACGCGACGCCGGGCGACGTGCGGCGCTTCTTCCCGGTGCTCCAGACGATCCTCGACGCGGGCGATCCCGCCAGCTACGGCGCGCGCGGGCTGCGCGATCGCTTCGACCGCGCGCCGCGCGTGCCGAGCGTGCTGCTCGGCGTGGTGCTCGACGACAACGTCGTCCCCAACGTCGCGAACTACGCCCTCGGTCGCGCGTACGGGGTGCCCATCGTCGGCCCGCTGCGGCGCGCGGAGCCGGGCTTCGAGGTCGTCGCGTCGCCGGTCGCTGGTAACTTCGACGAGGGTCGCGCCACCGGCGGCCTGCTGCAGTTCGACTGGGTGCGGCGCGGCGGCGGCGAGGTGCAGCTCGCCACGCACGACAACGTCGGCGACAGCGACGTCGGCGCGCAGGCGTGGTTCGACTTCCTCGCGACGCACCTGCGCGGCGGGCTCGCGCGCGTGCGCGATCCCTACGAGGCGACGGACTTCCCGCGACCCTGAGCGACGGGGCTCATCCGGCGATGGCGCCCGCGCCCGCGACGAGGAACACGAACGCGAAGTAGAGGCACGGCAGGAGGCAGAGGATGCCGACCGAGACGCCGCTGACGATGTACGAGAGCCGGAGCTTGGCGTTCGCCTCCACCGCGTCGCCGCGCCGCGCCGCCTTCTTCGCCTGGTCGGCGAAGTAGACCGCGAACAGCCCGCCAGGCAGGCACCCGCAGAACATCGCGACGACGAGCCCGACGATGAGCGCGAGGTCCGTGTTGATCTGCACCGCCGGCGGCGTCGCCGCGACGGGCGGCCCGAAGCCGTGCTGCGGCGGCCCCCCGTAGCCTTGCGGCGGCACGCCGTAGCCTTGCGGGGGAGGGCCGAAGCCGCCGTGCGGCGGCGGTCCGTGGGGGGGCTGTCCGAAGCTCACGGCCCCGAGCGTAGCCCAACCCGCGACGAACTGCGCGATCTCGTGCGCGAGGCCTGCCACGCCCGTCGGTTCGCGGTACGCTCGCGCCCGGAGGACCGATGACGCCGCTCGCCGCGCTCGCGCTCGCCACGCCCATCTTCGGCTTCGCGCTCACCCCGCCGCCCGGCGACCTCGCCGCGCCGCCCGGTGCGATCCTCTTCCCGCCGGTCTTCGCTCAGCTCGCCGACGCGGCAGAGGACGACGCGGGCGACGACGGCGCCGGCGCCGACGAGGAGGCGCCCGCCGTCCAGACGCGGCGTGCCGAGCCCGCGCCCGTGCCCACCCCTCGGCAGACCGCCGAGACCTCCAACGACGAGTACGCCGCGCAGCTCCGGCAGCGCGCCGACCTGATGCCCGTGCACCGCGCGTTCGGGATCGCGACGTGGGTCTCGATGCTCGCGACGGTCACCCTCGGGATGTTCCAGTACTACAACCTCTACGGGTTCTTCGGCGGCGTCGAGGACTCGGGCTGCGTGCGCGGCGACGCGATCTTCGGCCAGGAGCAGTGCTGGGGCGAGCCGTGGGTCCACCGCGCGTCGTGGATCGCGACGACCGCGCTCTACACGACGACGTTCACGATCTCGCTCGCGATGCCCGACCCCGATCACCTCGACCAAGGCGACGGCGCGTACGCGAGCAACCTGCGCCTGCACAAGGTGCTCCGCTGGGCGCACCTCGGCGGGATGCTGGCGCAGCTGTTCCTCGGCCTCGCGATCTCGCAGGACTGGTTCGGGCTCGACCGCGCCAACGACTTCGCGGCGCTCCAGGCGCTCGCCACGGTGCACCAGGTCGTCGGCCTCACGACGTTCGGCCTGCTCACGGCGGCCGGCGCGATCATGCTGTTCTGAGCTGGCGGAGGGGCTGTTCCAGCCCCTCCCCCCATGCGGCAAAGCCGCATGGGGCCCCCCACCCAAGGCGAAGGCGGCTTCGCCGCCTTCGACCCCATCGCGGAGCGATGGGGCCCCCTCGGCCAACGGCCATCGCTGCGCGATGGCCTGGCCTCGAACGGCGCCGTCGGCCGTGTGCAGACTTCGAGTCTTCGGAGGAGCACTCCAACCCCTCCTCGACTGGCGCCGTGGTCGCGTGCGCTGGTCGACGGACTACACTGCGTTCTCGGAGAACGGGGAGGCCTCCTCGACTGGCGCCGTCGGTCGCGTGCGCTGGTCGACGGGGGCTACCGCCACGCGACGAACGCGTTGAGCGCGGCGGCGTGTACGACGGGGTCGACGCCCGGCCGGACGCTCCACCGGTTGAGGTAGCCGAGCTCGAGCCGGAGCTGGCCGGCGATCACCTGCCAGCCGAGCCCGGCGAAGAGCCGGTTCTGATCGAAGCCCCCGCGCTGGCCCCAGCTCGTGTCGTTGAGCGCGACGAAGGACTCGTTCCAGAGCACGACGAGCACGTCGCGCGCGTGCGTCATCGGCACCTGGCCGCGCGCGAAGACGCGCAGCCGTACGCCGACGTCGGGCTCGCCCGTCGTGCGGGCGCGCTGCTCGAGGCGCACGCGCACCTGGCCGGCGAGCCCGCTCGCCGGATCGGTCACCGCGTAGAGGCCCTGCTGCCAGCTCCGGTGCTCGTCGACGAAGTCGAGCTCGCCCCAGCCCCGCTCCTCGTCGCTCCCGCGGCTCCAGCTCGGCGTCCACGCGTAGCCCGCGGTGAGGAAGAGCTCGGGCGTGACGCGCCAGGAGAGGCCGGGGCGCACGAGCACCGCCTGGGGCTCGAGGCGCTCGTAGAGCCGCGGCTGGACGTCGACCCAGAGCCAGAGGTCGCCGGCGAGCGGGCCGTGCGCGAACAACGCGAGCCAGGTCTCGTACGAGTGCGCGAGCGACTGCGCGCGCGCCGGCGAGGCGGCGGCGAGGCACGCGAGCGCGACGCCCGCGAAGCGGCCGAGGAGCGTGCGGCGGGACGGGCGCATCGGCGGACGCGCGAGATGTAAGCCCACCGGCGCAGGGAGTCACGCCGTCGCCATTCCGCGTGTGATTCCGTTGCGCTGAAAGGTCCGCGAAAGACGGCGCTTGCCAGCGCCGGCCGCCAACCGATACCATCGGGGCCCTTCGGGGGTTGGTCTCGTTCAACTGCTTGGAGTCGCTGGCTTTTTTGGCGTTCCCATCCGATCGGCGCCCGCCGCTTCGGGGAATCGGTTTCAGGGAGAGTGATGGCGTCCCAAAACGTCTCGCACCTACTCGGCACGCTTCAAGAGGACCCCGACAACCTCGAGGCCCTCTCGGCCATCGGGGCGCTCGCAGAGAACGGGGCGGTCGCGCTCGACGCCGAGGCGGAGCGCCTCCTCGAGCTCGCGCGACACGGCCACGACGCGCGCGCGGAGTACCGCGCGGTCGCGAAGATCCTCGAAGTGCAAGCGAAGTTGTCGGCGAGCGCGGATCCCGATCGCGCCGCGACCTTCTACGAGGAGCTCGGTCGCGTCCGCCGCGAGGAACTCCTCGACGACGCCGCCGCCAAGGAGGCGTTCGAGGCGGCGCTGGCGCTGCGGCCGGGGGACGACGACCTCGCCGACCAGATCGCGCAGATCGATCAGACCGCCGCGAAGTGGGGCGACATCGTCAAGCGCTTCCTCGACGAGGCGGACAGCGCGAGCGACCCGACGCTGCGCAGCTCGCTGCTCGTGAGCGCGGCGAGCCTCGTGTGGAAGTACAAGGGCCGCGGCCGCGACAAGCAGGTCGACGCGCTCTTCCGCGCGGCGCTCGAGGCGGCGCGAGGGGACGCGCGCGCCGCGAGGCTCTACGCGCAGGTGCTCAGCGCGCGCGAGAAGTGGGAGGAGCTCGCGACCGTCCTGCTGCAGGCCGCCGACGGGGCGGCGGAGCGCGAGGAGAAGGTCCAGCTCCTCGTGCGCGCGGCGCGTGTGCTCGCGAAGGCGCTCGGCGACCGCGCGCGCGCGGCCGCGACCTACGAGCGGATCCTCGAGCTGCATCCCAACCACGCGCGCTCGCTGAGCTGGCTCGTGGGCCACTACATGGAGGCGCAGGACTGGGATCGGCTCGTCGCGCTCTACGAGGACGCGCTGCGCGCGCGCAACAAGCTCGACGACGAGGCGGGCGTGCTCCTGCAGCTCGGGATGGTGCACTGGCGCTTCCGCGAGTCTCCCGCCGAGGCGGAGCCGTACTTCGCGCGCCTGCGCAAGATGGACCCGGGCCACCCGGGGATGCTCGACTTCTATCGCGCCTACTACGCCGACGACGAGGACCCGCAGCAGCTCGTCAAGATCCTCACCGACGCGCAGCGCGGCGCGTCGGGCGACGACCAGCGGCTCGCGCTCGCGATCGAGCTCGCCGAGGCCGCGACGCTCGCGGGCCAGGACGAGCGCGCGATCGACGCGTGGAAGACGGTCCTGCGGCACGACCCGAAGAACGCGCAGGCGCCGCGCGAGCTGCGCGGGCTCTACGAGCGCAGCGAGAAGTGGAACGCGCTCGTCGAGGTGCTCAAGGCGGAGGTCGACGCGGTCCCCGAGGACGAGCCCGCCCGCAAGGTCGCGCTGCTGCGCGAGCTGTTGCCCGTCTATCGAGACCGACTCGGGCTCGACGTGATGGTGATCAACACCTACAACGCGATCCTCCAGCTCGACCCCAGCGATCACGAGGCGATCGGGGCCCTCGCGAAGACCTACGAGGCCACCGGGCGCTGGAACGATCTCATCGGCGTGCTCACCAAGCAGGCCGACGCGGCGAGCGATCCCGTCGAGCGGGTCGAGCTCTACCTGCGCGTCGCGGATCTCTGGATCGAGCGGTTCGCCAACTACAACCAGGCGACGCAGCCGCTCGAGCAGGTGATCGCGCTCGAGCCGGAGAACCGCCGCGCGCTCAAGGCGCTCAAGGACATCTACACGAAGAAGCGGGCGTGGACGCACCTCTACGAGGTGCTCCTCAAGGAGGCGCGGCTCGCGAGCGACCCCACCGCGCGCCTCGAGCACAAGCTCGAGCTCGCCGATCTCGCGGGCAAGCGCCTGCACCGGCACGCGGACGCGATCCAGATCTGGAAGGAGATCCTCGAGCAGGCGCCGGAGCACCCCGACGCGCTCGACAACCTGCAGAAGCTGGCGGAGCGCGAGAAGGACTGGAGCACGCTCGCGGAGGTCCTCGAGCGGCGCGTGGACGAGGCGGCGTCGGATCCCGCCGAGCAGCTCAAGCTGCTGCCGAAGCTCGGCGTGATCTACGGCGAGCACCTCGAGGACACGCTCCGCGCGGCGAGCGCGTGGAAGCGCATCCTCGACCTCGATCCGAAGAACGGGCGCGCGCTGCGCACGCTGCGCGAGACGTTCCTCGCGGCCAGCGACTTCGAGGGCCTCGAGGCGCTCTACGCCGAGGCGGGGGACTACGAGGGCCTCGTCGACGTGCTCGGCAACGTCGCGGATCGCGCGAAGGACGACGCCACCAAGATCCAGCTCAGCTTCCGCGCCGCCGAGATCTACGAGAACGAGCTCCAGTCCCGGAACCGCGCGTTCCGGGCCTACGAGCGCGTCCTCGCCGCCGACCCGGACAACGAGCGGGCCGCGCGCGCGCTGATCCCGATCTACGAAGGCGAAGGAAAGCACAACCGGCTGCCCGCGCTCCACGAGGTGCTGCTTCGCCGCGCGCAGGACGACGCGGCGCGCCTCGAGCTCCTCGCGACCCTGCGGCGGCTCGCGACCACGCGCCTGAGCGACGACGGCGCGGCCTACGAGTACTCCGCGCGCGCGTTCGCGATCGCGCCGACGGATCCCGACACGCGCGCCGCCCTCGAGCAGGCGGCGAACGCGGCCGGGCGCCACGAGGCGCTCGTCGAGGTCTACCTCGCGCGGCTCGCGCGGATCGAGGACGAGGTCGGCGCGGAGCAGGAGCGCGCGTGGCTGCGCCGGCGCGTCGCCTCGCTCGCGGGCGAGCGGCTCGGGCGGACCGATCAGGCGGTCGCGCAGCTCCGCGCGCTGCTCGACGCGCAGCCCGACGACACCGAGGCGGCGGACGCGCTCGCGCGGATCTACCGCGGCGAGGGCGCGCACCGAGAGCTGCGCGGGCTGCTCCTGTCGCGGGTGAGCCACGCGCCGGACGAGGCCACGCGGCGCGAATACCTGCTCGACCTCGCGCGCGTCGAGGAGGAGGCCCTCGGCGACGCCGAGAGCGCCGCCGCGCGCTACCGCCAGGTGCTCGACGAGGACGCGTCGGATCGCGAGGCGCTCGCCGCGCTCGATCGGCTCTGCGTCGCGGGCGAGCGTTGGGAAGAGGTCGCGGCGGTGATCGAGCGGCGGCGCGGGCTCGCGCAGGACGACGCCGAGCGCGCGGCCCTCACGCTGCGCCTCGGTGAGACGCTCGCCGGCCCGCTCGGGGATCCGGCCGGCGCGCTCATCGCGTTCGCCGAGGTCGTCGAGACGCACCCGAACGAGGGGAGGGCGGTCGCGGGCCTCGAGGCGCTCGTGGGCCACGAAGCGCTCGCCGCCGACGCGCGGCTCGTGCTCGAGCGCGTCTACGAGGCGACGGGGCAGTACGAGAAGCTCACCGGCATCCTCGAGCAGCGGCTCGCCGCGACCGAAGATCCCGACGAGCAGCGCGCGCTGCGCGTCCGATACGCGGAGCTCGCCGGCACGATCGGCGACGCGAAGGCGGCGTACGGCGCGCTCGAGGCGGCGTTCCTCGCCGACCCGGCGAACGTCGATCTCCAGGATCGCGTGATCGAGGCGGCCGAGGCGGCGGACGAGCACGAGGCCCTCGCGGCCGCCTTCAGCTCCGCGATGGGCGCGCTCGAGCCGGCGGATCAGTCGGCCCTCGCCGCGAAGGTCGCGCACCTCTACGACGTGGTCCTCGGCCGTCCCGACGACGCGGAGCCGTTCTACCGCAAGGTGCTCGCGAACGATCCGCTCGACGAGGCCGCGTTCGGGGCGCTCAAGGACCTCTACACCAACGCGGAGCGCTGGTCCGAGCTCCAGGTCCTCTACGACCGCCGCATCGCCGAGACGATGGACGCCGGCGCGAAGCTCGACCTGCTCCTGCAGGTCTGCTTCCTGTTCGAGGAGCTCACCGACGACGCCGAGGCGGCGATCAGCGCGCACCGGCAGGTGCTCGAGCTCGATCCGGAGCACTCGGCGTCGCGGCGCGCGCTCGAGCGGCTGTACGAGCGCACCGGGCGCTGGGAGGACCTCGTGGGCCTCCTGCGCGAGGAGCTCGATCGCGCCAACCCGGACGAGCAAGTCGGCTTGACGCAGCGCCTCGGCGTGCTGCACGAGAAGCGGCTCGGCCGTCCCTCGGCGGCGGTCGACTGCTACGAGCAGGTGCTCGAGCGCGAGCCGAGCCACCGCCACGCGCGCGAGGCGCTCGAGCGGCTGATCTCGGTGCCCTCGGAGCGGCAGCGCTGCGCCCGCCTCCTCGCGCCGATCTACGAGGACCGGGGGGACTGGCCCGAGCTCGTCCAGACGCTGCGGGTGCAGCTCGAAGAGCTCGAGGCGGTGCCCGATCGCGTGGCGCTGCTCACGCGCATCTCCGGCCTCGAGGAGGATCGCCTCCACGATCCGGCGGCGGCGTTCCGCTCGATCGCCGCGGCGGTCGAGATCGATCCCGCGGAGTCCCTCGTCCGCGAGGAGCTCGCGCGGCTCGCGCGCATGCGCGACGCGGAGCGAGAGCGGGCGGCGGTGCTCGAGAAGGCCATCGCCAAGAGCGAGGGCGACGGGGCGCTCGTGTGCGAGCTGCTCCTCGAGCTCGCGCAGGTGTGGGACGAGGCGGTCGGCGAGCCCGGGCCCGCGGAGGCGGCGTATCGCCGGCTCATCGCCGCGGGCCCGGACGAGCCCGAGCTGCTGCTCGAGGCGGCGCGCGCGCTCGAGCGCATCCACCTCGCCAAGGGCGACCACGCCGCGCTCGGCGAGGATCTCGCGCTGCAGGTGCGCCTCGAGACGGACCCGGACACGCGCGGCCGGCTGCTCGTGCGCCTCGCCGATCTGCGCGAGGAGCTCTTGGGTGACGTGCCCGGCGCGATCGCCGCGCACCGGGAGCGGCTCGAGATCGATCCCGGCGATCTCGACGCGATGAGCGCGCTCGAGCGGCTGCTCGAGCAGACGTCCGCGTGGACCGATCTCATCGAGGTCCTGCGCGCGCGCGACGCGGCGGTCACCGACCCCGACGAGCAGCGCGCGATCGCGCGGCGCGTCGGCGCGATCTACGAGGAGCACCTCGAGGACTCGGACCAGGCGATCGCGGCGTACAACGACGTGCTCTCCCGCTTCGGGACGGACACCGAGACGCTCGGGGCGCTCTCGCGGCTCTACGAGCAGGCCGAGCGCTGGAACGACCTGCTGCAGGTCGCCGAGATGGTCTTCGAGATGGCGGAGCGCGCCCCCGTGCGCGCGGCCGTCCGCTACCAGATGGCCGAGATCATGCGCGGCTACCTCGGCGAGGTGGAGCGCGCGGTCGAGGCGTACGGGGAGGTGCTCGAGCTCGTTCCCGACCACGAGGGCGCGATCGAGTCGCTGCGCGAGGTGATGAGCTCCGACGGCAGCGCGCCCGCCGACGAGGGCGGCCGCGACACGCTGGCGGAGGGCGAAGAGGCGCCGGCGGCCAGCGTGCCGCCGCCCCCGCCGGCGCTGCCGATCGAGGTGCGCATCGAGGCCGCGCGCGTGCTCGTGCCGCACTACGAGGCGCGCGCCGATTACCCCGCGCTGCTCGAGGCCCTGCTCGTGCGCGCCGAGAGCGAGGATCCGCTCGAGCGCTACCAGTCGCTGCGCCGCGCGGCGGAGGTGGCCGATCTCGGCCTGCAGGACGCGAGCCGCTCGTTCGAGCTCCAGGGGCGCGCGATCCGCGCCGGGCTCGCCGAGGACGACCTCGGCGACATGCTCCGCGAGCTCGGCCGCTTCGCGCGCGACAGCGCGCGCTGGGCCGACTACGTCGCGCTCCTGCGCGAGGTGGGGCCCGACGTGATGGACGCGGACCTGCAGGTCGAGGTGTACGCCGAGGTCGCCGAGGTCGCCCGCGAGCGGCTCGGGGACGCCGCGCTCGCCCGCGCCTACTACGAGAACGTGATCGAGACGCGCCCCGATCACACGGGGGCGCTCGACGCGCTCGAGGCGCTCACGGACGCCGCCGGCGACTACCCCGCGTTGCTCGACGTGCTGCGGCGCAAGACGGACCTCGCCGAGACCCCGGAGGCGCGCGCCCCGCTCTTGCTGCGTCGCGCCGAGATCGGCGAGAAGCACACCGGCGAGCTCGCCAACGCGATCGACTGCCTCGAGCAGGCGCTCGCGGAGACGCAGCCGCGCTCCGCGTACGACGGGCTCGAGCGCCTCTACGCGCGCGCGGAGCGCTACAACGAGCTCGCTTCGCACTACGAGCGGATGCTCGAGCACGGCGTCGGCGAGCCCGTCGAGGTGCGCTACCGGCTCGGCAAGACGCAGCTCGAGCGGCTCGAGGATCCGTGGAGCGCGATCGAGCAGTTCCGCGAGGCGCGCGACCTGGACGTCTCGCACCAGCCGACCATCGACGCGCTCGAGCGCTTGATGGAGGACGAGGAGCACCGCGCGAGCGCCGCCGAGATCCTCGAGCCCGTGTTCCTCCAGCGCATGGACTGGCCGCGGGTCACCGCGTGCATCGAGGCGCGGCTCGCCGCCGAGACCGATCTCGAGGAGCGCAAGGCCCACCTCACCCGCCTCGGCCAGATCCACGAGGACTACCTCGAGGACCTCGACGGCGCGCTCGAGTCGTACGCGCGGCTGTTCCGCGAGGACCCGCGCGACGCGTCGACCTGGGAGACGCTCTCGCGCCTCGCGCGCGTGCTCGAGCGCTGGGATCGGCTCGCCGAGATCTACCGCGACGTGCTGGAGGAGATCGGCGGCGACGACGAGGACACCGCGCGGCTCGCGCTCCTCACCGGACAGCTCTACGACGAGCGCGTCGGCGATCTCGCGAAGGCCGCGCCTCAGTACGCGCGCGCGCTCCGGTTCGACCCGTCGAACCACGACGCGTTCATCGCGCTCGAGTCCGTGTACCAGCGCCAGAGCGCCTGGGACGATCTCCTGCGGCTCTACCGCGAGCAGTCGGACGCGGCCGAGTCCGACGAGGAGCGCATCGCGTTCCTGCGCAAGAGCGCGAGGCTGCTCGAGGAGGAGCTCGAGCAGCCGGACCGCGCCATCGAGGCGCAGCGCGACATCCTCATGATCGACGGCCAGGACGCCAACGCGATCGCGGCGCTCGACGAGCTGCTCGTCCGCCAAGAGCGCTGGGCGGAGCTCGCCGACCACCTGCGCCACCAGATCGAGCTGTGGGGCGACGAGCCGATCGCGAGCGACCTGAAGCTGCGGCTCGGGCGCGTCCTGCTCGATCGCCTCGAGGACGCGTCGGGCGCCATCGACGTCTTCGAGGAGGTCACCCAGGTCGATCCGCACCACGTCGAGACGGTGACCGCGCTCGAGCAGCTCGTGCAGGCGCCCGAGCACCAGGCGCGCATCATCGAGATCCTCGAGCCCATCTACCGCGCGACCGATCAGTGGCGCAAACGCATCGCGATCTACGAAGCGCGCGTGGCCACCACCGACGAGACGTTCGATCGAGTCCGGCTGCTCTCGATGATCGCGGAGCTCCACGAGGAGCGCGCGGGCGACCGCCAGCTCGCGTTCCACGCGTACGCGCGCGCCTTGGCCGCGCAGCCCGACGACCAGGAGGTGCGCGGCCAGGTCGACCGGCTCGCGCAGGAGCTCGGCACGTGGGACTCGCACGTCGCCGCGTACGAGGAGGCGCTCAAGTCGGCCGAGGATCCCGCGGTCAAGGCCGAGCTGCTCACGCAGGTCGCGCGCGTCCACGACGAGATGCGCGGCGATCCGCGCTCCGCCATCGAGACCTACGAGCGCCTGCTCGAGGTCGAGCCCGACGACCCGACGCCGCTCGACGCGCTCGAGTCGCTCCACACCATGGTCGGCGACTGGCGCGGGCTCGTCGCGGTGCTCCGACGCAAGGTCGAGCGCTCGTACGATCCGCAGGAGCGCGGCGAGCTGCTCCAGCGCGCTGGCTCGGTCCTCGAGGAGCTGCTGAGCGATCCGGCGGGCGCCATCGAGGCGTACCGCGCCGCGCTCGCGGAGGACGAGACGGACGAGTACGCGCTCGAGGCCCTCGACCGGCTCTACGAAGCGGCGGCCGACCACGCGCAGCTCGCGGACGTCCTGCGCCGCCGGCTCGAGGCCGAGCAGGATCCGGAGACCCGCGTCGCGCTCGCGCTCCGCTTCGGTCACCTGAACGAGGTCCACCTCCGACAGCCGCACGAGGCGATCGACGCCTACCAGCGCGCGCTCGACGACGACCCGAATCAGCTGACCGCGATCGAGGCGCTCGCCCGGCTCTACGAGCGCGAGGCGCAGTGGCCCGACCTGCTCGAGAACCTGCGGCTGCAGGCGGGGATGCAGGAGGACGTCGCGGCGCGCGTGCGCCTGCTCTACCGGGCGGGTGAGGTCCTCGAGCGCGAGATGGACGACGTCTTGACGGCGCTCTCCACCTATCAGGACGTGCTCTCTCTCGATCCCGCGTTCGAGCCCGCGATCCAGGCGCTCCTGCGCATCGGGCGGCTCGACGACTACCGCGAGCCGGCCGCCGAGATCGTCGAGCCGCTCCTCGAGTCGCAGGCGCGGTGGGACGAGCTCGCCGAGGTGCTCGCGGGGAAGGCGCAGGCGGCCTACGACCCCGAGGACAAGCGCCTGGGCCTGCGCCGCCTCGCCGAGGTGCACGAGCGCGGCCGCGGCGACCGGGCCGCGGCGTTCGACGCGTACGTGCGCGCGCTCGGCGAGGACGCGTCCGACGAGGCGACGGCGGACGACATCGAGCGGCTCGCGGCCGAGCTGGGGCGCTGGGATCGCGCGGCGGACGCCTTCGCGTCGCGCGCGTCGTCGGTCCTCGAGCCCGAGGTGGCGCGCGCGCTCTACGGGCGCCTCGCGGCGATCGCGGAGGCGCACCTCGGCGACGACGCGCGCGCGGTCGAGGCGTACACGCGCGCCATCGAGCAAGCGGGCGACGACGAGGCGGCGCTGGCCGCGCTCGATCGGCTCTACACCAAGCTGCAGGCCTGGCCGGAGCTCGGCGAGATCCTCGAGCGCCGCGTCGCGGCGGCGATGGATCCGGCGGAGCGCAGCGAGCTGCTCGTTCGCGTCGGCGCGCTCAAGCAGGAGCAGTTCGGCGACCTCGCGGGCGCGTTCCGCGCGTTCAGCGAGGTGCTCGACCGAGACCCGACGGAGCGGCGCGCGGTGAGCGCGATGGAGGCGCTCCTCGAGGACGACACGCTCGCGGCGGACGTCGTCGAGGTGCTCGAGCCCGTCTACCGCGAGACGGGGGCGACCGAGAAGATCGCCGCGCTCTACGACGTGCGCATCGGCCTGGCCGAGACGGACGGTGAGCGCGTGCGGTTCCTCCAGGATCAGGCGCAGGTGCTCGAGACGGAGCTCGGCGACGCGACGCGCGCGCTCGAGGCGCTGCGCCGAGCCTTCGAGATGGATCCGCGCGACGAGCAGCTCGCGTCGGATCTCGAGCGGCTCGCGCCCCTCGCCGACGGCGGCTGGGGGAGCCTGCGCGGCCTGATCGAGAAGGTCCTCGAGGCGGGCGGCGAGGACTTCGACGGGATGCTCGTGCGCGACCTGAACCTGCGCGCGGCGCGCTGGTACCGCGACGCCCTCGACGACGTCGAGGCGGCGGAGGCGCGCTACCGCGGCGCCATCGCGGCGGACCAGGACGCGTCGGAGGCCCACGAGCAGCTCGTCGAGCTCTTGCGCGTCGCCGGCCGCGAGAAGGCGCTCGTCGCGGCGCTCGTCCACTGGGCGGACGTGGACTACGACGAAGACGCGAAGAAGGCGCGGCTCATCGAGGCCGCGGCGCTCGCCGAGTCCGCGTTCCACGAGCCCTCGCTCGCGATCCGGTGCTACGAGAAGGTGCTCGAGGTCGACTCGGGCCACCCGCTCGCCCTCGACCAGCTCGTGCGGCTCGAGGCCGGCGCGGGCAACCACGAGCGCGTGTGCGATCTGCTCGAGACGCGCGTCGAGGTCGAGATGGATCCCGGCGTGCGGCTCGGGTTGCGCAAGCAGCTCGCGGGGACCTACGCCGCGCTCGAGCGCGTGACCGACGCCATCTCCGCGTGGCAGGGGGCGCTCGACGAGGCGCCGGAGGATCTCGACGCGATCGGCGCGCTCGAGGTGCTCTACGAGGGCGCCGAGCGCTGGAGCGATCTCGAGGCCCTCGTCGAGCGGCGCCTCGAGATCGCGCGCACGCCCGAGGAGAGCATCGCCGCGCGCGTGCGGCTGGCGCGGCTCGCCGAGTCGCGCTTCGGGCGGCGCGACGACGCGATCGAGCAGCTCCGCGAGATCCTCGAGGAGGACGCGAACAACGCGGAGGCGCTCGACGAGCTCGAGCGCTTGCACACGAGCGGTGAGGAGTGGGACGAGCTCGTCGCGCTGCTCGAGCGGCGCATCGAGCACGCTGCCGGCGAGGGCGAGGGGCTCGCGCTCTTGCTGCGCCTCGCCGTGGTCGAGGCGGAGCGCCGCGGCGACCCGGCGCGCGCGGTCGAGATCTACGAGCGCGTGCTCGAGCACGACCCCCACCACGTCGCGGCGCTCGGCGCGCTGCTCGCGATCCACCGCGGCGGCGAGGACTGGGAGGCCGCGCTCGGCGTGCTCGAGCGGCTCGGCGCGGCGCAGGCGGACGACGAAGCCGTCGCGACCGCGTACGAGGCCGCCGAGCTCGCGGCGGAGCGCCTCGGCGACGCCGCCCGCGCGGAGGCGGCGCTCCGCCGGGCCTACGAGCTGTCGGGCGGGAGCCGCGAGAGCCGCGAGCGGCTCAAGGCGCACTACGAGAAGAACGAGCAGCCCGACCAGCTCGCGATGATGCTCGCGATGGACGAGGAGGAGACCGAGGCGCCGGCGGAGAAGGTGAAGCTCCTCAAGCGCATCGCCGACCTCTACTCCGGGCCGCTGTCCGACCCGGGCTCGGCGGCGCAATACCTCGAGCGGGCCGCGCAGCTCGACCCCGAGGACCGCGACGTGCTCCTGCCGCTCTGCGATCTCTACATCGCGGCAGGGCGGCAGGGCGACGCGATCCCCGTGCTCGAGCAGATCGTCGCGAGCTACGGGGCGCGCCGGAACAAGGAGGTGGCCGTGTACCACCACCGCCTCGGCCGCGCGAAGGAGTCGATGGGCGACCTCGACGGCGCGATGGAGTCCTACGACGCGGCGTTCAAGGTCGACCTCACCAACGTCGTGGTGCTGCGCGATCTCGGGCGGCTGTGCATGGTCCGCGGCGACATGGATCGTGCTCAGAAGACCTTCCGGGCGCTGCTCCTGCAGAAGCTCTCGGACGACGCCGGGATCACCAAGGCGGACGTCTACTACTACCTCGGGGACATCTCCGCGCGCGCCGGCGACGCCCGCAAGGCGATCTCCATGCTCGAGCGCGCGAAGGCGGAGGACGCCAACCACGAGGCGGCGGCGGCGCTGCTCGCGCAGCTCAAGGGCTGAGGCGACGTGGGCGCGAGCGTCTGCATCGACGGCGCCCTCGTCGCGCCGGAGCTCGCCTCGGTGCCCGTCATGGACCGTGGGTTCCTCTACGGCGACAGCGCCTTCGAGGTGACGCGGACGTACGGCGGACAGCCGTTCGCGCTCGGCGCCCACCTCGATCGGCTCGAGCGCTCTTGCGAGCGCCTCGGGATCCCGGCGACCGGGCTCGGGGCGGCCCTGCGGCCCGAGATCGCGGTCGCGCTCGGCGCGGCGGCGAACGAGGAGTCCTACGTGCGCGTCATCGTCACGCGCGGGATCACCGACATCGGCCTCGGGGTCGGTCGCGGCGAGACCCCGCGCCGTGTCGTGGTCGTCCTGCCGCTCACGGAGCAGCCCGCCGCGCTCTACGAGGACGGCGTCGAGCTCGCGACGGTGATGAGCGCGCGCGCGCTCGACGGAACCGGAGCCGCGGGCGCCAAGGCGTCGAACTACCTCCCCAACATCCTCGCGCTCGCGGCCGCCCGCGCCCGTGGGGGCTACGAGGCGCTCAGCGTCGGACCGGGCGGCGAGCTGCTCGAGGGCGCGACGAGCAACGTCTTCCTCGTGCGCGGCGGCCGCGTCGCGACGCCTCCGCTCGGCGTCGGCATCCTCGAAGGGATCACGCGCCGGGTGGTGATGGAGGCGGCCCGCGAGGGGGGCGTCGAGGTCGAGGAGCGCCTGCTGTTCCCCCCGGACCTCTACGGCGCGGACGAGGCGTTCATCACGAGCAGCCTGCGCGAGGTCGTCCCCGTCGTGCGCGCGGACGGCGCGGTGATCGGTGACGGGCGGCCCGGCCTCGTCACCCGGCGGCTCGCCGCCGCGTTCGCGCGGCGCCGCGACGCGCTGCTCGCCGCCGAGCGCGGTTGACGCTCGGCGGCGCCTCGGCTACACCGCCCGCCCCATGTCGTCCATCACGCAGAAGACCGAGAAGCGCCGGAAGATCCGCCAGAAGGCGACCGGCAAGCAGCAGAAGAAGGCGCGCGCCAAGGAAGGCACGCCGCCGTTCCCGATCGATCCGGCCCAGGCCGGCCCGGACTCGGCCGAGAAGCGCGGCGCGAAGTAGCGCGCGCGCCGCATCGCGCGCGTCCGCCGTCAGCTCAGTCGGGCGTCAGATCGGGCAGTGGAACTGCACCGTGACGTCGTTGATGCGCGGCGTGGACGTCTCGTCGTCCGAGATGAGCGTCACCTCGAGCTCGAGGTGGCGCCCGCCGGGCACCGGCCCAGGCGGCAGCGCGAGCTCGGTGGGCCGGCTCGTGAACGGCCCGATCCACGTCGCCGTCGCGAGGTCGGCGAGCGCGTCGGCGCTGCGCACGCGCACCTCGACCCGCGACCCGCGCGGCACGGTCGCGCGCCAGGCGAGGCGCTCCCATTCCGTGGGCCCGATCGCGCAGCCCGCGACGACCGCGCGCAGGTAGCCGTTCGGCGCGGTGAACGTCCGCAGCGCGAAGCCCGTGAAGTCCGAGTACGTGTAGGGGTTGTTGCCCACCGGGAAGTCGCGCGCGGCGCCGGTGCTCGGGTCGACGCGGGTCGCGCTCGAGGAGTCCTGGTTGATCAGCCACACGCGTCCGGACGAGTCGAGCCCGACACCCGTCGTGCCCAGGCCGGGCAGCGGCCGCGAGGGCGTCCCGATGATCTGCAGCGCGCCGCCGGTGTCGGCGTCGAAGATGGTGAGCCGGCTGATCGGGTCGGACGCGCTGATGCCTCCGCCCGGCGTGAAGAGGATCCACTCGTGCGAGCTCGCGACGTAGATGCGCCCGCGCGCGTCCGCGGCGATCCCGCGCGACGCGCCCGAGTCGGGCAGGCGCACCTCGAACCAGCGCCGGATCGTCGGATCGAACCGGAACGCCCAAGGGCACAGGAAGCCGGCGAGCCAGACGCGGTCGCGCGAGTCGACGGCGATGCCGTACGAGCTCGGGCACTCGGTCCCCGCGCCCCGCGGGAGCGGCGCCGTCTCGCGCGGCCCGATCAGCCCGGTGCGCGAGTCGATGCTGACGATGTTGCCGGTCCCTGCCTCGACGAACCAGATGTTGCCGCGGCTGTCGCCGACCGCGCCGTAGGGCCGGAAGCGCCCGAACGGACCGCTCGTCGGCAGCGTGATCGTGCGGAGCACGCGCCCGTCGCTCGGGTCGAGCTGGACGACGTCGCCCTGATCGTGCAGCCCCACCCACACCGTGCCGCCCGCGTCGATCGCGATGGCGCGCGCGATCGCGCCGGGGTTGCCGACGTTGACGGTCCAGAGGACGCACTCGTCGTTCTGGCCGAGGAACTCGCCGCGCACGCTCCGGTCGATGACGCCGTTGCCGTTCAGGTCGCGGCTCGTGTCGATGACGCCGTTGCCGTTGCGGTCGACGCAGTCCGACTCGAACCCGGCGATCTTGGTGACGGTCGCTTGGTTGAAGAACGCGCGGTTGGCGACGTAGACGGCGCCGCGCAGATCGACCGCGGTGCGTGAGGGGCAGTTGCCGCCCGGCGCGTCGGTGCGGCAACGCTCGGCCGGGGGGCGCGCGCCGTTCGTTCCGTCGCGGAGCACGCCGTCGTACTCGGCCGCCTGCGCGCCGTTGCGTGTGTCGAGCTTGGTGATCGTCCCGAAGAGCGTGTTGGCGATCCACGCGAAGTAGGTCTCGGTCCGGGTCTGGCTGAGCTGCAGGCGGCCCATCGCGTCGACGTCGACGCCGGCGGCGTCGCGCAGATCCCAAGCGCCCGTCGTCTCGCGCGGGATGGTGACGAGGTTGCAGCCGGGGCGGCAGTCGCCGCACTCCGAGAGCACGCCCTCGTCGACGGCGCCGTCGCAGTCGTCGTCGATCCCGTTGCAGAGCTCGGGCAGCCCGGGCGCGCGGCGTGGGTCGCGATCGTCGCAGTCGCCCTCGCAGGCGCCGACGCCGTCGCCGTCGTCGTCGCGCTCCGTCGGCACGTGCAGGCACGCGTCGCGGCGCGGGTCGCACGAGTCGAGCGTGCACTCGTCCCCGTCGTCGCAGTCGGGCGCCGGCCCAGGCACGCACGACGCGAGGATCGGGTCGCACGCCTCGACGCCGTTGCAGAAGCGTCCGTCGTCGCAGGGCGTCCCGCAGATCGCCGCGTCGACGCCGCCGCCGCCGTCGGTGCGGCCGGCGTCGACGCTCCCGCCGTCGCGCGCGGTCCCCGCGTCGAGGGGGCGCCCGTCGGTCGGCTCGTCGAGGCTCGTGCGGGCGCCGCACGCGACGAGGAGCAGGGCGGGCACGAGGAGCGCGGAGCGGAGCGGGCGATTCACGAGGCGCAGCTTACCTCACGGCTCGCGCGCTCGCCCGGGCCGCAACGCGACTTGCGATCCGGGGGCAGCCGCGAGGCGGCGCGAGGAGTCATGCGAGCGCGGAGCGACGGGAGGCTCCTCGACAGATCTTCAATGCAGCGTGTGGCTGCGGCCCTCGTGCTCGACCGTGGGCACGCCGGCGTGGCGGCCGGGCTCGGGCGGCACGACGTAGAGCACCTCGAGGTCGTCGCGGTCGGGCTCCGTGGGGCTGCGCGCCCCGGGAGGGTGGCGATCGGTCGAGGCGACGTCGACCGTCGCGAGCGGGACGACGACCTTCGCGGCGGCGGCGCGCTCCTCCTCGGCCCACTGCGCGAAACGCGCGCGGTCGCGCTGGCGTCGCCGCGCGTACGCGACGACGATGAGGAACGCCGCGAGCACCCACACCGCGCCCGAGCCGGCCAGGAGCGGCAGGGCCCGGAAGCGCTCGCCGAGGCTGTCGTGCCAGTCGATCTCGAGGCGCGTCATGGACGCGGAGTAGGTGCGCTCGAGCGCGGTCGTGAACGACTGCCCTTCGCGCACGCGGCGCACGACGTCGCGGAGCTTGGTCGCGCCGTTCTCGCGCCCGCGCAGCCACTCGACGAAGTCGGCGCTCTGCGCGTAGGCGAGGCCGACGCCGGCCGTCGAGCGCGGGAACTCGCGCTCGAGCTGCTCGAGGCTCATCAGCCGCCCGCCCACCGTCGCGCCCCAGAGCGTGCGAACGCGCTCGAAGCTGCGCTCCCGCGCTTGGTAGATCGCGACGCCCTCGGAGAACCAGCGGGGCACCGGGTGTCCGTCCACCGCGCGGTGCAGCGCGATGTGCGACAGCTCGTGGACCAACACCGAGTCGACGTCGGTCTGCTCGTTGGTCGAGGGCTCCGTGAGGCTCAGCAGCACGAGGCCGCGGTGCGGGTAGGCGACGCCGGACGCGTACTCGGGGGGCGGCGCGCGCGCGGGCGCGAGCCCGCTCATCTCCGCGTGGTTGCGGCCGATGCGGATCACCATCGCGCCGTCGAGCGCGCCCCCGAGCTCGTCCGTCACCCGCGGCCAGGCGCGCGCGTAGACGCCCTGCAAGCGCTCGGCGATCTCGCTCGCCTGGCTCGGGTACTCCCAGCGCACGTCGCCGACGACCTCGGCTTGGAAGCCCTCCGGCGTGGGCGGCAGCTCGACGTCGGGGGCGACCACCGCGACGTCCGCGGGGCCGTCCTGCGCGCTCGCGGACGACGTCGGCGCTGCCGCGAGGCAGGCGACGAGCCAGAAGAGACCGAACCGCGTGCTCACCCGCCTCCTGGGACGAAGCGTAGCACCGGGACCTGCTCGCCTTGCGTCGCCTGGCTGACGAGGATGGCGGTGATCATGCCGGCGAGCAGGAGGCCCGCGACGAGGAACGGCCAGTACTGCTCGAAGAAGTCCGGCTCGCTCCGCTCCTGCGCGGGAGCGGCGGGCGGGTCCGCGGCGGCGCTCGCGGCGGCCGCGTCCGCGGGGGTGATGCCCTCGACGTGCGTCGCCGCGCGCGCGCGGCGCTCGAGGAACCGCACGATGCGCGCGGGCTCCGTCGACGCGTCGAGCGGGAGCGCGCCGCGGTAGAACGCGCCGTGCCGCACGTCGAGCACGACCAGCTCGACGCCCTCGTCGCGCGCGCGCAGGACCGCGACCACCAGCGCGCCCGCGCGGCGGCCGAGCCGCGAGAGCGCAGGGGCGTCCGCGGCCTCTTCGCCGCTGAGCCGCCGCCGATCCCGGCGGACCTCGGAGAGCCCATCGTCGGGCTCGCCAGGCTCGCCGCGCAGCGCGCCGCGCAGGCCCGGGTCGAAGGGCCGCCGAAGGGTCGGCTCGAGCGCGGCGTCGACCTGCCGCGCGAGCGCGCGCAGCCGGTCGTCGGGATCGCCGACCACGACGACCGCGACCTTCGGCGCGTGCTCCTCCGTCGCCGAGGGCGCCGCGGGCACCGGCGCGGGCTCGGCGCCGCCACGGTCCTCGCTCGGCGCCTCCTCCGCCGGCGCCGGGGGGACCTCCGCCTCCGCGGGCGCCGCGTCCTCCGCGTCCTCCGCGCCGGCGGGCGCGCCCTCTTGCGCCGCGGCGCTCGCGGCGGCGAGGAGCAGCGCGAGCGCGCCGAGGGCCGGCATGAGCCGCATCCGCCTCATGTAGCGCCTCGACGTCGGAGCGTCGAGCGTGTACCCCGTCCGACGATGCTCGGACCGCGCGCGGCCTTCAACTTCGTCTGGACGACGGGCCTCACCGGCGCGATGAGCGGCTGGGTGCTCGCGGCGCAGGCCGTGTCGCCGGACGCCGAGCGGTTCCGGCGCGACGAGCGGAGGTGGGCCCGCTGGGTCGCGCGCGGCAACGGGATCGACGTCGCCACGTTCGGCGCCGAGCACCTCGACCCGGCGCGCGCCTACGTCCTGATGGCGAACCACCAGAGCCACGTCGACATCGTCGCGCTCTTCTGCGCGCTGCCGATGGTCCCGGGCTTCCTCGCGAAGGCGGAGCTGCGGCGCGTCCCGGTCTTCGGGCGCGCGATGGCCGTGGGCGGGCACGTCTTCGTCGAGCGCGGCGAGCACTCGCGCGCGGTCGCGGCGATCGACGAGGCGGCGCGCGCGATCCGCGACGGCGCGACGATCGTGATCTTCCCCGAGGGCACGCGCAGCCGGCGCCGCGAGGTGCTGCCGTTCAAGAAGGGCGGCTTCCACCTCGCGATGCTCGCGCAGGTCCCCATCGTGCCGATCGGGATCCGCGGCACCGCCGACATCCTGCCCAAGCACGGTCGCGGCATCCGCAGCGGGCGGTGCGAGGTCCACATCGGCGCGCCGATCGAGCCCAGCGGGCGCAGCCTCGACGAGCTGCTCACAGAGACGCGCGCGCGCATCTGCGAGCTCGCCGCGCTCCCCGCCGCCGCCGATCGCTCGGGCGCTTGAGCGCCGTCAGGTCTCCGAGCGCCGCTCGATCTCGACGAGGTAGAGGCCGCCCGGCGGCGCCGTCTCGCCCGCGTCCGCGCGCGCGCCCGACGCGAGGCTCGCCGCGACGTCTCGGGCGGTGCGCCGCCCGCGCCCGACCTCCACGAGCGTCCCAGCGATGATCCGCATCATGTTGTGGAGGAACGCGTCGCCGCGTACCTCGATCGCGAGCACGTCCTCGCGACCGCCGAAGTGTGCGATCACGTCGGCGCGCCAGAGCGTGCGCACCGTCTGCTCGCGGGGGTCGTGCGCGCTGCGGAACGCGCGGAAGTCGTGGGTCCCCAAGAGCTCGGCGGCCGCCCCGCGCATGGCGTCCAGGTCCAGCCAGTCGCTCGTGCGCGTCGGGCGCCCGCCGGTCGGACGCGCGCGCTTGGGCCCGAGGTGCCACGCGCGATCGCGCAGCAGCGGGTCGCGCGCGGGTCCGAGGTGCAGGAGGTAGCGGTACGTCTTGGCGCGCGCGTCGAAGCGCGGCTCGTAGCCCGCCTCGCACGCCTCGGCGCTGCGGACGGCGACGTCGGGCGGGAGCTTCCCGTTGAGCCCGCGCAGCCACTTGTACGGAGGGATCGCGCGCGGACTGTCGAACGCCGCGAGCTGCCCGAGCGCGTGCACGCCCGAGTCGGTGCGGCTCGCGCCGCGCACGCGGACGTCGGCCCCGGCGAGCGCGGCGACGGCGGCCTCGAGCTCGCTCTGCACCGTGCGCTGCCCCGGCTGCCGCTGCCAGCCCGCGAAGCCGGCTCCGTCGTAGGCGACGACGACGCGGACCCCGTGCACGCTCAGAAGGTGAAGCCGAGGCCCGCGGCCCAGCCCCAGCCGCTGACCGGGAGCTCGCCGGCGAGGATCTCGCCCGCCATCGAGTAGTAGAACTCGACGAAGAGCTCCGAGTGGTTGATCCCCCACGCCTCGTCGAGCTGGCGGGCCGCGCGCGGCTCGATGAAGTCGAGCTCGAGCGAGACCTTGCCCGAGAAGCGGAAGCCCATGCTGAGCCCGGCGGGGGACGGGTTGGCCGGCGTGCCGGGGCTCGTGAGCCAGCGGGCGAAGTCCCACCCGATCTTCGGGGTCAGCACGATCGGGATGCCGACCTCGCGCGCGAGCGTGTCGAAGCGCCAGAGCACCATCGGCTGAAGGACGAGCAGCTCGAAGACGTTCCGCTCGGTGTCGACCGCGCCCCCCCCCGGTCGCAGCGTGTCCCACTGCGACCAGCCCAGGCTCGCGCCGATCCCGAAGAGCCCGAGGTAGGGGACCTGGAACGGGTAGTAGTGGAACTGCAGGCTCAGGTGCGGGCCGACGTCGCCGCCGAAGTAGTTGCCGCTGAAGAACTCGTCACCGAGGCCCTCCGGCCGGTACATGCCGATCCGCAGCTCGATGCCGAAGTTCTCCGGCGACGGATGGAACTCGGGGACCTCCGTCCAGTCGTCGATGTCGGCGGACGCGGGCGCGGCGCCGAGCGCGGCGCCCGCGACGAGCGCGGCGCCCAGACACGAGCTGAGCCGGCTCATCGCGACCTCCGGCGGCGCGTGAGGCCGAGCGCCGCGGCGAGGGCGAGCAGGGCCCACGGGGCGGGCGCGCCGGAGCGCGCGGGGCCGGCGGCGCACGAAGACGAGCACGCCTCGGGCGCGTCCGCGGTGCCGCAGTACGCGCTCCAGAACGTGTCGATGGTGATCAACGTGACGCACACGGGCTCGGCCACCGTGCCCGTGTTGCCGGCGTTGTCGATCGCCCGCACCGTCACCGCGAACGTGCTGCCCTCCGCGGAGCCGGACGGGAAGGAGATCGTCCCGCTCGTCGCCGTCCCCTCGAAGGTCGTGTACGGCGAGACGGTCGGGTTGTCGGGGTCGTCGAACGCGTCGGTCGTGAGGTTCCCGCTCGCGTCGCAGCCGCCCGGGACGAGGAACGCGTCGTAGCGCTGCACGCGGTCGGTCGTCGCCTGCCACGACACGCTCGTCCCCGACTGGCCGTTGCGGGCGGTGAACCCGCTCGGCTCCGTCGGCCCCTGGAAGTCGAAGGCCATCGGGAAGCTCGCGTTCTGTCCCGCCGCGCCGACCTCCGAGGTCGGATCGTTCAGCGCGAGCACGTAGATCGTGCGCACGCCGGACATGCCCTGGGTGCAGTCGAGCAGGCTCGACACGGGGATGTCCACGTCGACCTGCGTGCGCAGATCGATCGCGTACGAGAGCTCGAGGTCGGTGCAGCTCGTGTTCGTCACGTCGTTGCGCACCGACGCCTGCTCGCACATCGAGCCGAAGAAGAACGCGAGCTGGGTCCGGTTCCGGTCGACCATGGAGAAGCGGAACCCGATGGTGGCCGACTCGCACTCCGCGAAGTTGATCGGCGTCGCCATCTGCGTGGCGAAGTCGACGAGCTGCACTCGCGTGCGCGACGTCATCGAGCGGACCGTGACCTGGATCCCTTGCGCCGACGCCGGCGCCGCGAGGGTCGAGGCCGCGAGACCCGCGAGCAGGAACGAGCAGAGAGTCGTCGGTCGCATCGGGGCGGAGCAAAGCAAGGCGCGTACCCTCCACCGCGCGTTGTCGGCGCGCGCGGCGTCTGAGCCATTCTGACATGGAGGGCGAGGTGCCGTCCCCTTGCCCTGACAAATCGTCAAGTCGTCGAGCGTCAGCTCGCGAACACCAGCTCCGCGATCTGCACCGCGTTGAGGGCCGCGCCCTTGCGGAGGTTGTCCGCGACGACCCACAGTTGGAGCCCGCCCGGGTTGCCGACGTCCTCGCGGATGCGGCCGACGTAGACGGGGTCCCGGCCCGACGCCGCGAGCGGCTGCGGGTAGACGCCGTTCGCGAAGTCGTCGACGAGCTCGACACCCGGCGCGCCGGTGAGGAGCGTGCGCGCCTCGGTCGCGGTCATCGGCCGCGCGAGCTCCACGGTGACCGCCTCGGAGTGCGCGTTGAGCACGGGCACGCGCACCGCCGTCGGCGAGACGCGGATCTCCGCGTCGCCGAGGATCTTGCGCGTCTCGTGGACCATCTTGAGCTCCTCCTCCTGGTAGCCGCTCGCCGTGTCGCGCTTCCAGTGCATGAGGAGGTTGCCGGCGAGCTGCCCCGAGAGCGGCCCGGGCTCGGCGGGCTCGCCCGCGACCAGCGCGCGCTGCTGCGCTTCGAGCGCGCGGACCGCCTCGATCCCCGCGCCGCTGATCGCCTGGTAAGTCGCGACGACGATCCGGCGCACCCGGGCGGCGCGGTGGAGCGGGGCGAGGGCGACGACGAGCTGGATCGTCGAGCAGTTCGGGTTCGCGATGATCCCGCGCGGGCGCTCGCGCGCCGCGTCGGGGTTGACCTCCGGCACGACGAGCGGGACCGCGTCGTCCATGCGCCAGGCGCTCGAGTTGTCGATCACGACCGCGCCGCGCGCGGCGGCCCTCGGCGCCCACTCCCGGCTCGTCCCCGCGCCGGCGGAGAAGAGCGCCGCGTCGATGCCCTGGAAGGCCTCGTCCGTCACCGCCTCGACCGTGTGCTCGCGCCCGCGGAAGGAGAGCGTGGCGCCCGCGCTGCGCGGCGAGGCGAGCAGCTTCAGGCGGCCGACCGGCACCTCGCGCTGCTCGAGCACGCGCAGCATCTCGCGGCCGACCACGCCGGTGGCGCCCAGGATCGCGACGTCGATGGACCTCATGGCCTTGACCTCATGGCCTGCTCCTTAACACGAGCCGGCGCGCGATCCAAAGGCGCGGGCTCGCTTGACGGATCCGCGAGTCACGCCCAAATGGGGCCACATGCGTGCCATCGGACCGTGGATGTCGTCGATCGTGCTGTTCTCTCTGTCCCTCGGGCCGGCGCTCGCGAGCGCGCAGGCGCCCTCGCCCCCGGCGGGGCCGGACGCGCTCGACGCGCCGGCCGTGCCGCCGCCCGATCCCGCGCCGCGCGTCGCCGACGTCGAGTCGGTGCTGCGCGGAGAAGGGCAGGGGCTGAGCGCGGACGAGGCCGCGCGGCTCGCGGTCGCGACGTCACCCAACGTCGCGCGCGCGCGGGCGGCGCGCCGCATGGCGAGCGCCGGCGCGATGCGCGCGCTCGTCGGCTTCGTCCCCCAGCTCACGCTGAGCGCGCGCTACACGCGGTTGAGCGAGATCCAGAACGGCGGGCTGGCCACCGGGCCGACGATCGACCCGGACACCATCCCCGACATCGTCGCGCCCCTCCAGGATCCCTACGCGCGAACCCTCTGGGAGCAGAGCCTGCGCGGACAGGCCGAGCTCGCGAACTTCCGCTTCCCCGTGATCCTCGACAACTTCGCGTTCCAGGCGTCGCTCTCGTACCCGGTGAGCGACGCGATCCTGAGCATCCTGCCGGCCTACGAGAGCGCGCGCTCCCGCGAGGAGGCGGCGCGGCTCCAGATCGCGGTGCAGCAGCAGGACGTCGGGCTCTCCGCGCGCGAGACGTTCTACCAGTACGCGCGCGCCCGGGCGGCGCTCGCCGTCGCGCAGACCGCGCTCGCGCAGGCCGAGACGCGCCACACCCAGGTGCGCGCCTTCGTGGAGGCCGGCGTCTCGGCGCGCGTCGACGAGCTGCGGCTGCGCGCGCAGGTCGCCGCGGCCCGCGTCGCCGTGGTGCGGGCGGAGGCGGGCGTACGGACGGCGCGCACCGCGCTCACGACGATGCTCCACGTCGAGCCCGGGACGGAGATCGCCGTCGGCGAGGACCTGCTCGCGCCGCTCGCGCCCGCCGACGGATCGCTGGAGGAGCTCGTGCGCGGCGCGCTCGCGCGCCGGGACGATCTGCGGGCGGTGCGCCGGATCATCCGGGCGGCGAGCCAGGCGGTCGACGCGGCCGAGGGCAGCCGCTATCCGCACCTCATCGTGCAGGCGACCCTCGACGTCGCGAACCCGAACACGCGGATCTTCCCGCTGACGCAGGAGTTCCGAGAGACCTGGGACATCAGCGCGATCCTTCGATGGAGCCCGCACGACGTCTTGACAGGTGAGGTGCAGGCCGAGGAGGCGCGCGCGCAGCGAGACTCGGCGCGCCAGGACCTGCGCATGCTCCAGGACGCCGTCCGCATGCAGGTGACCGAGGCGGCGACCACGCACGAGGCGGCGACGACCGCGCTCGACGCGGCGCGGCTCGGCGTCGAGGCGGCCGACGAGAGCTACCGCGTGATGACCGAGCGCCACCGCGCGGGCGCGGCCACCACGTCCGAGCTGATCGACGCGAGCGCCGAGCAGGTGCGGGCCCAGCTCGACCTCGTGAACGCCGCGATCGACGCGCGGATCGCGAACGCGCGCCTGCGCCGAGCGCTCGGCGGCGAGACCCCGTGATCGTCGTGGCCGCCGCGGTGATCCGCGACGCGCCGGGCGCGCCGGTGCTCTTGACGCGCCGGCCGGCGGGCACGCACCTCGCGGGTCTCTGGGAGCTCCCCGGCGGCAAGGTCGAGGACGGGGAGGCCCCCGAGCACGCGGTGGTGCGCGAGTGCCGCGAGGAGATCGCGCTCGAGCTCCGCGTCGTCGACGTGCTCGAGGTCGCGTACCACCGCTATCCCGAGAAAGACGTCTTGCTCCTCTTCTACGACTGCCGAGTCGCCGGCGGGGAGCTCGCCCACCTCGGCGTCGCGGACAGCGCGTGGGTCGCGCCCGCCGACCTCGACGACTACCCGCTGCCGCCGCCGGACCGTCGCCTCGTGGAGAAGCTCAAGGCGGGCCGGTAGGCACGCGTCGCCCCGCCGCGGCTCTGTCGCATGGGTTGGAGCGTGCTCCTCCGACGACTCACAGGATGTCGACGGGCCCCGCGCCGGTGCGGCGGACGACCACTTCGCCGCTCGTCAGGTCGAGCACCGTCGAGGGCTCGAGCCCACCCCACCCGGCGTCGAGGAACAGATCCGCGCCGTGGTAGTACTGCGCGATGTCGTTCGGATCGTTGAGCGGCTCACCGTCCCAGCTCGCCGTCGTCGACACGATCGGGTTGCCGAGCTCGCGCACCAGGGCGAGCGGCACCTCGTGGTGCGGGATGCGGATCCCCACCTCTTTGCGCTTCTTCGCGAGGTGGAGGATCTTCGGGGCCTCCCGCGTCGCGGGGAGGATGAAGCAGTACGGCCCCGGCGTGAGCCGCCGCATCAGCCGATAGGTCTGGTCGTCGACGATCGCGTAGCGCGCGAGATCCCCGAGGTCGGGGCAGATGAACGCGAGCTCGCGATCCTCGCGCATCCGCTTGAGCGCGTAGACGCGGTCGACCGCCTTCTTCTGGGTGAAGTCGCAGCCGAGCCCGTACACCGTGTCCGTCGGATAGAGCACGACCGCCCCGCGCCGGATCGCCTCGACGGCGCGTCGGATGAGCCGCGGATCCGGGTGCTCCGGATCGATCTGGATGCGCTGCATTTCGGGCGGGCGGCGTGGGCTCAGGGGCGTCCGTGCAGGAGCCGCTTCGTCTCACCGCTCTCGAAGAGCACGAGGATGAACCCCTCGGGGGTGAGCGCGTCCACGCGCCCGACGCCGAACTTCGCGTGCACCACGTACTGGCCCGGCTCGTAGGTGACCGCGCGGTCGTACGCGGGGGCGGTCGCGCGCGCGTGCCCGATCTCGTCGGCGCTCAGCGTGGGCGCGGCGCGGCTCCCCTTGCGGCCCGTCGCGGCCTTGGCACGCGGCGCCGCCGGGCTCCGCCGGCGCGGCGCCGCGGGCTCCGCCGCGCGCGCCGGCGGCGCCTCGCGCTCGACGATCCCGACGCTGGCCCCGAGGGCGCGCCGCGCGTCGCGGATCTTGCTCGCGAGCGGGTGGCAGACGAGCACCTCCTCGATGCCGGTCGGCCGACCTTCGGCGTAGCACGCGTCGTAGAACGCGTTCGCGGCGCGGGCGACGAGCACGAGGCGGTCGGCGTCGGGGAGGGCCTTCGGGCCTCCGCCGAGCGCGCCGAACGCGACCCGCGCGACGTGGCGCTCGGACACGAAGCGCAGCACGTCGGTCACGGCGCGCGTGATGACCTCCGCGCTCGGCGCGTCGGCTTGGACGCCGTCGCGCTCCGGCGGCCGCGTCGCGACCCACACGAGGAAGTCGCAGTGCAGCTTCCCGCGGTGCAGGCGCACCAGCTCGCCGAGGGCGAGGCCGTCGGGGTGCTGCGCGCGCTCGCGCTCGAGCACGGTCGGCAGCTCCTCGCCGAACTGCTCGAGCAGGTCGCGGTCCGCGCCCGGCGGGCGCCAGAGGGTGAGATCCGTCGTCCCGTCGTGCACGATGGCGTCCACGCGCTGCGACGAAGGAAGGTCGAGGACCGAAGCGGCGATCAGCTGCACGTCCATGGGAGCGGGGACCTAGCACAAAATCCGGCTGACGTATCGCGTATCCTCGTGCTAGCCCCCTGGCCTCATGAGCACCGAGCGAGACGCCCGCCCTTTCATCGTCGTGACCGCGATCCTCGACGCGACCGCGCGCGCTGCTGCCATCTCGATGAGCCACGGCGACGCGATGGAGCGCGCGCTCGCCGCGAGCGCCGGCTTGCCGATCGCGGGGCTCGAGATCGTCGAGCTCCCCGTGACGCCCCAGGCGTTCGGCGCGCTGCGCGCGCACGCGGGGCTCGGCGACGGTGCGGTCGCGGTGTACGACGTGTTCCCGCTGAGCGCCGCGCTCGACGCGCCGGTGCGCACCGTCGCGGGGCAGTTCCTCGCCGCCGAGGTGCTCTGGAAGCTCGAGGAGATCGGGCTGCTCTCGGGGGTGCCCCTGAACCTCAAGCTCGCCGTGCCGCGGGGCTGGGAGCGCGACCCGAAGTCGATCCACGAGAAGCTCATCGGCGCCGGCGCGCTCGAGCTCGGCGCGGACGCGATCGAGACGTTCCGCGCGATCAAGACGAGCTGGGACGCGGCGGCCGCTCAGGCTGCGTGACGCGGGTCGAGGGCCGCGGGGCTCAATTCAGGTCGACGGGCATCTCGAGCGAGAAGGGCGCGATGATCGCGTCGAACGTGCTGCCGTCCTCGCGCACCATCTGGTAGGTGCCCTCCATGCGCCCGCGCGGCGTCTGAAGGATGCAGCCGCTCGTGTACTGGAACTGCTGTCCGGGGGCGAGCTGCGGCTGATTGCCGACCACGCCCGGGCCCTTCACCTCGTCGACCTTCCCGTTGGCGTCGGTGATGACCCAGTGGCGCGACACGAGCGTGGCCGCGGCCTCGCCCTCGTTCGCGACGCGCACCGTGTACGCCCAGACGTAGCGGTGCCCGGTCGGGCTCGACTGCTCGCGCAGGTAGTGGCTCGTCACGGTGACCCGGACGCCCTGCGTCAGCGCTACCGATGGGTTGGTCGCTCGCATGGGCCTCCGCGGGGTTTGCTCCACCCGCCCCGGACCTGGGCGGATCCGGGGCGGGTGACTGACCCCAAGGGGATTTGAACCCCTGTTACCGGCGTGAGAGGCCGATGTCCTAACCACTAGACGATGGGGCCGGTTGGCGTAGTCGCCTGATTCGCTCGGGGACTCGGGGACTAGGATTCGAACCTAGATAGCCAGAACCAGAATCTGGAGTCCTGCCGTTAGACGATCCCCGAAGGGCTGCGATTTCTAGCACCGCGGCGCGGGCCGTCAAGGAACGAACGCGCGCGAATCGCGCTTGCCTTCGCCCGCGAGTTGCGCCAAATTTGGTTCTACGGTTTTCCGGTAAGGAATGTCAACATGACCCTCTGGACGGTGACGGCCAATCGGCTCTTGGACGGATCGGTGGCGTATCTCTCGGCGGACCGGCGCTGGACCTCCGAGCTCGCGCGCGCGTGGGTGGCGGCGAGCGAGGCCGAGGCGCAGCCGCTGCTCGCGTGGGCGCTCGGCCAGGAGCACGTGATCTGCGACCCGTACCTGCTCGAGCTCGGTCGCGAGGGTGACCGGCTCGTGCCGACCTCGGCGCGCGAGCGCATCCGCGCCGAGGGCCCGCTCGTGACGCTCGCGCGCCTCGGGTACGCGCCGGCGGCCGAGCCCCAGCGGAGGGTGGGCTGAGCGATGTACCAGTACGACGCGTTCGACCGCCGCATCGTCGAGGAGCGCGCCCACCAGTTCCGCGAGCAGGTCGTGCGCCGCATCGACGGCCGCATCACGGAGCTCGAGTTCAAGCCGCTGCGGCTGCAGAACGGGCTCTACCTGCAGCTCCACGCGTACATGCTGCGCATCGCGATCCCGTACGGGCTCCTTTCCTCGAAGCAGCTCCGCGTGCTCGCCGACGTGACGCGCAAGTACGATCGCGGCTACGCGCACTGGACGACGCGCCAGAACCTCCAGCTCAACTGGCCCAAGCTCGAGGACGTGCCGAAGATCCTCGACGAGCTCGCGGCCGTCGAGATGCACGCGATCCAGACGAGCGGCAACTGCATCCGCAACATCACGAGCGACCCGTACGCGGGCGTGGCCGCCGACGAGGTGGCCGACCCTCGCCCGTACTGCGAGCTGATGCGGCAGTGGTCCACGTTCCACCCGGAGTTCGCGGCGCTCCCGCGCAAGTTCAAGCTCGCCGTGACCGGCGCCGCGGAGGATCGGGCCGCGATCGCGGTGCACGACATCGGGATCCGCGTCGTGAAGAGCGACGCGGGCGAGATCGGCTTCGCGTTCTACGTCGGCGGCGGCCAGGGCCGCACCCCGCTGCTCGCGCCGTGCATCAACGCGTTCGTACCCGAGGCGCACCTCGTCTCGTACACCGAGGCGATCCTGCGGACCTACAACCGGCTCGGCCGGCGCGACAACAAGTTCAAGGCGCGCATCAAGATCCTCGTGAAGGCGGTGGGCGCCGAGGAGTTCGCGCGGCAGGTCGAAGAGGAGCACGCGCACATCGCCGAGGGGCCGCTGAAGCTCGCGCGCGAGGACATCGAAGGGTTCCGGCGCTTCTTCCGCCCCCCGATGTACGAGGTGCTCCGCGACGACGACCCCACGCTCGCCGCCGCGCTCCTCGGCAAGGACCGCGGGCTCGCGAGCTGGTTCGCGCACAACGTGGCCCCGCACCGCCAGCCGGGCTACGCGATCGTCAACTTGTCTTGCAAGTCGCCGGACCTCCCTCCCGGCGACGTCACGGCCGACCAGATGGACGCCGTCGCCGACCTCGCGGATCGCTTCTCGTTCGGCGCCCTCGTCGTCACGCATCGGCAGAACCTCGTGTTCACCGACGTGAAGAAGCGCGACCTCCCCGCGCTCTACGCCGAGCTCACCCGCCTCGGGTTCGCGACGCCCAACGTCGGCAAGTTGACCGACATCGTGTGCTGCCCCGGGCTCGACTACTGCTCGCTCGCGAACGCGCGCTCCATCTCGGTCGCCAAGCAGGTCGCCGAGCGCTTCGAGGAGCTCTCGAAGCTCTACGCCGTCGGCGAGCTGCACCTCAACATCTCCGGCTGCATCAACGCGTGCGGTCACCATCACGTCGGGCACATCGGCGTGCTCGGGATCGACAAGCAGGGGCACGAGTTCTACCAGCTCATGCTCGGCGGCTCGTCGGGCACCGACGCCTCGCTCGGCAAGGTGCTCGGCCACGCGCTCGTGCACGACGAGGTCGCGCCCGCGGTCGAGCGCGTCGTGCTCGCGTACCTCGCGCACCGCGCGGGGCCCGAGGAGACGTTCCTCGAGGCCTACCGCCGGCTCGGTCCGGCGCCGTTCAAGGAGGCGGTCTATGACCCTGCTCGCGCATGACGCCGAGCGCGGCGCGCGGCTCGTCGAGGACGACCCGTGGCTCGACCTCTCGGACGAGACGCCGCTGCCGAGCCACGGCGACGTGGTCGTCCCGCTCGCGCGCCTCGCCGACGTCGTCGAGGCGCCGGGCCGGCTCGCGGCGCGCGTCGACGGCGCTTCGGACCCCGAGCTCCTCGCGCCGCACCTCCACCGGCTCGCCCTGATCGTCGTCGAGATCCCGAAGTTCACCGACGGGCGGGCGTACAGCCTCGCGCGCCTCTTGCGCTCGCGGCACGGCTACCGCGGCGAGCTCCGCGCGGTGGGGTACGTCCTGCGCGACCAGCTCTTCTACCTCTGGCGCTGCGGGTTCGACTCGTTCGCGCTCGCGCCGGGCAAGGATCCGGCGGACGCGCTCGCCGCGTTCACGGAGTGGTCGGTGACCTACCAGCCCGCCGAGGACCACGACGTCCCGATCTGGCGCCGCCGCCGCGCCGGCTGAGCGCGGCTCGGGCTGTCGAGAGACCGGTTTCTTGACGCCTCGCGAGCGAGGTGCCGATGCTCGCGCGCATGGCGGATCGTCTGCGCGTCGTCGCGGCGTTGCTCGCCTTCGCCGCGGCGGGGGTGCTCGGCGCGTGGGTGCTCGCGCAGCGCGTGGAGCCGTCCGTCGCGCGCGCGGCGGCGCCGGCCGCGACGGTCGAGGTGGCCGGTGAGCAGCCGGCCAAGGGGGAGGACCCACGCCGCGTCGCGGAGCGCATCGCTGCGCGCTGGGCGCGCGAGCCGCTGACCCTCACCATCCCGGGCGCGGCGCCGATCCGGCGCTCGCGCGCGGCGTTCGGCGCGTCGCTCGACGTGGACGCGCTCGCGGCGAGCCTCGATCAGGCGCTCGACGCGACGAGCGCGATGCGGCGGCTGCACCCCCGAGACGCGCTCTCGCTCGACCTGCCGGTGCGCTTCGACGACGCGGTGATCTTCGGACTGCTCGCGGACGTCAAGGACGGCTTCGATCAGCGCCCCGAGGACGCGCGCTTCGATCTCGCGGTGGGCGGTGCGGCGACCGGCACCGTGCGAGCGCACACCCACGGGCGCCGGCTCGACGTGCACCGCACGCTCGACGCGATCGAGCGGGCCCTCGCGCGCGGTGACGCCACGGTCGCGGCGGCGGTCGAGCGGCTCGCGGCGCACCGGACGGCGGAGGAGCTCGGCGCGATCGACGTGAGCCAGGTGCTCGGCGCGTTCGAGACGCGCTACAGCACGGCGCCGGAGGCGCGGGACCGGACCTTCAACCTCGCGGTCGCGGGCTCGAAGATCGACGGGCTGGTGATCCTGCCGGGAGAGACCTTCGACTTCAACGCCGCGGTCGGCGAGCGCAGCGAGGCCAACGGGTTCCGGCCCGCGCCGGTCATCGCGGGCGGGGAGCTCGTCGACGGCGTGGGCGGCGGCACCTGCCAGGTCGCGGGCACGTTGCACGCGGCCGCGTTCTTCGCGGGGCTCCCGATCGTCGAGCGCAGCCCGCACAGCCGGCCGAGCTCGTACATCTTCATGGGCCTCGACGCCGTCGTCAGCTACCCGCAACTGAACTTGCGGTTCCAGAACGACCTCGACTTCCCGATCGTGATCGGCTTCCGCGTCGAGGGCGGCTACGTCCGCGCGGAGCTGCGGGGCGCGGCGACGCGGCGGCTCGTCACGTTCGTGCGGCGCGTCGACGACATCGCCCCCTACGTCGAGCGCGACGTGCCCGACGCCTCGCTCCCGCGCGGGACCCGGGTCCTGCGCCAGCGCGGCGTGCCCGGCTTCACGGTGACGACCTTCCGCATCGTGCGCGACGTCGCTTCCAATCAGGCGGTGCGCACGCGCAACCGCGACGTCTACCCCCCGACGCAGCACCTCTGGACGGTGGGCGCCGGCGGCGCGCCGACGGCCGACTTCGTCACGCCGGCCGGCGACACGCACAACGAGTACACCGCGGACGAGTACCTCGAGGTGTCGCAAGGCGAGGGCGTGCGTGGCACGCGCATCGTGCGGCGCGCGGGTCGCAGCGGGACGCCCGGCTGGACCGCGCGCATGGGCCTGCCGCAGCCGCCCGCGCCCTGAGCGGTCCTCTCACGGAGGTGCTTCCGTAGCTCGAAGACCCTCGACCCATCGCGCGGCTCGCATCCTCAGCGAGCGCGCAGGCCCCGCCATCGAGACCAGCCCGTCGCGCAGCGACGGGCGTCGGTCGAGGGGGCCCCATCGCCCCGCGATGGGGTCGAACGCGGCTCCGCCGCGTTCGCCTCGGGTGGGGGGCCCCATGCGGCTTTGCCGCATGGGGGGAGGGGTTGGAACAACCCCTCCGAAGACTCAGCGGCCCGCGAGCTCGATCGAGAGGACGTGGCGGAACTCGTAGCGGATCAGCGGGATCCCCGAGAGCACCGGGGCCAAGAGGTGCATGCTCACCGGGTCGATGCGGAGCGTGACGACGTCGCCCTCGAGCGGGACGCGCACCGAGATCGGGACGAAGTCCACGAACGGGCCGGTGGTGCCGGGGACGTCGAGCGCGGTCTGGTAGAGCAGCGTCGAGGTGCCGACGAAGAGCGCCGAGCGCAGGAGCCCGTCCTGGTAGATGTGCTCGACCCCGACGCCGATGTTGAGCGCGCCCTCGTGGACGACCGCGCCCTCGATCGAGAACCACGGGTTCCAGTCGATCTCGAGGAGGAACGTCCACTGGCGGTCGAGGCGGACGCCGCCCTCGACGCCGACGACGAGCGAGGGCTCGGCGATGGAGAGGCCCGTCTCGAGGGCGAAGACGCCCTCGACGTCCGCGCGCGCCGCGGCGGGGGCGAGGCCGAGGAGCGCGACGAGCAGCGCGGCGGTCGAGGAGGTCCGCATGGGCGCCGAGCATGCCTGAGCCGGTCGCCCCGTGGCGATGGGACGATGCACGACTCGCGCTGCGGTCGTGCGCTCGCGTAGACTCGCGCGAGGACGCATGCGAGCGATGATCCCGAGCGCGCGCCTCGCCCCGAGAGGGGCTCCTCACGCCGTCGGGGCGAGCGCGTGGTGCGCCGTCGTCCTCGGGGCCTTCGTCGTGCTCTGTCCGCGCTCGGCGCAGGCGTTCGCGATCGGCAGCACGGTGTCCGAGGCGTGCCACGAGCGGATCACCCTCGACGCGCTCGAGGCGGCGCCGCCGTTCGACCTGACGCCGGTCGACGTGCCCGACGCCGCGTGGTGGCGGCTCGCCGGCCACTACGCGCGCACGCTCGACGCGGCGCGCGAGCCGACGTCGGGCGCGGCGCGCCTCGTGCTCACGACCGCGGTGCTCGGTGTCCGCTCGCCGGACCTCGGCGAGCTCGGGCTCGTGCACATCCACAACCTGCGCGAGATCCACCTCCTCGACGAGCGTCAGGTGAATCACTTCCTCAGGCGCAACGATCAGGACGGCGACGAGGGCGGCGCGGCGGCGATCGCGGACGGGCGCGCGCACATCCTGGCGCTGATCGAGGCGTCCGCGCGGGCCTACGACGCCGACCCGAGGGCGCGCCTCTTGTCGGAGATCACCGTCTACGTCGAGCGCTACGGGCAGGTCGGGATCGACGTGTGGCGGCCGCTCTTCTTGCTCGCGCAGGCGCTGCACGCGCTGCAGGACTCGTTCACGCACACCTACCGCAGCGACGACGCGCGGCGCATCCTCGTCATCCAGAACTACGTCGAGGCGGTCACGCCGCGGCACGACGAGGCGCGCGACGGGCCCCGCCACAGCGACACCCTCGACGACTGCCGGCTCCCCGAGGTCGCGCCGCTCGCCGCGGCGGCGACGCAGGCCTCGACCGAGCTCGTCGGGGCCGTGCAGCGATACTGGCTCGACCGGGACCTCGCGCCGGTCGAGGCCGCGCTCGACCGGTGGACATCGGTGGATCCGGACTGCGGCGCGGCGAGCGACTACTGCGGCTCGCGCTGGCCCGCGCTCGCGCGCACGGCCGAGACCGGCCCGCTCCTCGGCTGCGCGGCGGCGTCCGGCGGGCGCTCGCCGCGCGCGCCGTTCGCCGCGCTCTCGCTCGCGTGCTCCGCGCTCGCCGCGCGCCGCCGCCTCGCGTCGCGGGGCGGGCGCGCCCGCGCCGTGGTATCGATCGTCGGGTGAACGTCCTCGTCGGCGTGAGCGGCGGCGTCGCCGCGTACAAGGCCGCGCACCTCGTGCGGGAGCTCGGCCGGCGCGGTCACGCGGTCCGCGTCGTGATGACCGAAGCGGCGACGCGCTTCATCGGCCCGGTGACGTTCACTGGGCTCACCGGCGCGCCGCCGGTCGTCGACCTCTGGGACGCGCGCTACGCGGGCGAGGTGCACGTCGAGCTCGCGGCGTGGGCGGACGCGCTCGTGGTCGCGCCGGCGACCGCCAACCTCCTCGCGCGCGCCGCGTCCGGGGTCGCCGACGACGCGCTCACCGCGACGATCCTCTGCTTCGACGGGCCGCGGCTCTTCGCGCCCGCGATGCACGCCCGCATGTGGGCGCAGCCCGCGACGCGGCGCAACGCGGCGCGCCTCGCCGAGGACGGCGCGATCCTCGTCGGCCCGGTCGAGGGCGCGCTCGCCTCCGGCGAGGTCGGCCTCGGGCGCATGGCCGAGCCCGAGGCGATCGCCGACGCGGTCGAGCGCCTGCTCCGGCGCGACCTCGTGGGGCGCACCGTCGTCGTGAGCGCCGGCGGCACGTGCGAGGACCTCGACCCGGTGCGCTTCCTCGGCAACCGCTCGACCGGCCGCATGGGCTACGCGATCGCCGAGCGCGCGGCGGCGCGTGGCGCCCGCGCGATCCTCGTCACCGGCCCGAGCGCGCTCGCGACGCCGCCCGGCGCCGAGCGCGTCGACGTGCGCTCGGCGCGCGACATGGAGGCGGCGATCGGCCGGGTGCGCGCCGAGGCGGACGCGATCGTCATGGCCGCCGCCGTCGCCGACTACCGCCCGGCGGCGCTCGCGACCGACAAGATCGCGAAGTCGGACGGGCCGCTCACCCTCGAGCTCGTGCGCAACCCGGACATCCTCGCCGGGCTCGGCGCGTGGCGCGCGGGCCCGCGCCCCGTGCTCGTCGGCTTCGCCCTCGAGACGCGCGACGTGCTCGAGCGCGCGCGCGCCAAGCGGGCGAAGAAGCGCGTCGACCTCGTCGTCGCCAACCGCGCGGCCGACGCGCTCGGCACCACGACCAACCGCGCGATCTTCGTCGACGACGACGGAGACGAGACGCTCCCCGAGCTCGACAAGCGCGCGCTCGCGGATCGCATCCTCGACTGGATCGGCGCGCGCCTCGGTCAGCTCGGCAGGCCGGGCGCGGGGAATTGATCGCAGAGGTCCTTCACCTCGCCCGCGATCCTCGCGAGCCGCGCCTCGTCCTCGACGTCCTCGATCACGTCCGCGATCCAGCCGGCGAGCCGCCTCATCTCGTCGGGGCCCATGCCTCGGCTCGTGATCGCAGGCGTGCCGATGCGGATGCCGCTCGGGTCGAACGGGCCGCGCGTGTCGAACGGGACCGAGTTGTAGTTGGTGACGATGCCGGCCTTCTCGAGCGCCACCGCCGCCGGCTTGCCGGGCACGCCGGTCGGCGTGAGATCCGCGAGGATCAGGTGCGTGTCGGTGCCGCCCGTCACGAGCGCGATGCCGCGCGAGAGGAGGCCCTCCGCGAGCACGCGGGCGTTGTCGACCACGGCCCTGGCGTAGTCGCGGAACGCCGGCGTCGCGGCCTCCTTGGCGGCGACGGCGAGCGCGGCGATCGCCGAGTTGTGCGGGCCGCCCTGCAGGCCCGGGAACACGGCGCGGTCGATCCGCTTCTGGTGCGCCGCGTCGCAGAGGATCATCCCGCCGCGCGGGCCCCGCAACGTCTTGTGCGTCGTCGAGGTCACGACCTCGGCCTTGCCGAACGGGCTCGGGTGCGCGCCGCCGGCGACGAGCCCGCTGATGTGGGCGATGTCCGCGACGAGGATCGCGCCGACCTCGCGCGCGATCTCCGCGAAGCGATCGTAGTCGAGCACGCGCGGGTACGCGGTGGTGCCGGCCCAGAGGAGCTTCGGGCGGTGCTCGCGGGCGAGCGCGGCGACCTGATCGAAGTCGATGAGGTGATCGCTCTGGCGTACGCCGTACTGGATCGCCTGGTAGTACTTGCCCGTGACCGAGACGTTCCAGCCGTGCGTGAGGTGGCCACCGGCGGGGAGCGCGAGGCCCATCGACTTGTCGCCCGGCTGCATGAACGCGACGTAGACCGCGAGGTTCGCGGGCGAGCCGGAGTAGGGCTGCACGTTCGCGTGATCGGCGCCGAACAGGGCGCACAGGCGCGAGACCGCGAGCTCCTCGACCGCGTCGATGTTCACCTGCCCCTGGTAGTAGCGCTTGTGGGGGTAGCCCTCGGAGTACTTGTTGTTGAGGACGGACCCCGACGCCTCGAGCACGGCGCGCGACGCGTAGTTCTCGCTGGGGATGAGCCGCAGCGTGTCCGCCTGCCGGCGCTCCTCGGCGCGGATCAGGGCGTCGAGCTCGGGGTCGGTGACGGAGAGAGGCGGATCGATGCGCTGAGTCATTTCCGGCGGGCTCATAGCACGGTAGACCTCGGGCGTGCGACCGACCGAGCCCATCCGCCCGAGCTTCGAGGACTTCGCGCGCCTCGCGGCCGGCGCGACCGTCGTGCCCGTCACCCGCGAGCTGCTCGCCGACGCGCTCACGCCGGTCCTGGCGTGGTCCACGATCGGCGGCGGGCCGGGGAGCTACCTCCTCGAGAGCGTCGAGCACGGCGAGAAGTGGGGCCGCTACAGCTTCGTCGGTTGGCGGCCCGACGCGCTCGTGCGCGGCCGCCGCGGGCGCTTCGAGGTGGAGCGCGACGGACGCGTCGAGGCGGTCGAGATCCCCGACCCGTGGCCCGCCCTGCGCGCGCACCTCGCGGAGTGGGTGCCGCCGCGCGAAGGCCTCGAGCACCTGCCGCGCTTCTGGGGCGGCGCGGTCGGCTACGTCGCGTACGACGCCGTGCGCACCTTCGAGCCCACGGTCGGCGAGCGCCTCGCCGACCCCGACGCCTGGGACTTCTCCTTCGCCGTCGGCGGCACCCTCCTCATCTTCGACGACCTGCGGCAGCGCGCGTACGGCGTCGCGCTCGCGCGCACCGGCGCGGGCGTGGATCTGCGCGCGGCCTACGAGCGCGCCTCGGACGAGCTCGCCACGCTCGCCGATGAGCTCTCCCGCGTGCGCGTGCCGCGGCTGCTCGCGCCGCCCCGGCTCGGCGCGGAAGGGCCGCTGCCGCCCTCGAGCTTCGATCCCGAGAGCTACCGCGCCGCGGTGGAGGTGGCCAAGGAGCACATCCGCGCGGGCGACGTCTTCCAGGTCGTGCCGAGCCAGCGCTTCACCGTCGACGCGCGCGGCGTCGATCTCTTCGACGTCTATCGGATGCTGCGCGCGATCAACCCATCGCCGTACATGTACCTGCTCTCGCTCCCCGAGGTCGGCATCGCGGGGGCGAGCCCCGAGACGCTGGTCCGCGTCGTCGACGGCGTCGCCGAGCTGCGGCCGATCGCGGGCACCCGGCGGCGCGGCGCCGACGACGCCGAGGATCGACGCGTGGCCGAGGAGCTGCTCGCCGACCCGAAGGAGCGCGCCGAGCACGTCATGCTCGTCGATCTCGGCCGCAACGATCTCGGCCGCGTCGCGGAGGTGGGCACCGTGCGCATCACCGAGGAGATGGCGATCGAGCGCTACAGCCACGTGATGCACGTCGTCTCGAACGTGCGCGCGGAGCTCGCGCCGGGGCGCGACGCGCTCGACGTGCTGCGCGCGACGTTCCCCGCGGGCACGCTCACCGGCGCGCCGAAGGTGCGCGCGATGCAGATCATCGAGGCGCTCGAGCCGGTGCGGCGCGGCGTCTACGGCGGTGCCGTCGGGTACGTCGGCTTCGGCGGCAACCTCGACCTCGCGATCGCGATCCGCACCGTCGTCCGCGTCGGGCAGGAGATCCGCGTGCAGGCGGGCGGCGGCGTCGTCGAGGCGTCCGACCCGCAGGCCGAGTACGAAGAGACGGTGAACAAGGCGCGCGCCGCGCTCGCCGCCATCGAGGCGGCGCGCCGCCCGCGCTGACGAACGCGCGCGGGCCCCGAAACGCTGGGGGCGCGCGGGAAACGGCGTTCACGGCGCGGCACCGCGCCCGGAGCTGCGCTAGCGTCTCGCCTCGATGGCCCGCGTCCTCGCCTCGCTCTCTGCCTCCCTCCTGCTCCTCACCGCGTGCGACGGCTCGCCCTCACCGAGCGACGCGGGCGCGCCCGACGCGGCGCCCTCCGACGCGGGCGAGGGCGACGCGGGGAGCGACGCCGGCGCCCCTGCGTCCGCGATCTGCGCCGAGCTCGGCCTGCCGGTGCGCGCGTTCGACGCGAGCGCGACCGGCACGAGCTGGGAGAGCGTCGCGGGCGATTTCGCGCTCGACACGCTGGATGGCCCCTTCCGGCTGAGCGAGCGCTGGAGCGGCTGCGAGTCGTACGTGTTCGTCGCGTTCGCCACGAGCGACTACGGCCGCGGCCTCTGGGACGGCTCGCCGGATCTCCTCTTCACCGAGGGCCCCCGCAACGTCCATTACTTCTTCACCTCGTGGGAGGCGACCGAGCCCGAGGCCCGCGCGCGCGTCACCGCCATGCGGGACAAGGTCGAGGACGGCTTCGAGTTCCTCGCGATCCCGGAGGCGGAGCGCGCGTTCTGGCGCGCGCGCGTCCACTACGTCACCACCCCGGTGCGCTCGATCGAGGGCAGCGTCGGCGAGCTCGTCCGCGGCTCGGCCATCGTCCTCAACGCCTTCGCGATCACCCGCCAGCAGCGCTTCGATCCGGTCGGCTCGCTCATGTCGATCCGCGCCGGCGGCTTCCGCCCCGACCTCGGCATGGCGCGCTTCGTCACGCCCTACTTCGACTACCTCCACGACCTCGACGCGCGCCTCGAGGCGGAGGCCGCCGTGACCGTCGTCGATCTCGTCCGCGACGAGCTCACCGCGCTGCGGACGATCGACCGGCGGGTGACGCTCCCCACGGCGAGCGCGATGGCCGCGTTCGACACGCTCGAGATCGACCTCGAGGAGGTCTGCACGCTGCGGCCCGACGAGTGCTCGGAGTGGGATCGCAACGCCTACGTCTTCGTCTGCGAGGACGAGGACTGCGCCGTCGCCGACGAGCTCGTCCGGTGGATCACGCCCTACAGCCGCCCCGGCCGCCTGCGCTGGGTGATGGACGCGAGCCCGCTGCTCGGCCTCTTGCGCGACGGCGGCGCGCGGACGTTCCGCGTCGTGCTCGGCCCCGACTGGGAGCGCGCCACCGAGCGCACCGTGAGCGCGTCGCTGCGCCTCTCGACGCGCGGCGGGCGGCCACGCGCCGTCGGCGCCGAGATCGCGTTCCGCGGCGGCACGTTCGACGGCGCCTACAACGACGGTCGCGCGCCCTTCCGGTTCACGGCCCCCGCGGACACCACGCGCACGGAGCTGGTCGTGATCGTCAGCGGCCACGGGCAGGAGCCGCCGAACAACTGCGCCGAGTGGTGCGATCACCACCACGACTTCGCTGTGGACGGCGAGAACGTCGCCGCGATCGCGTTCCCGGGCGAGGCGGGCCGCGCCAACGGCTGCGCCGCGCTCACCGGCGACGGCGTGCCGCCAGGGCAGTGGGGCAACTGGTCGCCGCTGCGCGCCGGCTGGTGCCCCGGCCTGCCGGTCGAGACGCGCCGCTTCGAGCTCTCGGGCGTGACCCCTGGCGTCGAGCACGTGCTCGAGTACGCCGGCTCGTTCGCGGGCGGCGCCCCGCCGGGCGGGCACATCGACCTCAGCGCCTACGTCGTGTATTACCGATAGCCTTTGACAGCGCCGGGGCCCCGCGCTACACACCGCGCTCCCTGGGACGGTAGTTAAGTCGGTTATAACGCCGGCCTGTCACGCCGGAGGCCGCGGGTTCGAGTCCCGTCCGTCCCGCTTCGAGAGCCCCGCCATGCGCGGGGCTTTCGTCGTTCCGTCCCTCGCTCGCCATAGTTCCCGCCATGGTCGCGCCCGCGAGGTCGCCCCCTGCATCGGCCCTCGGAGTGGCGGGCTCGGGCATGCGGATCGGGATCGCGAGCACCGCGCGGCTCATCGCCGACCAGTCGTCCTCGAGCTCGAGCATCTCGAGAAGGGGATCGCGGGCCGCCTCGAGCGCGGCGAGGGCCGCGCGTGCTTCGGCTCGCGGGGTGGGAGCATCGCCTGCGCGCAGAGCCTCGAGCGCGGCAGCGAACGCCCGCTCGGCGTCATCAGGCCAGCCATCGAGGAGACCCGTGTCAGGCGCGTCCGAACGGTGCGGTCGACGTGCCACGGGGCGCAACCCGATACACGGCTGATCGCTGAACGCAAGAGACGGGATACGCTCGCCGGTGCGGATCTCCTCAGACGCGCTCAGGCACGCGCGACCTCGAATTTCACGCCGTTGATCGAGGCGCCGTACGCTGCGCCCGTTCATGTCTCGCGACAGCACGATCCGCTTCGCAACGTTCCCCTCCACGCGGCCGCCTCCGACAATCGCGTTCGAGGTCGTCGAGGCGTTCCGCTCCGAGGAACACGCGGTCGCATCCGTAGGGCGCATGACCGGGATGAAGAGCGACGCGGTGCTTGCCGCGATCGCACCCGAGCTGATCGAGATCGGCTTCCAGGTTGAAGTGGGCAAACAGAACCACCAGCGGCTTGAGCGCCCGGTGTTCTTCGGCGAGAACGGCGAACCGACCGTGCAGTACTCGATCGATGCGTTCCACCCGGGCGCTGGCTGCGGGCTCGAGGTGGAGGCCGGGCGCGCCTGGATGAGCAACGCCGTCTACCGCGACCTCGTCCAGGCACTCGTGATGGTCGACGTCCAGCACCTCATCCTCTGCGTTGCGAACGAGTACCGCTTTCGGAGCGCCGGGCGCATCGTCGTGAACCCGGACTACAGTCGGACCGTGGAGGTCGCGCGTGCCCTCTTCGGGCACTCGCGGGTGAAGATGCCGTACGGCCTCACCGTGGTCGGCTACTGAGCCAGGTCGCGCTTGACGCTCAGTTGGCGCCAGGGCGACGCTGGGTGAGATGCGTTCGGATGGCGAGCTGGCCGCGGCGGTCCGTGACGCTGCGGACGCGATCATCGAGGGGACGGGAGCGTCAGCCTGGCGCCACTTCGAGGATGGCCACTTCGAGGGCGCCGAGTGCTTGGCGGAGGTCCATCGCGCGATCGGTCTGATCGAAGGGGCCGCCGTCGCGCTCGGCATGACACCGCTCGAGCTGCTCGACGACCTGGGGATCACTGACGCGTAGCGGGATGACCTGCTCGTGAACGGGGCTCGATGGAGCTGAGGCAGCCCGCGACGCCGTTCCGTCGTCCGTCGCATCACCCAGCTGCCACCCTCGATTCGCGCTCGGCCCGGCCCGCTTCCTCGCGTCCGGCGCCCCGATGCTACCGTGGCTCCATGGCCAGCCCCCGGTACTTCACCGCGGCGATCGAGCGAGAGGGCGCGTGGTTCGTGGCTCGGTGCGTCGAGGTCGAGCTCGCCTCGCAAGGGCGTACGCGCGCGGAGGCACTCGACGCGTTGCGCGAGGCGTTGGAGCTGCGCTTCGAGGGCGAGGAGCTTCCCGAGCTTCCCGAGGTCGAGCGCTTCGAGGTCGCGGTCTGAGCGGTGGCGGTGCCGGTCGCCTCCGGCGCGCGCGTCGCGCGTGCGCTCGAACGCCTGGGCTCGAGGTCACGGGTAGAGGGGGAGCTAGCACCGCGCGCCGGGCCGGGCTCGGCGTCCGGACCGGGCTGCGCGCCGGATCGAAGGCGGTGAAGCCGCGCAGGATCCTGTCCGACGGCGCGATCTCGGACAGCGAGTACGCGGCGTGGACCGTCGACTGAGGGTCGCCGGGTCGCTGGCTAGAAGCGTGGGGCGCGCTCGACGCTCGAGCCTTGCACGGGGAGGCCGCTCGGGACCTCCGGCGGCTCGCCGGCGGCGGGGGGCAAACCGAATTGCTCGGTGTTCGAGCTCAGCGACTCGAGGAAGGACGAGAGCGCTTCGACCTCGTCGGGCGCGAGTGAACGCAGCGGGCGCACGTCCTCGGACAGCGTGGTCCGGATGTCAGCCGCGACCGCGGGGTCGATCGGGACGCGCACGCCGCCGACGAGCAGCTCGCGCCGCGCGAGCGTCGCCTCCGGGTCGAGGTGGTGCTGGACGGCCTCGCGCAGCGTGCCGAACACGCCGTCGTGCATGTACGGCGGGGTCAGCGCGACGTTGCGCAGCGGCGGCGTGCGGAACGCGAAGCGGTCGCGCGGATCACCGGTGACCAGGAAGCGGCCCTCGTCGATCCCGCCCGCCTTGCCCGGGCCGAACGGCGGGACGCCGATGTTGTGGAACGCGTCGTCGCTCAGGAGCGGGCCGTCGTGGCAGCGCACACAGCCGGCGTCGCCGAAGAAGAGCTCGGCGCCGCGGCGCGCGAGCGGATGGAGCGCGTCGTCGCTCGGGGGTCGGTGCTCGCTGCCGAGGAACCCGTCGAACGCGGTGTCGGTCAGCTCCCAGAGCCGCATCTCGAACAGCGCGATCGCGCGCACGACGTGGACGATGCCGTGCTCGCCGATCGGCACGTCGGGGAACGCGGTGGCGAAGGCGTTGCGGTAGCCTTCGATCGCCATCAGCCGGCGCATGACCGCGTCCCACACCGCGCGCGGGTCGTCGTCGGAGATCGAGGCGAGCTCGTTGGGCTCGCCGCGCACGTCGACGTCGCCGGCCTCGCCGCGCATCTCCTGGCGGTCGATCAGGGGCAAGAGGGCTTGCGCCTCGAGGAGCGTCGCGATCCCGGAGGGGAGGGGCACGGGCGCGCGGATCGAGCCGTCGGCGAGGCGCTCGACCCGGCCATCCCAGAGCAGGCTCTGCGCGTAGCTGCGGTTGAACGGCGCGATCGAGTGGCGCGGGAGCTCGACGCCGCCCTGGCGCTCGGAGCCGGCGTTGCGTCCGCCGACGCCGCGCCCGAGAGGCTGGCCATCGCCCGCGTGGTCGACCGGCAGGTGGCACGAGGAGCAGGCGACGTCGCGGTTGCCCGACAGCTCGGGGTCGAAGAACAACAGGCGACCGAGCTCGATGCGCGCGCGCGGGACGCTGTCGTTGCGCCCCGGCGAGTACACGCCGGCCGCGTCGATGCGCGCCCGCAGGTCGCTCTCACCGCACCCCGCCGCGAGCGCCAAGGCGCACACGGCGGGGATCAGGGCCGCAATGGATCTTGCGTGCGACATCGCCTCTCCGCTCAGCGCTCTTCGCGGTAGCTCATGGTGACGCGGACGCGGTCGTCGCCGCCGAAGGCGCCCTCGATGACCACGGCGCGCCCCTCGGCGAGCTGCGCGATCTCGACGGTGAAGTCCTCCGCTTGCCGGCAGTCGCTCGCCACGCCGCACGCGAAGATGACGGCCTCGCCGGGCTCGAACCGCCCCGGCTCCTCGAACCCGATTCCGTCGGGAGGCACGGTCCCGCCGCCGGGGCCCTCGGAGTCGAAGAAGTACGGGTTCTCGTCGGAGCGGTCCGCGCTCGGCAGCGAGACCTGGATCAGGGTGTTCGTGTCGAGCTCGTTGAGGTCGAACTGGAGGTTCGAGCTGAAGCGGCTGCCGAACGCGACGAGGCGGTCCGGCGCGAGCTCGACGCCGTCGAGCTGGCCCTCCGCGCTCTCGACGACGACGCTGAGCGGCGCGGTGCTGAACGGCGTGGGCTCCGATCCGCCGCCCGCGATCAGGCCCGGCAGCAGCTCGCAGCCGCCCGCCCCGAGCGCGACCAGCGCGAGCCCGGTGGCCTCGAGCCACCTCTTGTTGGTTGCGATCCTCGACATCTGTCTCTCCCTCTGGCCACCGTGGGCCGTGTCGTTCGAGGCCTCAGTGCGGGTGAGCCCGGCCGACGTTGCACGCGGCGCGCGATTTTCTCGGCGCGGGCGTTTCGTGCGGCGCGCGTGCAATGTTCGAGGGAGCCGGCGCCACTAGGGGGCGACGGCGCGCGACGCGGGCCGAGCGACTCCATGCGACACCACCTTCGTCTCCTCGGCTCTCTCCTCGTCCTCCTCGGCGCCGGCGCGAGCGTCGCCTCGGCCCAGGCCGAGCCGCCGGCGGTCTCCGGGCGCGTCGTCCTGCTCGCGCCCGACGCCGTCCGCGCGGAGTGGACGGCCGCGCTCCAGCTCGAGCTCGCGCCGCGCGACATGGTCGTGGTCGCCGCGGCGGCGCCCGAGGCGGCGACGCCGCTGCTCGGCGACGCGGAGGCGCAGCGCCTCGCGCTCGCGCACGGCGCCGACGCGGCCGTGTGGGTCGACGCGCGCGGGTCCGACTTCCGCGTGCGGCTGGTCGGACCGAGCGACGAGCGGGCGCGGGTCGTACCGCTCGCGGGCGGCGCGGATCCCCGGACCGTCGCGCTCATCGTGGTGAGCTTGCTCGACGGCGCGCTGCCCGCGCCGGTCGTCGTCGTCGCGCCAGCGACCGAGCCGGCCGCGGCGCCGACGGCCTCGGGCGCGCTCGGCGCGCCCGCGGAGGAGCACGCCGCGCCGGCCCGCGCTCCCGAGGGGCCGCGCGCGCGTTGGTCGGGACGCCTCGGGCTCGCGACGTTCGGGCTGTTCGACGGGAACCTGAGCCCGGGCGGGGCGGTGCGCGGCGGCATCTCGATGCGCTACGCCTGGTTCGAGGCGTCGATCCTCCACGACCTCGGGTTCTACGCGGAGAACTCGCCCGCGGGCGGGGGCGGCGTGCAGGTGGTCGGGCGCACGTGCCTCGAGCTCGGCGCGGCGACCGCGCGCGAGTACGTCGGCTTCCACGGCGGCGTGCGCGGCTGCGCCGGCAGCCGCGGGGTCAGCGAGGTGCAGACGTTCTTCCCCGGCGGCGAGGTGTTCTTCTCGAGCGGTCCGCGCGTCCAGGTCTCGGCGGGCACCTACCTCGCGCTCGCCCTCCCGGTCGAGGGGTGGCTGCGGCTCTTCCTGCGCACCGACGTCGACATCGGGTGGACCGACCTCGCGCTCGGCGACGCGTTCGACGTCACGCCCACCTTCTCCGTCCTCGCGAGCTTCGAATGAGCGCGCTCGCCCTCGCGCCGTCGCTCTCGACGCTCTCGCCCCACGCCGACTCGCTGCCCGAGCGGCGCCTGCTCGCGGAGCTCGTCGAGCGCCTGCGCTCGCGCGATGACGTCGTCATCGATCGCGTGCTCCGCGAGCTCGTGCCCGAGGTGCGGCGCTGGATGCTCTTCCACCTCGGCCCGCGCGACGATCTCGACGACGCGGCGCAGGACGCGCTCGGCGAGATCGCGGGCGCGCTGCACCGCTTCGAGGGGCGCTCGAGCCTCGCGACGCTGGCGCGGCGGATCACGCTGCGCACGTCCTTCCGCTACTACAAGCGGCGGCGCGAGGAGCTCGCGATCGAGCCTTCGGGCGGCCCCGATCCGGAGCGGCAGGTCGCGGCGCGGCGCGCGCTCGCGCGGTTGCACGTCGCGCTCGCGCAGCTCCCGGAGCGCCGGCGCGCGGCGTTCGTGCTCTGCGCGGTGGAGGAGCTGACCCCCGCGGAGGCGGCCGACGTGCTCGGCGTCTCGGCCAACGCGATGCGCAGCCTCGTGTGCCGCGCGCGGCAGGACCTCGAGGCGCTGCTCGCCGGCGACGAGGAGCTCGGAGGTGGCCATGAGTGAGCTCGATCGGCTCCTCGACGCGGCGCGCGACGCGGCGCCGGCCGCCCTCGACGACGGGGCGACGGACGCGCTCGTCGCCGAGGCGCGCCGACGGAGCGCGGCGCCGCGCGGCGCGGCGCTCGACGGCCTGCTCGCCTCGGCGCAGGGCGCGGAGCCGGACGCGCTGACGGAGCGCGAGCTCCGCGCGCTCGTGCAGCACGCGGCGGTGACGGGCGGGGCGCGGCACCGGCGCTGGACGCTGTGGCGCGTGAGCGGCGTCGCGGCGCTCGCGGCGATGGGCGCGGCGGCGGCGGTGACCCTCGCGGTGCTCGATCCCGGTGAGGCGCCGGCGCCCGTCGCGGAGCGCGGCGCGAGCGAGCCCGCGCCGCCCGCGAGCCCGCTCGAGCCGCGCGAGGAGCGCGCGCCGAGCGACGCCGTCGAGCCCACGGGGCTCGATCTGCCGACCGGCGATCGGCTGATGGCCGCGTCCGGCGCGCGCTTCGATGTGGCGCTCGAGGAGCCGCGCGTGCGCCGCGTGCGGCTGGGCGGCGGGTCGATGCTCTTCGACGTCCGCCGCATCGAGCGCGGGCGCTTCCACGTCACGACGCCGAACGCGGAGGTCGAGGTGCTCGGCACCGTGTTCAGCGTGCGCGCCGCGGAGGGCGCGACGACGGTCTGGGTCTACGAGGGCGCGGTGCGCGTGCGCGGGGAAGGGCGCGCGCGCGTCGTCGAGGCCGGCGAGGTCGCGCACCTCGGGGCCGGTGAGATCGGCGAGGACGCGCTCGCCGACGAGGGGCGCGAGGCGGCGGCGGCGCGCCGCGCGCCGGGACCGATCGCGAGCGCAGAGGACGGGGACGAGGCGGGACCCGAGGTCGCGCGGCGCGAGCCGCTCGCGCTCGCTCCGTCGCCCGAGGCGGCCCGCGGCCCGCGCGGCGAGCGGTCGCGCGAAGCGACGGCGCCAGAGCAGGCACCAGAGCAGGCACCGGAGCCGGCTCTGGAAGCGATCCCCGCGCCGACCCCGACGAGCGCGCGCGCGCTGATCGCGCGCGGAGGCGCCGCCGACGCGCTCGCGCTCGCGAGCGAGGCGCTCGCGCAGGGCCGCGGGGAGGCGTGGCGTATGGTCGAGGCGGACGCCCTCCGCGCGCTCGGCCGACTCGAGGACGCGGCCGAGGCGTACGGGCGCGCCGCGCAGGCGCTGCCGGCGCCGCGCCGGCAGCAGGCGGGGTTCCTCGAGGCGCGGTTGCGCGCGGGCGAGCTCGGCGATCCGGCGGGCGCGCTGCGCGCGCTGCGCGCCGCGGGCGTCGCGGCGCCGCGCTCGGTGCTGCGCGAGCGCGGGCTCGCGCTCGAGGTGCAGCTCCTGTCGCGCCTCGGTCGGCGCGAGGAGGCCGCGTCGGTCGCGGCCGAGTACGTGCGCGCGTTCCCCGACGGCGCCGACGCGGACGCGATGCGCGCGTACGCGGGGCAGTGAAAGGACGCTCGCGTCGCGACGGCGGGCAACGGCTCGCGGGAGCAGGCTGCGGACACGGGCCCGGGCCTGCTAGGATCGGGCGCATGCAGTACCTGCGCGCTTGCTTGCTCGCGGCGGCCCTCTCGGGCGTGGCGGGCTGTGCGGACAACCCGGGAGGCAGCCCCGACGGCTCGGTCGCCGGGATGGACGGCTCGCTGCCGGACGGGACGGTGCCCGGGCGCGACGGGATGGTGCCGCCCGGGAGCGGCCCGTGCGGCACGGCCGGCGGAGACTGCTGCAATCCCGGGCGCATCTGCGAGCTGGGCCTCGAGTGCGGGCGCGGTGACGTGTGCTGCGTCGCCGCGGGCTCGGGCGCGTCGTGTGACGCGGCCTCGGACTGCTGTCGCGGGCTCGCGTGCCAGGCGAGCCGCTGCTGCGCGCCGCGCACCGCGAGCTGCTCGGGCTCGTCCGACTGCTGCGACGGGCTCATCTGCTCTGCCGGCGTGTGCTCGGCGCCCGGCGACGTCGACGCGATGCCGGACACGTGCGGCCGCCCGGGCCAGCGGTGCTGCGCGGGCTTCACCTGCCGCGACGAGGCGGTGTGCGTCGAGGGGATGTGCACGCGCTGCGGCGGGATGGGCGACCGCTGCTGCGACGGATCGAGCCCGTGCACGTCGCGCTCGCTCGCGTGCGACGTGACGACCGCGACGTGCGTGAACGCGGATCCGTCGATGGCGTGCGGCGAGATCGACCGGCCGTGTTGTCCGGGCGCCGGCGGCTCGCCGACCGACTGCTCCGGCGCGCTCGTGTGCCGCGGCGGCACCTGCCTGCGGCCCGACGACTCGGGCTTCATGGGCGCCCCGTGCGGCCCGCGCGGGACGTGCGATCCGGGGCTCGTGTGCGATCGGCGCACGGAGGCCGGCGGCCTGTGCGAGACGCCGCCGGGCGACTGCGGCCGCGACGGACAGATGTGCTGCGACCTCGGCGGCTCGAGCGGCGCGTGCGAGGGCTCGTTCCACTGTCAGTTCGGCAACTGCACGGACTGCCGCGGCCCGAGCCTCACGTGCCTGCTCGGGGGCCTGCTGCCCGGGCAGCAGTGCTGCGCGGGCTCGGTGTGCCGGCCGGCGCCCCTCATCCCGCGGTGCTGCATGGGGCAGGGCGGCTCGTGCGAGAACTCGCTCGACTGCTGCGGCCTGATGTTCTGCGGTGGCGACGGGCAGTGCGCGTGCGGGCGCGACGGCTCGTTCTGCCTCGACTCGAGCGAGTGCTGCGAGGGCAGCACGTGCCAGACCTTCATGTGCCGCCCGACGCCGACGATGATGATGTGCAAGGACGAGCGCGAGGCGTGCATGGTCTCGACCGAGTGCTGCTCGGGGCTCTCGTGCAGCGAGACGCGGACCGAGCCGACGGCGCCCCCGGTGCGGCAGTGCTGCGCCGGCGGCAGCACCTCGTGCGACAGCAACGAGGATTGCTGTGGACGGATGCTCTGCCGCGACAACGAGTGCCAGTGCATCGAGCGCGCGGGGCTGTGCGATCGCGACATCGAGTGTTGCGATGGCGACATCTGCCTCGCCGGCTCCTGTCAGGACGGGATGGGGTGCCGGCGCGAGACCGAGACGTGTGATCCGACGGTGATGCGCCCCGACGCCAACGCCTGCTGCGGCGCGCTGCGCTGCGCGCGGGCGCTGCGCGCGGGGACGCACTCGTGCTGCGTCGATCGCGGCGTGCGCTGCCGAACCGCGGCGGACTGCTGCGGGCGGATGACCTGTGACATGTCGACCGAGCGCTGCACCGCGGTGCCCGAGGGCGGCGAGTGCGACTACAACAACGACTGCGACGACGGCCTCGGCTGCGCGGAGTCGAGCGCGGGCGCGGGGGACTGGCGGTGCAGGCGGCCATGACGGAGCGGAGGATCGCGTTCATCGGCGCGGGCAACATGGCCGGCGCGCTCATCAAGGGGCTCCTGCACGCGGGCGCGGCGGCGCCGGAGGCGATCTGGGCCGTGGACGTGCGCCCGGAGCGGCTGCGCGAGCTCTCGGAGGAGCACGGCGTGCGCGTCGGCGCCAAGGTGGGCGAGGCGTGCGCCTGGGCGGACGTCGTGGTGCTCAGCGTCAAGCCGCAGGTGTTCGACAAGGTGCTGCCCGAGGTCGCGGCGGACGTCGGCGACGCGCTCGTCGTCTCGATCGCGGCGGGCGTCCCGATCGAGGCGATCGAGGCGCGGCTGCCCGAGGGCACGCGCGTGATCCGCACGATGCCGAACACGCCCGCGCTCGTCGACGCGGGCGCGACCGCGATCGCGCCGGGGCGGCACGCGCGCGAGGAGGACATCTACCTCGCCAAGCGGCTCTTCGACTCGGTGGGCATCACGGTCATCCTGGAGGAGGGGCTGCTCGACGCGGTGACCGGGCTCAGCGGCTCGGGCCCCGCGTACATCTTCTTGATCATCGAGGCGCTCTCCGACGCGGGCGTGAAGGTGGGCCTGCGGCGCGACTCCGCGCAGCTCCTCGCCGCGCAGACGGTGCTCGGCTCGGCCAAGCTGCTGATCGAGACGGGCGAGCACCCGGGGATGCTCAAGGACATGGTGACGAGCCCGGGCGGGACGGCGATCGCGGGCCTGCACACGCTCGAGGCGGGTGGGCTGCGCACCACGCTGATCAACGCGGTCGAGACGGCGACCGAGCGCGCCCGCCAGCTCGGCGAGCAGATGGCCACGCGCCTGCGCGACGGGTGAAGCCCCGGCGCCGCGGCGTCAGCGCCAGCGCACGACGGTGACCGTGCGGTCGTCGCCGCGCTCGCGGCACGTCACCACCGAGGCGCGCACGTCGCGGCCGCCGGCGAGCTCGAGCATTCGCTTGAAGAAGCCGCTCCACATCATCGCGTGCGCGAGCGCGTCGGGCTCGATCTCGGAGGTCTCGAGCCGGTGCCCGCCGGTCGGCGCGCGGTCGACGACGACGCGCCCGCTCGAGTGGTAGCTGCGGAAGATCTGCGGGACGCGCTCGAGGGCCATGGCGGGCGTGGAGGTGCGCATGAAGAGCCGGTGCGTCGTCGAGAGCTCCCGCTCGGCGGTCGTGACGCCGACGTCGATCGCGAGCGATCCGTCGCCCGTGCCGAGCTCGCGCTCCGACGCGCGCAACAGCGCCACGTAGTCCTCGAGCCCGACCCACGCCATCGGCATCTTCACCGCCGCGACGCGCTCGGAGATCGTGCCGCCGAGGCGCTCGAAGACGCGGTCGAGGGCGCGCGGGCCGAGCCCCGCGAGGTGCTCGACGGCGCACAGCACGAGCGAGCCCTTCACCTGCGTCGCGACGGGGGCGCCGAACGGCGTCGGCGTGCGGGGCGCTGGCGAGTGGCGCGAGAGCCCCGGCGAGGACGCCGAGGCCGGCGAGCGCGCGTCCGGGCGCGAGGCGGGGCGGGCCAGGCGCCGCGACGACTCGGGCGGCGGCCCGCCTCGGCCCGGCTCGCGCCAGTCGGGCGACTGGGCCACGAAGCGGCGCGGGTGCGGGGCCACCGCGAGCGGCCCTGGCGCGAGCCCGCGCGGCGGATCGACGTCGGCGAGCGCGCGCGCCGCGCTCACGGCGAGTGGCTCGGCCTCGAACGCGGGCGTCGCGGCGCGCGGGGCGGGCGTGTCGGCGATCAGATCGCTCGCGAACGGGGGCGCGAGGCCGCGCGACGCGACGGGCGTCGTCG
>JAHBWG010000048.1 GCA_019637095.1 Sandaracinaceae bacterium | reverse complement strand
GAGCTACGGCATCGCGACGGCGGGCGTCGCGGCGCCCGCGTACTGCGCGGCGGCGGCGGGCAACACCGTCACGGGCGGCGCGGGCGGCAGCGGTGGCCCGGGAGGGTTCTCGCTCGCGAGCCCGGGCACACCGGGCATGGACGGCGCGCTCGGCGACTGCGTCAGCTTCTGAGCGCGTTCGGGTTGAGCCGGCGCCCGCGCGATCTACAGTCAGCCTCGATGTCTGACGGAGCGAAGCCGCACGTCTTCGACAAGGGGGACCGCGCCGCGATCGTCAGCGGGCGCAAGAACCCGATCGGCGTGCGCGGACAGATCTTCTGGATCGGCGACAACAAGTACGGCGACGGCAAGCGCTACGGGCTGCGCGGCGACGACGGCGAGACCTATTGGTGCGACGGCACCACCCTCGGTCCAGAAGAGACCGCGCCGCCGCCGCCGCCGGCCGCGGGCCCCAAGACCGCGCTCGACAAGGGCGCGCGCGTCACGATCACCAAGGGCCCGAGCGCGGGCACCGAGGGCGAGGTCTTCTGGGTCGGCGAGTCGCGCTACGGCGCGGGCATGCGCTACGGCATCAAGGACGCCGAGGGCGAGACGCACTGGGCAGACAGCCACCAGGTCGAGGCGCTCGAGGGCGCGCCGCCGCCGCGCAGCGCGCCGCCGAGCGCCCCACCCGCCCGCGCGCCGCGCCCGAGCGCGGACGCCGCGCCGCCGATCGACGACGCGCCGCTCCCGGAGGCCGGCGACGACGCCGAGCCGGAGCGCTTCTACGACGAGGACATCCCGTTCGACGGCGACGACCTCCCCTTCTGATCGCGCGCCCCGACCGCGCGGGGTTGCGGCGCGTGCCCGAGGTACCCACAGTCCGCTCACGGTGCCGAGCGGCCTGCGCATCTCGCTCTTCGTCCTCGCGATGCTCCTGCTCGCCGCGGTCACGAGCGTCTACGTCTACCGGCGCGGCGCGAAGGTGCTGCGGCTCGATCGGCGCGGGCGATGGGCGCTGGGGATTCTGCTGGCCATCGGCCCGGCCGCGATGATGATCGCGCGGCTCTTCGAGGCGTCGCTGCCGCGCGAGGTCGCCGCGGCGCTCGGCGTCGGCGGCGGCGCGATCCTGCTCGGCGTGTGGATCTCCACCGTCCTGCTCTGGGCGGTGGATCTCCCGTTCGGCCTCGCGCGGCTCGCGCGCCGCGGCGCGCGCGAGTCGATCGTCGCGGACGCTCCCGTCGCGGACGCTCCCGTCGCGGACGCTCCCGCGGCGCCCGCGCCGCGCGACGTCGCGGCGGCGCGCGAGGACGACGCGGGCCGTGAGGACGAGCCCGCGCCGACGCCGCTCGCCCCGCTCGGGCGCCGCGAGCTCGTCCGGACCGCCGCGACGGGCGCCGCGCTGAGCGTCGGCTTCGGCGCGTCGTTCTACGGCGCGCTCTTCGGCCGCCACGACTACGAGGTGCCCGAGGTCCCGATCGCGATCCCCGGGCTCTCGCGCCGGCTCGACGGCTACCGCATCGCGCAGCTCAGCGACATCCACTTCGGCGTCTACGTCGGCGACGCGGAGCGGCGCGCGGCGGTCGAGCTCGTGCGGCGCGCGCGGCCGGATCTCGTGGTGCTGACCGGCGACCTGCTCGATCACGACGCGGCCTACGCGCCGCAGCTCGGCCGGCTCGTGCGCGAGCTCGAGGGGCTCCCGATCCGCGACGGCGTCACGATCATCGCGGGCAACCACGACTACTACGCGGGGGTCGACGCGGTGCTCGGCGCGTGTCGCGACGGGGGCGGTACGGTCCTGCGCAACCAAGGCCGCGTTCTGCAAGGCGGCATCGCGCTGCTCGGCGTGGACGACGTCTGGGCGCGGCGCTCGAACGACGGGCCGGGGCCCGATCTCGCGGCGGCGATGGCGACGGTGGACCCGGAGCTGCCGCGCGTGCTTCTCTGCCACAACCCGGTGTTCTTCGAGGAGGCGCGGGGGCAAGTGGCCTTGCAATTGAGCGGGCACACCCACGGCGGGCAGGTCAACCTCGGGGTCCGCCCCGCGGATCTCGTGCTGACGTACGTGAGCGGGCGCTACGACGAGCACGGCTCGACGCTCTACGTGAACCGCGGGTTCGGGACGGCGGGGCCGCCGGCCCGCGTCGGGGCGCGCCCCGAGATCACTCTGGTGGTGCTGGGCGCGGCGTAGCGCCGCTCGCCTCGCGCGGCGGCGGGATGTCGACGACGATGCGCCAGCGCCCGTCCTCGCGGACGAGCGGCACGACCGCCGTGCGCTCGCCGTCCTCCGAGCGCACCGTGACCGTCGCCGAGTCGCCGTCGATGGCCTCGCGCATCGCGCTCGCGCTCTCGCGGAAGGGGAAGCTGCGCCGGAAGCGCCCGCGCACGAGCATCTCCCACGGCGGCAGCTCGCGTCCGCCGAGCGAGGCCGCGAGGTGCGAGCGCTGCACCAGCCCGCGCCGCGACGACGCGCTGAGCAGCGCGTACGCCTCGCGCAGCGCCTCGGGCTCGGCCTCGCTGCGCTCCATCGCGGCGACGAACATCCGCACCGCGCCCGACGGGGTCTCGTCGGTCGGCACGTCGGCGCAGCCCGACGCGAGTGAGAGGAGCGCTCCACCGAGGAGGATGAGGACGACGCGCACGGCCCGCACGACACATAGCAGCGCGCGGTCCCGCCGTCCCGGTCAGAGGCCGTACGCGCGGAGCAGGGCTTCGGCGGCGGGGTCGAGGCCCTGCACCTCGACGCGCGTGCGCACGAGCGTCGCGCTCGCGGCCGCGCGCGAGCCGTAGAGGAGGTGCACCGCCGCGACGACCGACATCTGCTCGGGCGCGGGCCAGCCGGCCGTCGCGCGCAGCAGCGGCAGGAGCGGCGGCGGATCGAGCGTCTCGACGCGGTAGCTCCGCTCCCCGACGCGGAGCGAGTACGTCTGCCCGCGCTCGAGATCGGGCCCCGCGTAGCGGACGCGGCGCTCCCCGTGGCCGCGCCAGAGGACCCGCTCGCTCGTCCCGCTCGCGCGCAGCTCGACCGCGCGGGCACAGCCGACCGTCGCGTCGCACTGCCACTCGAGCTCGCCGAGCGTGCTCGACGCGCCGGGGACGCCCTCGCCGACGACGAGGCGGACGAGCCCGTCCTCGGAGGGCCTCGGCGCGCGCAGCGGCTCCTCCGGCGACAGATCGCGAGGGAGGTCGCGGCGCAAGATCTCGAGCAGCGCCGCCGCCCACGGCGCCGGGACGGCGTCCTCGGGCATCGAGGTGAAGACGTCGAGCTCGCGCGGGCCGAGCGCGCGCGAGGGCCGCTCGCCGACGAGCACGACCGCGCGCGCGCCGTCGCCGAGGCGCAGGACGGCGCCGGGCCGCACGCGGAACGGCACGCGCGGCGCGGGCGCGCCGCCGAGCGAGACGTTCCCGAGACGAAGGTCACGAGCGCCGGCGTGCGCTCGGGCGCGCGCGGCGCGAGCACGCGTGGCGGGTGGTAAGCTGGCGGTTCTTCGCGCGCGTAAGGTCGGAACGCTCGCAGCGCTCGCCCTCGGCGCAGCGCACGCGGTGCCGCGCGCCGGCCGCGCAGTCCTCGAGCGTGTGCTCGTCCGGGCAGGAGTCCTCGAACGTCGCCTCGTCGCAGTCGCCGAGGCGCTCCGCGACGCAGCTCGCCGTCCCCGCGCGCTCGACGCAGCGCGGGTTGCGCGCGGCGCAGGGCTCCGTCTGCCAGCGCGGGCCGCGCTCCGTCGCGACGCAGCGCTCGACCGCGCCGCCCGCGCCGTCGCAGCGGGCCACGCCCGGCGTGGGGCACGAGGACGGGTCCGAGCAGCCGGACACCGCCAGCGCGATCACGAGCGCGAAGCGACCCACGCGCGACCTCATGAACGACGCGCGCGCGCGCCGCAAGCGCCGCCCCGCGCCACGACCTCATCCCTCGAGCCGCTCCTCGTCGTCCTCTTCGAGGGGCATGCGCGTCGGCCGGGGTCCGACCTCGCGGTACCAGGGCGCGTCGCCGTACTGGCCGGGGATCGCGAGCCAGTCGAACCACTCGACGAAGCGACGCACGGCGTCTTGCTGCGCGCGCGTGATCACGAACGGGTCACCGCACGCGCGGCCGGTGACCTCGCGCGCGTTCGCGATCTTGCGCAGCGCGAGCACGTCGAGGCGCACCTGCACCGCGTCGTAGTGGCCGAGCGCGGCGTCCATCGGCGCGCCGACGTAGCTGGCCTCGAAGACCTGGACGCGACGATCCATCCGCAGCTCGACGTGCTCGCAGCGCTCCCAGCGGGCGCGCTCGGACGGCGCGTCGAGCAGCGCGGTGACGGAGACGTGGTCGCGGTGCGGGCGCGCCCAGAGGTGCACGCCGCCCCAGCCGAGCGTGGAGCGAGCGTTCGCGTATGGGAAGCGCAGCTCGAGCGAGGGCGTGTCGCCCGGCGCCTCACGCACGACGAGCTCGCCGTCGTAGTCGGGCATCGCTGCGTGCGCGGGCGGGCCGAGCGACGCGCGAGGGAACGTCGCGCCGCAGCTCCAGAGCGCGAGCGAGAGCAGCGAGATCGCGATGGCGGTCGAGCGCACGGCCCCTCCTTCGACGATGGTGCCGCGTGGCCGACCCGACGGGAAGGCCGCGCCTTGGGTCGCGCGCCAGCGTGGCGCACTGAGGTCGGCCGGCCCCGCCGCCGGATCGCCGCGGCCACCAGGACACCGCATTGGCACGGCCGTGGCCTTCCTCTGGGGTCCGGCTTCGCCTACCCTGCGTAGAGGGTGTACGAAAGGTTGTCAGTGATGCGCGCTCCCCGTTGGCTCCTCCCGGCCCTCTTCACGCTGCCGCTGTTCGCCGCGGGCTGCGACTGCGACGGAACGCTGGGCAACGCGTGCTCGACGGATCGCGACTGCGACCCGGGCTCGATCTGCGAGGACGGCCGGTGCCGCCGCGTCCCGCCGGGGACCGACGCGGGCCCCCGCGACGCGGGCTCGTCGATGGACTCCGGCGACACGCCCGGGGTCGACGCCGGTCCGCCCGTCTGCCACCCGCTCTGCGGCGACTGCGAGCCCGGCTGCGACTCGACGCCGATCCCGGGCCCCGGCGGCTGGATGCCGACCGAGGAGACCTCCGAGGGCGTGATCGTCGACGAGGGCGGCGCGCTCACGCTCGGGCGCAACGAGGCGCAGGCGTTCGCGGTGTGGGTCGCGAACATGGACGAGGGCACCGTCAGCAAGCTCGACTCGCGCACCGGGCGCGAGGTCGGGCGCTACCCGACGATCGGCGCGATGTCGCCGGCGGGCGTGCGACCGTGGAACGAGGCGTGTAACTGGAGCAACCTCGGCAACTGTCCGTCGCGCACCGCGGTCGATCAGAACTTCGACGCCTACGTCGCGAACCGCGCGTTCGGCAACCAGGGCACGGTCACCAAGTACGCGAACCGCGAAGAGGACTGCGTCGACCGCAACGCGAACGGCGTGATCGACACCTCGCGCGACCTGAACGGCAACGGCGTGATCGACATGGGCACGCCGGAGTTCGTCGGGCCCGACGACGAGTGCATCCTCTACACGGTCGCGACCGGCGGCGGCAACGGCGTCCCGCGCGCGCTCGCGATCGGCCTCGCGCCGCCCGACGCGTTCGTCGGGGACTTCTGGGTCGGCCTCTTCAACGAGCGGCAGGCGTGCCGGTACCGCCCGCACGACGGCTCGCTGATCGCCTGCATGCCGATCGACAACTTCCAGCCGTACGGGATGGCCGCCGACTCGTCGGACCGCGTCTGGGTCGTCGACCGCAGCGGGTCCGGTCGGCGCGACGTCCTGGGCTTCATCTCGTCGACGCTGATGACCTTCACGCCCGTCGCGGGCATGCCCGCGGCGTCCTCGTGCGCGGTGCCCTACGGCGTGACGGTCGACGGGAACGGAGACGTCTTCCTCGCCAACCAGTGCGACCCGTCGATCTGGCGCTACCGCCACGCGGACGGCTCGTGGACCGCCGTGGACGCCGTGCCGTTCAACGGCAGCACGCGCGGGGTCGCCGCCGACGAGACGAACCTCTGGGTGGCGCTGAGCCACCAGAACGACGGCTTCACCGGCGGCTCCTCCAACCGCATCCGCCAGTACAGCCTCGCCGATCTGTCGTTCGTCGCCGAGCACACCATGCCGTCGGGCCGCCAGCCCATCGGCATCGGCGTGAGCTTCGACGGCTCGGTGTGGGCCATCTGCCTCGAGAGCAACTCCGCGGCGCGGCTCGAGCCGGGCGCCGGCACGTGGACCGAGCACCCGGTCGGCCTGAACCCGTACACCTACAGCGACTTCATCGGCTTCGGCCTCAACGTCTTCGCCGAGCCGCGCGGGCGCCACCGGTTCGTGGTCGAGGGCTGCGAGAGCGGCACCCAGACGTGGCGCGGCGTGAGCTACCGCGCGGAGATCCCGGCGAGCACCGCGGTCGAGGTGTGGGCGCGCACCGCGGACACCCGGGCCGGGCTCGAGGCGCAGGCGTGGATCGGCCCGTTCCCGGGCAACCCGGCGGACTTCCGCCTGCCGCCGGGCCCCGTGCCGGACGGCCGCTACCTGCAAGTCGAGTTGCGATTGTCCACCACGGATCGCACGGCGCGGCCGCGCGTCTTCAGCGTCGACGTCGCCGGCGTGTGCGAGCCGATCCTCGATTGACGCGGCGCCGGCGCCCGCGCGCAGGCGCCGCCGCGTGCGCGCGCGCCCGCTGATGCCTTGACGAGCCGAGGGTGGCTTCGCAGGATGCGCCCCACCCGATGCTCTCCCCCTCCGACGACCCGCTCCTCGGCCTGTCCCGCGTCATCCGCGACGACGGCTCGGCCGACCCGGACACCGACCCGTTCCTGCCGGACGAGACCCTCCTCGCGATGTACCGCGAGCTCTCGAAGATCCGGCGCATCGACGTGCGGATGCTCGGCAAGCAGCGGCAGGGCAAGGTCGGCTTCTTCGGCACGATCACCGGCCAGGAGGCGACGCCGATCGCGACCGCGTTCGCGACGCGCCCGAGCGACTGGGTGTTCCCGGCGCTGCGCGAGAGCGCGATCATGATCGCGCGCGGCTTCCCGCTCTCGACGTGGCTCGCGCAGGCCTACGGCAACTCGGCGGACCTCCTCAAGGGGCGGCAGATGCCGAGCCACATGTCGGGCCGCTCCGTCCAGTACGTGTCGTGGTCGAGCTGCATCGGCCCGCAGATCCCGCAGGCGGTCGGCGCGGCGTACGCGGCGAAGCTGCGCGGCGACGACACCGTGTGCGTGGGCTTCATGGGCGACGGCGCGACGAGCCAGCCGGACTTCCACCACGCGATGACCTTCGCGGCGCGCTGGAAGGTGCCGGCGGTGCTCGTCTGCCAGAACAACCACTGGTCGATCAGCGTGCCGACCGAGAAGCAGACCGCGTCGCGCACCATCGCGATCAAGGCGCGCGCGTACGGCATGCCCGGCCGCCGCGTCGACGGCAACGACGTGCTCGCGGTCTACGCCGCGCTCGACGAGGCGGTGCGGCGCGCGCGCGAGGGCGGCGGGCCGAGCTTCGTCGAGTGCCTCACCTACCGCATCGGGCCGCACAGCTCCAGCGACGACCCGACGCGCTACCGCAAGACCGAAGAGGTCGAGGCGTGGGCGGCCAAGGACCCGATCGCGCGCTTCGAGCGCTACCTGCGCAAGGCGGAGCTGCTCGACGACGCGCGGCGCGACGCGATCCTCGCCTCGCTCGAGGAGGAGATCGCCGCCGCGATCGAGGCGGTCGAGGACCTCGGGCCGCCGCCGCGCGAGAGCATGTTCGACGACGTGTACGCGGCCCTGCCGCCGAACCTCGCCGCGCAGAGGGACGAGCTCGCGTCGCTGCCCGCGGCGCCGTCCGGGCACTGAAGACAACCGAGGAGACGAGTCCATGGTCGACAAGAGCTACGAAGCCATCGTCATCGGCGCCGGTCCCGGCGGCTACCCCGCGGGGATCCGTCTCGGCCAGCTCGGCGTGAAGACCCTCGTGGTCGACAAGGAGTACTACGGCGGCGTGTGCCTCAACTGGGGCTGCATCCCGTCCAAGGCGCTCATCGCCGCGGCCAACACCTACCAGGATCTCGCGAAGCTCGAGACGATGGGCATCCGCGTCGAGGGCGCGTCGATCGACGTCGGCAAGCTCCAGGACTGGAAGGACGGCATCGTCCAGAAGCTCACGAGCGGCGTGAAGGGCCTCATCAAGGCCAACAAGGCCGACTCCGTGATCGGCACCGCGAAGATCGTCGCGAAGAACCGCGTGGAGATCACGCTGCCCGACGGCAAGAAGGAGCTCGTCGAGGCCACCAAGGGCATCGTCGTCGCGACGGGCGCCCGCGTCATCCAGATCCCCGGGATGGAGATCGACGGTCAGACGATCATCAGCGCGCGCGAGGCGGTGAGCCTGCGCGAGGCGAAGGGCACCATGGTCGTCGTCGGCGGCGGCGTGATCGGCATGGAGCTCGGGATGGTCTACCAGAAGCTCGGCATGCAGGTGATCGTCGTCGAGCTCTTGCCGCAGATCCTCAGCGGCGTGGACACCGACATGGTGAAGGTCGTCCAGAAGGCGTTCGAGAAGACGGGCGGCCAGGTCCACGTCGAGCACAAGGTCGAGAAGATCGAGCGGCGCCCGGGCGGCGGCGCGAAGGTCACGGTCGCCTCGAAGGACGGCAAGACCTTCGCGGTCGACGCGGACAAGGTGCTCATGGCGATCGGCTTCAAGCCGAACAGTGAGGGTCTCGGGCTCGCCGAGGTCGGCGTGAAGCTCGACGGGCGCGGCCACCTCGTCGTGAACGAGCGGCTCGAGACGAGCGTCCCCGGCATCTACGCGATCGGCGACGTGATCGGGGCGCCCTACCTCGCGCACAAGGCGACGAAGGAGGGCGAGGTCGTGGCCGAGGTGATCGCCGGGCACAAGGCGGCGGTGGACTGGCGCGCGATGCCGTCGGCGATCTTCACCGAGCCGGAGATCGCCACGGTCGGCCTGAGCGAGACCGCCGCGAAGGAGGCCGGACGCGCGGTGAAGATCGGCAAGTTCCCGTTCGCCGCGAGCGGTCGCGCGATGGCGGTGCGGCACACGGACGGCTTCGTGAAGACCATCGTCGACGCCAAGACCCACGAGGTGCTCGGCGTCGGCATCGTCGGGCCCGAGGCGAGCGATCTGATCAGCGAGGCGTCGCTCGCGATCGAGATGTGTGCCTTCGCCGAGGACGTGCACCTGACGGTGCACCCGCACCCGACCCTCGGCGAGGCGGTGATGGAGAGCTTCAAGCACGCGCTCGGCGAAGCGATCCACGTGCTCAACAAGTAGACGAGGGCGGCAAGTAGACGAGGGCGGCGGCGCTCGAGATACGCCTCGAGGCGCTCGCGCTTGACCTCGCGCGCGACCGGCCGGATCGTGAGCCATGCGCCGCTTCACGGTCCTCTTCCTCTGCTTCTCGATCCTCGGGTGCGACGGCGAAGGCGAGCCGGTCGACGGAGGCGGCCGCGCGGACGCGGGTGACGGGCCGCGCGACGCGGGCGAGGGGCCGCGCGACGCGGGCGACGGGTCGCGCGACGCGAGCGGCCTCGACGACGCGAGCGCGCCTGCCGACGCGGGCGCGCGCGACGCGGGCCCGACGCCGGCCGAGTGCGCGCTCGCGGCGCCCTTCGACGAGGGCGTGACCTACGCGCGCACGTTGCACGTGAGCCCGACGGGCTCGGCGAGCGGCGACGGCTCCGCCGCCTCGCCCCTCGACACGATCCCGCGCGCCGCGGCGCGCGCGACGCCGGGGACGCGCGTGCTCGTCGCGGCCGGCACTTACCCGGGCGGCTTCCGCCTCGACGGGATCGCCGGCGCGCCCGGGCAGCCGATCGCGATCGTCGCCGACGGAGAGGTCGTCCTCGACGCGGGCGGCAGCGGCACCGTCGTGTCGATGACCGATCCCGAGTACCTGGTCTTCGAGGGCTTCACGCTGCGCGGCGCGGGCGTCCACGGCATGAACATCGACGACGGCGGCAGCTACGCGACGCCCGCGCACCACCTGATCCTGCGGAACCTGACGATTCCGTCGGCCGGCTCGGGGGGCAACAACGATTGCATCAAGATGAGCGGCGTCGACGACTTCTGGGTGCTCGGCTCGGACGTCGCGGCGTGCGACCGCGGCGAGGGCATCGACATGGTCGGCTGCCACCGCGGGCTCATCTCGGGCAACCACTTCCACGACGTCGTCGGGACGGCGGTGCAGGCCAAGGGCGGGAGCGCCGACGTCGTCGTCCACGGCAACCGCTTCACCGACATCCCCTCGCGCGGCGTCAACGCCGGCGGCTCGACCGGGCTCGAGTTCTTCCGCCCGATCGACGCGCCGCACGAGGCGGCCCGCATCACCGTCGTCGCCAACCTCTTCCGCCGCGTCGGCGCGGAGAGCGGCGCGAGCATCGCGTTCACGGGCTGCGACGCGTGCGTGTTCGCGCAGAACACCATCGTCGAGCCGCGCACATGGGTCGCCCGCATCCTGCAGGAGACGACCGGCGCCCGCTTCGTCCCGAGCCGCAACGGCCACTTCGTCAACAACGTGATCGTCCTCGACACGAGCGCGATCCGAACGTTCGTCAACGTCGGCGGCAACACGGCACCCGAGACGTTCACGTTCGCCAACAACCTCTGGTTCGCGACGAACCAGGGCGCGGGGTGGTCCGGCCCGAGCTACCCGGCCGAGATCCCGGCCGAGACGGGCTCCGTCATCCAGCAAGATCCCTTGCTCGACGCGAACGGGCGGCCGATGTCCGGCAGCCCCGCGGCGGGGATCGGCCGCACGCTGAGCATCACACAGCCGCCGGACCACGACGGACGCTGCTACGGGACGCCGCCGTCCGCCGGCGCCTTCGAGCTCGCCGGGCGCTGAGTCTTCGGAGCGGTCGCTCCAACGATGGGGCCCCTCGGCCCACGGCCATCGCTGCGCGATGGCCTGGCCTCGAATGGCGCCGTCGGTCGCGCGACCGCGTGGGCGCTGGGTGACCGACAGGCTCCGCGGCGCGCGGCCGGCGGTCACGGTCGGACGCTGACCTCGGCGCCGTCGGTGACGCGCTCGCCCGGGTAGACGACGACGCGCGCGCCTTCGGCCAGCCCGCCGAGCACCTCGACGACGTCGCGCGAGCGCAGCCCGAGCTCGAGGCGGCGCAGCCGCGCGACGCCGCCCTCGACGACGTACGCCGCCCAACCGTCGCCGGAGCGGAACACCGCGCTGCCGGGCACGCGCAGCGCCTCGGCGCGCTCGTCGATCACGATGTGCGTCTCGACGCGGTAGCCGTCGCCGAGCGCCGCCCAGCGCTCGCGCTCGGTCACGAGATCGATGATCACGTCGACCCGCTGCTCCGAGACGCCGAGCGCGGAGGTGCGCGTGACCGCCGAGGGCTCGACGAGCCGCACCCGCCCCTCGAGCGCGTCGCCGCCCCAGCCGTCGATGGTCACGCGCGCGTTCGGGCGCATGCGCACCGCGTCGCTCGTCAGCACGTCCGTCACGATCTCGAGCGCCGCCGCGTCGCCGACCTCGAGGATCGGCTCGCCCGGCGCGACGACCCCGGCGCTCTCGCGCAGCACGCGGAGCACCACCCCGCCGACCGGCGAGCTCACGTCCACCGACTCCGGATCCGCGGACGCCCCGGCCCCGAGCCGCCCGAGCGCCGCCTCGGCGACGCGCACGTCGTGCTCGGCGACGCGCAGCGCGAACTGCATCGACGCGACGTCGTTGCGGCGCGTCCGCTCCTCGACCTCCGCGCGCTCGAGCTCGACCGGCGAGGTGACCGACCGCGCCGCGAGCTGGCGCTGGCGCGCCGCCGTGCGCTCGGCGAACGCGAGCAGATCACGCGCCTGCCCGATCGCGAAGCGCGCCTGGTCGCGCCGCGCGCGCGCCGACGCGAGCCGCACCTCCGCCTCCGAGCGCGTGCGCGCGTCGAGCAGCGGGGGCGCGAGCGGCACGACGCGGGCGACGATCTGTCCCTCCTCGACCGTCTGCGACGGGCGCAGCTCCACGCGCGCGAGGTTCCCCGCGAGCGGCGCGCTGACGACGTACCGGTCCATGACGCGCGTGCGCCCGGGCTCCTCGACGGTCACCACGATGGGCCCGCGATCCACCTCCGTCACGTCCACCGGCACGGGCTGCGGCAACAGCGCGACCACGAACACCGCACCGAGCGCCGCGACCACCAGCGCGCTGACGATCCTGCGCGTCCAGCGCGCGAGGCTCGCGCGGCGCGCGGCCGCCTCGCGGATCTTCGTCTCGTCGGGGGCGGAGGCGTCCTTGTCGTTCATGCGCGCATCTCCATGGCAGGTCACTCGCGGGTCTTGAGGACGGCGATCAGATCGAGCCGGTCGAGCCGCCGCCGCACGACCACCCAGCAGGCGAGGGCCGCGGCGATCACCGTCAGCGCCGCGTACGCGTACGTCGCGCTCGAGATCACGACCGGCCACCGATAGCGCTCGGGATCGACGGTCGCCATGATGGCCTCGCTGAAGTACGTGCCGAGCCACAGGCCGATGGGCACCCCGACCGCGAGGTGCAGCATCATCTCGCCGAAGAGGACCGCGCCGACCTCGCGCCGCCGGAAGCCGAGCACGCGCATCGTCGCCAGATCACGTGCCCGCATCGAGAGCGAGACGCGCATGTTGTTGTAGACGACGCCGACCGCGATGATCGCGGAGAAGAACGTCATGATCGCGGTCATGATCGCCATCGAGCGGCCGGACTGGCGGTGGAACGTCTCGATGATCGAGCGACGCCGCACGAGCTGAGCGATGCCCGGGTAGCGCGCGAGCGCGGCCCGCAGCCGCGGGAGCTCGCGCTCGTCGACGCGCAGGAGCGCCACGTCGAAGGCCGGCTCCTCGCGCAAGAAGCGTTGCATCGTCCGATCCGAGACGTGCGCGAAGAGGCCGAACATCTCGTCGGCGAGCCCGACCACGCGAAGGCGGGCGCGGGGTCGATCCCCGGTGAGCACCTCGACGTCGGCCTCGTCACCCAGCCCGAGCCCGAGCACCTCGCCGAGCTTGCGCGTCAGCACGACTCCGTCGGGCGGGATCCGGACGACGCCGCCGTCCTGTGCGACGACCAGGCGCATCTCGACGTCGTCCTCGCGGGCCAGGAGCGGTACGTCGCGGTGCCGTCCGTCGCTCCGGATCCGCACCATCGCCTGCCGCATCCCCTCGACGCGCAGGACGCCCGGGAGGTGCTCGAGCTCGCGCAGCGCGCGACGCGGCGCCGGCCGCGCGAGCTGCACCGAGACGTCCTCGCGCATCGCGTGCTCGAACAGCTCCTCCACGAGCGTGACGAGGACGTCGCCTTGGAAGCGGCCGACCACGAGGATCGAGACCGAGAACGCGATGCCCACCGCGCTCAGCATCACGCGCAGCGGCCTGCGCTCCGCCTCGCGCAGGACCATCGTGCCGGCCATCTCGAAGAGCTTCATCCACGGGCCGCCCGAGAGCCGGCGCCGGTAGCTCGTCGGCGTCGGCGGGCGCATGGCGTCCGCGGGGGCGAGCCGCGTCACCCGCCGCACGGAGAGCACGCCGCCCGCGAGCGCGGCCGCGAAGCTCACCGCGACCCCGGTCAGCGCGAGCGCGGGCGTCAGCCGGAACCGCTCGCCCGGAAGACGGAAGAACTCGAGGTAGAGGTCCACGAGCATGTCGCCGAGCCACGCGCCGAGCGCGATGCCCAGCGCACCTCCGAGCGCCGCGATGAGCACGCCGAACACCAGGAAGTGCAGGCCGATCTCGCGCGACGAGTACCCGAGGCACTTGAGCACGGCGATCTCGGGCCGCTGCAGCTCGATCATGCGCGAGAGCGAGACGTTGAGGAGGAACGCGGCGACGAACAGGAAGAGCGCGGGCACCGTCTTGGCCATGCCGCTGAGCTGCTCGAGCTCCCCCGAGAGCGCGTAGTGCGAGAGCTGCAAGCGCCGCGGGGTCGCGCCCTGCCCTCCCCACGGCTCGAGGATCGCGTCGATGGCGGCGAGGATCGCGCGCTCGTGCCGGCCCTCCTCGCCGAACGCCGCGAGGCCATCCTCGCGGTACGCGGGATCGAGCCGGATCACCGCCTCGTCGAACGCCTGCTCGAGCCCGTACGCCGCCGCGAGCACGGGCTCGCGCATCCAGACGACCGCGAAGCGATCCTCGCCGGGCACCATGCCCTCGCTCGCCGCGAGCACGTACTCGGGCGAGCCCGCGAGGCCCACCACGCGCAGCTCGCGGCGCACGCCGTTCAGCACGAGCGGGATCGAGTCGCCCGGCGCGATGCGGCGGTTGCGCGCGAACACCTCGAGCAGCGCGATCTCGTCGGCGCGCCCCGGCTCGGGCAGGCGCCCCTCGATCAGCTCGAGCGCGTTGATCGGCGCGTCCGCGTGCGCCGGGATCGAGATCACGCGCGCGGCGACCGGCTCGAGCGAGCCCTCGAGCGGCATGAGCGCGGCGCGCGAGATGCGCGGGTGCACCACCGAGACGCCCTCGACCGCCTCGAGCTCGCGCGCGACGCGCAGCGGGGCGCGCGAGAGCTCCGCCCACACGTCGCCGAAGCGCGTGCGCGCGTAGTAGTGGGCGCGCGCGTTCAACAGCGAGTCGTACGCGCCGCGCATGCACACGTACGCGGCGACGCCCGAGGCGACGACGAGCGCGATGCTCAGCGCCTGCCAGCGCTGATGCGCGAGGTCGCGCAGGAGCTTCTTGGTGAGCGCCTTCATCGGGCGCGTCTCACCAGCGGATCTCCGAGACGGGCTTGCGCACCTCGTTCGCGCGCTCGCTCTCCACGAGGCCGTCCGCGAGCGTCACGATGCGATCCGCCATCGCCACGATCGGCGCGTTGTGCGTGATCAGGATCGTGGCCGTGCCGAGCTCGCGGTTCACGCGCTCGATCATCTCGAGCACGAGCAACCCGGTGCGGAAGTCGAGCGCGCCCGTCGGCTCGTCGCAGAGCAGGATGTCGGGCCGCTTCGCGACGGCGCGCGCGATGGCGACGCGCTGCTGCTCGCCGCCCGAGAGCTGCGCGGGGAAGTGGTCGAGCCGCTCGCGCAAGCCCACGAGCGCGAGCACCTCCTCGGGCCGCATCGGCGCCTCCGCGATGTCGGTGACGAGCTCCACGTTCTCGCGCGCGGTCAGGCTCGGGACGAGGTTGTAGAACTGGAAGACGAAGCCGACGCGCTCGCGGCGGAAGCGCGTCAGATCGTGGTCGCGCGCGCCGGTGAGATCGTGCGTCGCGCCGGTCCGGCGGTCGCGGTAGACGACGGTGCCGGACGTCGCCGTGTCGAGCCCGCCCAGGATGTTCAGGAGCGTCGACTTGCCGCTGCCCGACGCGCCGAACAGGGCCACCAGCTCGCCGGCCTCGAGCGCGAAGTCCACGCCGCGCAGGGCGTGCACGTCCACCTCGCCCATGCGGTAGACTTTGGTCACCCCTCTGCCCTCGAGGACGGCCGGCACGGGGGCGAGATTACGCGCCGGATTCACGGCGGCAACCGGAGGCCGAAGCGCGAAATGTCCCCGCCGCGCCCGTGGTATTCACCCCCGTGAGCTACACCCCGATCCTCAAGGCCGCGAACAAGGTCCAGGCGCACAACGTCCGCCGGCTGCGGATCGACGCGGCGCACACGGCCCACCGCGAGGAGGGCGCGCTGCCCTTCGTGTGCCCGGTGTGCGACGACGGCTCCGCCGTCCCGACCTCGTGCCTGCGCTGCGAGGTGCCGATGCGCGAGCTCGCCAAGAGCGTGCGGCTCCCGCGCGCATCGGACGCGACCGATCAGACCACCCGCTCGCTCGGCGCCGCCGCGCTCGGGCTCGGCGTCCTCCTCTGCACGCCGGCGATCGGGGTCTACGCGGTCGCCGCGATGAACGGCCACCGGATCGACTGGGCGCTCGGGCTCGGCGCGCTCGCCCTGCTCGCGGCGCTCACGCCGCTCATCCTCGCGAACCGATGGCCGGGCTGGCGGCAGCGGTGGCGGGAGCGGCGGCACCGGCGCGCCGCCGAGGCGCGCGCCGCCGAGGTCCCCGCCGTCTCCCCTGCGGACGCGCCGGAGCGCGCGCTGGTGCGGGTGCGCGGGCACCTCCGCGTCGCCGACGGCGCGGTCCACGTCGAGGACGACCGCGGGTGCGTGCGCGTCCCCGTCGGCCCGCTCGTGCGCGTCGTGGCCGACGACGGAGAGCGCTTCGTCCTGAGCGACGGTGAGGAGGTCGAGGTCGTCGGCTTCAGCGTGCGCGCGCTCGGCGCGGGCGAGGCCTACCGCGACACCCGCGGCCCGCTCGCGTTCGACGAGACGCGCCCCGTCGACGTGCTCGTCCGCCGGGCGCGGCCCTGACGCGCGCGTCCGCGCGGGCTCAGGCGGCCCTTCCGGTGAGCGCGTCGAGGCCGCTCTTCACGTGCAAGTCGCGCTGCGGGAACGGGATCTCGATGCCGCGCTCGCGGAACGCCGCGTCGATCGCGAAGCGCAGCTCGCTCGCCACGCGCGGCACCGGCGCCGGCTCGCCGAGCCAGACGCACAGCTGGAAGTCGAGCGAGCTGTCGCCGAAGTCGACGAAGAACACGGCCGGCGCCGGGTCGGCGAGCACCTCGGCCTGCGCGGCGGCGACGCCGAGCAGCACCTCGCGCACCGCGGCGGTGTCCGAGCCGTAGGCCACGCCGACGCTCACGCGGATGCGGTGCTTGCGGTCGGGCGCCGTGACGTTGTGCACGCGCCCCGCGATGAGCTCGCTGTTCGGGACCAGCACGGAGATTCCGTCGCGCGTGATGATCCGCGTCGCGCGCATCTCGATCTCCGCGACGAACCCGGCCACGCCGCCGAGCTCGATGAAGTCGCCCTTCTGGACCGGCCGCTCGATCAGGAGGATGAGCCCGCTGATGAAGTTCTGCGCGATGTTCTGGAGGCCGAAGCCGATCCCGACCGAGATCACCGCGCCGAACGCCGCGAACGCGGTGATGTCGAACCCGACGTTGTCGAGCCCGAACACGATCCCGCCGATCAGGATCACGTACTGCGCGACCCGGCCGACCGCGTAGGCCGTCCCCTCCGCGACGCCCGCCTTCGCGATGAGCACGCGCTTGATGACCACCCGCGCCGCGCGCCCGAGGTAGAACGACGCGCCGATCGCGACCGCGAGGATCAGCAGCGACAGCGAGGTCACCCGCGTCTCCCCGAGCCGGAACAGGTCCGCGCGCAGCAGGGCGACGAACTCCTCGAAGTACTCCATGGTGCGTGCATCGTCGGACGCGGTCCACGTCTCGCTCAAGAAACCCGCGACCGCGAGGCCGTCGCGCTCCCCGAGGGGAGCCGTCGCGCGCGTCGAGCGGGCGCGCTATGACTCGCGGGCATGCCGCGTCGGATCCGCGTCCACCGCCTCGGGCTCGTGCCCTACGCCGAGGCGCACGAGCTGCAGGAGCGCCTGCAGCGCGCGCGCACCCGCGGCGCGGTGCCCGACACGCTCTTGCTGCTCGAGCACCCGAAGGTCATCACCCTCGGCCGCGGCGCGAAGCGCGAGAACCTCCTGTACGCGCCGGAGCGGCTCGCGGCCCTCGGCTTCGAAGTGCACGAGATCGGCCGCGGCGGCGACGTGACCTACCACGGCCCGGGGCAGCTCGTCGGCTACCCGATCCTCGACCTCGCGCCGGACCGCAAGGACGTGCGCCGCTACGTGCGCGACCTCGAAGAGACCATGATCCAGCTCGCCGCGGCGTATGGCCTGCGCGCGGGTCGCATCGAGGGGCTCAACGGCACCTGGATCGAGGACCGCAAGATCGGCGCGGTCGGCGTCCGCATCAGCCGCTGGGTCACGATGCACGGCTTCGCGCTCAACGTGACGACGGACCTCGACCAGTTCCGCGTCATCGTCCCTTGCGGGATCCAGGGCAAGGGCGTCACCTCGCTCACACGCGAGCTCGACCGCGCGGTGCCGATGGACGAGGCGATCGATCGGCTCGAGGCGGTGTTCGCCGAGGTGTTCGACGCCACGCTCGAGCCGAGTGACGCGCCGCCGCTCGCGGGGATCGACCCCGCCGCGTGGGCGCCCGAGGCCTGGCGCGACGCTCCCCCGGTGTGAGCCGCGAGAGGCCGCGTCAGGGCGGCCGCGGCGCGCTCCTCGAGGCTATCGCCAGCGCGCGCGGAGACGCGGCCGCGACGTCCTTCGCGCGCTCACGGGCTCGACGTGCGCGAGGCGCGCGCGAGGACGGCGCGCGACGCGCTCTCGAGCGCCGCGGCGAGGGCGAGGACCGGCGCGACCACCACGAGCGCGAGCCAGCTCGCGACGTGGACGGCCGCGCCGAGCGCCGCGACCTCGAGCGACACGCCGGGCACCGGCGTGCCGCTGAGCACGCCGACCCACTCGCCGAGCCCGCACAGCGCGCTCGCCCCGTGGACGAGCGCGATCGCGAGCGCGACCGCCAGCGCCGCCACGGCGAACCGCGAGACCCGCGCCCGACCTCGGCGCTTCACCGCGCACCTCCCATCGCCACCGGCGCGGGCGGCGGCGGCCCCACGCGCCGCCAGAGCGGCCCGAGCGCGAGCGCGTAGAGCAGCACCGCGTCGCCGACCTGGTTGCTCGCCGCGTACCGCAGGCCGCGCCCGTCGCGCACGGGGAACGCGGCGAGCGCGAGCGAGGCGTGGAGCGCGGTCTGCCACCGCGCGTCGCCGAACGCCGCGGCCCCGACGAGCGCCATCCCGCTCGCGCCGGCGCTCGCCCCGACGAGCGGCACGATCGGGCCCGAGTCCACGTCGGCGGGGCCCGCCCACGACGCGGGCCACTCGCGCGCCCAGCCGAACCCGGCGAACGACACGCCGAGGTGCGCGCGCGCGAGCGCGTACTGCTCGCGCGCGAACGCGGGGTCGATCAGCTCGAGCATGTGGGCCGCGAGGAAGATGGACGAGCCCTCGGGGCCGTCGAGGTGCGTCCCGTCGTGCCGGTAGCTCGACACGAGCAGGCCGGTCGCGGGATCGACGAGCTCGGCCCGCGCCGTCTCGACCCAGCGCGCGAGCAGCCGCCCGTGATCGTCGCCGGTGACGGCGTCGCTCGTGCGCAGCGCGGCGAGCGCGATGGTGTTGCAGAACGTCCAGCACTCGTCCGGGTAGCTCTCGGCCGAGAGCACCGGGCCGCGCTCGAGCTGCGCCGCGATCCGCGCGACGCGCTCGGCGAGCGGGGCCCTCCACCGCTCGCTCGGCTCGACGCGCTGGCGCGCGGCCATCACGAGCGCGAGCTCGCCGTCGACGAACACGCTGCGACCGCTCGCGTCGCGGAACGTCCCCGCGTGCACGTACGGCATCAGGAAGTGCGCCTGGCCGTGCGCCGCCTCGAGCCGCAGCGTCTCCTCGAGCAGCGCGTCGATCACCGCGAGCGCGCGCGCCCGATCCTCGGGAGCGTCGAGCGCGTGGTTGGCGAGCGCGAGCGAGAGGAACGTGCGCCCCATGAAGTCCCACTCGGCGTTGGCCGCGCGCATCCGCGCGAGCGCCCGGGCGCGCGCGTCGTCGTCGTCGGCGAGCGCGAGCTGCGCGTCGAGGAGCGCGCGGCGCGTGCGCGCCCGCCCCTCGGGGCCGGCGTCACCCTCGAAGAGCAGGTGCACCGCCGGGACCCAGAGCAGGGTCGCGACGGCGAGGCACAAGGCCGCGCGCGAGGCGCGCGCGAGGCGGGAAGGCGGGGCGTCGGGCGGTCGGTCCACGCACCCCAGCCTGGGAGGCGGCGGAGGCCGCCGCGTCGCCCGGATGTGGCGATTCGATGGAGGTCTCGCGCCGCCCCCGTGGCGTGGTATCGATCCCGGCCATGGATCTGTCGTTCACCCCCGAAGAGGAGGCGTTCCGCGCGGAAGTGCGCGCGTTCGTCGCCTCCGCCATGCCCCCCCACCTCGCCGAGAAGGCGGCCGTCGACGGCCACTTCGGCATGGACGAGATGATGGAGTGGCACCGCATCCTCTACGCGAAGGGCTGGGTGGCGCCGCACTGGCCGAAGGAGCTGGGCGGGCCCGGCTGGAGCGTCGCGCAGCGCTTCATCTTCACCGAGGAGCTCGAGTCGGCGGGCGCGCCGATCCTGAGCCCGTTCGGCCTGGCGATGGTCGGCCCGCTCCTCATCCAGTTCGGGACCAAGGCCCAGAAGGAGCGCTACCTCCCGAAGATCCTCAGCGGCGAGGAGGTGTGGTGCCAGGGCTACTCGGAGCCGGGCTCGGGCTCGGACCTCGCGTCCCTGCGCACCGAGGCGCGCGACGAGGGCGATCACTTCGTCGTGAACGGCCAGAAGACGTGGACGACGTACGCACAGTACGCCGACTGGATCTTCTGTCTGGTCCGCACGAACCCGAGCGTGAAGCAGCAGGCGGGCATCTCGTTCCTGCTCATCGACATGAAGACCGAGGGCGTGACCGTGAAGCCGATGCTCACGAGCGGTCACACGCCGGCGTTCTGCGACACGTTCTTCGACAACGTGCGGGTACCGAAGGAGAACGTCGTCGGCAAGGTCGATCAGGGCTGGACGATGGCCAAGGCGCTGCTCGGGCACGAGCGCACGCTCATCGCCGCGGTCGGCCAGTCGGCGCGCGCGATCCAGCGCGTGAAGCACATCGCGCAGGCGACCCGGTGCGGCGACGCGACGCTGCTCGACGACCCGCTCTTCCGCGCCAAGGTCGCCCGGCTCGAGATCCAGCTCGAGGCGCACCGCATGGCGAACCTGCGCGCGCTCGCCGGCGCGCAGCTCGGCCACGCGCCGGGCCCGGAGAGCTCGATCCTCAAGCTCCGCGGCTCCGAGATCCTCCAGCAGGCCTACGAGCTCGCGATGGACGCGATGGGGCAGAACGCCTTGAGCTGGTTCAACGAGCCGGACGTCGTGCCGCCCGACGAGCACTGGGTGCCGAGCGTCTTCAACTACAACCGCGCCACCACCATCTACGGCGGCAGCAACGAGATCCAGAAGAACATCATCGCGAAGCTCATCCTGGGGCTGCCGCAGGTGGGGAAGGACTGAGCCATGGACCTCTCGCTCACCGACGACCAGAAGATGATCAAGGAGACGGCGGCGTCCTTCGTGAAGAAGGACTCGCCCGTCGCGCGCGCGCGCGAGCTGCGCGACTCGGCCCTGGGCTGGGACGCCGCGGTGTACCGGCAGATGGGCGAGCTCGGCTGGCTCGGCCTGCCGCTGCCGGAGGCGGCCGGCGGGTTCGGCGGCACGATGGTCGACGCGGCCATCCTGCTCGAGGAGTTCGGCAAGACGCTCGTGCCCGAGCCCTACCTCGCGAGCGTGGTGCTCGGCGGCCGCGCGCTCGTGCATGGCGCGACCGCGGCGCAGCAGGCGGAGCTGCTCGGCCCGATGATCGAGGGCGAGCGCGTGATCTCGCTCGCGTGGGCCGAGCGCGGCTCGCGCTACGACCCCGAGGCGATCGAGGCGCGCGCCGAGCGGCGCGGCGAGGGCTGGGCGATCACCGGCGAGAAGGTCTGGGCGCTTGGCGCGCACGCGGCCGACGACCTGATCGTGAGCGCGCGAGCCGACGCGGGCATCTCGCTCTTCCACGTCGCGAAGGGCGCGCGCGGGCTGACCGTGCAGACCGTCAAGACGATGGACGGCGGCCGCGCGGGGCGCGTGCGGCTCGAGGGCGCGGAGGCGCGCCTGCTCGGCGAGCCGGGCGCGGCGGGCGCGGCGCTGTCCCGCGTGCTCGACGACGCGGCGGCGGCGGCGTGCGCGGAGGGCGTCGGCGTCGCGACGGCCGTGCTCTGGATGACCGTCGAGTACCTCAAGACGCGCAAGCAGTTCGGCGTGCCGATCGGCGTGTTCCAGGCGCTGCAGCACCGCGCGGTCGACATGTTCGTCGCGACCGAGCTGCTCAAGGGCACGTCGATCCTCGCCAACGCGCGCGCGGGCTCGGACGACGTCGTCGAGCGGCAGCGCGCGGTGAGCGCGGCCAAGGCGCAGCTCTCGAGCGGCGGCTTCTACGTCGTCGCGCAGGGCACCCAGCTCCACGGCGGGATCGGCGTGACCGACGAGCACGACATCAGCCTCTATTTCAAGCGCATGCGCGTCCTGATGGCGCTCTTCGGCGACGAGGAGCACCACGTCGCGCGCTACGCGGCGCTGCCGAGCTTCACGGCGGGGCTGTAGCCGCCTCGTCGAGGAGCTCGCGCGCCGCGGTCGCGAAGATGTCGGCGAGCTCGCGGTAGAGCGCCTCGCCCTCGGAGGCGCTCGCGTCCGCGGGGTAGCCGAAGTACGCCTCGGGCCCGCCCGCCTCGCGGAACGAGCGCTTGCCCTCGCGGATCGCGACCGAGAGCGACGCGGGGTTGGGCGCGAGCGAGGCCGCGCGCTGGTCGCGCACGAGGAACGGCTCGGCGGCGAGCACGAGGCTCGTCTCGTAGGAGCCGGCGTGGCACGCGCCGCTCTTGAACTCTTCGCCGAGCCGCAGCGCGTGCGGCTTGCGCGTCACGTCGGGGAAGACCGCGCGCGCGCCGCGCTCGCGCGCCTGGGCGACCGCCCCGCGGAGCGCCTCGAGGTTGCCCGGCTCGAGGTGCGCGTTGACCACGACGACGCCCGCGAAGCCGGCGCGCACGGCGCCGAGGATCACGTCGCGCGCGAGCGCGGTCGCCGTCTCGAGCGGGAGCGAGATCGTGCCGCCGAAGTCGGCGGCGAACTCCGTCACCGCGTACGCGAGCGGGGGCAGCACGACGACGGGGCGCCCCTCGGCGTCGAGCCTGCGCGCGGCGCGCAGCGCGGCCGTGTGCGCGATGATCACGTCCGTCTCGAGCGGCAGGTGCGGCCCGTGCGCCTCCGTCGCGCCGGCCGGTAGGAACGCGACCGCGCCTCGGGCGATCGCGCGCGCGGCCTCCTCGTAGGTCAGCTCGCCGAGCAGCAGGTTCGGCTTCACGCAGCGCAGCGTAGCGGACTCGGCGACCCGCGCGCGAGGGCGCCGGTGTAGGCTCCCGCGCCATGAGCGAACCGCCCTTCCCGCCCGTCTTCCCCGAGCGCTTCAACATGGCCGACTACTTCCTCGACGCGCGCGTGCGCGAGGGGATGGGCGATCGCGTCGCGATCGAGGTCGGCGAGCGGCGCTGGACGTACGCCGAGGTGCAGGCGCTCGCGGACCGCTGCGGCCACGCGCTGCGCGCGCGCGGCGTCGACCTCGAGGACCGCGTGCTGCTCGTGCTCTACGACGGGATCGACTTCGCGACCGCGTTCTTCGGCGCGCTGAAGGCGGGCGGCGTGTTCTGCCTGGGCAACCCGCTCGCGACGGAGGCGGACTTCGACTACCTGCTCGAGTACACGCGCGCCGAGGCCGTCGTCTGCGACGCGCGCACGCTCGACCGGCTCGCGCCCGCGCTCGCCGGGCACCCGCGCTGCCGCGCGCGCCTCGTCGCCGGCGCAGACGGCCCGCTGCCCGACGGGTTCGAGCGCCTCGAGGACGCGCTCGCCGGCGCCTCGGACGCGACCGACAACGCCGACACCTACGCGGACGACGTCGCGGGCTGGCTCTTCACGAGCGGCACGACCGGCAAGCCCAAGGGCGCCGTGCACCTGCACCGCCACTTCCCCTACAGCACCGAGTGCTACGCCAAGCGCGTGCTCGGCCTGCGTCAGGACGACGTGTTCGTCTCCGTCTCGCGCCTCTTCTTCGGCTACGCGACCGGCACCAACCTGATGTTCCCGTTCGCCGTCGGCGGGCGCGCGGTGCTCTTCGAGGACAAGCCGACGCCGGCGCGCATCTTCGAGCACGTCGAGCGGCACGGGGTCACCGTGCTGACCAACGTGCCGGCGATGATCCGGCAGATGGTCGACGAGGCCGACGCGCCCGAGATGCGCTCGGTGCGCATGTGCCTGAGCGCCGGCGAGGCGCTGCCGCCCTCGCTCTACGCGCGCTGGGCCGAGCGCTGGGCGCACGCGGAGATCCTCGACGGGATCGGCAGCGCGGAGATGTTCCACATCTACATCACGAACTACCCGGGCGAGGTGCGACCCGGCTCGCTCGGCAAGCTCGTGCCCGGCTACGACGCGCGCGTCGTCGGCCCCGACGGGCAGGACGTCGGCGACGGAGACATCGGCCGGCTGTGGGTCCGCGGCGGGAGCAAGGCGATTTGCTATTGGCGCGACGAGGCCAAGAGCGACGAGGTGTTCCAGCGGCCGTGGACGATCAGCGCGGACCTCTTCCGTCGCGAGGGCGAGTGGTTCTACTACGCCGGCCGCGGCGACGACCTGTTGAAGGTGCGCGGGATGTTCGTGAGCCCCCTCGAGATCGAGGACTGCCTCGGCACGCACCCGGCGGTGCGGGAGGCCGCCGTCGTCGGCGTCGACGACGGCAGCGGCCTCACGGTGCCCAAGGCGTTCGTCGTGCTGCGCGAGGGCCACGCGCCCTCGGACGCGCTCGCCGCGGCGCTGCAGGTCCACGCGAAGGAGCGGCTCGCGCGCTACAAGTTCCCGCACGCGGTCGCGTTCGTCGGCGCGCTCCCGCGCAACGACCGCGGCAAGGTCGTCCGGCGCCTGCTCGAGTAGCGCGGCCGCTACTGCGCGATGATCGTGTAGGTGTTCGCGGCGCCGCGGTAGCCGAAGACGCGCACGAAGAACGGGCCGGTGGCGGTGACCGTCTCCTGGTTCTGCACGCCCGCGCTCGACGCGAGCACCGCGCCGCCGTCGGAGACCGCCTCGAGGTCGAGGTCGCCGTCCGCGTGCGCGAAGTCGATGCGCACGGTGACGCGGCCGGTCGACTCGACGCGGTACCAGTCCTCCTCGCCGCCGCAAACCTCGGCGTTGCGCGCGGAGGCGAGCCCGAGGCGCGTGGCGGTCGCGCGGCTGCCGCCGCCGGTCGCGTCGCAGCCCGCGCCCGCAGCGGGCGGGGGAGGCGGCGTGCTCGGCGCCCCGAGCGTGCACCACGCCGCCCCGCCGCGGGCGGCGTCCACGGTGTCCTCTGGCACGCTGCGCTGCGAGCACGCCTCGTCCTCGCTCCACGCGCGCCACTCGACGCCCATCGTCGCCGCGTGCGCGGCCCAGCGCGCGTAGCCGTCGGTCTCGGCGCGGAACACGGTCGGCGCCACGCACATCCCGTCGCGATCCGCGCGCTCCTGCTCGAGCCGCGCGTAGTCCATGATCACCCCGTGCATCGCGCGCGTCGTGCGGTTCCAGCAGCAGGTGCGCGACTGCTCGTACACGAGCGCGGCGAGCACGTAGTCCTCGAGGGTGCGGTAGGTCGCGTCGAAGCTCGCGCGGTCGCCGCCGACCACGCCGTAGAGCGCCTCGAACGCGTCCTCGCGCCGCCCGCGCGCCGCGCAGCTCGCGGGGTAGTTGCGCAGGTGCTCGCGCGCCGCCTCGATCTGCGCGAGCGCGACCTCGCGGCGCTCCGCGGTCGAGAGGGAGCGCAGGAGCTGATCGAAGCGCGCCGGGCGCGCGGCGATGGCGTCGCGGTCCGAGTCCGCGATGAACGCCGCGCGATCCGCCTCGAGCACCTCGTTGCGCCAGCGCCCGCTCACGAGGCGCGGGGCACGCCAGCGACGGACGCCGCCGCCGAGCGCCGCGTAGGCGTCGCCGTCGGACGTCTCGCCCGGGCCGCCGGCGTAGCTCGTCGTGAAGCGACCGCGCGCGGTGTTCGGGTCCTCCCACACCGGCTCGCGGCGCGGCATCGAGCCGCTCGCGATCGCGACCTCGAGCGCCTCGGCCGAGTGCCGCGTGACGCGGAAGATCGGCATCACGTGGCCGATGCCGCGGCGCTGCCAGCGGTGCACGAGGACGTCGCCCGGGCGCACCGCCTCGGGCCGCACGTGGAACATGTTGGCGCCGTCGGCGAGGTTCGCGCTGCCGAAGTAGAGCAGGAGCAGGCGCAGGAAGTAGCCGACGCGCTTGTTGAGGAAGACCTCGTCGAAGTACGCGCCCGCGCCGACGCTCGCGCCGCCGGTCGAGAGGAAGTGGACCGTGTCGTCGGTCCCGAGGCGCAGGCCGCGCAGGCGCGAGTCGCTCGGCCACGCCTGACCGGCGCGCCACGTGCTCGTGTGGTCGCGGTACGCGGTGCGGAAGCTCGGGAAGTTGCCGACGCGCGCGCCGCTCGCGTTCACGAAGCCGAAGTGGCCGGCGTACATGGTCTGGCGGCCGGTCGCGTCCCAGCCGGTGATGAAGAACGGCAGCCCGTACCAGCTCGCGAACGCGGCGCGCAGGAAGTAGGCGACCTCCGCGCACTCGAGGGTCGGCGCGTGGAAGCTCCGGTCGCCGTGCGGCGTGCGCATCACGAAGGTCTGGCCGCCGCCCTGGTGGCGCGCCTCGGTCGCCATCGTCGAGATCCAGCGCTCGAACTTCTGCTCGAACGTCAGGCCGCTGTTCGCCGCCCACGCGACGCCCGCCTCGGTCGTCACGTCGCTCCACGCGTGCCGGACCGCCCAGACCTCCGTCGCGGCACCCGCCGAGATCCGCGGGCCGTTGACCGCGGTGCCGTCGTACTTGCCCTCCTCGGGGACCTCCTCGAAGGGGCCGTCCACGCCGGTCTCCTCGACCGCGTCGGCGAGCGGGTCGGCGGCGCAGCCGAAGGCGAGGAGCGCGAGGGCGGTGGCGGTGGCTCGATGCATGGGCGGTACCTCCGGGGTGACTCACCCGGCTCTCTGCGAACGCCGTGCCGAGATCGCGGCCAATGATTCCAGACACTTACAGCGAGCAGAGGTGGCCTGTGGAGCAGCCACCGGAAGGGCCGGACGCCGGCCCGGGTGGCCACCGCGCTTGCCGACCGGGGCGCGGGGCGCGAAACCTGGGGGATGGTCGAGCCCCAACGCGCCCCCGAGAGCGAGCTGGACGACTGGCTCCGCATCGTCGACCGCATCCCGTTCGTCGGGTCGGTCAAGCGCGAGCTCACCGGGCTGCGCCGCCTCCTCTACGACCGGCGCGCCCCGCGGCTCGCCGTGATCGGCGCGGCCGGGAGCGGCCGCACCACGCTCGCCGACGGCCTGCTCGGCGCGCTCGTGTTCGCGGCGGGCGCACAGGACGCCGGCGGCGCGCCGCGGCCGGCGCCCGGACGCTGGGTGCGGATCGACGCCGGCGGCCGCCGCCTCGACTGGCTCGAGCTGCCCTCCGACGCCGACGAAGCCGCCCTGCTCGCGCGGGCGAGCGAGGCGTTCGAGGAGGCGCTCCCCGATGTGATCCTCGGCGTCGTGGCCGCCGGCGCGGAGGCGAGCGAAGGTGCACGATTGCAATCCACCTTGCGGGTGCTGCGCGGCCGACTCGCGACCGCCGAGACCCTGATCGTCCTGACCAAGGCGGACGCCCTCGACCCGCTCGACGAGCCGGCCCGGGCGCTCGCGAGCGCCCTCGACGCGCTGCGCCGCGCGACGAGCGAGCTCGGCCTCGCCGACGAGCGCTACGCCGCGGTCGCGGCGCGGCCCACCGAGGGGCGGCCGCGCGACGATCTGAGCGCCCTCGCCGGCGCGATCCTCGAGCGGCTCCCCGACGAGGCGCGGCTCGAGGCCGTCCGCGCGCTCGACGTCGGCCGCGACGCGCGCCGCGCGATCGCGCGCCGCGTCGTCAACAGCTGCGCCGCCATCGCGGTCACCGTGGGCCTCGCGCCGATCCCGTTCGCCGACGCGTTCATCCTCCTGCCGCTCCAGGCGGCGATGGTGACGGGGGTCGCCTACGTCGGCGGGCGCGGCTGGGATCGGCGCGCCGCGCTCGAGTGGCTCGCGTCGGTCGGCGCGGTCGGCTCGGCCGGCGTCGGCCTGCGCTGGGGCGCGCAGCAGCTCGTGAAGCTCATCCCGGGCGCGGGGAGCCTGGTCGGGGCCAGCGTCGCCGGCGCGGGGACGCTCGCGATCGGGCGCAGCGCGATCGCCTACTACGTCGACGGGCCGGGCCGCCTCGGCGAGCGGCCCGAGCTGCGCGCCGACAACCCGGCCTGACCCGGCGGAGGCCGCCCGCACACGTCCGGCCACGCGGAGACACCCGCGGCGGGATGGATCCGCCTACGCGGCAAAACGTCCACAAAGATCAATATCCGACCATCGGCGACCCTTTCTCCCCCATTACAAGAAGCCAGGCGGACGTTTTAGTCGATTTGGCGCTTGGCAGTCGTTCAGGCCCGACCTAGGAACGAAGGCGAGGTCAGGGACCCGAGCCCGCTCCCCCGAACCGGGGCTGGCTTCACTTCACCGAGGAGGGACTTCGAATGCGCAACGGAACGAAGCTCGAATGGACCGTAGGCCTGCTCGCGCTCGCGATCGCGGCCGGCTGTGACGGCGACTCCGGCACGGACGCCGGGATGACCGGGGGCGACGCCGGGATGACCGAGACCGACGGAGGCCCGACGGGCACGGACGCCGGCACCGACGCGGCGACCGCGTCCAACACCATCGTGGACGTCGCGGTGGGCAACCCGGACTTCTCGCTCCTCGTCGCGGCGGTGACCCGCGCGGGCCTCGTCGAGACGCTGTCCGGCGCCGGCCCGTTCACGGTCTTCGCGCCGAACGACGCGGCGTTCGCGGCGAGCGGGATCACGCGGGCGATGGTCGACGCGATGCCCATCGCGGACCTCGCGCAGATCCTCACCTACCACGTGATCGCGGCGCGGGTGCCGTCGTCGGCGGTCGCGGCCGGGCCGGTCGACACGGTGGCGGACCTGTCGCTCATCGTCGGCACGACCGGTGGGGTGACGCTCAACGGCGGCAACGCGGTCACCGGCGGCGCGAACGTGATCGCGGTCGACGTCGCGGCGTCCAACGGGGTCATCCACGTGATCGATCGCGTGCTGCTGCCGCCGACGGTCGCCGATCTCGCGCGCTACGCGGGGCTCACCACGCTGTTCGACGCGGTCGTGGCGGCGGAGCTCGCCGAGGCGCTGAGCGGCGCGGGCCCCTTCACCGTCTTCGCGCCGGTGAACGAGGCCTTCCCGGCCACCGCGCCGCCCAACCTCGCGCAGATCCTGCTCTACCACGTGGTCTCGGGGCGCGTGCCCTCGACCGCGGTCCCGGCGCGCGCGCCGGCGCTCGCGACGGTCGAGTACTCGAGCAGCGGCACGACGCGCGCGGTCCCGCTCACGCTCCTGTTCGACACGACGAGCGGCGTGCGCATCAACGGCGGCTCCGGCACCGGCGCCGGCAACCTGGGCGCGAACGTGGTCGTGGCGGACGTGAAGGGGACCAACGGCGTCGTGCACGTGATCGACCGCGTGCTCCTGCCCCTGAGCATCGCGCAGGTCGCGATCGCGGGCGGCTTCACCTCGCTCGTCGCCGCGGTCACCGCGTCCGATCCGATCCCGGCGTCGCTCGCGGGGGCCGAGACGCCGGTCCTCGACGCGCTGTCCGCGCCCACCTTGGCGCCGCTGACCGTGTTCGCGCCGACCGACGCGGCGTTCGGCGCGGCGTTCCCGGGCGGACTGCCGTCCGACGGCGGAGCCATCCTCGGCGTGCTCGCGCTGCACGTCCTCGCGCTGCCGCTGCCCGTCCGGGCGGCGGACATCCCGAGCACGCCGGTCGCGCCGCTCGCCGGCTCGAACCTCGCGTTCGACACCACCGCGACGCCGCCCACCGTCCGCGTGACCGGGGGCGGGACCACCGCCGGGGTCGTCGTGACCGACATCGGCGCGACCAACGGCATCGTCCACGTCATCGATGGGGTCCTCCTCGAGGGCCCCTGACCTCCACCACAACCCACAACCCACCCATAGGGAGCGTGCCTCGCCCGCAAACGCTCCCGCCCGGCGGGGACCACGGCCTCACGGCGGTGGTCCCCGCCACCTGTTTCGAACGGGTTGCGCCCAGCGCGCGGAGCCGCGATCGTGTCGCCGTGCGGCGCGTCTTCGAAAGCCCGTGGTATCACCTCGACGAGGCGGCGCCGTCCTCCCTCTGGCTGCGGCGCACGAGCGAGCCCTTCCCCTCGCTGGCCGAGCTCGACCGCGTGTGCGCGCCGGTGCTCGCGGAGATCGCGCGGCGCGCGCCCGCGCGGCTCTTGACGGACCTGCGCGAGGCGCCCTCGCGCAACGACCCCGAGTTCGAAGAGCGCTTCGCGCCCTACCGCGCGCAGATGACCCGCGCCGCGGCCCGGAACGCGGTGCTCGTGCGCTCGCGCGTGGGCGCGCTGCAGATCCGCCGCCTCGCGCAGCGCGACGACGCGGACCTCGAGGTGTTCCACGAGGACGCGGACGCGCGCGAGTGGCTCACGCGCGGGTGAGCCTCGACCGCGCGCGCTCGGCTCATCGACGTTCACTCGACGCCAGCGTCGCGCGGGCCCGCGCGCGTGTCGTCGAGCCCGTCGCCGCCGTCGCGCGGCTCCTCGCACGGGGTCCACGGCGGGACGTCGTCGTCGGGCCAGCCCGCCTCCGGGCGCAGCGCCTCCGCCCAGCCGCCCTCGGGCCAGCCCGCCTCGGGCCGCTGCGACGCGAGCCAGCCGCCGAGGGGAGGCCCGGCCTCGGGCCAGCCGCCGTCCGGGGCGTCCATCGACGGCCACTCGCCGAGCGGCAGGCACGGCGGCGCGCCGCCGTCGAGGATCCCGGCGCGGATGCCCGCGGCGACGACGAGGCCCATCTCCTCGCGGAGCAGCTCGTGGAGGCGGCGGTTCATCGCGTCGGTCATCTCGTGGCCCGCGTCCTCGAACGTCTCGAGGTCCGCGTCGAAGCCGCGCGCGCGCAGGCGACCGAAGAGCTCCGCCGTCGGGCCGACGGCGATGATGCGATCGTCGGCGCCGTGGAGCCCGCGCACGCGCGGGTGGACGATGTCGGCGCGCGAGTACGGCGGCACGAGCGCCGGCGGCAACCACGCCGCGAGCGGGAACGCCGCCTGCACGACGTCCGAGTGATGCAGCGCGAGGGTGAGCGTCAGGAGGCCGCCCTGCGAGAAGCCGACGATCATCGGGCGCCCCACGGTGGGCAGCGCCTCGGTGAGCTCCTTCAGCATCGCGGCGAGCTGGCCGGCGCGCTCGAGCAGCGACGTGGTCAGCCGGTCGACGAGGTTCTGGCCGACGCGCACCGGCAACCATTCGAACCCTTGGCCGAGCGGGTCGGGCGCCTGCGGGACGATCACGCGGATCGGCGCGCCCAGCCCCCAGAACGGACCGCCCGGGATGCGCGCGCGATCGCCGCGGCCGTGGATGAGCACCGCCATCGGCATGCGATCGTCGAAGCGGGCGTCGCGCCCGATCACGGCCTCGATGTAGTAGAGGCCCTCCGCGTAGCCGGTCCGCACGAGCAGCCCCGGCGGGACCGGAGACGTGGCGCCGGCGTCGAACTCCTGGAGCATGCCGGCCGCGCCGATGCGCCGCGCGGCGGTGGTCGCGAGCGCGGACTCGAGGTCCGCGTTCGACTGCGGCGGCCACTCGGGCCAGTCGCCGCTCTCCGCGAGGAAGAGGCGCTCGATGTCCGGACCGCGCGAGGGTCGCAGCGCGAGCCACACGAGGACCACGCTGGCCAGCGTGAGCGTGCTGGCGACGACGAGCACGACGCGCTTCTTGACCACCGCCTCCAAGGAGCGCAGAGCTTATCAGGGCGTGCCGGCGGGGCGAGCGGCGCGCGCGTGACGCGCTCACCCGGCGATGACGCTCAGGAAGTCGTCGCCGTACGCGTCGAGGCGCGCCGGGCCCATGCCGGGGATGCGCGCGAGCGCGGCGCGGTCGATCGGGCGCGCCGCCGCGATCTCCATGAGGACGCGGTCGTGGCAGACGACGTAGGCGGGCACGCCGCGCTCCTTGGCGAGCGCGAGCCGGCGCGCGCGCAGCCGCTCGAACAAGCCGGCGTCCATGCCGGCGGGCGCGGGCCGCGCGTCCGCGCCGCGCGTCTGCCCGCCGCGCGCGCGGGCGCGCTCGCGCGGCGGGTCGGGCGGCAGCACGCGCACGGGCAGCTCGCCCTTCATCACGCGCGCGCCCGCGCCGGTGAGAAAGACGATCGGGTAGCGGTCTCCCGTGATGTCGACGAGGCCGGCGCTGATCAGGCGCCGCATCAGCGCCTGGATCCACGGCAGCGGCCGATCGCGGAAGAGCCCGAACGTGCTCGCGCGGTCGAGGCCCCAGCGCGCGAGGCTCGCGTCGCGATCGCCGTGGAGGATCGCGGCGACCTTCTGGAAGCCGACCTGTCGCCTCGCGCGCGCGACGCCGCTCAGCGCCTTGCGCACGACGATCGCGTCCTGTTCCGAGACCGCGCGCTCCTCGCCGCCCTGCGCGGCGAGCCGCTCGCACACGTCGCAGTGGCCGCAGCCGCCGAGCAGCTCGTGCTCGTCGCCGAAGTAGCGCAGGATGAAGTCGTGCCGGCAGCTGCCGGCCTCGACGTAGCGCAACAGGTCGCGGAAGAGGCCCCACTGCTGGTCGATCCGCGCCTGGCTCGGGCGCTCCGCCTCGCGTCCGCCGCTCTCGATGAGGAAGCGGCGCAGCGCGATGTCCGCCGCCCCGCTGAGCAGGAGCCCGAGCGCGGGCTTGCCGTCGCGGCCCGCGCGGCCGACCTCCTGGTAGTACGCCTCGATCGAGCCCGGCGGGCTGAAGTGGACCACCGCGCGGATGTCGGGCCGGTCGATGCCCATCCCGAACGCGTTGGTCGCGACGACCACGTCCACGGATCCGTCGGCGAAGGCGTGGCTCGTCGCCGCGCGCGCGTCCGCGTCCATGCCCGCGTGGTAGCCGGCCGTGCGCCAGCCGCGCAGCCGCAGATCCGCGGTGAGCTCGTCGGTGCGCTTGCGCGTGCCCGCGTAGACGATGGCGCCGCCGGCGGGCTGGCTGGGCGCGCCGAGCGCCTCGCCGAGCACCTCCGTGACGACGCGCTTGCGCGCGGCCTTGCCGTCGATCTCTTCCGTCGCGAGGTGGAGGTTCGGACGGGCGAAGCCGCGGAGCACGAGCCGGGTCTCGGGGCCGAGGCCGAGCCGCGCGAGGATCTCGTCGCGCACGATGGGCGTCGCGGTGGCCGTGCAGGCGAGCACGCGCGGCGGCGCGACCGCCTCGAGGAGCGCGCCGAGCCGCAGGTAGTCGGGCCGGAAGTCGTGGCCCCACTGCGAGATGCAGTGCGCCTCGTCGATCGCGACGAGCGGCGGGCGCAGGCGGCGCAAGAGGTCGATCATCCCCGCGCCGGCGAGGCGCTCGGGCGCGACGTAGACGAGCGCGTATGCGCCTTCGGCGACGCCGCGCCAGCGACGCCGCCGCTCGTCGTCGTCGAGGTTCGAGGCGAGGTAGGTCGCCGCGATGCCTCGCTCGGTCAGCGCGCGGACCTGATCCTCCATCAGCGCGATCAGCGGCGAGACGACGACGCTCGTGCCGTCGAGCTCGGTCGCCGGGAACTGATAGCAGAGCGACTTGCCCCCTCCGGTGGGCGCGATGGCGAGGACGCGGCCGGAGCCCTCGAGGAGCTCGGCGATCGCCTCTCGCTGCCAGGGCCGGAAGCCGTCGAGGCCGAACCGGTCCCGGAGCCGCTCTTCCCACGCGCCGCTCATCGGGCGCGCACTGTACATCGGGCCAGGGATCCTCGCAGCACGGACGGGTCATCGGGCGCCCCGCGGTCGCGTTGCGCGCCTTCGGGTATCCTCGATCGCATGCAACGCCTCATCGCCACGAGCGCCGTGATCGCCGCCGTGATCGCCGCCGCCCTCGCCCCGAGCGCCGCCTCCGCGCAGGGCGCGTACGTCGGGGTCGGCGTCGGTCCCGCCGTCCGCATCGACGACTGGCCCACGCAGATCCGGGTCGAGCAGGAGATCGGCTTCTTCGTCAACCGCTCGCCCCGGGGCTTCTACATCGCGTTCGCGCCCTCCCAGTCGTGGGGCGACGACTTCTGGATCCTGGTGTTCCCGGTGCGGCTCGGGGGCATCTTCGACCTCTTCCGCGGGCGCGACGTCGCCTTCCAGATCGGCGGGACCGGGACGCTGGGGTTCGGCCTGTCGAACGCGTTCAACGTCCGGCGCGACCCCGATCCCTGGTTCCACCTGAGCTTCGGCCTGATCCTGCGCGTGCTGTTCGCGAACGAGCGCGTCGGCGTGTACCTGCGCCCGGTCGACTTCGAGTTCGCCATCGGCGACTCGCCCTGGTACGGCCGCGAGGCGATCCGCTACGTCCTCGCGGGCGGCTTCCAGTTCTTCTTCTGAGCCGCCGGCCGGCGGGAGCGTCAGCTCCCGGCGGTCGCGGACTCGCCGTTGGCGCCCGGCTTGGCGGCGGCGGGCGCGTCCTCGGAGGCGCCCGCGAAGTACTCGGCGACCTTGCGGCGCACGTCCTTGCCCTGCTCGGAGTAGAACAGGAACGTCGCGCCGGCGCCGACGATCGCGCCCGCGGCGAAGCCGCTCAGCACGAGCAGCGTCGAGCTCGGCACCGTCGAGGTGCGCTGCAGGCCCATCTGCCCGAGCAGCGCGTCGGCGCGGTCGAGGCCGTAGCGCTTGAGATCGTCGCGGGTGATCCCGGTCACCTTCTCGACGTCCTCGGCCTTGATGTGAGAGGCGTAGCGGCCGATCGCGTAGAGCGCGCCGGCCTTGAGCAGAGTGCTGGTCAACGACATGACAGTTCCCCCTTGGTTCGTTCGGATCTCGAAGTGGGTCTGGACAGGTACGTCACCGCGCGAAGAAGCGCAACGTGCTCTCGCGCTGCGCCTCGACCCGCGCGGCGCAGAGGCGGATCGCCTCGAGGGCCCCGGCGAGGTTACGCGGGCCGCCCGGCAGCGCCTCGATCCGCGGCGCGAAGAACGCGGCGACCTCGGCGGCGCGCGCCTCGGAGCAGAACCCGGCGGCCGCCCACGGCGCGTAGCCCGCGCGCGTGGAGGCGGCGCGCGCGAACACCTCGTCGAAGTGCTCGGTCAGCCACACCCACGCCGCGTCGCGCGTCTCGCGCATCGCGAGCTGGCGCTCGAGCGTGATGGTGAGCTCGTTCACGCGCAGGCGCGGGTCGAGGGCGATCCGGAGCGCGCGCGTCGCGAGCGCCGGATCGCGCGTCGCGCCGAGCGCGGCGAGCGCGTGGCCACGGAAGAGCGCGTCGTCGCTCGCGAGCGCGCGCTCGAGGAGCGCGTCGAAGAAGGCCTCGTCGCCCTCCTCGACCGCCGCCGAGAGCGCGAGCGGGACGAGGCTCGCCTCGACCGCGTCGGGCCGCAGCGCGCCCTCGCCGAGGTAGGCGCGGCCCCGGCGCGCGGCCTCGCGCCGCACCGCCTCGGAGCGCGCGGTGCTCGCGAGGAACGAGAGGACCGACTGGCGCAGGAGCGCGGTCTCGCCGTCCTCTGCGCGGCCCGCGCGTGGGCCCCACCCCAGCGCGCGGGCGCGGGCGCGGTAGGTGCGCTCGGCGAACGCCTCGACGCGCGCGCGCTCCGCCTCGTCGCGCGCGACGTGGTCGTGCGCGAACGACAAGAGGCCCATCGGCTCGAGCGCGACGTAGCGCGCGCCGTCCGCCGCGAGGCGCGGCGCGCTGCCGAGCACCGCCGCCGCGTCGAGGGTGCCCGCGTGGTAGGCCGCGCTGAGCGCGTCGGCGACGCTGAGCCGCTCGCGCGCGTCGAGGTGGCGCCAGCCCGCGCCGGTGAGGCGCGCGACGTCCTCGCGCGGCAGCGTCCAGCGGTAGTAGCCGGCGGCGCCGGCGTTGGGCATCACCCAGTCCGGGCAGCGCGGGCCGAGGTCGATGCGCGCCTCCGGCTCCGTGACGAGCGCGCAGGTGCTGCGCACGTCCCGCCCCGCGGCGAAGCGCACGCACACCGGCACCTGCCAGCGCTGGTCCGCGTCGCCGGCCGAGCCGACGGGCAGGTAGCGGCGCTGCCGCACGACGAGCGCGTTGCCCTCCGCGCCGCAGCTGCGCGTCGCCTCGAGCAGCGGCACGCCTGGCTGCTCGAGGAACGTCTCGAACGGCGTCGCCACGTCGCGCTCCGCGACGTGACCGAGCGCGTCGAGCAGGTCCGTCGCCGTCGCCGTCCCGTGGGCGTGGCGGCGCAGGTGCTCGCGGATGCCGTCGCGGAACGTCGCCTCCCCCATCCACCGCTCGAACATCTCGAGCACGCCGCCGCCCTTGCGGTAGGTGATCGCGTCGAACGCGTTGCGGATGTCGTGGTTCGTCTCGATCGGCTGGCGGATGCGCCGCGCGCTGACGAGGCTGTCCGCGCCCATCGCGTAGTGGACCGAGCGCACCATGCCGACGTCGGCCTGGTACGCGGGGTGGACCGCGTGGACGCACTTGGTGCCCATCCACGTCGCGAAGGCCTCGTTCAGCCAGATGTCGTCCCACCACGGCATCGTCACGAGGTTGCCGAACCACTGGTGCGCGAGCTCGTGCGCCATCACGTGCGCGAAGCCGCGCCGCTGATCCTCGGGCGCTTCGTCCGGATCGAGCAGGAGCAGCACCTCGCGGAAGGTGATCGCGCCCGCGTTCTCCATCGCGCCCGACGCGAAGTCGGGGACGGCGATGATGTCGAGCTTGTCGTAGGGGTACTCGATGCCGAAGTACTCCTCGAGCCACGCGAGCAGCGCGGCGGTGTGCTCGAGCGCGTACGCGAGGCGCGGGCCGCGGCCGCGCGCGGCGACGCCGCGGAACGGGAGCGGCCGCGAGCGCACGGAGGACGGCGGGATCGGCGCGTGCTCGACGACGTCGAGCGGGCCGACCGCCATCGCGACGAGGTAGGTCGGCAGCGGCAGCGTCTCGGCGAAGCGGACCTCCTTCATCCCCTCGACGCGCTCCGTGCTCACCACGAGCGTGTTCGCGATCGCCTCGTGCGCGGGCGAGACGGAGAGCGTGAGGTCGAACGGCGTCTTGAACCGCGGCTCGTCGAAGCACGGGAACGCGTAGCGCGCGCTCGTCGCCTCGAACTGCGTGAACGCGTACGACTCGCCCCCGGTGTCGACGCGGTAGAGCCCCTTGAGCTGGCGGTCGAAGGGCGCGTCGTAGCCGAGCGAGATCTCCACCTCGCCGGGGCCGACCTCGCGCTCGAGGTGCAGCGCGGCGACGCCCGAGTCGTGCACCTCCTCGTAGCGCGCGAGGACCGCCTCGCGGCCCTCCGGCAACACCTCCGCCTCGGTCACGTTCAGGTCGTGGCCGTGCAGCCAGATCACGCGGCGTGGCGCGTCGAGGCGCACGCGGATGTCCGCGCGGCCACGGAAGCGCTCGCGGCTCGGCACGACCTCGAGCCAGAGGGTGTAGTGCAGCGGCGTCACGCCCTCGGGCAGGCGCCCGACGGGGATCGGCTCGCCGGCCTCGCTCGGCGGCGCGTCGGCCTCGCCGCCGTAGGCGCGCCCCTCGGCGGCGCTGAACTCCGGGGGGGCGGTGGCCGGGCCACCGCAGGACGCGGCGAGCGCGGCCGCGACGAGCGCGGCGAGTCGAGGCATGGGAGAGGGCCTACCTCAGCGCGCGCAGCGAGCAAGGGAGTTGAGGTATCCTCGCCGCGAGCATGTTGCGACGACTCCTCCCTCTCGGCCTCGCGCTCGCGCTCGCCGGCTGCGACGACGACCCGGATCTGCCCGACGATCCCGCGCTCCGCGTGCCCGGGCACGAGGTGCCGGAGCACCCGGTGCCGCCCGCGCCCGGCACGCTGCCCCCCGGCCTGCAACCGAACTCCGAGTTCTCGCCCGCGCTCGTGGTGCCGGGCCACCACCCGATGCCGGAGGCGCCGCCGCCGCCGATGCCGCCGGGGATGATGGGGATGCCGCCGGGCGGGATGCAGCCGCAGGGGGCGCCGATCCCGCTCGCGGCGGGCTTCCAGCCGCAGCCGCTCGTCGCGGGCGGGGTGATCATCGCGGGGCCGGTGAACGCGGCCAACCTGCACCCGAGCTGCGTCGGCTTCATCGGCGAGGTGCCGAGCCACGTGCTCTCGCTCGCGACGGGCTTCGCGAACCTGCGCATCCTCGTGAACTCGCCGCAGGACACCGTGCTCGTCGTGCGCGGCGGCGACGGCAGCGTCCGCTGCAACGACGACGAGCACGCCGAGACGCTCAACCCGCTCGTCCAGGGCGCCTTCGCGCCCGGGCAGTACCAGGTGTTCGTCGGTGGCTACCAAGCCGGCACGCAGGGGCAGTACGCGATCGGGTTCACCGAGCTGCCCCAGGTACAGAGCGCGCAGCTCCCGCTCGCGCCGCCGCCCGGCGCCGGCGGCGCGCAGATGATGATGCCCTCCCGGTGACGGAGCGTTCCGTGTCACGGTGCGAGGCGAGCGGAGGCCCACGATGAGCTTCGGACAACCCCCGGGCGGGGGAGGCTACGGTCCGCCGCCAGGCGGAGGCTACGGTCCGCCCCCGAGCGGCGGCTTCGGCCAGCCTCCGGGCGGCGGCTTCGGTCCGCCCCCGGGCGGCGGCTTCGGTCCGCCCCCAGGCGGCGGCTTCGGCCAGCCTCCGGGCGGCCCGCCCGGCGCGTTCGGCCCGCCGCCGATGGGCGGCGCGCCGCCGCCCGATCCGCTCGCGGTGGCCTCGCTCGCCGTCGGCGCGTTCAGCCTGATCACGTGCTTCTGCTGCGGCCTGTTCGGCATCCCGATCTCGCTCGCGGCGGCCGGCCTAGGGGCGTTCTCGCTCGTGCGACAGAACGGCGAGCCCCACAAGTACGGCGGCAAGCCGCTCGCGATCGCGGGCATCGTGCTGGGCCTGCTCACGATCGTGCTGACCATCGTCATGACGGTGCTCGGGGCGGGCGGCCAGATGCTCGCCGCGATCCTGAACAACGCGCAGTATCGGTGAGGGGCGCTCGGAGCGCCGCGCGCGCGGTGCTACCGTGAGCGGGATGCGACGCGCGGCGCTCGCGGGGTGGTTGGCGCTCGCCGCGGGCTGCGCGCCGCCCGACGGCGCGCGCGCCGAGCTGACCATGGGCACCGAGACGGCCGGCTTCCCCGCCGTCGTCGCGCTCGTGCTCCCGGGCGAGCCACCCACCCTCGCCTGCAGCGGCACGCTCATCAGCGAGCACGTCGTCTTGACGGCCGCCCACTGCGTGCCGCGCGGCGCCCCGGGCCAGATCGAGGTGTTCTTCGGATCCGACCTTCGAAGAGCGGGGACGCGCGTGCCCGCGATCGCCGCCGTCGCGCACCCGGACGCGAGCGAGAGCGCGGATCACGACCTCGCCCTCGTGCTCCTCGCGGAGCCCGCCGGCGTCGCCCCGCTGCGGCTCGCGAGCGACGACGCGATCGCGGCGGCGCCGCCCGTCTCGGTGCGCCTCGTCGGCTACGGGCTCACCGCGCCGGGCGCGGGCGACGACGTGGTGAAGCGCGAGGGCCGCAGCCTCACCACGGAGGTGACGCCGCTCCACGTCGTGCTCGGCGCGGACCCGTCGCTGCCGTGCCGGGGCGACTCGGGCGGGCCCGTGCTCGTCTCGACGCCGGCGGGCGAGCGCGTCGGCGGCGTCGTCAGCCGCGGCGACGCGGCGTGCACCGAGCGCGCGCGCGCGACGCGGGTCGACGCCCACCTCGACGACTTCCTCACGCCCGCGCTCGCGGCGTGGGCGCCGGGCTCGCTCGCGCTCGGCGATCCGTGCCTCTACGACGCGCACTGCGCGAGCGGCCGGTGCGCGGAGGCGCTCGACGAGCCGCTCCTGCGCTTCTGCGCGGCGCCCTGCGCGGCCGACGCCGAGTGCGACGCGCCGCTCTCGTGCCAGGAGGCGCTCTGCCGCTACCCGACCCCGAGCCCGGGCGCCGTCGGCGCGCCGTGCGCGTCGCGCGACGACTGCGCGCGCGGCGACTGCCTCGACGGACGCGGCACGTGCAGCGTGCGGTGCGTGAGCGGCCGCGGCGACTGCCCGACCGGCTTCGCCTGCGAGCACCTCGGCGGCATCGACTTCTACTGCGTGCCGCCGCCGCCGCCCGGCGGCTGCGAGGCCTGCGCGAGCGCCCGACCGAGCCCGGCCGGCCCCGCGGCGTGGGGCGCCGCGCTCGTCGCCGTGGCGTTCCGCCGCCGGCGACCACGACGCGCCGGTCGCGCCCTCGACAGCGGACCGAGCCGTCGGTAGCGTGTGCGGACCGCATGCCGCGCTCGCCTGGGCTCCTCCTCCTCCTGCTCGCGTCCTCTCTCCTGGCCTGCGAAGGCCCGGTCGAACGGCCGCTGCCTCCGCCCCACGACGGGGTCTACTCGTTCGCCGGCGGGTGCTACACGCTCGACGCGACCGAGCCGGGCAGCACCGACACGCGCTGGCTCGCCGCGACTCCGTCGGGCGAGGGCTTCGCGTTCAGCGCGCGGGCGCCGTCGGGCGGCGCGCGCTTCTTCCTGCAGGCCGCCGATCTGGGCACGTACCTCTTCTACGACGAGGCGCGCCGCTACCTCGTGGCCGACGACGAGGGCGCGCTCTCGCGTCAAGACACGTTGCTGTCGGACGTGATGCTCGTCGACGACGCCTACGTGTCCGGCGCCGAGTGGGCGCTCGAGATCTCGGCGCACGACCCGGCGCGCCTGCAGCTGCGGAACCTTCGCACCGGGCGCTACCTCGCGCGCGAGGGGCTCGCGGCGAGCGAGGCGGGCGCGGCGGTCGTCGCCCTCTACCCGGCCGAGGGCTGCGCCGCGCACCCCGAGCTGACCGTGGACGCGGAGGGCACCGTGACGCCGCGCGCGTTCGACGACGGATCGGTCTTCGGCATGGTCGACACGCACTCGCACGTGCTCAGCAACTTCGGCTTCGGAGGCGGCGGGATCTTCCACGGCGCGCCGTTCCACCGGCTCGGGGTCGAGCACGCGCTGCCCGACTGCGCGCCGTTCCACGGCGCCGAGGGGCGCCGCGATCTCTTCGGCTACGGCTACGACCAGTCGGGCGACGTCGACGTGAACGTGCTGTTGCCGGCGTTCATCTCGGGTCGCCTCTCGGAGTTCAACCACCACACGGCGGGCTACCCCGTGTTCACCACGTGGCCGTCGGCCCCGTTCAGCTCGACGCACCAGACGCAGTACTGGCGCTGGATCGAGCGCGCGTGGATGGGTGGCCTGCGGCTCGTGGTGCTCCACGCGACGACCAACTCGGTCATCTGCGAGCTCTTGACCGGCGAGAACATCCAGCGCGCGCGCTACTCGTGCAACGACATGGTGGCCGTCGATCGCATCATCGAGGAGGCGGGGAACCTCGAGCGCTACATCGACGCGCAAGCGGGCGGGCCGGGCCGCGGCTTCTTCCGCATCGTCCGCACGCCCGCCGAGGCGCGCGCGGTGATCGAGGAGGGCCGGCTCGCGGTGGTCCTCGGGATCGAGACCTCGAACCTCTTCGACTGCTTCAGCGTGCCGCGCCCGGGCATGCCCACCTGCGACGCCGACTACGTGCGCAGCCAGCTCGATCGCTACCACGCGCTCGGCATCCGCGTGATGTTCCCCGTCCACAAGTTCGACAACGCGTTCTCCGCCGGCGACGGCAACCGCTCCTTCATCGAGCTCGGCAACTTCGTCAACAGCGGGCACTGGTCGAGCTTCACCGACGACTGCCCCGACGTGCACAGCGTGTTCGACCACGGGCCCGTCCAGTTCGGCGGGCTCAACATGCCGCGCGAGGAGTACCTCTCCCCGCCGCCCAACGACATGAGCGGGTTCCCCGAGGCCCCCGTCTCGACGGTCGCGCCGTTCATCGACCGCGTGCTCTCACCGGCGCTCGAGGGCGATCACTGCCAGAGCCACGGGCTGACGCCGCTGGGCGAGCTGCTGCTGAACGAGATGATGGACCGCGGGATGCTCATCGAGGTCGACCACCTCCCGCGCCGCGCGTTCGTGCGCGCGTACGAGATCCTCGAGGCCGCCGACTACCCCGCGGTCGGCACGCACGGCAACAACAACGCCGGCCGCATCTACGCGATCGGCGGCGTGTCGTCGACCGGCCTCGGCCGCTGCGCGGACCCGAGCCGGCCGAGCGCGATGACCGACGGCCTGCGCGCGCGCGTCGAGCGCATCCGCGAGCTCGGCGGCTACCCGGCGGAGGGCTTCAGCTTCGACCTCAACGGCTTCGCCGGCGGCCCGCGGCCGCGCTTCGGCGATCGCAGCCCGTGCAGCACGCCGCAGACGAACCCCATCACCTACCCCTTCACGTCGTACGCGGGGGACGTGACGTTCACCGAGCCGCGCGCGGGCGAGCGCGTGTTCGACTTCAACACCGAGGGCATGTCGCACATCGGGCTGTTGCCCGAGCTGGTCGAGGACGCGCGCCGCGGCGGCTCGACCGACGAGGACCTCGAGCCGCTCTTCCGCAGCGCGGAAGGTTACTTGCGCATGTGGGAGCGCGCCGAGGCGCGCGCGGCGACGCGGCGCTGAATCTTCGGAGGAGCGCGTTCCAACCCCTCCCCCCAGCTCAGGGCCAAAGGGGGAGCTCGCCGCGGAGCTGCTCGACGACGTCGTCGAGCTCGCGCGACGTGTCCACGATCAGGTGCACGTCCGCGCCGAGCTCCTCGACGGGCTCCCAGCGCCTGAGGAACTCGTCGAAGATCTCGAGGCGACCGTCGCTCACGCTCGTCTGCATGTCGCGCACGCGCAGCCGCGCCTTGGCGATCCGGGGGTCTACGCGGCACTCGACGAAGCGGAAGTCGACGCCCGCGCGCTCGGCGAGCCGGCGCGCGCCCTCGCGCATCGCGCGCGAGCGGAACGACGCGTCGAGGATCACCGGGCGCCCGGAGGCGAGCACCGCGTGCGCGAGCCGGTCGACCTCCGCGTACACCGCCTCGGTGAACTCCGGATCGTACGCGCCCGCCCACGAGCCGTCGTAGAGCCGGTCCGTCGCCCGCGCGCCGAGCATGTGCTTGCGGATGCGGTCCGTGTTGATCGCGGGCGCGCCCATCGCGGCGCCGAGCCGGTCGGCGAGCGTGGACTTGCCCGACGCGATCGGCCCCCCGATCGCGACCACCATCGGCCCGAGCAGCGGCCGGCGCTCCGCGGCGAGCGCGAGGAGGAAGTAGCGGCGCGCCTCTTCCTTCGCGCGCTCGCGCACGGGGGCGGGCGCCTGCTCGTCGGTCGCGAGCATCGCCGCGATCTTGCCGCGCACGTACGCGCGGTAGCTCTCGTAGAAGTCGACGAGCGGGTAGAGGTCGTAGTCGCTCGACTCGCGCGCGTAGGTCGCGAGGGCGCGCTCCGCGAGATCGACGCGGCCGTGCCACGCGAGGTCCATCGAGAGGAACGCGACGTCCGCGCACACGTCGCCGTAGCGGAAGCGCTCGTTGAACTCGATGCAGTCGAGCACGCGCACCGCGCCGTCGTCCTCGAGGTAGAAGTGCTCGAGGCGCAGGTCCCCGTGGCCGTCGCGCACGCGGCCCCGGTCCGCCCGCGCGTGCAGCGCGGCCTCGTGGGCGTCGAGGAACGCGAGCTGGGTGCGCTCGATCTCGAGCGCCTCGGCCGGCGAGAGCAGCGCCTCGATGCGCCCGCGCGCCTGCTCGAAGTTCTCGCGCACGTTGCGGCGGATCGCGTCGGGCCGGCCGAAGGCCGCCGTGCCGGTGTCGACGCGGCAGGCCGCGTGGAAGGCGGCGACGCGACACGCCATGCGGTCGACCTCCTCGAGCCCGAGCCGGCCGCCCGCGAGCCGCACGTCGGCGCGCGACTCGTCGGAGAGGCGCCGCATGCGCACCGCGAAGTCGACGACCTCGCCCTCGCCCTCGATGGCGTGACGCCCCGCGGCGTCGCGGGTGATCGGCGCGAGGCCTCGGTACACGTCCGGCGCGAGCCGCGTGTTGAGCGCCACCTCGGCCTCGCACGCCGCGCGGCGACGCGCGAGCGTGGAGAAGTCGAGGAAGCCGAGCTCGACGGGCCGCTTCACCTTGAAGACCTCGTCGCCGATGCCGAAGACCCAGCTGATGTGGGTCTGCCACACGCGGTCGGCGCGCTCCGCGAGATCGCTTCGTAGCTCGCTCACGTGCGCGAATGTACTCGCCCGGGCGCCCCGCGCATCATGGAGACGACGTCGGGCTCGCGCGGCGGGCGCGCTCGTAGCGGCGCCCTCCCCGCGCGATCGCGTAGCCGCCGCCGAACGTCTCGTGATCGGCGGGCGCGAGGATGGGCGAGTACCAGACCTCGGCGACCACGCGCTCGGGCGTCACGTCGATCAGGCCGTAGCCGTGGCTGACGAGCTCGGCGTCGACGAGGTGCGGGTAGTTGCGCACGAAGCCGGCGCGCGTGCGCTCGAGGAGGCGCTCGTTGCCCGGCCCGAGCTGCTCGTCGAAGTTGCCGCGGCTGATCGAGGGGCCCAAGAGCTCCGCGGCGACGGCGCCGGCGCCGGTCGCCGGGTCGTAGCGCGCGCCCTCGCGCGTCGGCTCGTCGACGACGTCCATGAACGCGGTGAAGTGCGAGTCCCCCGTGAGCACCACGACGTCCGCGACGCTGCCGAGCTGCGCGATCAGGCGCGAGCGCGCCTCGCCGAAGTCGACCCAGCCGCTGAACGGCCCGAGCTCCGAGAAGACCTTCTGCATGCCGAGCAGGCGCCAGGTGGCCGCGCTCGCGCGCAGCTCGCCCTCGAGCCACGCCTCTTGCGCGCTCCCGAGCACGCTGGGCGCGTCGCTCCCCGAGAGCGTGTCGCGCCGCTGGAAGAGGTACATGTCGACCGCGAACAGCTCGACGAGCTCGCCGTAGCGCAGCGCGCGGTAGAGCACGTCCGGGGGCGCGCCCTCCGCGAGCGGCCGCACCGGCGTCCACTCGCGGAACGCCTGCACGCCGCCGCCGTACGCGGGCAGGCCGCGCTCGAGGTCGTGGTTGTCCCAGAGCAAGAACCACGGGTGCGCCTGGCGCGCGAGCCGGAGATCCGGATCGGCGAGGTACTCCGCGTGGCGGCGCCGGTGGCTCGCGAGGTCCACCAGGTCCTCGACCTCGCCCGACGCAGGCACGCGCACGCGCTCGTCCTCGTCGACGAAGTCGTAGATGTAGTCGCCGACGTGGATCACGAGGTCGAGATCGTCGCGCTCGGCGATGCGGCGGTACGCGCTGAAGTACCCGCTGAACAGGCTGCTGCAGCTCGCGAGCGCGAACCGCAGGCGCTCGACGCGCCCCTCGGGCGCGGTGCGCGTGCGCCCGACCACGCTGCGCGCGCCGCTCGGATCGGTGAAGCGGTAGTAGTAGGTGGTGCCGGGCGCGAGGCCGCCGGCCTCGACGTGCACGGTGAAGTCGGCCTCGGCCCGCGCCTCGACGTCGCCGCGCGCGACCTCGTCCGCGAACGCCGGATCGGTCGCGACGACCCACGCGAGCGCGGCCCGGTCGGGAGCACCCGGCGGTGCGCTCCAGCGCGTCCAGAGCGTCACCGCGCGCGGGCCCGGATCGCCCGACGCGACGCCGTGGGCGAAGGGGCCGCAGTCGAGGGCGAGCCCCGGGACCTCGAAGCCCGACGGCCCGCGCGGATCGACGCGGACGATCGTGTCGCCCGCGTAGAGGAAGGTCGGGCGCGCGACCGCGGGGGCGACGAACACCGCGTCCTCGCCGCGCGGCTCCGCGAAGAGCAGCGGCCAGCCCTCGACGCGCGGCGGCGCGCTCGCGGCCCCGGGCAAGACGACCTCCTCGCAGCTCCGCACGACGACGTCGGGATCGGGGCCCGCGTCGGTGCCCGCATCCGTCCCCGCGTCGTGGCCCGCGTCCGTCCCCGCGTCGTGGCCCGCGTCGGGACCGCCCGAGCCGCCGTCGCACGCGGCGAGCGAGAGGGCCAAGAGCGCGAGCGGCGTCGAGCGCACGCACGCACGGTGGCGGACGCGCGCGCGGCGAGCAAGGCACGAGCGCGTGACGCGCCCATGGCGCGCGCCGCCGCGGGCCGAGGCGGAGCGCTTGCCGTATACTCGACGCGTGGGCGACCCCGCACGACGCCGCGCCAGCTACGCCGACGTGCTCGCCGCGCCGCCGAACGTGGTGGCGGAGCTGATCGGCGGCCAGCTCTACACACAGGCGCGCCCCCGCCTGCGCCACGCCAAGACGGGCTCGCGGCTGGGCGGCCGGCTCGACGGCTTCGACCACGACGGCCGCGACGGGCCGGGCGGCTGGACGATCCTCTTCGAGCCCGAGCTGCATCTGGGCGGCGACATCCTCGTCCCCGACCTCGCCGGCTGGCGCCGCGAGACGCTCCCGGCGCTGCCCGACGCGGCGTACCTCACCGTCGCGCCCGACTGGGTCGCCGAGGTCGTCTCGCCCTCGACGGAGTCGATCGACCGCGCGGAGAAGGTGCCGATCTACGCCCGCGAGGGCGTCGGCTGGATCTGGTTGCTCGACCCCGACCCGCGCACGCTCGAGGTCTTCCGCCTCGACGGAGAGAGCTACCGCGTGCATGCCGTCTGGCGCGACGACGCGGTGGTCCGCGCGCCGCCGTTCGACGCCATCGAGCTCCCGCTCGCGCCGCTCTGGTAGGGCGCTCGCCCGGCGATGGGGTGGAAATGGGGGGCCCGCCGCGTTCGGACGCGGAAGCTCACCCGCGGACGACGAGGAGCGGGACGCGCGCGGTGCGCAGGAGCTGCTCGGCGACGCTCCCGAGCACGAGACGTTGCACCCCGGAGCGGCCGTGCGTCCCGACCACGACGAGGTCGATCGCCTCGTCGGCGACGAGCTGCGACAGCGCCTCGATCGGCGCGCCCTCGAGGACGTGGAGCTTCGCGTCGACCCCGGGCGCCCGCCGCGCGAGCACGGCCCGGAGCGCCTCCGCGCGCAGGGCCTGGACGCGGCTCGGGAGATCCGGCTCGAAGAAGTGGCCGCCCTCGAGCAGGGTGTACACGGGGAGCTGGAACGCGTGGAGCACGTGGAGCTCGGCGCCCGCCCGCTCGGCCCAGCGCACCGCCTCCTCGAGCGCCTCCTCGGAGGCCGGCGAGAGATCGAGCATGCAAAGGACCTTGCGGACCGGCCGCGCGGGCGCCTCGGGATCGAGCGCGAGGACGGGGACCGGCGAGCCCCGCACGACCTTGTGGGCGACCGCGCCCAGGACGGCGCGCGCGAGGGCGTGGCGGCCGCGGGTGCTCATCACGACGAGATCGGCGCTCGCGGCGCGCGCGAGGATCTCCTCGGCCGGCGCGCCGCGCGCGATCTCGGGCTCGATCGGGACGTCGGCGAAGCGCGCCGCGAGCGCGTCGAGGCGGCTGCGCCACGCGGCGCGGAGCGGCTCCTCGCGCACGGTGCCCTCCGGCAGGCCGTAGCTGGGGAGGTCGTCGACGTGCAGCAGCGTGATGCGCGTGCCCGGGCGCGTGCGCGCGAGGCCCACCGCGTAGGCGAGCGCGCGGTCCGAGGACGAGGACAGGTCGGTCGGGCAGAGGATGCGCAGGGCCATGCGGCGAAGGTACACGCTCGCGACGGGTTGGCACGTGGACAGCGACGCCGGCCTTGGGCAGAGTCAGGTCGATGACGCCCTCGCTCGACGCCGCGGGGCGGCAGGGGCTCGCGTGGGTCGCCGCCGCGCTCGTCCTCGCCGCGCCCGCCGCCGCCGGCGCGCAGGCGCTGTTCGACGCGTACGCGACGAGCCCGCGCGCGCCCGTGGTCGCGCCGCCGATCCCCGCGGGGCTCGTCGCCGCCGGGCGCGACGCGCAGCGCGACGTGCCCACGCTCCTCGTCGGCCGCCGCGCGCTGCCCGCCGGGGTCGGCGCGAGCCCGCTCGAGCGCGCGCGCGCGCACGTCCGCGCCCTCGCCCCGCTCTACGGCGTGGGGGACCTCGCGACGCTCGAGCCGCGGCTGGCGCGCGCGACGCCGTCGGGCGGGGCGCTCGTGATCTTCGGCCAGCGAGTCGCCGGCGTCGAGGCGCTCGAGACGCGGCTCTCGCTCCTGCTCGACGTCGACGGCGCGCTCGTCGCGGCGGGCGGCCAGCTGTACCCGGCGCGCGCCGGGCGCTTCGCGCGGGACGCGGCGAGCGCGCTCGCCGTGGCGCTCGCCGATCGGCTCGGGCCGGGCGCGGCGGCGGGGCTGCGGTACGTCGCGACCGGCCCGGACGGAGACGAGCGCTGGAGCGCGCCCTCCGCGCGGCTCGACGCGCCCGCGCGGGTCGGCCGCGTGCTCTACCCGCTCCCGAGCGGCCTCGTCGCCGCGCACTACGTCGAGCTGTGGGCCGACGGGGATCTGTTCGCGTACGCGATCGACGCCGGCGACGGGCGCCTCTTGCTGCGCCGCCGGCTCACCGTCGAGGACGCGTTCGAGTACCTCGTCTACGCCGACGCGGCCGATCCCCCGCGCCGGCTCTTCGACAGCCCGTTCGGCGACACGACGCCCTACCCGGCGCGGATGCCCGTGGACGAGCCGCCCCCGTTCCTGCGGCAGGTGCGCGCGATGGTCGAGGGGCTCGACCGCGGCCCGCGCCTCGGGCTCGATCCGTGGCTCGCGCCCGGCGCGACCGAGACGGTCGGCAACAACGTCGACGCGTACGCGGACCGCAACGCGCCGGACGGCCTGAGCGCGGGCGACTTCCGCGCGTCGGTCACCGCGCCCGGCGTGTTCGCGCACCCGCTCGATCCGTCGCGCGGCCCGATCGACGACCCGACGCAGACGATGGCGGGCATCACGCACCTGTTCTTCGTGACCAACTGGTTGCACGACTACTTCTACCCGCTCGGGTTCGACGAGGTGGCGGGCAACGCGCAGCGCGACAACTACGGGCGCGGTGGGCGCGAGGGCGACCCGCTGCGGGCCGAGGCGGTGGACTACAGCGGGCGCAACAACGCGAACATGAGCACGCCGCGCGACGGCGTGTCGCCGCGCATGCAGATGTTCCTGTGGAGCGGGCGCGCGCGGCGCGGCGTCGCCACGGGAGACGCGAGCTACCTGATCGGCGTCGCGTCGTTCGGCCCGACCACCTACGACGTCACGGGGCCGCTCGCGCCCGGCGACACCAACGGCTGCACGGCGTTGGGCGACGCGCTCGCGGGGACCGTCGCGCTCGTGGATCGCGGCGGCTGCAGCTTCGTCGCCAAGGCGCAGCAGGCCGAGGCGGCGGGCGCGCTCGCGCTGATCATCGTCAACGACCAGCCCGGCGACGCGCGCATCAACATGACCGGCACGGGCACGGTCGCGATCCCGACGGTGATGGTGAGCCTCGAGGACGGCGCGGCGCTGCGCGCGCGCGCCGGGAGCCCGACGCGCGTGCACCGCGAGCTGCAGCCCGACATCGACAGCGCGCTCGACACGCAGGTCGTCGTGCACGAGTGGGGGCACTTCCTGCACCACCGCCTCCTCGCGTGCGGCTCGCACCAGTGCGGCGCGCAGAGCGAGGGCTGGGCGGACTTCCTCGCGCTCATGATGCTCCTGGGGCCCGAGGACGATCTCGACGGCCCCTTCCCGATGGGCAGCTTCGCCAACCACGGGCGCCGGCGGACGTACTACGGGATCCGGCGCATGCCCTTTTCGTCGAACCGCGCGTACGACGACCTGTCGTTCCGCCACATCGCGAACGACGAGCCGCTGCCGACGACGCACCCGATCGAGCCGGGTGGCAGCGTGAACTCGGAGGTCCACAACGCGGGCGAGGTGTGGGCGTCGATGCTGTTCGACGCGCTCACCTCGCTGATCCGGCGCAGCGCGACGCCGGGCGCGCCGTACGACTTCGAGGGCGCGCGGCGGCGTTTCGCGCGCTACGTGGTGACCGGCATGCAGCTCGCGCCGCGCGCGCCGACGTTCACCGAGCAACGCGACGCGCTCGTCGCGGCCGCGCTCGAGCGCGACGTCGAGGACGCGCGGCGCATCGCGGCGGCGTTCGCGGGCCGCGGCGCGGGGACGTGCGCGCGCTCGCCCGGCCGTTACTCGGAGGATCTGCGCGGCGTGATCGAGGACTTCGCGGTGGGCCCGCGCCCGCGCGTCACCGCGATGGAGGTGATCCTCGAGGGCGGGCGCCGCCTCTGCGACGACGACGCGTACCTCGACCCGGGCGAGACGGGCTGGGTGCGCGTGGTCGTCGCGAACGAGGGCGTGGTCGCGCTCGAGGGCGCGACGCTCGCGCTCGAGCCGAACGACCTCGGCGTGACCATCGGCGACGGCGGGGAGCGCCCGCTCCCGACGCTCGCGCCGGGCGCGTCGCGCGAGGTGTGGGCGACGCTCGTCGCGGGGACGACGGACGTGCGGGGCGGCCCGATGGACGTGCGCGCGACGGTGCGCGGCGGCGCCTCCTGCGGCGGGGAGATCGCGAGCGCGCGCGTGATCGTGGACCGCGATCCGGGGCTGAGCGCGCTCGAGGAGTTCGAGCTCCCGCCGCGCTGGCTGCGCGAGGTGAGCCTCGACGGCGGCACGCGCGGCGTGTGGACGGTGGGCCCCTCCGTGCTCGGGAACCCGAGCTGGGTGCTGCGCGGCGCGGGTAGCGCCATCCCGACCGACACCGCGATGGAGCTGCCGGAGCTGCGGGTGGCGCCCGGCGTGCCCTTCGTCGTGCGCTTCGAGCACCGCTTCGACTTCGAGGCCGACGAGACGCGGCTGTGGGACGGGGCGGTGATCGAGCTGTCGACCGACGGCGGCGCGAGCTGGCGCGACGTCGCGGAGCTCGTCGATCCCGGGTACACGGGGCCGCTCACCGACGAGGCGATGAGCACGCTGGCGCTGCGCCCCGCGTACTCGCGCCGGAACCCGTCGTACCCGCGCGCCGACACCGTGCGCCTCGACTTCGGCACCGCGCTCGCGGGCGAGCGCGTGCGGCTGCGCCTGCGGATCGCGACCGACGCGGCCGTCGGCTCGGCGGGCTGGGAGATCGACGACCTCGTGATCACCGGCACCGAGCCGCCGCCCTTCCCCGGGCACGTCGAGAACACGGCGCGCTGCGCGCACGCGCCGACGGCCGACGCGGGCGACGATCGCACGGTGCGCGCGGGCGACGAGGTGACGCTCGACGGGAGCCGCAGCGCCGACCCGGACGGCGACCCGCTGACGTTCCGTTGGGAGCTGCTCGACGCGACGCCGCTCGTCGCGCTCTCGGAGCCCACCTCCGCCCGGCCCTCGTTCGCGACGCCGCCCGCGATCACGCGCCCCTTGGCGCTGCGCTTCCGGCTGCACGTGAGCGACGGCCACGGCGGCAGCGCGAGCGACGACGTGACGATCACGGTGACGCCCGGCGCGCCGGGCGCGCCGCCCGACGCGGGCGCGCGCCGCGACGGAGCGGCGGAAGCCGCGGACGGCGGCGCGCCCTTCGATCCCGACGCCGGCCCGCTCGCGCCGGGCGGCGGCGGCTGCACCTGCCGCGCGGCGCCGACCCGCGCCGCGGGCTGGGCGACGCTCGCGTGGCTCGCCGTCCTCGCCCTCGGCGCGCGCCGCCGGCGCCCCCGACGCGAGCTCACGGGCGGGTAGCGCCGGCCGGGCGGGAGGGTCCGCGCCAAACGCCAAAAGTGAACAGAGACGCGAGGCCGCGGGAGGAGCGCGTGGCAACCGGCGATCGCGGCGGGTCAGTCGGAGACGGTCGACGCATCAGCGACCGCGCGGTCGAGCGCACTCGCCGGCGTCGTCGGCGTCCCATCGAGACCAGCCCGTCGCGAAGCGACGGGCGTCGGTCGAGGGGGCCCCATCGCCCCGCGATGGGGTCGAACGCGGCTCCGCCGCGTTCGTCTCGGGCGGGGGGCCCCATGCGGCTTTGCCGCATGGGGGGAGGGGCTGGAACAGCCCCTCCGAAGACTCAGTGCGCGCGGTGGGCGAGGCGGGCGGCGAGCTCGGCGAGCATCGCGCGGCCCGACTCGGCGAGCGGCGCGCGCGCGAGCGCGGCGTCGGCCTCGGCGAGCAGCGCGTCGAGGCGCGTCTCGACCGCGCGCCGCGCGCCCGAGCGCTCGAGCAGCGCGCGCGCGGCAGCGATCGCGGGCGCGGGCGCGTCGAGCACGCCGAAGACGGCGCGCAGCTCGCGCAGGTCCGCGCCCGAGCGCTCCGCGGCGAGCACGAGGGCGGTGCGCTTGCCGGCGCAGAGATCGTTGCCCGCGGACTTGCCGGTGTCGCGCGGGTCGCCGAACGTGCCGAGCAGGTCGTCGCGGAGCTGGAACGCCTCGCCGAGCGGCGCGGCGAACGCGTCGAGCGCCTCGCGCTGCGCCGCGCTCGCGCCGCCGAGCACCGCGCCGAGCGCGATCGGCCCGCGCAGCGTGTAGCTGCCCGTCTTGAGCCGGTGCATGCGCGAGACGTCCTCGACCGCCATCAGGTCGAGCTGCTGGCCGACGAGGACCTCCTCGTGCATGCGCAGCACCACGTCGCGGACCGCCTCGCCCGCGCCGAACAGCCGCCAGCTCCACGCGCACGCGAGGTTGCCGGCGAGGATGGCGAGCCGATCCGCGAGCGCGGGATCGAACCTGTCGCGCAGCGCCGCGTGCACGGATGGGCCGCCGCGCCGCGTCTCGTCGCCGTCCATCCAGTCGTCGTGGATGAGGAGGTACGTCTGCAGCACCTCGAGCCCCGCGCACGCGTCGGCGACCTCGCCGAAGCCGCCGTCCGGCCGCACCGCGCGGTACGCGGCGTAGAGCACCGCCGGGCGCAGCCGCTTGCCGCCGCGCATCGTCAGCGCCGCGATCGCGCCGTGGAGCACCTCGGCCTGTGGCGCGAGCTGCGTGACGCGCGCGCGCTCCTCGTCGAAGAACGCGCTCAGGCGGCGCTCGACGCCCGCCGACACCTCGCTGGTCCAGCCTTCCACGGGCGCGCACGCTGACGCGCCGCGGGCGCGAAGTCAACGCGCCGTGAAACACGGTTCACCCTTGGAATCAGGGATGAACCCGGTTCATGAACCCAGTTCACAGAGCGGAAATCGTCTGGACCACGCCCGGGGCCTGGGCTAGCGTCGCCGCCGCGCGAGCGGTGGGCACGAGTGCGCCCTCGACGCGCCGACCGGAGGCCGGACCTTGACGAGCTGTAGCTGCATCTCCCGCTTCTACCGGCTGAGCATGCCCGAACGGCGCGCTCGCGTGGGGGAGGTGTGCGGCCTCGCCGACGACGAGCTCGCGCGGCTCGTGCCGGCGGCCGGGCTCGAGGAGCACCACGCCGAGCGGATGGTCGAGAACGCCCTCGGGGTGTTCGGGCTGCCGTTCGGGCTCTGCATGAACCTCCGCATCAACGGCGCCGACGTGCTCGCGCCGATGGTCGTCGAGGAGCCGAGCGTGATCGCGGCGTGCAGCTTCGCGGCCAAGCTCCTGCGCGGCGGCGGCGGCGTCGAGGCGACGTGCAGCGCGCCGATCGTGATCGGGCAGATCCAGGTGCTCGAGGTGCCCGACCCGGACGCGGCGGAGCGCGCGCTCCTCGCGGCGGAGCCGGAGCTGCTCGCGATCGCGAGCGCGGGGCACCCGCGCCTCGTCGAGGCGGGCGGCGGCGCGCGCTCGATCCGCGTGCGGCGCCTGCCGCGGCTCGAGCCCGACGATCCCTGCGGCGACATGCTCGTCGTGCACCTCGCGGTCGACGTGCGCGACGCGATGGGCGCGAACGCCGTCAACTCGATGTGCGAGCGACTCGCGCCCCACGTCGGCGAGCTGACGGGCGGCCGCGTGGCGCTGCGGATCCTCTCGAACCTCACCGACGAGCGCACGGTGACCGTCGTGGGCCGCGTGCCGTTCGCGGAGCTCGAGGGCAAGGGCGCGGGCAGCGGCGAGGAGCTCGCGCGGCGCATCGAGGAGGCAAGCGTGTTCGCCGAGCGCGATCCCTACCGCGCCGCGACGCACAACAAGGGGATCATGAACGGCGTCGACGCCGCGCTGATCGCGCTCGGCCAGGACTGGCGCGCGGTCGAGGCGGGCGCGCACGCGCACGCGGCCCGCGGCGGCCGCTACACCGCGATGGCGCGCTGGCGCGTCGAGGACGGGCACCTCGTGGGCCGCATGACGATCCCGCTCGCGGTCGGCGTCGTCGGCGGCGTGGTGCGCTCGCACCCGGTCGTCGAGGTGGCGTGCCGCATCGCGCGCGTCGAGCACGCCGACGACGTGGCGCGGCTCTGCGCGGCGGTCGGGCTCGCGCAGAACCTCGGCGCCCTGCGCGCGCTCGCGGCGGAGGGCATCCAGAAGGGCCACATGCGCCTGCACGCGCGCAACGTCGCGGTCGAGGCGGGCGCCGCCGAGCACGAGGTGCTCGAGGTCGCGCGCCGGATCGCCGACGCGGGCGAGGTCAACGCGCGGGCCGCCGCGGAGGTGATCCGCGAGCTGCGCGCCCGGGCGAGCGCGCCGTCGCCCGAGGCGGCGCGTGGCGACGCGAGCCCGGCGCCGGAGGGGGCGCCGAGCGTCGCGAGCGCACCGAGCGTCGCGAGCGCACCGAGCGTCGCGAGCGCACCGAGCGTCGCGGGCGCACCGAGCGTCGCGAGCGCACCGAGCGTCGCGAGCGCACCGGGCGTCGCGGGCACGCCGAGCGTCGCGAGCACGCCGGGCGTCGCGTGAGCGCGCCAGCGTCGCGAGCGCGCCGAGCGCGCGGCGCCCGAGCACGCCGCCAGGAAGCCGCGGCGGCTCGAGCGCCTCGACGAGGTGAGCGCCGCGCCCGAGGCGCGGCCGGGGCGCGTGTTCGTGGGCGTGAGGGGCGCCCTCGGCGCGCACCTCGCGCAGCGGCTCTGCGCGACGCCCGGCGTGATCGTGCGCGCGGCGGAGCGGCTCGACGCGGCGGGCCACGCGATCGAGCTCGACGGACGCCTCGCCGGCTGCCGCGCCGCGATCGTGGAGGCGGCCGATCCGGCGGGCGCGCGCCGCGCCCTCGCCGCGGCGGCGGACGCTGGCGTCGGTCGCGTGGTGCTCGTCGTCGGCGAGGACGCGCCGCCCGCCCTCGACGAGTGGGCGCGCGACACGCGCGCGCCCGAGGTCGTCCTGGTCCGCGTGCCGGCGATCGTCGGGCCCCGCGACGACGAGGCGCCGCTCGCGCGCGCGCTCGTCGAGCACGCGCACGGCCGGCTCCGCGCGCTGCCGTTCGAGCGCGTCGCGCTCGCCGGCGCGAGCGAGGTGGCCGACGCGATCGCCCTCGCGCTCACCCGCGGCCGCGCGGGCGAGGTCTACGCGGCGCCGCGCGCCGTGCTCGACGCGAGCGCGCTGCTCGACCTGTTCGAAGAGGTGACCGGCCGCCCGCGCCCGCGCCGCCCGCTCCGCGCGGTCCTCGGGGGGCTGCTCTCGAGGCCGCTCCCGCTCGACGCGCCGCGCGGCGCCTCGCTCGGGCACGCGCCCGCCGACGTGCGCCGCGCGATCCACGAAGCCTACGCCGACCTCGCGCGGCGCCGCCGGGTGCCGGCGCGCGCGGGGACGACCGAGCCGCCGCTCGTCGAGCGGCGCCCGAGCGCGGCGCCCCACGCCGCGACCGGCACCTGATAGAGAAGCGCCATGGAACGATACGAAGCAGACGTCGCGATCATCGGCGCCGGCCCCGCGGGCACCGCGGCGGCGGCGCACCTCGGAGCGCTCGGCGTGGAGCGGGTGGTGCTCGTCGACCGCCACGACTTCCCGCGCGACAAGACCTGCGGCAGCGGCATCTCGCCCAAGGGGATCAAGACGCTCCAGAAGCTCGGCGTGTGGGACGAGGTCGCGCCGCACGCGTACCCGATCCGCGGCCTGCGGCTCGTGACGCCGGGCGGGCTCGAGAGCTGGCAGTCGGGCGGCGAGGCCGCCGAGGCGGTCGTCTGCTACCGCCGCATCCTCGACCACGTGCTCCTGAAGAAGGCGCTCGCCTCGGGCACGCGCTTCGTCGCCGACTTCGACGCGGCCGAGGCGATCGAGGAGGGCGGCCGCATGGTCGGCTTCAAGAGCCGCGCGGGCGACGAGGTGCGCGCCCGCCACACGCTCGTCGCGGGCGGCAGCCACTGCCGCGTGGGCTTGCCCGCGCTGCGCCCGCGCCGCGTGATCCAGGCGATCATGGGGTGGTGGGATCACGCAGAGTTCCGCCCGCACCACGTCGAGATGATCTTCGATCGGATGCTCGACCCCTACTACGGGTGGCTGTTCCCGGAGACCGAGACGCGCGTCAACATCGGCATCACCTACGAGGACCCGCCCGACGGGAAGAAGAACGCGCGCGAGCTCTTCCGCGCGTTCCTCGACAAGCACTACGCGGGCGCGCTCGCGAACGCGACGCAGGTCGGCGGCTGGCGCGGCCACCCGATCGTGTGGAGCTACGCGATCGAGCAGCTCACCGCGCCGGGGCGCATCGCGATCGGCGAGTCGGGCCTGATGACCCACCCCGCGACGGCCGAGGGCATCTACCAGGGCATGCGCTCCGGGATGCTCGGCGCCGAGGCGGTCGCGTCGATCCTCTCGGGTCGCGCCGACGAGGCGGCCGCGCTCGCCCGCTACGAGCGCGAGTGCAAGCGCGCGTTCCAGCTCTCCTTCTGGGGCGGCGGCGTGTTCCGCGGGCTCGTGCGCAACGGCGGCCTCGACTTCGTCGTCGGCCTCTCGCAGCAGCCCGCGGTCCGCACGATCACCGCGCGGCTGATGGCGTCGATGTGACCTGTCGCTACGACGTCGCCGTCGTCGGCGCCTCGATCGCCGGCTGCACCGCCGCGCTGGCCTGCCATGCGCGCGGCGCGCGCGTGCTGTTGCTCGAGGCCGACCCGCACGCCGCGGCGGCCGAGGCGGTCGGCGAGTGGCTGCACCCGCCGGCGGTCGACGCGCTCGAGGCGCTCGGCGTCGACCTCGTCCCGCCGGTCGGCTACCCGACGGGGCGAGGCTTCGTGCTCTTCCCGGAGGACGGCTCGACGCCGATCGCGCTGCCGTACCGCGCGGAGCGCTTCGGCCTCGCGCTCCCGCGCGGCCTGCTCGTCGAGACGCTGCGCGCGCACTGCGCGGCGCAGGACGGCGTCGACCTCGTGATGCCCGCGCGCGCGACGCGCGCGAGCGCGGGGACCCTCGCGTGGGAGCAAGCGGGCAAGGCGCGTTGCGCGAGCGCGGAGCGGATCCTGCTCGCGGCCGGCGCGCCGACGCACGCCGCGGCGCGCGGCGAGGGCTCGTGGAGCTTCGGCGCCGTGCACCGCCAGCCGACCTACCGCCTCGCGAGCCTCGAGCTGGTCGGCGCCGAGCTGCCGTTCGAAGGCTTCCGCCACCTCTTCGCGGGCGGGCCCGGGCCGGCGATAGCGTATCGGATCGGGCCGTCGGTGATCCGGCTGACCCTCGACGTGCCGCTCGGCGCGCGGATGCCCCGCGAGGGCGGGCTCGCGCTCTTCGAAGCGTACGCGCCGGCGCTGCCCCCGAGCCTGGCCGGCGCGTTCGCGGACGCGCTGCGGCGCGGCGCGCCGGTGTGGAGCGGGGGCCGCGTCACGCCGCGCGGCGACGCGGCCGAGGGCGGGCTCGCGCGCGCGGGCGACGCGGTCGGCGACCTGCACCCGCTGACCGAGGCGGGGCCGACGTTCGCGGTCGGCGACGCGCTCGCGTTCGCCGAGACGCACCTCGGCGCCGGCCGCGGGCTCGGCGCCTACCGGCGCGCGTGCCGCCGCCGCGCGCGCGTGCCCGAGGCGGTCGCGATCGGGCTCGCCGAGCTGTTCGCCGACGACGCGCCCGAGTCGATCGCGCTGCGCCAGGCGACCTACCGCACCTGGCGCGAGGACGCGAGCGAGCGCCTGCGCAGCATGGGCTACCTCGCGGGCGAGGACGGCGGCGTCGCGCACCTCGCCGGCTCCTGCCTGCGCGTCGCGATCTCCGGCGCCGCCGCGGTCGCGCGGCGCGCGCCCGTCGACGCGGCCGACGCGCACCGCACCGGCACCGCGATGCTGACGCGCATCGGGTGGATGGTCGGCGGGAGCCTCGGCTGGACGGCGCTCCTGCCGTCGCGGCTCGCCGAGCGCCTCGAGGCGCGCGGCGCGACGCGCTTCGGCGCGGCGCTGCGCAGCGGCGAGGAGGCCGAGGTGGTCGGGCTGCCCACGCGGCGCGTCGCCGGCCCGTCGATCACCGACGCCCTCGCGCGCGGCGCGGCGGCCCTCGCGCGCGAGCAGGCCGAGGACGGCTCGTTCGAGGGCGAGGTGGTGTGGTGCCCGATGCTCGCCGCGCAGTACGTGATCGCGAGCCACGTGATGGGCCGCCCGATCACCGCCGCGCGATCGCAAGGGATCTTGCGTCACTTCGAGACGACGCGGCTCGCCGACGGGACCTGGGGGCTCTCGCCCAAGAGCGAGCCCTACCTCTACGTGACGACGCTGGTGTACGTCGCGGCGCGCCTGCTCGGCGTCGCGGCGAGCGATCCGCTCCTCACCGGCGCGCGCGCGTTCCTGCGCGCCCGCGGCGGCGCGGTCGCGATCCCGAGCTGGGGCAAGCTCTGGCTCGCGCTCGCCGGGCTGTACGCGTGGGAGGGCGTCAACCCGGTCGTCCCCGAGCTCTGGGCCGCCCCGCGCTGGCTGCCGCTCCATCCGTCCCGCTACTACTGCCACACGCGCCTGATCTACATGGGGATGGCGGCCGTCTACGGCGCGCGCCCGACGCCGCCGCCGGACGCGACGATCCGCTGCCTGCGCGACGAGCTGTTCGTCACGCCCTACGACACGATCGACTGGGCGGCGGCCCGCGAGGCGCTCGACCCGGGCGACGTGCACGAGGCGCCGGGGGCGCTGTTGCGCGCCGGGTACCGCGCGCTCGTCCGCTTCGATCGGCTGCGCTCGCCCGAGGCGCGCGAGCCGCTCCTCGCGCGCCTGCGCGAGGCGATCCGCTACGAGCTGCGCTCGACCTCGTACACCTGCATCTCGCCGGTCAGCGGCCTGCTCGGGATGATCGCGCTCTACGCGCACGACCCGGACGACCCGGACCTCGCCAAGGGCCTCGAGGGGTTCGAGGGCTGGATCTGGGAGGACGAGGCGGAGGGCGCGCGCGTCTCTGGCGCGCGCAGCGCGACGTGGGACACCGCGTTCGCGGCGCAGGCGCTGAGCGCGCTCGCGCCGTTCACCGACGTGAGCGACGCGCTCCGGCGCGCCGACGCGTTCCTCGTGACGCAGCAGATCCAGCGAGGCACCGGCGAGGAGGCGCGGCACGATCGGCTCGACCCGACCGGCGGCTACTGCTTCGCCGGGGTGTGGCACGGCTGGCCGGTGAGCGACTGCACCGCCGAGGCGATGCTCGCGCGGCTCGAGTCGCCGGTCGCGCAGCCGAGCGCGGAGGCGATGGAGGCGGCCGCGCGCTTCGTGCTCTCGTGCCAGAACCCCGACGGCGGCTTCGGCTCCTACGAGGCGCGGCGCGCGGAGGGCATCGACTGGCTCAACCCGTCGGAGATGTTCGGCGCGTGCATGACGGAGCGCTCGTATGTCGAGTGCACGGCGTCTTGCACCACCGCGCTCGCCGCGTTCCGGCACCACCACCCGGACCGGCTGCGCCCCGCGCTCGACGCGGCGATCGAGCGCGCGCGGGCGCGGCTCTCGGCGCTGCAGCGGCCCGACGGATCGTTCGAGGGCATGTGGGGCGTGCACTTCGTGTACGGCACGATGTTCGGCATCCGCGGCCTGCTCGCCGCCGGCGTGCCGGTCACCGACCCCCGGATCCGCCGCGCGCGGCAGTGGCTGCTCGAGCGCCAGCGCCCCGACGGCGGCTGGGGCGAGCACGCGGACTCGGTCCTCGAGGGCCGCTACGTCGAGCACCCGGAGGGCCAGGTCGTGCAGACCGCGTGGGCGCTCACCGCGCTGTGCGAGGCGCGCGAGCCGGACTTCGACGCGCTCGAGCGCGCGGCGCGCTTCCTCGCGCGCGCGCAGCGCCCCGACGGCACCTGGCCCAAGCAGGACCCGGAGGGGATCTTCTTCCACACCGCCCTGCTCGAGTACCGCCTCTATCGCGCCTACTTCCCGCCGTGGGCGCTCGGGCTCTACGCGCGCCGCGCCGCCGAGCGCGGCGCCTGGCACGAACGCTCGAGGGAGCAGCGCCCGCTCGCGGGCTGACACGCACCATGCCTCGCCCCGTCACCGATCCGGTCACCCTCGCCTACGGCCTCGCGCTCGCGCTCGGCTTCGTCGCGTACCTGTTCGTCGGCTCCCTGCTCGTCCCCGGCAAGGAGGAGAAGGGCGCGAAGCTCGCCGACGGAACGCGGCTCCCCTACCGCCTCAACGGCCTCGCGCTCTTCCTCCTCACCGCGGCGCTGCTCGGCGGCGGGACGTGGCTCGGCCTCGTCGATCTCGCGTTCGTGCACGAGCACTTCTGGGGGCTCTTCGTCGCGGCCAACCTCTTCAGCGTCGCGCACACCGTGGCGCTCTACCTCTCGCCGAAGGCGGAGCGCTCGCGCGGGCTGCGCGGGCTCGTCTCGGACCTCTGGTACGGCGTGGAGCTCAACCCGCGTTGGCTCGGGGTCGACATCAAGATGTTCGCGTACCGGCCGTCGCTCATCGGCCTCGCGATCCTCAACGCGTCGTTCGCGGTCGTTCAATGGCAGGAGCGCGGCGAGCTCACGACGCAGATGATGCTCTATCAGGCGTTCACCTTCGTCTACGTCTTCAACTACTTCCAGTTCGAGTACGGGATGCTCCACACGTGGGACATCGTGGCGGAGAAGTTCGGCTTCATGCTCGTGTGGGGTGACTACGCCTTCGTCCCGTTCGCGTACTCCATCGTCGGCTGGTATCTCGTCGACCACACCGCGCCGCTCCCGATCTGGATGGCGGCCGGGCTCACGCTGATGTTCCTCACCGGGCTCTGGATTTTTCGGGGGTCGAACCAGCAGAAGCACGAGTTCAAGCGCGACCGCAACGCGCGGATCTGGGGCAAGCCGGCCGAGACGCTCGACGGAAAGATCCTCGTCAGCGGGTTCTGGGGCATCGGGCGCAAGCTCAACTACACGGGTGAGATCATGCTCTATTGGTCGTTCACCCTGCTCGCGGGCGACGCGTCCTTCGTCCCGTACCTGCTCCCGACCTGGCTCATCGCCCTCTTGGTCCACCGCGCGTGGCGCGACGACAAGAAGTGCCGCGCGAAGTACGGAGAGCTGTGGGAGCGCTACTGCCAGCGCGCGCGCTTCCGGATGATCCCCTTCCTCTATTGAGAGAGAGACGAACGATGCGTGACAGCTACGACGTAGTGGTGGTGGGCGCCGGCCCGGCGGGGTGCACGGCGGCGATCGCGCACGCGCGGCGCGGCGCCTCGGTGCTCGTGCTCGAGGCGGACCCGCGCGCGGCGACGCGCTTCGCCGGCGAGTGGCTCCACCCGACGGGCGTCGAGGTGCTCGACGCGCTGCGCATCGGCCGGCTCGAGCGCGCGCGCGCGCTGTCGGGCTACGGCTTCGTGATCTTCCCCGACGACGGCAGCGCGCCGATCGAGATGCCCTACGGGAGCGGCGTCGCGCTCAGCGCCGAGCACCACGCCATCGTCGAGGCGCTGCGCGAGGTGGCCCGCGCGACCGACGGCGTCGAGCTCGCGTTCGGCGCGCGCGCGGCGCGGATCGAGGGCGCGCTCGTCTCGGTCGAGGATCGACGGCGCGCGAGCGCCCGCGAGGTGCGCGCCGGGCGCGTGCTCGGCGCGGACGGGCGGCGCTCGACGGTGCGCAAGAGCCTCGGGCGCGACGAGGGCGAGAGCGCGCCGCTGTCGTACATGGCCGCGGTCGAGCTGCGCGACGTGGAGCTGCCGTTCGAGGGCTTCGGGCACCTCGTGCTCGGCGGCCCCGGCCCCGCGCTCTTCTACCGGGTGAGCGACACCACGATCCGCGGCTGCCTCGACGTGCCGATCGCGCTCGGCCCGCGCGCGCGCTCGCTCGAGGCGCTGTGGGCGGGCTTCGCGCCCGTCGTGCCGGAGGCGCTGCGCGGCCCGCTGCGGACGGCGCTCGAGCGCGGCCCGAGCGGCTGGGCGATCAACCGCTTCCGCCCGCGCACGACCTTCGGCGAGGGCGACGCGTGGCTGCTCGGCGACGCGGTCGGGCACGTGCACCCGATGACCGCGATGGGGATGACGCTCGGCCTCGGCGACGCGCGCGCGAGCGCCGAGTGCGAGGACCTCGCGGCGTACGCGGCGGCGCGGCGCAGCTACGTGCCCGAGCTGCTCTCGAACGCGCTCTACCACTGCTTCCGCCGCGACGATCCGAGCGCGACCGCGATCCGCCGCGCGATGTTCCGCACGCTGCGCGCCGAGCCGCACGAGCGCCGCCGCACGATGGACATCCTCGCCGGCGCCGACCCGAGCCGCTGGAGCTTCGGCTCCGCGTTCCTCAAGATCGCCGCGCAGGCGGTCGGCGGCGCGCTCTCGGGCGAGCGCAGCCTCTCGCGCCTCGCCGGCTTCGGCGAGTGGATGCAGTGGCCCGCCGCGCTCGTCGTTCCGTCGCGGCTCGACGCCGCGGTGCGCGCGAGGAGCTCCACGACGCACCCCATCCCGCAGCTCGCGGCGCTCGTGCCGACGGCGGCGCCGGTCGTCGCGCCGGTCGAGCGCGAGCGGCCCGAGCGCGCGGCGCCCGCCGCCGAGGTCTCGCTCGGCGCGGCGATCGACGACGGCGCGAAGGTCCTCTTGCGCGAGCTCGAGCGCATCGCGACGCAGATCGGCGAGGTCCCCGACGCCGCGCTCGCGGGCCCCGCGCTCTCGTGCATGCGCGCGATCCTCGCGGCGCCGATGCGGGTCGGCATGGCGGCGCGCATGACGCTCGGCCGCCGCCGCCTCGCGACGGACGGCTTCCCGCGCCTGCTCGCGGGCGAGCCCGCGTGCCGCCACCTCGCCGAGCTGCACCTGGTGCTGCTCGACGGCGCGTCCTGGGACGAGGTCCCGATCGCCGCGCACGCCGAGGGGGTCCGCGCGCTGCTCGACTGCCAGAGCGCGAGCGGCGGCTTCGCGCGCAACCGCGAGGTCGCGGCGTCGCCCGACGCGGCGGCCGAGCTCGAGCTGACCTCGCTCGCGTGCCGCGCGCTCGACGCGGTGGCGCGGCGCGGCGCGCCCTACGCGCACGTGGAGCACGCGCTCGCGCGCGCCGCCGCGTGGGTGGAGGGCGCCGCGCGCGAGGACGGCAGCTTCGGCGACCTCTCGCGCACCGCGTGGGCGCTCGAGGCGCTCCTCGCGGCGGGCGTGCACCCGGGCGACCCGACGCCGCGCCGCGCGGTGCGCTGGCTGCTCGACGCGCTCGACCCGAGCGAGCACCCGATCGAGACCGCGCGCGGGCTGCGGGCGCTCTCGATCGCCGGCGCCGCCTCGCAGGACGCGATCGCCGGCGCCGCCCGCGCGCTCGCCGCGCGCCGCGACGACGACTGGCGCCTGACCCGCGAGATCGTGGAGGCGCTCGCGGCGTACGACGCGCGGCGGGCCGACGCGCCGCGGCGCCGCGCCCGGCGCAAGAGGCCGGACGCGCGCGCGCCGATCGACGACGCGCTGCGCGCGGACTGGGTCTTCTGCAAGAGGGCGCTCGGCGAGGTCTCGCGCACCTTCGCGAGGCCGATCGAGCTCTTGCCGCCCAAGCTCGAGGTGGCGGTGACGCTCGGCTACCTCCTCTGCCGCATCGCCGACACGGTCGAGGATCACGTCGCGGTGCCGGCCGCGGACAAGGACGCGCTCTTCGCCCAGTTCTGTGCGGTGCTCGAGGACGGCGCGGACCCGGAGCCCTTCGCGCGCGCGCTCCGCGCGATCGACGGCGACGACGCGGAGCTCTCGCTCGCGCGCGAGCTCGGCCGGGTGATGCGCGTCTACGCGTCGCAGGACGAGGCGACCCGCGCGAGCTCGACGCGCTGGATCGGCGAGATGGCGCGCGGGATGTGCCTCTACACCCACCGCCGGCCCGCCGCCGACGGCGTCGCGGCGCTCGACACGGTCGGGGACCTCGAGCGCTACTGCTACTACGTCGCCGGCACGGTCGGGCACCTGCTCACCGATCTGTTCGTCGCGCACCTCGGCGAGGACCCGGACGGCGAGGTCGCGATCGCGCTGCGCGATCACGCCGAGGGCTTCGCGACGGGCCTGCAGCTCACGAACATCCTCAAGGACGTGACGGACGACCTCGCCCGCGGCGTGACGTTCGTCCCGCGCGTCGAGTGCGCGCGCCAGGGCCTCGCGCCCGCGCAGCTCGCCGACCCGCGGCACCGCCGCCGCGCGCACGCCGCGGTGCGCCCGGTGTTCGGCCTCGCGCGCGCGCGGCTCGACTCGGCGCTCGAGTACACGCTGCTCGTCCCCGCGTCCGAGCGCGCGATCCGCCTGTTCTGTCTGCTCCCGCTGTTCATGGCGGCGCGCACGCTGGCGCTCGCGGAGGGCAACGACGCGATGTTCGTCCCGGGCGCGCCGGTGAAGATCGCGCGCGAGGAGGTCGAGGCGATCATCGCCGAGTGCATGACGCTCGCCGAGGACGACGCCGCGCTGCGCGCGCGCTACGCGCGCCTCTTCGAGAGGGCGCGCCCGGCGCGCAGGGAAGTGAGCTTGTCGTGAGCCATCTGTTCGACCCGGACGTCCTGCACGGCATCGTGCGCGAGGCGATCGGCCAGCCGGTGCCGAAGATGATCGCCGACATCCGCGCCGCGCTCGCGGCGCGCTACCCCGGCCACATCCTCGAGCACGACCGCTGGATCTTCAACAACGCCGGCGGCGCGATGGGGCAGATGCTCGTGCTGCACGCGTCGATCACCGAGTACGTGATGATCTTCGGCAGCCCGATCGGCACCGAGGGGCACTCGGGCCGCTTCTACGCCAAGGACTTCTTCTTCATCCTCGAGGGCGAGCAGTGGGCGTACGCCGAGGGCGAGCTCGAGAAGCGCGTCTACCGGCCCGGCGACCTGCACGTGCTCGAGCCGGGCACCGCCGAGGGCTACAAGATGCCCGAGGGCTGCTTCGCGCTCGAGTACGCGCGCGGCATCATCCCCGCGATGCTCCCCTTCGGCTTCGCGGACGGCCTCTTCTCCACGCTCGACGTCAGCGCGCTCGGCCGCACGGTCGGAGTCTACACCGAGGCGGTCGTCAAGAACCTCCTGCGGGGGAAGGTCTGATGGACCCGGCCACGATCTCGGCGCACCTGCTCGATCACGTGCCGTTCCACGTCGCGATCGGCGTGACGCTCCTGCTCGACGCGGTGCTGCTCGCGGGGCTCTCCTGGGCGTACCGCTCGCCGCGCTTCGCGCAATACCTCTTGCGCGCGCCGATGAAGATGAAGGTGAGCCAGGCGAACTACCGCTGGACGGTGGCGACGACGGGGCTGCTCTCGTCGCTCGCGACGGTGGCGCTCGTGTACGGGCTCGCGCCGTGGACGGTGAGCACCGCGCCGACGGCGTGGTGGGTGCCGGTGCTCCAGGGCCTGGGCATCCTCTTCGTCTACGACTTCGCCTACTACTTCATGCACCGGCTCCTGCACGTCCGCGCGCTGATGCCGCTCGTGCACGAGGTGCATCACCGCGTGCGCTTCCCGAGCGCGCTCGAGAGCCTGTACCTGTCGCCGATCGAGATGCTCGCCGGGCTCGGCCTCCTGATGGCGGTCACCGCGCTCGTCGGGCCGATCCACTGGACCGCCTTCGCGGTCGTGTTCTTCGTCTACTCGACGCTCCACATCATCATCCACTCGGGGATGCGCTTCCCGTACCCGGGCTTCGGCGTCATCAACTACCTCACGCTCAAGCACCACAAGCACCACCTCAACAAGCACGGCCACAACTACGCGTCCGTGACCCCCCTCCCCGACATCGTCTTTCGGACGTCCATCTGATGCTGCTCCGCCAAGCCAAGCCCACGCCGCCCGGCCTCACCGAGGCGCCGCTCCTCTCGGGCGGCCTGCCGCTCGTCGGCCACACCGTCGAGTTCGTGCGCTCGACCATCGGCCTGCTCGAGCGCGCGCACCGCGAGCACGGGGAGGTCGCCGCGATCGACGTCGCCGGGCGCCGCATGGTCGCGCTCTTCGGCCCCACGGCGCACGAGGCCGTCTTCCGCGCGAAGGACGCGGTCCTCGATCCGCGCGAGGCGTACAAGATCATGACCCCCGTGTTCGGCGAGGGGATGGTCTACGACGCACCGCACGACGTCATGGCGGAGCAGTTCAAGATGCTCCTGCCGGCGCTCAAGGACGCGCGGATGCGCACCTACGGCGAGACGATCCTCGAGGAGGTGCAGGAGAGCATCGCGGGCTGGGGCGACGAGGGAGAGCTCGACGTCGTCGACTACTGCCGCGTGCTGACGAACTTCACGTCGAGCCACTGCCTGCTCGGCGCCGAGTTCCGCAAGGGGATGACCGACGAGTTCGCGCGCATCTACCACGACCTCGAGCGCGGCGTGACGCCCCTCGCCTACATCAACGCGCACCTGCCGATCCCGGCGTTCCGCCAGCGCGACCGGGCGCGCGCGCGGCTCGTCGAGCTCATCGGCGGCATCATCGACGCGCGCGTCGCCTCGGGCCGGACCGGCGAGGACTTCCTGCAGACGCTGATGGAGGCGCGCTACTCCAACGGGCGCGCGCTCACCCACGACGAGATCACCGGGATGCTGCTCGCGGCGATGTTCGCGGGCCACCACACGAGCTCGGTGACCACCGCGTGGACGCTCGTCGAGCTGTGCCGCCACCCCGCGTACCTGCGCCGCGTGATCGAAGAGCTCGACGGGACCTACGGCGAGGACGGCACGACGAGCTACGCGACGCTGCGCTCGATCCCGGTGACCGAGAACGCGGTGAAGGAGGCGCTGCGCCTCTACCCGCCGCTCTTCATGCTCATCCGCGTGGCGATGCAGGACTTCTCCTACGGCGGCCACCACCTGCCGAAGGGCACCTGGCTGCTCGTGTCGCCGACGGTCGCGCACCGCATGCCGGAGCACTTCGCGCACCCGCTCGCGTTCGACCCGGACCGCTTCGCGCCGCCGCGCAGCGAGGACGCGAACGCGTGGGCGTTCATCGCGTTCGGCGGCGGCCGCCACAAGTGCATGGGCAACGCGTTCGCGCTCCTGCAGGTCAAGGCCATCCTCGCGACGCTGCTGCGCCGCTACGAGCTCGAGCTCGTGACCGAGGACGTGCGGCCCGACTTCCACGGGCTCGTGATCGGTCCGTCGGAGCCGTGCAGGCTGCGTTACCGCCGCCGCGCGCTCGCGCGCGCGTCGGTGACGGTCCCTCAGGCGCTCACGCCGACGCCCCAGACGCTCCCCGATCCGTCGCCGGAGCCGGCGGCGCCGCAGGCCTCGTTGCGCATCACGCTCGACAAGGACCTTTGCCAGGGACACGCCGTCTGCGTCGGCGAGGCGCCCGAGGTGTTCACCCTCGGCGACGACGGCAAGGTCGCGCTCCTCACCGACCGCCCCGACCCGCAGCACCACGCCGCGGTCCGCGCCGCGGCGCGCTACTGCCCGCAGCGCACCATCGTGCTCCACGAGGCCCCGGCCGCGGCGAGCGCGTGCCCCTTCCACTGAGACCGCCCATGCCCACGACCGCCGCCCACCTCGCCACGCCGCCCGCCTCGCCCGACGTCATCGAGTGCGTCGAGCCCGCCACCCTCGCCCCGCTCGGCCGCGTGCCGGTCGACGGCCCCGACGCGGTGCGCGACGCGGTCGCCCGCGCGCGCGTCGCGCAGGCGCGCTGGGGCGCCTCGAGCTTCGAGACCCGCCGCGCGCTCTGCGCCCACGTCATGGCCCACCTGCTCGATCACGCGGACGAGCTCGCGCGGATCGTCGTGCGCGACTCGGGCAAGACGCTCGACAACGCGCTCATGGGCGAGATCTGGCCGGTGTGCGAGAAGCTCCGCTGGACGATCGCGCACGGCGAGAAGCACCTCGCGCCCGAGCGCATGTCCTCGGGTCTGTTCCTGCACAAGCGCGCGACGGTGCTCTACCAGCCGCTCGGCGTGATCGGCGTGATCTGCCCGTGGAACTACCCGCTCCAGAACGTGCTCGGCCCGACGATCCCGGCGCTCTTCGCGGGCAACGCGGTCGTCGTGAAGGTCTCCGAGCAGGTCGCGTGGTCGGCGGCGCGCTTCCAGCGCATCCTCGACGAGGCCTTCGACGCGCTCGGCTACCCGCGCGACACCGTCCGCATCGTCAACGGCTTCGGCGCGACCGGCGCCGCGCTCGTGCGCTCGGGCGTCGACAAGGTCGTGTTCACCGGCTCGGTCGAGAACGGCCGCCGCATCCTCGAGGGCAGCGTCGAGCACCTCACGCCGGTCGTCCTCGAGCTCGGCGGCAAGGACGCGTTCATCGTCTGCGAGGACGCCCACCTCGAGCAGGCGGTCCACGCCGCGCTCGCGGGCGTGTTCATCTCCGCGGGCCAGAGCTGCATGGCCGCCGAGCGCGTGCTCGTGCACGAGCGTCTCTACGACGAGTTCGTCGCGCGCGTGACGGATCACGCCTCGGCGATGCGCATCGGCGCCGCGCTCGAGGCGCCGGCCGACGTCGGCGCCATCGTCAGCGACGAGCAGCTCGCGCTGATCGAGCGGCTCGTGTCCGACGCCGTGTCGCGCGGCGCGCGCGCGCTGTGCGGCGGGCGCGCGGATCGCGCGCGCGGGCGCTTCTACGAGCCGACCGTCCTCGTCGGCGTCACGCCCGACATGCCCATCGCGAACGAAGAGCTCTTCGGCCCCGTGATGGTGGTCATGCGCGTGCGTGACGACGACGAAGCCATCGCGCTCGCGAACCGCACCCGCTTCGGCCTGGGCTCCACGGTGATGAGCCGGAGCCCCGCGCGCGCGCGCAAGATCGCCGAGGCGCTGCGCGTCGGCTCGTGCACCATCAACGACTTCGGCTTCACGTACATGGCGCAGGACCTCCCGTTCGGCGGCGTCGACGCGTCCGGCTTCGGGCGCCTCAACGGCCGCGAGGGGCTGCGCGCGTGCACCAACGTCAAGGCGATCCTCGAAGATCGGTTCCCGCTGCACATGCCGGCGAAGATCTACCCGAGCGATCCGAAGACCTACCCGCTCGTGCGCGGCGCGCTGCGCCTGCTCTACCAGCCGTCCCTGAGCGGCAAGGCCAAGGCGGCCCTCGAGCTCGCGCGCGCGCTCCGCTCCTGAGCCACCATGGACGCGTTCGACTACGTGGTGGTGGGCGGCGGCAGCGCCGGCTGCGTCGCGGCGGCGGAGCTCTCCGAGGACCCGCGCGCGCGTGTCCTGTTGCTCGAGATGGGCGCGCGCGCGGAGGACCACCCCGAGACGCTGCGCGCCGACGGGTACAAGGACGCGTTCGCGAACGACGCGCTCGTCGCGGAGCGCTTCAGCGTGGTCGACCCGCGCTGGGGCGACCGCCGCCTCTTCATGGGCTCGGGGCGCGGCATCGGCGGCTCGGGCGCGATCAACGCGATGGTCTACACGCGCGGCAGCGCGCTCGACTACGACGAGTGGCCGCGCGGCTGGCGCTGGCCCGACGTGACGCCGGACTTCGCGGCGATCGAGGCGCGCCTGCGCCCGCGCCCGCGCCCGCCGACCGAGTTCACCGAGGCGTGCCTCGACGCCGCCCAGGCCGCCGGCTTCCGGCGGAGCGACGCGCTCAACGACGGCGACCTCGGCGGCGTCCTCGGCTACGAGCCGATGAACTACGAGGAGAACGACCGCCGCAACTCGTACGTCGGGTTCCTGCGCCCCGCGATGGCGCGCGACAACCTCGTGGTCGTCACCGGCGCGCGCGTCCACCGGCTCGTCCTGGGCGAGCGCGGCGTCACCGCCGTGCGCTTCGAAGAGGGCGGCGCGCTGCGCGAGGTCGCCGTGCGCCGCGAGGTGCTCATGTGCGCGGGCGCCCTCGAGACGCCGCGCGTGCTGATGCTCTCCGGCATCGGCGCCTCCGAGCGCTTGCGCCGCGCGGGCCTGCCCGCGCTCGTCGAGGCGCCGCGGGTCGGTGAGAACCTCCACGACCACCCCAACGTCTGCGTCTTCTTCCGCGGCGGCCGAGAGGTCGACTGCGCGCACCCCCAGCTCTACGGGTTCCATCGCGCGAACACGGAGAGCGCCTTGCCCCCCGGCATGAGCGACACCTGCTACGTCTTCTACCCCGCGCGCAGCTCGCTCCGCGAGGCGATGATCCGCATCCTGCCCGGCCTCGTCCTGCCGGAGCCCCTCTACGAGACGGGCACCCTCCCGAAGATGATCCGCTCGGGCGTCGGGCTCGCCTTCCGCTCGGCGCAGCTGCGCGAGCAAGTGAAGCGCGTCTACGGGATCGTCGTCATCCTCGGCAAGCCCAAGAGCCGCGGGCGGATCGAGCTCGCCACCGACGACCCGCGCGCGCCCGCGCGCATCGACCCCGGCTACTTCGCCGAACCCGACGACCTCGACACGATGGTCGCCGGCGTCGCCCGCGCGCGCCGCATCGCCGCCGCGCCCGCGCTGTCCGCCTGGGGCAACCGCGAGCTCTTCCCGGGCCCGCTCGGCAAGGACCGGCCCGCGCTCGAGCGCTGGATCAAGCAAAACGTGATGACGACGTACCACTACGCCGGCACCTGCGCGATGGGCGAGGACCGCGAGTCGGTCGCCGACGCACGCCTCGCCGTCCGCGGCGTGCCGGGCCTGCGCGTCGCCGACGCCTCGGCGATCCCCGTCACCCCGGTCAGCGCGCTCAACGCCCCCTCGATGCTCGTCGGCTACCGCGCGGCCCGCTTCGCGCGCGAGGCGCACGCGAGCTGACCGGCGCCGAGAAGATCCGTCACCTCCGCCGCGTGACCTCGCGGCCCTCGACCTGCAGCACCGGCGTGCGCCCGATCCACCACTCGAGGTGCGAGGCGGTGCCGCGCACTCGCAGCCGC
>JAHBWG010000047.1 GCA_019637095.1 Sandaracinaceae bacterium | reverse complement strand
GCGCGGCACCGCCTCGCACCTCGAGTGGTGGATCGGGCGCACGCCGGTGCTGAAGGTCGAGGGCCGCGAGGTCACCCAGCGCAGGTGAACGGGCGCCGAGAGACGACGTCGCGCGGGACGCGAGACGCCGCCTCGGTCTCCCGAGACGGGGTCGACCGCCTCGCTCATCGCGGATGCCTGCGGTCATCGTCGGGGCCGAGGCCGAGATCGGCACCCCGCTCGACCGGTACGAGGGGTGCAGCCCGGCCTCGGTGCGGCGCTCATGGTCGAGATCCGCGGCGTAGTCGACGCGCTCCGCGACGAAGTGCTGCGAGGTGTCGGAGTACGCGGGGTGCGCCACGACCTGCGCGGGCCGAGCTTGCCGCCGTCTACGAGGCCCAACCGCGGCAGACGGAGCGACAACGCCCGCCTCCAGCGGAGACGGACGTTCTAGACCTCGGATTGCGGGGGCCTGCTGCGAAGGTTGTGTAACGAGGCGGCCGTCGCCCGATCCTGGCGTCTCGCCGCATGACACGCGAGGCGTGGCTCCCCGGGACACGTGCGCGCCGAGGACTCCTCGAGCGTCCAGATCGTCCGCAGGCGAGCGCCGCCAAGGAGGCGGTCACGGACCTTGGCCATCGCCTGCTGTGGAGTCTGCCGGCGGCGGGGGCGAAGGCGCGGCTGCCGGTGCCGTCGCTGATGGCGTCCCAGTCGCCGACGACGCAAGGGCACCGGCGGTTGTTGGGGCGGCCTGCTGTGGCGTTTGTAGGCCCGCCGTATCGGCCGTTGGCGCGTCCGCCGCTGTTGGCGAACTCGTCGGCGGAGGCGCCACCTGCGACCCGGAGGGGCCAACCGCCGACGGAGGCAGGGAACCCCCACCGGCGGGTATGATCGCCTGCCGCGTGTCTTCCAGCACCCCGACCATGGCCGTGGCGAGCGCCTCAAAGAGATCACAGTAGTTCCTAAGATCAGAAGGCAGAACCTGAACACTTGCCGCGCCCGCATGTGCACACTCATTCCGGACGCCGATAAACGAACGAAGGTTCGCGACCAGCCAAGTCTCGGTCTGATGTGCCGCGATAGCAGCAGTCTTGCCTCCTACTGTCGGCCATGCCTTCTCAACACCCATACGACGCAGGTACTCAGCTATGACCTGTGGTCCAGGGTTCGCGCCCGTCTCGGCAAATGCTTCCCAGACAAGGCTGTAGGGAACGCTATGATCGACCGAGTGCAGGCGGGCTGCGAGATCGGTAGCACTAGTGGGAAACCGAGGGGGTTCACCCTTCTTCTCTGCCCTGGCGACGTGGGCGAGTACGTTGCCGCCATGCTCGAAATGGCTGTAGCGAACCACCTTGGGTAGTCCAGCAAACGGCACACCAAGCCCGCAGATGTCGCGGATGTAGGCGCGAGCAAGGTCTCTCAGGAATGACTCGAAGTACCCGCTGAGAATGACCGTGGAGGCAAACTGGATAGTCTCATGGCGGCGGAGCACTGACGGATCGCCGAGCGCGAGCGGTGCTTCGGCCAATATGCTGTCGGCAACGTCGCGGATGCGACCTAGCGCCTCGCGGAAATCCTGGAGTACGACCTGCATTCCCGGCGACCCCACTCACTTCAGCGCCGCGCCCACCGCGTCCGCGGCACGCTTGAGGCGCAACTCAGTCGCACTCCGGCCATTTGTCCCGCGACCGATGGCCGACTTGAAGTCGTTATCGTTGAGGCAAAGGTCACGAATCTTATCGCGGATCTCGCCCGCCACAGAGTCGGTGATCCTCGCGGTATCGACATCCGATAGCGCGTGCATCAAGGCGTCAGCCAGAGGCGCAGACTTCACCGTCCTCCTGCCGTCCACAGTAGGCTTACGAAACGCATCGGCACCGAAGACACGGAACGAGTTATTCACTGCACGCTCGAACACGGCTTGATCTCTCTGGGCGAGACCGCTGGCCGCAGCCTTGTCCCGATAGGCGGCGTTCCTGCTCTCAAGAACCTTGGTCAGGTAGTCTCGGAACGTACCCGAGAAGTCCCGGTACGCCTGGGGCTGCTGTAAGGCGAAGAACCGAAGCACAAGCTCCTTGTCTTCCATTCGGTTGTAGACCTTATTCTCTTCTCGAAGGTGTTTGTCATCTGGGATATCCCAAAGACGTCGAAACGTCTGGTTCTCTGAGAGAGGTGTCAGCAAGTCGGTGAATCCGCCTCGACTAACCGCGTTGCGAATCTCCATTGCGGTCGCGATTACGCCACCTGTGTTCAGCCGATCAAAGACGTCATACTTGACCTCGACAGAGGACTCCTTGAGAATCAACACGGCTGGAACGAAACGCCTGGTAAACGTCGTCTCAAGACCATCCCTTTTTAGGTCGTTGAATCGTTTCCCATTGAACTCTGACCACACCCTTAGTTTTTCGAGGGCGTAGTTGTTTGCCAAGAATTCGTTGATCGCTGTGAGCCGCTGACGACCGTCGAGCACAACGTACTTTCCGTAGTCATCCTCACCGAGGAAGACAGGCGGAATCGGTACGTTCATGATGATAGACTCGATGAAACGTGAGCGCCGTTCGTTCGTCCAGATCCCGCGACGTTGGAAGTCGGGACTAAGATTCATCTGCCGGGCGATCATGTCTGAAATCGTCGATATGGGAAGCTCGATCTTCTGAGGAAAAATCTGACGCATCTGCTTGCGGTACTTCTCCTCGACAGATGCGAACGGTTCGGGCTCATCGCCGACGTCGAGGCCCTCCGATTCCAGCTCCTCCTCACCCGAATCATCCGTAGGCATGGTGCGACCCCTCTCGTCAGCTTCGAGAAAAAACCAGGACGCTCTCAGTGGCGTCCGCGGTGTTGCGGTATTTCAGGCGTCGGGTGTTGACGGCGGCCTTTGTGTTCCTCGACGAGTAGTCTCGCCGCAACTCCAGCGTCAATCCCAAGCCCTGACACATCTGACTCGTAACGGCCTGGAGGTCCGTATGAAGCTCCTTGTAGTAAGAGTCCTGAACAACCAGGATGGCACGACCACCAGGCCGTAGGACACGCGCGATCTCCGCATACGACGCAAACAAAGAAGCGAAGTAGTTCACATGTGTCGGGTAGTAGTAACTCGCTGAGCCGTGGGAAGGATGCCGCCGGATCCCGTCAAGCAATTGAGCGCATGAGGCGCCCCAATCGTCGGGAACCGCCGTGGACGTGCTCGCGGCCCCGAGAATTGTGCATCCCAGCATCGACAACCGCAGCGCCCGGAACTCGAGCGCGGTCATGCCGAGGACCGCGAGTTCGGGGCGCATCGATACCGCGTAGTCAATGCGAGTGCAGTACGGAGGTGATGAGACGACAGCATCCACCTCATGGCGTCCGAGTTTGATCGACGTCGAGTCCCCGAGGTCAACCTGCGCGGAAGAAGTCACCGCAGGCGCCTCCTCTATGCCCATGAACATTCGCTCGACCTCCTCGTCAAAAGCCGCGTGGATGACTTGAGTCGATGGTCGTAAGCGGTGGCGAGGCGACTCAGGGAACCGCGTCCAGGTTGGATTTGACGTCTTGAACCCGGCGAGCAGCCTGCGCACTGTCCGAAACAACGCGACATAGTAGTAGGCAGCGAGTGGTGAGATATCCGAAAGCGAACCCTTCGCGGCGATGCGAACGTACTCAGTCGGCGAGATAAGGTCGCGTTGGATCGCGCGTTCAATTCCCCGCAAAGCGGCGGCAGCCTTCGGCGAGAACCAGGCGCTCAAAGGCTCCCCGTCGAGGAAGTCGGCCGCCGCGAGCCTGGCGCTGTCGCGAACGATGACCTTACCCAAACTTCGGTGACTCGGCCGCACGTCACTACGGAGTAAGCGAGCACGCGCCACGATCACGACGGCAGGATTCAGATCGTAGCCAACGCCATGAAAGCCTCGACGTTCGACAACGTCCGTGGTCGTCCCCGAGCCGTTCCATGGGTCGAGCACACGAGCATCCTGATCGAGGTTCAGGTACGTAAGTGCTTCGTCGACGAACGACGTCGAGTAACCCGCGTAGTATCCGAACCACTCGGGCCGCTGTGCCGTTCCGCGGGCTTGTTTGGGGCTTTTCGTCAGCAAGGATCCTCCCAATTGCAGAGAGGATGGCGGTTGCGGCATGCCGTGCGATGGCCCCCCGTCAGAGGATCGGTCTGCCAGAGGAGGGGGTCGGCCGCGCCGTACGGTCTTGGTCTCGCCCGCGAGGAGGCTGGCGGCCTGCGCCAAGTTGCGGCGGAGGATCGTGCTACCAACGTCCTTCGAGGGCCGGATGCCGTCCTGTTGGTCGTCCCACTGCACTTGGAGGAGCCCTTGCTGACGGCCTTCTGGGGGAGGCTGAAGAGGGTGTCGGCACCGCGCGCGTCCGTGCCGACGACGGGGTGGCGGAAGCGCTCGTTCGTGAGGAGCACGACGGCGCCGTCCGCGAGGAGGAGCAGCTCGTCCTGGGGATCGCCTTCCTTGAAGCGGACGTTGTGACCGCGCAGGACGTGCAGCTCTCGCACGAGATGTTGCAGGTCGAGGTGCTGGTCCTTGAAGGACATGCTCACGTGCTCGCCTTCGCTTTCGTCTTCCTTCGGCCGCGCCTCGGCCGAGGTGCCGGCGCCTCATCGAGCGTGAGCCGGGCTAGCAGCGCGGACGCCGGCTCGAACTCGCGGCCCTCCGCGCGGGCAAGTTCGGCCTCGGTGGGGACGAGCTGGCCGGAGAACGCCTTGGCTAGGATCGCCTGGGGGAGGCGCTCCGTGACCTTGGTCGCCGTCACGACACGAGCTTCCAGCTCGTCGATGACGCTGAGGAGCCCGCGCACGCGCTGGACGATCGCGGCCTGCTCCTCGACGGGCGGCAGAGGCAGCGGAAGTGCGCGCACCTTCGCTCCGTTCAGCGCTGGCTGATTCGCCACTCCTCCGTGAGGCGGCCCGTAAATCTGGTCGAACTTCTTCCCGGGCTCCGCCTCGAACGCTGCGAACGCGCGGACTGCCTGCGCTGCGAGCGCCCGACGGTCCACGAGGAAGAGCACGCGCCGGACGACGCCGGCCTTCATGAGCCGGTAGACCTGGTTCACGAGCGTGAAGGTCTTCCCGGTACCAGTGGCCATCGCGACGAGCAGGCTGCGCTTCCGCTCGCTGATCGCCTTCTCGACCGCCGCGTTGGCCGCTGCCTGGTACGGACGGAGCCACGGATGATCGTGAGGCCGCGCGAGGAGCCGTGCGCAGGCGCCGTCGAAGTCGTGCCCGAGCATCTCCTCGAACGCCGCGGGCGTGTGGAAGCCTGCGACGCGACGCGAGCGGTTCATCGGGTCGCGCACGTCGTGGAACCAGAACACCTCGCCGTTGGTCGAGTAGAGGAAGGGCACCCGGAACCCGTCGGGGTACGTCTTGCTCGTCCGCCGCGCGCCGCGCGAGTAGCGCTGCGCCTGCGTCAAGACGTTCTGCGGCCCTACGGTGAGCTTCTTCGCCTCGACGACGCCCGCCATCTCCTCGCCGAGCCACAGGGCGTAGTGCGCGGGGCCGTGGTCGGTCTCCTCTTCTTCGGTGCGGAACGAGGCGGGCCTGCTCTTCCCGTGCGGTCGCGGCCACCCGGCGCCATCGAGCTTCGGGTCGATGCGCTTCTTGCGGGTCTTCCACTCGGCCTCGCCGGTCATGCGTCGGGTCGAGGCTATGCGCTTGGCGCGGGGTGTACAAGGTTGTAGAAGGCTGATGGTGGCGAGCAGCGCGAAGGACCTCGTGACGATCAAGGACGCGGCCGAGCTGCTCGGGGTCTCGGAGATGACGCTGCGCCGGTGGGACGCCTCCGGGAAGTTCAAGGCTCGGCGGCACCCGATCAACAACTACCGGGTCTACACCCGGCGGGCGGTGCTCAAGCTGCGCGAGGAGATCCGACGAGCGACGCGCGGCTGAGGGCGCACGCGGCGCGGGCGCCGCCCGTGCCTGCTTCACGCGTCGCGCTACCTCGATGCGTTCGACGCCCTCGTGGCTCGCGCTCGCCGATGTGAGCGATCCGACCCAGGGCCGTGGACAACTTAGCTTGCGCGCGTAGACCTTTCCCATGGGCTCGCGGGGGAGAGTGCGATCAGCGATCCGACCCAGGGTCGTGAGGGTCGAGCGATCCGACCCAGGGTTGTGGACAACTTCGCTTGCGGAAACTACAGGCGGCATCGGCGGCCAGCCCGGCTTGGGGGCACCGCGCCCTCCGCGGGGCGCTCCCGAGCGCTCCGCGCGCCCTCGTCGGCCGCCCTCACCGTCCGATTGCACCCGCTGCCGCCCGACGGACGCACCGAGGCCCGGGAGCCTCGCGGTCCCAGGCCTCGTTCACGCTCTCGAGCCCCGCGCTACGAGGGCGCCGGCTCGACCTCCACCCGGTGGCGCACGCGCATCAGGTACGTGCCGTACGGCCAGACCGCGTCGCGCTCGCCGGCGCGGTAGCCGATCCACGCCGCGCGGTACGCGGCGCGGAACGCCTTCAGCTCGGCGATCGCCGCCCGGCGCTCCTCGTGGTTGCCCGCGCCGACCGCGAACGTCGGCGAGAGCGCGCCGAAGTCCTCCCAGCTCTTGGCGCGCCGGAACGGCGACACGTTCCGCGCCGCGACGGGCCCGAGCACCTGCCAGCCCTGGCTCTTGACGTGCGCGCGCGCCTCGCGGAGCTGCCGCTCGACCTCGGCCTCGATCCGACGACGCGCCTCGTCCTCGCCGAGCTCCTCGAGCAAGCGCGCGGGCAGCGTCGTCACCAACACCGCGGTCGGGTCCCAGAAGCCCGTGCGGAAGAAGTAGTCCGGCGCCGCGACCTCGCGCACGCGCCGGCCGATCTCGTGCGCAAGCACGTTCAGACCCGGCCAATCCTCGGGACGCCAGACCAAGCCCGCCGCGACGGGGTTCACGATCGCGTACGCGATCGAGGTGATGATCGCGTCCACCGTCTTGAGCTCGACGATGCTCAGCGTCCCCGGCTCCCACACGATCCCGCGACGCGCCCCGCGCAACACGTTCACCGCCTTGGCGAGCGACGCGTTGAAGTCGCGCAGGAAGTCGCTGATGCGCTGGTCGCCGACCGAACAGACCAGGTGGTAGTGCGTCGACATCACCGACATCGCGTGGACCTCGACGTCGAACAGCGGCGCGAGCGTCGCGAGCAGCCACGTCACGAGCACGGTGAGCTTGTCGTCCGGCCGCAAGAGGAAGCGCCGATCGTGCACGCGCCGGCAGACCGCGAAAGTTCGTCCGAGGCATCGGGATGCGGCGCGAGTCGGTCACGCCGACGTGCCTCATCACGGCGCGTGCCGGAGACCCGCTCCAACGATCTCGCGCACTTGCGCGCGCCGAGCGGCGAACCTGGCGCCACTGGCGCGGCGATCGCCGCCGATCTGCAAATAGGGAGCGCGCGAGCGCGGACCCCGACAGCGACGACGCGAGCCACGACATCCTGATCGACGAGGAGCACGCGAGGCTCGTCCATCGGATCTTCACCAGGTACGCCGAGGGCGCGGGCTACTCGCGGATCGCCGCCGCTCGCCACACCTGACCCGGGGTCTGCTCGCGAGAAGTAGTCCACCCCGCGCGGCGAACTGAGGCAGCGCGGGTGACCGCGCCGAGGACCTGATCGCGCTCGGCGCTGCGCGAGAGCGCGTGACCGAGAGACGAGGTGGGCGCGTGGCTCGTCGGCGGAAGCGGCGAAGACTGGACGATCGACGCTGCGATCGTCACGAGCCGACCGCTGGTCTCCCCCACCTCGGGAAGGCTGAACTTCCGGTGTGGACACTGGCCCAGTTCCGGCGCGACGTCGCACGCTTTCTTGCCTTGACATCCGTTCAGCCTCGTGCCACCTTCACCCCTGTTTCCTGGGGGGCTCGATGCTCGAACCGCTCACTCTCGACGAAGACGAGCTACGCGCGATCGACGAAGAGCTCGCGCGCCTCGCGCGGTGCAACGTACGTGACCGGCTGGCGCTGGGGGTGGCGCTCCATCGGCTCGGCAAGGGGTTTCAGGAGCTCGGGTTCCGCTCGTTCGCCATGTACGTTCGCGAGCGGGTGTCGCAGGGCGCGCGGTGGTGCGGTGACACGCGCGCGCTCGCGCGGCGGCTCGAGGAGCGGCCGGTGCTCCGAGCCGCGCTCCTCTCGGGGCACATCGGCTGGTCGATGGCCGAGCTGCTCGCGCGCCACGCCGGCCCCGACGACGAGGCGGAGCTGCTCGCCGCCGTCGAGGGCGCGACGGTGCGTGAGGTGCGCGAGGCGCTGCGCACGACCGGGGGCGAGGTCGTCGCCGAGGACGAGGGCGGCGATGCGTACTGCACCGTCGATCTCCCGGTGACGGCCTCCGAGCTGCTCGCGCTGGAGGCGACGCGGGCAGCCATTGAGCACGTGAACGGCGGGTTCGTCGAGCCGGGGCACTGGCTGGAGTGCCTGGTCTTCGAGGGCGCCTCGACGCTCTTCGCGAAGCGGCCGGACCTCGCGTCGCACTACGAGCGGTTCGCGCCGCCGGTGCGCCGGGAGCGCGCGCTCGTCGAGGAGCCGGTGCCGGCGCGGCGCGCGGTCGCGGACGACGCGTTCGTCGAGGAGCCCGCCGACGCCGACGATCCGGTGGCGCTCGACGCGGTCGTGCGCGACGTGGGCGCGCGGCTCGCGAGCCGTGACCTCTGGCTCGGCGCGCTGCTCTCGCGGTTCATGCTCGCGCGCGGGTGGGTGGCGCTGGGCTACGCGTCCGAGCAGTCGTACTTCGACGAGCGGCTCGGGCTCGCGCGCTCGACCGCTCGCGGGCGCATCACGCTCGCGCGGCGCGTGGAGCATCTCGGGCGGCTCGGCGACGCGGTGCGCGACGGCGAGGTGGGCTACGAGCAAGCGTCGCTGATCGCGCGCGTGGCTGGCCCCGACACCGTCGATGCGTGGGTCGCGCGCGCCACGGCGCGGACCTACGTGCACCTCGCCGAGGAGGTCCGCGCGGTCGAACTGCTCGCGCGGGTCGAAGGGGCGCCCGCGCGGCACCTCGCGCCGCCCGACGACGACGAGCTCGAGGCAGTCATCGCCTTCGAGCGCGCCGTGCTGAGCGGCGAGCTGCTCGCGAGCGCGGCCCGCGACGCGGGCGCGGACTCGGACGTGCGCAATGACGCGGTCCAGATGTCCGGAGGTGCGGCCGAGGACGCCGGCGCAGTCCAGATGTCCGTAGGTCTCCGGGAGCCTCGGAACCGGTTCATCGCGGTGCGCGCGCGCGACGAGGTGATCCTCGACTACCGGCGCCTCGAAGCGGTCCACCGCGCGACCGGCTCGCCGAGCTCGTTCGCGACGTTCCTCGTCGCGGCCTTCTGGAGCGCGTGGGGCGAGCGGTTCTTCGAGGGGAACCGCTGGAAGGCCATCCACGATCGCGACCGGCACCGGTGCGTGTCGCCGGTGTGCGAGTCGCGCAACGCCACCAACCACCACGTGCGCTACCGCGCGCACGGCGGGGGCGACGAGGAGGAGAACCAGATCACCCTGTGCGAGTTCTGCCACCTCGAAGGCGAGCACGGCGGCCGCTTGCGAGTGCGCGGCACCGCCTCGCACCTCGAGTGGTGGATCGGCCGCACGCCCGTGCTGAAGGTCGAGGGCCGCGAGGTCACGCAGCGGAGGTGAGCGCGCTCGATCGGGGCCCATCGGTCTGGCCGTTCGCGACCCGCTCTCGGCGATCTGGTCGAGGTCAGCCTCCACCTCATCGGCGCGCCGCCACGCGCGAGGCCGCGCGCCGCTCGAGCTCGCGCGTACGCTGCGGCGACGCCTCGCGCTTCACGCGGCCTGCCCGTCGGCGGGCGCGGCGGCCGGCTCGCGCCCCGCGAGCCACGGCAACAGCGCGGGGAGGATCACCAGCGTGAGGAGCGTGCTCGTGACGATCCCGCCGACGACCACCGTGGCGAGCGGCCGCTGCACCTCGGCGCCGACGCCGGTCGCGAGGGTCATCGGCAAGAAGCCCAGCCCCGCGACGAGCGACGTCATCAAGACCGGGCGCATGCGCGTGGTGGCCGCGCGGCGCGCCGCCTCGAGCCGCGACGCGCCGGCGCGCAGCGCCTCGCGCAGCGCGCTGAGCAGCACCACCCCGTTCATCACCACGATGCCGCTGAGCGCGATGAAGCCCACCGCCGCGGACACGGAGAGCGGGAGCCCGCGCAGCGAGAGCGCCGTGATCCCGCCGACCGCGCCGAACGGGACGTGCAGGAGGATGATCAGCGGCGGGCGCCAGTGGCGAAACAGCGCGATCAGGAGCGCGACGATCGTCAGGAGCGCGATCGGGATGACGATCGCGAGCCGCGCGCGGGCGCTCTCGAAGCTCTCGTACTGCCCGCCCCACACCGGCCGGACCCCGTCGGGGAGCGCGAGGCGCGCGAGCCGCGCCTGCGCCTCCTCCACCACCGAGCCGAGGTCGCGATCGCGCACGTTGAACCCGACGACCGCGCGCCGCTGCGCCATCTCGCGGTTCACCAGCGACGGCCCGAGCTCGCGCCTGACGTCGGCGACGCGCTCGAGCGGGACGAGCACGCCGCGCCCCGTCGGCAGCGGGAGGCGCTCCAGGGTGAGCGCCTCGACCGATGCGCCGAGCCGGACCCGCACGGGCACGCGGATCGGGCCGTCGTAGGTCGTGCCCACCTCGAGCCCCGCGCGCAGCGCCTGCACGTGGTCCATGACGTCGCGGCTCGACAGCCCGTAGCGCGCCGCGTCGAGGCCGCGCGGCCGCACCTCGAGCAGGCGCACGTCCGGCGGCGCGAGCACCCGCACGTCGAGCGCGCCCGGCACGCGCTCGAGCAGCGCCGCGGCGCGCTGCGCGGTCTCGGTGATCGCCGCGAGGTCCTCGCCGTAGAGGCTCAGCGAGACGTCGGTGACGCTGCCGCCCACCAGCTCGTTGAAGCGCATCTGGATCGGCTGCGTGAACGCCACCTCGTCCGCGGGCGCCGCGCGCGCGATCGCCTCGTCGATCGCCGCGATCAGCGCGGCGCGCGTGAGCCCGGCGCGCCACTCGGCGCGCGGCCGCAGCGCGACGAACACGTCCGCTTGCTCGAGGCCCATGAGATCGGTCGCGACCTCCGGGCTCCCGGTGCGCGTCGCGACGTGCAGCACCTCGGGCACCTCGAGGATCGCCGCCTCCATGCGCGTGCCCGCGGCGAGCGCGCTCTCGATCCGGAGGTCCGGCGCGCGCGTCGTCTGCACCACGAGATCGCCCTCCTCGAGCTGCGGCACGAAGGTGCTGCCCGCGCGATGGAAGAGCACCCCGCCGGCCGCGAGCAGGCCCAGCGCGCCGATCGCGATCACGAGCGGGTGCGCGAGCGCGAAGTCGAGCACCGGCCGGTAGGCGCGCGCCGCGAGGCGCACGAGCCAGGGCTCGCGCGCCGGGACGTCGGCGACGCGCAGCAGCAGCCGCGCGCCCGCGGGGACGAACACCAGCGAGAGCGCGAGCGCGGTCGCGAGCGCGAGGGCGACCGTCATCGCCATCGGCCGGAAGAGCCGCCCCTCGACGCCGGTGAGCCCGAAGATCGGGACGTAGACGAGCAGGATGATCAGCAGGCCGAAGAACACCGGCCGCGCCATCTTCACCGTCGCGCCGCGGACGCGTTCGCCGATCGGCCCACCGTTCGCGTGGACCGCGTGGAACACCGCCTCGACCATCACCACCGCGCCGTCGACGAGCAGCCCGAAGTCGACCGCGCCCAGGCTCATCAGGTTGCCGGGGATGTCGAGGGCGACCATCCCCGCGACGGCGCCGAGCATCGAGAGCGGGATGACCGAGGCCACGAGCGCTCCCGCGCGGAAGCTCCCGAGCCAGAGGAACAGCACGACCACGACGAGCACGCCGCCCTCGAGGAGGTTCGTGAAGACCGTGCGCAGCGTCGCCTCGACGAGCTCGCGCCGGTCGTACACGACCTCGACCTCGACGTCGGCGGGGAGCGCGGCGCGCACCGTCGTCATCTGCTCGTGCACGCGCCCGACCACCTCGAGCGCGTTCGCGTCGACGAGCATCTGGGCCATCACGTACACGGTCTCGCCGCGGCCGTCGGCGGTGGCGCCGCCCAGGCGCGGCCGCGCGCCCTCGACCACGTCGGCGACGTCGCCGATCCGGACCGCCGCGCCGTCCGGCTCGAGGCGCACCACCGCCGCGGCGAGCTCGGCGGCGCGCGCGGGCCACGCCACCGCGCGCAGGAGCACGCCCGCCTCCCCCGCCTCGAGCGTCGCGCCGGGCGCCTGCCCCGTCGCGCGCGCGGTCGCGCTCGACAGCTCACTCAGCGTCACGCGGCGGCGCGCCATGCGCACCGGATCGGCGAGCACGTCCATCGTGCGGCGCGCGCCGCCCCACGTGTTGACCTCGACGACCCCCGGCACCGCGCGCAACAGCGGCGCGACGCGCAGCTGCACCAGCTCCGAGAGCTCGGCCGGCGTGCGCTCGGGAGAGCTCAGCGTGAAGTGGTAGATCTCGCCGAGGCCGCCGGTGAGCGGCCCGAGCTCGGGAGGATCGACCCCCGGGGGCATCGCGTCCGCCACGCTCGCGAGCCGCTCGAACACGAGCTGCCGCGCGCGCACGAGGTCGACGTCGTCGTCGAACAGGGCGGTGACCGACGAGATCCCGTAGCGCGAGACGCTCCTCTGGCTGCGCAGGCCGGGCACGCCGCCGAGCGCGAGCTCGACCGGCCGCGTGACGAGCCGCTCGACCTCCTCCGGCGTGAGGCCGGGCGCGCGCGTCAGCACGAGCACCTGCCGGCCGGTCACGTCGGGTAGCGCGTCGAAGCGCAGCCACGCCCCCGCCGCGACGCCGCCGAGCGCCGCGAGGAGCACCAGCGCCGGCACGAGCCGCGGCCGCTCGACCGACCAGGCGACGATCGCTTCGATCATGGCGCCTCGCTCATGGCGCCTCGCTCATGGCGCCTCCGAAGCGTCGCGGTCGTCGAGCGCGCGCACGTCGGCGGCCACCCGATCCTCCTCGGTGAGCTCTCCGCGCACGAGCGCGCTCGCCCCCGAGCTCGCGAGCACCTCGACCGCCACGCGCGCGCTCACTCCGTCGCGCCGCCGCACCACCTCGCTGCGCCCGGTGCGCGCGGCGACCGCCGTCACGGGGACCTCGAGCACGCCGGCCGCGCTGGTGAGCCGCGCGGTGCCCGCGAGCCCGTCCGGCAGCGGCGACGGCTCGAGCGGCGCGTACCAGCTCACGAGCGTTCCGTCGGCGGGGTCCACCACCGTCGCGAGCGCGGCGGGCGCGAGCGCGACGCTCCGGCCGTCGCTCGCGACGAAGCGCAGCGCGTCCGCCTCGGGCCACGCGCCGCTCGTCCGCACCTCGACGCGCGGCGCCGCCTCGCCGACCACGCGCGCGAGCGGGCCGGGCTCGCGGATCTCGCCCACGCGCGCGTCGAGCGCCGCGATCACGCCCGCGACGGGCGCCGCGAGCGTGAGGTGGCCGCGGCGCACGAGGCCCGCCGCGGCCGAGGGCTCCACGCCCGCGGCGCGCAGCGTGGCCGCGGCGCGGTCGCGCGCGGTCCCGAGCTCCGAGGCGCTCGCGCGCCGCTCGAAGACCTGCGCGCGGCTGACGATCCCCTCGGCGCGGAGCGCGTCGAGCTCGTCCGCGCGCTCCCCCTGCGCCCTCGCGCCGCGGCCCGCGCCCAGGTACGTCGCGGCGGCGTCGAGGAGCTCCGGCGCGGCGACGTCGACGATCGGATCGCCGGCCTCGACGCGGCTCCCGGGCTCGACGTGCAGCCGCACGACGCGCACACGTACGGACGCGGAGACCTGCGCCGTCGCGCCGACCGCGCGCACGACGGCCGGCGCCTCGAGGATCGTCGCGTCCGCGGGCGCGCGCGGCGCCACCCACCGCGTCGGCGCGCTCGCCGGGCCGGACGGGGCCGCGGCCTCGGGCGCCTCGCCCGGCGTGCAGCCGGCGAGCGCCAACGAGACAGCGAGGGCGAGGCGCGCGGTCGAGCGGCGGCTCACGCGTCGGCCCCGCGCGCGAGCTCCGCCAGCATCAGCCACAGCCGCACGCGCGCCCACGAGAGCGCGCCCCGCGCGCGCGCGGCGACCTCGAGCACGTCGAGCTGCCGTCGCCGCGCGTCGTGGACCGCGAACACCGTCTCCTCGCCCGCCGCGAGCGCGCGCTCGCTCGAGGCCACGAGCGCATCGAGCGCGGGCAGCAGCTCGGCCTCGAGCCCGCGCAGCCGCCGCCACCCGTGCTCGAGATCGTGCAGCGCGTCCTCGACCTCCGCGCGTGCACGCACGCGCGCCGCGTCGAGCTCCACCTCGGCGCGGTCCGCCTCCGCCGCGCTGCGCGAGACGGCGCGCCGCTCCTCGCCGAACGCGTTGAAGGTGAGGCTCGCGATCCCGTACACGACCCAGGTGTCCGCGACGCTGCGCTCGAGCTGCGCGCCGACCGCGAGCACCGGCGCGTACGCGGCGCTCGCCTCCGCCTCTCGGGCGCGCGCCGCGAGGGACGCGAGGCGGGACGCGACGACCTCGGGCAGCGCCTCGAAGCGGGCGAGCCGCGCCTCGATCGCGGCGCGCCGTGGCAGCGCCGGCGAGGGCAACGGGCCCTCGGCGCGCAGCCCTCGCTCCGGCGGGCGCCCCATCGCGACGGCGAGCTGGTTGGCCGCGCCCACCCGATCCCCCTCGACGTCGAGCCGCCGCTGCTCGAGCTCCGCGAGCGCCGCCCGCGCGGCCGCGACGTCGAGCGCGCTCGCCACGCCGGCCGCGCGCGCCCGCTCGGTCCGCTCGAGCCGCGCGGCGAGGACCTCCCGCTGCGCCTCGAGCGTCGCCGCGACCTCCTGGAACGTCGCGAGGTCGATCCAGCGCCGGGCCGCCTCGAGCCGGACGCGCAGCGCGTCGGCGCGCGCCCGAGCCCCGAGCGCCTGCCGCTCCTCGCGCGCGGCGCGGCGGCGCACCCCGCCGAGGTCGGCCAGGTTCCAGCTCTGCGTCACCGCCGCCTGCGCGTCGAGGCCCGCCGCCTGGTCCGCCCCGAGGCCCAGCCCCGGCATGAGCGTCACGTTCGTCGCCTGCGCGGTGCCCCCGATCCCGTCGTCGAGCGGCTCGCGGGTCGCGAGCTCGCGCCGCGGCGCCTCGGCCGCCGGCGACGCGTCGCTGAGCGCGAGCGCCTGCTCGAAGGTGACCGTCGGCTGCGCCGACGCGAGCGAGGGCGCGAGGAGGAGCAGGGCGAGCGAGCGCGGCATCGGCGAGACCTGTCGTACCAAGAGGGCGAGGGCCATCACGCATCGGACGTACGCCCGAAACGCGCGAAGAAAACGGGGGGCACTCGGCCAGATGACGGGGCGCGGTTCGCCTTGGTGGAAGGGTCGTGTGGCGAGGTGTCGGTTTCCCGACATCCCTGATATGCCTCCGCTCTCGATGGCCCTCGACCCCAACGAGCTCGATCCGCGCCCTCCTCGCTGGTGGGTCGCCGGGCTGATCGCGGTCATCGTGATCATGGCGGTGAACGCGCTGACGTACTGGGGCGTCGGCACGCGCGCCCTCGAGCACATCGGGCTCGAGGCGATCGCCGCCCTGACCCTCGCCGCCGTGATCGGCGCCATGATGCGCCGCCGCGAGGCGCGGATCGGCGCGCTGTCGCGCGACCTCACCCGCTCGCGCGAGGAGGCCGCGCGCTGGCGGGAGGAGGCGCAGCAGGCGCTCCAGGGCCTCGGCGCGGCGATCGACCGCCAGTTCGCGCGCTGGGAGCTGACCCCGGCCGAGCGCGAGGTCGCGCTCCTCTTGCTCAAGGGCCTGAGCCTCAAGGAGGTCGCCGACGTGCGCGGCACCAGCGAGCGCACGGCGCGCGATCAGGCGCGCTCGGTCTACCGCAAGGCGGGCCTCTCGGGCCGCTCCGAGCTGTCGGCGTTCTTCCTCGAGGACCTGCTCCTGCCGGAGGCCGAGCCGGTCGGCGCGGCGTCCCGACGAGGTGCGTGATCCCGACCGCGGGTCCGTTCGATACGAGAAGGGCCGCGAGCCCGCGGTCGCGGCGGTGCAGCCGCACGGGACCCGTGTTACACGATCCTCGTGGCCAATCTGACGGTGACCATCGACGACGAAGTGCTCAAGCGGGCGCGGATCCGGGCGCTGGAGCAGGGGACGAGTGTCAGCGCGATCGTCGCCGACCACCTGCGACGGTACGCGGGCGTCCCCGCGGTCCAACAGACCTCCGTGCGCTCTCTACTCGCGCTCGCGAACGAGAACACGCGCGCGGGCGGGCGGGCCCGCGGCCGCAAACGCGGTCCCAGGTCTTGGGCTCGCGAGGACCTCCATGAGCGGTGAGCGAGTCTTCGTCGACACGAACGTGCTGGTGTACGTGTTCGACGACGCCGAGCCGAAAAAGCAGAAGCTGGCAACTCACGTCCTCACCGAGCAGCTCGCCAGTTCGCAGATCGTGGTGAGCACCCAAGTGATGCAAGAGCTCTACGTCGCCCTCACCCGTGGGGCGGCGCCGATCGCGACTCCGGACATCGCCGAGCGCGCCGTGCGTGATGCGAGCGCCTTCGTGGTCGTGCAGATCGACGTGCCGATGGTGCTGGAGGCCATCGGGGACGTCCAGCGTCGCTCGATCTCCTTCTGGGACGCGCTGATCGTGCGCGCGGCGGTCTCGGCCGGCTGCGACGTTCTCCTGAGCGAGGACTTGAACACCGGCGCGACGATCGACGGCGTGAGCATCCAGAACCCCTTCGCCTGAGACCCGCCTCGGCGTTCGGCCTCCGATCGTGTGCGCCCCACGTCGACGCGACTCCCACGCGGGATCCTCGAGCCCGCATGCGCACCGGTGAGGTCGAGGAGACGACGCGCGACCGCGCTCGGCTCACGGCGCGCTTCCCGCTCCGCGCCGGGCGCCGGATCAGCGCGGCGTCCCGACCAGGTGCGTGATCGCGACGGGCGCGCGCGGGATGCGCGTCGTGCCCACGTCCCAGCGGAACGAGGCGTGGTCGTCGAGCGTCGCGATCATCGCCCGCAGCTCGTCTTGCATGTACAGCCGGAGCATCGAGGCGGTCCCGTCGAACAGCACGAGCGCGGGGATCAGCGGCAGGGCGTAGGTCAGGACGAGGCGCGACACCTCGATCGGCCTGACGAGCGGCGTCAGCGCCAGGATGAGCGGGAGCTGCGCCGCCACGCCGAGGATGCCGAGCGCGCGATGGTCGCAGCCCTCGAAGATCGCGATCGCGCGCCGCTTGGCGACGGCGTCCGCGAACACGGCGCGCGCGGCCTCGGGCGGGAAGTGGTGGAAGCAGTTGAACATCGTGCGCACGCCGCCGAGCGCCTCGGGTACGTCGGTCGCGTCGACCGGCTCGGCGCGGAACCCCACGCGGCCCCCCGAGCGGTCCCGCACGTGCGCGAGCGCGGGCAGGTTCGGGAACCGGTCGCTCAGCTCGACGCGCACGCCGGGGCGCGCCGCGTCGAGGGCGGGCGCGACCGAGAGCCAGGGCCCGCCCGCGCCGGAGCAGAGATCGAGCACGTCGTGGGTGCCCGCCGCCTCCATCGCGGCGGTGATCTTGGGCACGACCGGCACGAACGCCTCGGTCGCGTTGCCGAGGAACGCGAGCCAGTCGGTGGCCCCGTCGCGGACGGCCGCGGGGCACCACGGTTGGTCCTCGATCTCGAACAGCGGCAGCCGGCGCATGGCGGCGACGATGGGGTCGGACGGCGCGCGCGTCGAGTCCGTCGGCGTCGAGTAGCGGAGCGCGCGAGATCGCGCATCCTCGCGGGCGTGAAGACGGAGCCCGTCACCCTCCGGACCGACGACGGCTGGACGCTCCGCGGCGAGCGTCTCGTAGACGCGCGCGCTCCCGTCGTCGCGGTGCTCGGCCACGCCATGATGGTGGATCGCCGCACGCTCGATCGGCCCGCGGGCGCCGGGCTCGCGAGCACGCTCCACCGCGCCGGCATCGACGTGAGCTGGCTCGACGCGCGCGGCCACGGAGAGAGCGGTCCGCGCGCCGACGAGGGCGCGCGCTGGAGCTACGACGACGTCGTCCGCTACGACGTCCCCGCGCTCGTCGCGCACGGCCGCGCGATCGCCGCGGGCCGCCCCGTCGTGATCGTCGGCCACAGCCTGATCGGCCACGCGAGCATGATCGCCGCCGGCCTCGTCCCCGACCGCGCGCCCGACGCCATCGTCGCGTTCGCGCCCAACCTCTGGGCCCCCGAGCTCGAGCCGTCGCGCGCGCGCCGCGCCGTCAAGGCGCTCACCCTCGCGAGCTGGCACGCGGTCAGCCGCGCCCGCGGCTTCTTCGACGCGCCCGCCCTCGGCATGGGCCCGGCCTCCGAGGCCGAGCCCTACGTCCGCCAGTTCCGCGACATGTGGAACGCAAGACGGCTTGCAGGCGGAGGCGACGACTACCAGGCCGCCATGGCCCGCGCGCGGCTCGACGTGCTCGCCTTCTCGAGCGAGGGCGACCGCCTGTTCGCGCACCCCGCGTCCGTCGAGCGCTTCGCCGCGCACATGACCGCGAGCCGCGTCGAGCACGTCCGCCTGCGCGGCGAAGGCGCGCCCGATCACATGGGGTTCGTCACCGATCCGCGCAGCCGCGGGCTGTGGGAGCGCGCCGCCGCGTGGATCCGCGCGCGCGCGGAGCGCGCGTGAGCGAGGAGGCGAGAGGCGCACGTCGGCTGCGCTCGACGCTCGTCGCGCTCGCGGGCATCTTGGCGCTCGTGCTCGGCGTCGTCTGGCTCCAACGTTCGATGCTCTTCCCGCGCCGCTTCACCATGGAGGACCCGCGCGCGCGGGCGACCCCTGGGCTCGAGGTGCGCTGGATCGAGAGCGATCAGGGCCCCGTCGAGCTCTGGTTCCTCCCCGGCGACGGCGTCACGCGCGACGCGCCGGGCCCCGCCGTCGTGTTCACGCACGGCAACGGCGAGCTCATCGATCACTGGCCCGCCGCGCTCGCGCCCTACCGCCGGCTCGGGCTGAGCGTGGTGCTCCCCGAGTACCGCGGGTACGGGCGCAGCGCGGGCGACCCGAGCGAGGCGCGCATCGCCGCGGACCTCGCGGCGGCGCACGCGCTCGTCGTCCGAGACCCGCGGGTCGACGCGGCGCGGCTCGTCTACCACGGCCGGAGCCTCGGCGGCGGCGCCGTCGGCACCCTGCTCGACGCGCACCCGCCGCGCGCGCTGATCCTCGAGAGCACCTTCACGAGCGTCACCGACGTCGCCCGCGGGATGGGCGTCCCCGGCTTCGTGATCGCGGACCCGTTCCCGCTGCTCGAGCGGCTCGGCCGCTACGACGGGCCGGTGCTCGTGATGCACGGGACGCGCGACGAGGTGATCCCGACCGCGCACGGCCGCCGCCTCGCCGCCTCGCACCCGCGCGCGGAGCTCGTCCTCTACGACTGCGGCCACAACGACCTGCCCCCGCCCGAGAGCGACTACTGGCCCCGCATCGAGCGCTTCCTGCGGGCGAGCGGCGTCCTTCCCCGCGAGTGACGCTCGCCGCGGTTGCGCGCCGCGGCGCGGGAGGAACATGGGCCTTCGACATCGAGGTAGAGCGCATTGGCTCGGGGGGTGATCGTGGTTTACACTCCCGTCACCTTCGCAAGTCCCTCGCCGACGTCATCTACGTTCGTGGCTTCGTGCGGCACCGAAGCCTGTTGTCGCCCAGCCCGCACGCCGACCATGCCGAACGACGGAGGGCACCTTCGACCGCATCGCAAGCACGCTGGCGCAGCGGTGCGGTGCACTTTGAAGCGAGTCGCCGCGCGCGCGTCCGCGCGCTCACTCCATGGACGTGCCGAAGCTCGCCGCGTCGTCCGCGATCGGGCTGGTGAGGACGAAGCGGGGCGGTGACGTCGGATCTCCGGAGGGGTAACCGTAGACGCCACCGCGCTCCACTCCCGGCGCGGCGATGAGAGCGTGGGCGGAGCCGCTACCGTCGATGTCGACGACGGAGATTACGCTGCCGAACGAACCGTTCTCGGACGTGGGTGTCTGCACGACCCGCATCGCGGCACTCAACCCGGCTGGACTCCCCAGATAGCGAAAGGCGTTCCCGACTCGCTGCGTCGTTCCACCGTCCCCATTCTGCAACGGCGCGCCGACCACGAGATCCGAGTGCCCATCGGCATCGAGGTCTCCAACGCCTGTCACGAAGAAGAAGCCCCACGCCTGTGAGATCGGGCTGTGAAGGACGATGGGGGCGCGATCGCCCAGTCCCGACCGGCTCCCCGGGAACACGAACACACGCCCCTCGTGGCTCCCACTCGGACCCGGCGCGACCGAAGTGCCCACCACCGCGTCGGCAAACCCGTCACGATCGAAGTCCGCGGCGCGAACCATGAGCGATCCGCCAAGACGCGCTGGGGGCATCTCTGGACTCGTCAGTACCCGAGTCGCCAGTTCGCTCGGGCTCGTTCCGCCGGAAAAGACGTGGACGCGACCGACATCGTCGACGGTACCGCCCCCCCCGAGGTCGACGAACTCGGTGACCAGGAGATCGACGTATCCGTCGCCGTCGGTATCGCCAGGCGCGCCGAGGGTCTGTCCGAAGCCGGAAGCGGCCGCACCGGCGAGAGTGAAGCTCGACGTCGCCGCGGGACCGGCCGGTCCTCCGAGGTAGACGTAGACCGCGTCCTGCCCGCTGGCCGCGATCGCGACGTCCCCGTAGCCGTCGCCGTCGAAGTCGCCCACACCGCGCACGGTCCCCCCGAACCACCCGTTCACGCGGTTCAAGGGGTTATCGAACGTCACCGAAGGTGTGTCAGAGAGGCCGTCCGGCCCCCCGAGGTAGAGGTAGGCGTTCCCCTCTCGGAGCTCCGGGTTGCTCGTGTCCGGAATGCCGATGAGGGCGTCCGCGTAGCCATCGCCGTTGACGTCACCAGCCTTGGCGACGCTCGCGTACCCCGAACGACCCGTCGCGGGGCCCGGGAAGGCCAGCGTCGTCTGGGGCGCTGGCTCCGACTCCAGAGGCCCATGGTACGCGAACACACGGCTCAGCCGGGTGCCGATCAGGACGTCGCCGCGGCCATCCCCATCGAAGTCGTCATCGCTCTGGCCGACGCGCAAGTAGCGTGGCTCGGTCCAGTCGGAACACTCTCCTCCGGCGCGGCAGGCGCGGACTCGCCACGTGTACCGACGGCCGACGGGCGGCAGCCCCGACACCGTGAGTGGCGCCCGCGGCGTGAACGAGGGCGCTGTGACCATCTCGTCGATCTCCGGCGTCTCGAACCCACATGCACGGAACTCGCGGACTTCGCAGGAATCGTCCATCTGGACCTGGTAGTGGTCCGCCTCCGCGACCGCATCCCACACGAGGCGCGGCCGGAGCGCGACCAAGCTCCCGGTCGCGTAGCCGTTCCAGGGAAACCGGGCCAGGGGCGCGTGGAGGCCCTCGCCCCCATCGAGCCGCGCTGCCCCGTCGGGGACGTCCGCGTCGCCGGATCCCGCAGCGTCCTCGACCACCTCGGCATCAACGGATGCGTCCATCGCCCCCGCGTCGGCGCCGTCGAGGAAGGTCGTCTCTCGCAGGAGCAGGGAACAGCCGCAGACCAGCAGGCCGCCGATGACGGCGGGAGTGAGCAAGAAAGGTTGCCTCATCGTTGCCTCGCGACGCGGTCACGCATCGTTTGCCCAGCCTCGCCAAACCATAGACCCGACGGATACCGTAGGCCACTCGGAGGCGGCCTGCGTGCGCGGGGCGGCCGCGCCTTGCCTTCGGTCGCCCTCGCTGCCTAAGGTTGGGCTTGCTCACCGTGCGCCGCTTGCTGCTCGCCTCGCTGTCGTTGCTCGCCGGGTGCGAGCAGCGGGATCTGCCGTTCCCCGATCTGCCGATGATCGATCGGGCGACGCACTGCCCGGCGCGCGACGCGGTCGACTGCGCGACGGACGTCGGCGGCACCTACCCGCTCCAGGTGCGCGGCAGCACCGTGGGCAACCGCGACCGCTACACCAACACGAGCTGCACGCGCGGGGGCGGCGTGACGATCGAGGACGCGGCGTACCGCTGGACCGCGCCGTGGACAGGGCGCTTCCGGTTCACCACGGAGGGCTCGGGCTTCGACACCGTCCTGTCGCTCCGGCAAGGCAGCTGCGCGGGCCGCGAGCTCGCGTGCTCGGATGACGTCGACGACGGCGTGCGGCACTCGGAGATCATCGCGAACCTCGCGGAGTGCCAGACGGTGACGCTCGTGATCGAGGGCGCGAACGTGGACGCGGTCGGCGACTACGTGCTCAGCATCGGCGGCTTCGAGACCTCGTGCGACGACGGGATCGACGACGACCAGGACGGCCTCGTCGACTGCGACGACCCGGACTGCTTCACCGCCCGCTGCGCGGACCCGCGCGACGACTGGCCCGCCTCGCTGACCGCCGACGAGTGGGGCGTCCTCGAGGAGACCAACCGCATGCGCGCGATGGGCGCGACGTGCGGCACCGAGCGCTACGAGCCCGCCGAGCCGCTGACGATGGAGCCGATCCTGCGCCTCGCGGCGCGCCTCCACAGCACGAACATGGCGACGCAGGGCTTCTTCGATCACACCGACCCGGAGGGCCGCGGGCCCGGCGAGCGCGTGCGCGAGGTGGGCTTCCGCGGCTCCTTCATCGGCGAGAACATCGCGCGCGGGCAGCCGACCGCCGAGGAGGTCGTCGCCGCGTGGATGTCGAGCGTGGGGCACTGCCAGAACATCATGAGCCCGCGCTACCACTTCCTCGGCGTCGGCCTCGCGCGCTCCGACGGAGGCGAGCCCTACTGGACCCAGAAGTTCGCCGGCTCCGACCGCTGAGCCGTCCCACGTCGAGCGCGTCGCGTGCCAAGGTGGGTTGACGGGGCCGAACGAGGATTTACCAATTCGGCAGTCCCCCACGGCGCTTCCCTCCCTCCACTCGAGAGCGTAGGCATCGTGGCGATTCACTCGTGCGTGCACGAGAAGGAGATGCGCCTTGACCGCGCAGTTCGCACACGAGCGCCCGCTGCCGCTCCTGCCCCTTCGCAGCGGAATGGTCCTGCCGGGGGCGCTCACCACCCTGCCCGTCGGCCGCGCGCGCTCACGCGCGCTCGTCGCGGCGACGCCCGTCGACGCCCTGGTGCTCCTCGCGGTCCAGCGTGACCCGAGCGTGTCCGAGCCGACGCGCGACGATCTGCACGACGTCGCGGTCCTCGCGCGGCTCAAGCAGAAGAACGAGCGCAACGGGCGGCCCTCCCTCGTGCTCGTCGAGGGGATCGAGCGCGTGCGCCTGCTCGAGCTCGTCGACGAGGCGCCGTTCGTCCGCGCGCGCTGCGAGCCCATCGCGGAGCTCGACGCCGACACCACCGAGACCGACGCGCTCGCGGCCTCGCTGCGCAAGCAGATCCTCGACGCCCCCGAGCTCGGCGACGCGAGCCTGCGCCGGATGGTGGAGCAGACGCGCGAGCCGGGCCTGCTCGCGGATCGGCTCGCCGCCTCGATCGACGCCCCGGCGGAGCTGCGCGTCGACATCTTGCTCGAGCTCGACGTGCCCGCGCGCCTGCGCAAGGTGATCGAGCTGCTCGCGAAGGCGCGCGCCGCCGCGGACGTGCGCGAGCGCATCGACTCCGAGGTGCGGCGCGAGCTCGGCAAGAGCCAGCGCGAGGCGGTCCTGCGCCAGCAGCTCGAGGCGATCAAGAAGGAGCTCGGCGACAAGGGCGACGACCTCGCGCCGCTGCGCGCGAAGCTCGCCGCGCTCGAGCTGCCCGAGGACGCCCGCGAGCAGGTCGACCGCGAGCTGTCGCGCCTCGAGGCGATGGGCTCGAACAGCCCCGACGCGCACCTCACGCGCAAGTACCTCGAGCTCGTCGCCGAGCTGCCGTGGACCGAGCGCGCGCCGGCGAGCGACGACCTCGGCGCGGTCGAGCAGATCCTCGAGGACGAGCACGAGGGGCTCGAGGAGCCCAAGCGCCGGATCCTCGAGCACATGGCGGTGCTCAAGCTGAGCGGCAAGGCGCGCGGGACGATCCTGTGCCTCGTCGGGCCGCCCGGCGTCGGCAAGACGTCGCTCGCGCAGTCGGTCGCGAGCGCGACGAACCGCCCGCTCCAGCGCATCTCGCTCGGCGGCGTGCGCGACGAGGCGGAGGTGCGCGGCCACCGGCGCACGTACATCGGGGCGCTGCCCGGCCGGATCCTCTCGGCGCTGCGCAAGGCCAAGGTGAAGAACCCGGTGCTCGTGCTCGACGAGGTCGACAAGCTCGGCCGCGGCTGGCAGGGCGACCCCGAGGCGGCGCTGCTCGAGGTGCTCGACCCGGAGCAGAACCACGCGTTCACCGACCACTACCTCGAGCTGCCGTTCGATCTCAGCGAGGTGCTCTTCATCGCGACCGCGAACGATCTGTCGAACGTCTCGGCGCCGCTCCGCGACCGGCTCGAGATCATCGAGATCAGCGGGTACACGACGCAGGAGAAGGTGCAGATCGCGGCGCGGCACCTCGTCCCCAAGCAGCTCGACAAGCACGGCCTGCCCCAGGGCGCGCTCGACCTCGACGCGGACACGCTCGATCAGATCGTGCGCGAGTACACGCGCGAGGCCGGCGTCCGCCAGCTCACGCGCGAGATCGCCAAGCTCTGCCGCGGCGTCGCGCTCGACTGGGCGCGCAAGCTCCCGAGCGACACCGAGGCGCCGAGCCCGCCCGCGCCGGTCGTCGTGCGCGGCGGCGACCTCGTGAAGGCGCTGGGCAAGCCGAAGTTCTTCCAGGAGATCGCCGAGCGCGTGCGCCCGCCGGGCGTCGCGGCCGGCCTCGCCTGGACGCCCGTCGGCGGCAGCGTGCTGTACGTCGAGTCCACCCGCATGCAGGGCAAGGGCAAGCTGGAGATCACGGGCCAGCTCGGCGAGGTGATGAACGAGTCGGCGCGCGCGGCGCTCGCGTACCTGCGCAGCCACGCGCACGAGCTCGGCATCGCGCCGGGGTTCCTCGACGACACGGACCTGCACATCCACGTCCCCGCGGGCGGGGTGCCCAAGGACGGTCCGTCCGCCGGCGTGACGATGTTCACGGCGCTCGCGTCGCTCTTGAGCGGGCGGCGGGTGCGGCCCGACACGGCGATGACCGGCGAGGCGACGCTGCGCGGCCGGGTCCTCCCGGTCGGCGGGATCAAGTCGAAGGTGCTCGCGGCGCACCGCGCCGGGTTCGAGCGGGTGATCCTCCCGCGCGAGAACGCGCGCGACCTCGACGAGGTGCGCGGCGAAGTGCTCGACGAGCTCGAGGTGATCTTCGTCTCGGACATGCGCGAGGTGCTCGAGCACGCGCTCGAGGCCGAGCCGGTCGAGCCGGTGCCCGCGCCGCCGACGAGCGAGGAGGACGCGATCGTCGTGTGAGGGCGGAGCGGAGCGCTCACGGATCGTTGGACGTCTCCGCGCACACCAACGCGCCCTCGTCGCGCGGCCGGTCGTCGTCGGGCTCGTCCTCCTCGGCGCCCGGCTCGGCGGGCGCGCGCGGCGCGCACGTCACGCGACCCGGGTGCTCGGTCCGCGAGACCTCGCCGAAGCCGTCCTCCCCCGGCTCGCAGCCGGGGCAGGCGGGCACCGCGTCCATCCACGTCACCTCGATCGTGACCGTGTCGCCCTCGACCCGCACCGCGCCGAGCCGGAACTCTCCCCACTCTTGCCCGCCGTGGTCGTCGTAGCCGGCGCGTGCGAAGGGACGGAGCTCGGGGGCCGCGCGGGGACCCACGACGAGGTAGGCGTACGAGACCCTCCCGGGCTCCTCCTCGTCGTCCTCGTCCGCGAGGTTCTCGAGCCCATCGACCTCGAGCACCCACGCCTCACCGCCGCTCGCGAGCGCGTGGACGCCAGGACGCGCCTCGCAGCGCGTGACCTCGAGGAGCGCGAGCCGGGCGCACAGCGCGCCGAGGCGGCTCGCGCTCTCTTCGCCGCCCGCGCTCGGCGCGACGGACGGCGCGGCGGCGCCGCCGCACCCGAGGACCCAGGACGAGCACAGGGCGATGAGGATCGCTTCGACACGCGCGAGGGTCGACATCTCGGCCGAACGTACGCGAACGTCGCCGCGACGTCAGGCCCTCGTGAGCTCGGAGACCGTCGATCAATCCGCGCGCGTGAGCGGGATCTCGGCGGCGAGGTCGTCGATCAGGTCGTCGAGCTCTCGGGCCCGCGCCTCCGGCGCGACGAGCGTGAGCTCGCCGCCGCCGGCCGAGTAGAAGAAGGCGAGCCCGTCGTGCGCCTCGAGCACGTACCGCACCCACGCGACCTCGCCGACCGGGACGTGGACGCGGCGCTCGACCAAGCCGGCCCCGCCGACGGGCGAGGCGCTCACGGCGTGCGCCTGCAGACGCAGACCTGGTTGTTCCGCGCCGTCGCGCAGCCGGTCGTCGGCGGCGGCGACGGCGGCGTGCTCGGGCAGGCGCTGCCCGTGTAGCTCCCGATGCACTGATCCATCCCGCAAGCCGTGTTGCACGTCTGGCTGCCCGTGGGGTTCCAGTAGAACTGGCAATCGGTCGGCGTCTCGACGCAGAGCGCGTAGCCGCGGAGCGATCCATAGATCGCGGTGCAGGTGCGGAGGTCGGGGCCCGCGTCGAAGCCCGCGTCGAAGCCCGCGTCGAAGCCCGCGTCGAAGCCCGCGTCGAAGCCCGCGTCGAAGCCCGCGTCGAAGCCCGCGTCGGCCGTGCCTGCGTCGGCCGTGCCCGCGTCGGCCGTGCCCGCGTCCGTCGTGCCCGCGTCCGTCGTGCCCGCGTCCGTCGTGCCCGCGTCGGCCGTGCCCGCGTCGGCCGTGCCCGCGTCGGCCGTGCCCGCGTCGGCCGTGCCCGCGTCGGCCGTGCCCGCGTCGGCCGTGCCCGCGTCCGTCGTGCCCGCGTCCGTCGTGCCCGTGCCGGCGTCGCGGGCACCCGCGTCGAGTCGGCCCGCGTCCCCGTCGCCGAGCCCGGAGCGCTCGAGCATGCAGCCGCCGAGCACGAGCGCGCTCGCGGCCACGATCGCGCGCGCGCGGTCGGAGGAACGCATTCGAGGCAGCTTACTCAAGCCCGCGGCGCTTTCGAAGCCCGCCGGCCGTGAATCGATCGCCCCCGCCGCCCGTCCCTCACCCGTGCCGCGCTCCACGACGGACCTCTCTCGCGCCCGCGACCGCGGACGCGACGGGCGACAACGTTCGTTGCGATGCTGCGAGGCGACGTGCCCGCCGCGGCGCGCGACGACCTGTCACGGCGCCGCGAACCCGCGTTCGCGGCGCACGTGTGCGGCACACCCCCGCCCACCCCGTGCCAACCGCGTCGCGCCGAGGGGCCGCGACCGGAACGCGCATTGCGGTACGCTTCCATCATGCGAACCCACTTGCTCGCCGCGACGCTGCTCGTCGCGCTCGCGCTCCCTTCGGCAGCCGACGCGCAGGTCACCGTCACCATCGTCCCCCCGACCGCCCCGGCGCCGCCGCGGCCGCGCGTCGTCGTGCAGCGCCCGGCCCCGCCCGCGGCCAACTACACCTGGGTCGACGGCTACTGGGATTGGGATCGACGCCGCAACCGCTGGACGTGGGTCGAGGGCTACTGGATCGAGGAGCGGCCCGGCTACGTCGTCGTCGCGCCCCGCTGGGTGCAGGAGAACGGCCGCTGGGTCTACTACGACGGCGGCTACGCCCGCCCGGATCGGCGGACCGTGGTCATCGATCGGTTCCCGCGCGGCCGCCGCGCCCCGCGCGCGTACGTCGCCCCCGTCGCGCCCGGGCCGCCGGTCCGCGTCGTCGACCGGCGCGACCTGCGCCGCGAGCACCGCGAGGTCCGACGCGAGATCCGGCAGGAGCGCCGCGACGACCGCCGGGATCGCCGGGACATGCGCCGCGACATGCGGGACGCGCGCCGCGACGACCGGCGCGACGCGCGAGGCGGCCGCGTCGTGATCCGGCGCTGATCCGCGGAACACGGCTTTCGTGACCGGACGGACGCCCAAAAAGAACTGACACGTCAGTCTAACGATGCTATCCCGGCGCACTTCCGGGGAGGATCGTTGGATCACACGACGGATCATCGCGCGGCGCTCTTCCGGCTCGAGGGCACGCTGAGCCCCCGCCCCACCCTCACGGCGGCGGCGTGGCTCGCGCTCAACGCGCGGCGCGTCCGCGCGCGGCTGCTGGGGCTCTCGAGCTTCGCGCTCGCGGGTCCGCTCGCGGCGGGCGGCGCGGCCGCGCGCGCGGGCGAGCTCGCGTGGTCGGCGCTCGAGGGGATGAGCGAGGACCGGCTCCTCGTGCTCGGGGAGCTGTACGCCGAGGAGCACCTCGTGGGCGCGCTCTCGGAGGTGGGCGTCGAGCTCGTGGAGCGCTGCCGCGCCGCCGGGCACCGCCTGGTCCTGCTCTCCGACAACCTCGACGTGATCGCGCGGCCCGTGGCGCGGCACCTCGGGATCGACGTGGTGATCGCCAACGTCATGGAGCTCGACGCGGCGGGCCGCGCGACGGGCAAGCTCCGGGCGCCGGTCCTCGGGCCTAGCCTCGGCGGCCCGGTGCTCGCCGCGCGCCTGAGCGAGCACGACCTCGAGCTGCGCACGGCGTGCGCCTACGGCTCGCACCAGAGCGACTCCCCGCTGCTGGGCGCGGTGGCCCTGCCCTGCGCGGTCACGCCGGAGCCGGCGCTCCGGCGCATGGCGCGCGAGCTCGACTGGCCGGTGGTGGGATGACGATCCGCGAAGCGTACGAAGGCCGGCACCTGCTTGTGACCGGCTTCACCGGGTTCCTCGGCAAGGTCTGGGTCGCGTTCCTGCTCGAGCGCGTGCCCGACGTCGGCAAGATCACGCTGCTCGTGCGGCCGCGGCGCGGCGAGACGGCGGCGGCGCGCGTGCGCGCCATCTTCGAGCGCTCGCCGGCGCTGCGGCCCCTGCGCGAGCGCCACGGCGCGCGCCTGCTCGAGCTCGTGCGCGACAAGATCGAGGTGCTCGAGGGCGACGCGCGCGACCCGCTCTTCGGCGTCGAGCCGGCCGTGCTCGCGCAGCTCGCGCCGCAGATCGACGCGGTGGTCCACTGCGCCGGGATCACGGACTTCTCTCCCGACCCGATCCAGGCGCTCGACGTGAACGTGCTCGGCGCGCTGCACGCCGCCGACGTCGCGGCGCGCACGCCCGACAAGCGGCTGATCCACGTGAGCACCTGCTTCGTCGCGGGCGAGACGGACGGCGCGGTCGCCGAGACGCTCACCGAGGGCGTCTCGCCGAACGGGACGCGCTTCGACGTCGACGCGGAGATGCTCGCCGTGCGCTCCGCGTGCGCGGCGATCGACGAGCGCGAGGGCGGCGGCAAGCGCTCGGCGGCGCGGCGCGGGCGCGTCGAGCTCGGCACCAAGCGCGCGCAGGCGCTGGGCTGGCCGAACCTCTACACCTTCAGCAAGGGCCTCGCCGAGCACGCGCTCGCGCGGCGCGAGGACGTGCGCCTCACGCTGATCCGGCCCTCGATCGTCGAGTGCGCGCGCAGCTTCCCGTTCCCCGGCTGGAACGAGGGGCTCAACACGAGCGGCCCGATCGTCTGGATGTGCCGCGGCTACGCGTGGAAGGTCCCGATGCGCGCGGACAACACGTTCGACGTCGTGCCGGTGGACACCGTCGCGCGCGGGATGACGCTGGCCGTCGGCGACGCGCTCGCGGATCGCGCGGCGCCGATCTGGCAGCTCGCCTCGGGCGACGACAACCGCTTCACCTTCGATCGCGCGCTCGATCTGACCGCGCTCAAGGTCCGGCGCGGCTACACGCCGAGCGGGGTCAACGCGCTCGAGCGCGCGCTGCTCACGCACCTCGACTCGACCGCGCTCGAGCAGGGCGCGGACCAGAGCGTGCTCCTGCCCGCCGCGGCGAAGGCGACGCGCTGGCTGCGCGACACGCTGCGCCGGTTCGATGGCAACAAGCACCTGCCCGAGAGCGTGCCGGCGCGCGACCGCGAGCGCTGGCACGCGCGCGCGCAGGAGACGAGCCTGAAGCTCAACAAGACGTCGCGGCTCCTCGAGTCGATCGAGGCGCTCTGGAAGAGCTACCAGCCCTTCATCCACGACCACGACTACCGCTTCTCGACGCGCGCCGTCCGCGACCGCACCGCCGCGCTCGACGCGAGCGAGCGCGCCGCGCTCGGCTGGGACCTCGAGACGCTCTGCTGGCGCACGTACTGGATGGACGTGGAGATCCCCGGCCTCGACAAGTGGTCCCTGCCGCTCCTGCGCGGCAAGGACGCGCCCGAGGACGAGCCGGTCGATCTCGGCGGCGATCCGCCGAGCGTGGCCGCGGCGCTCCTGCCGCGCGCGGCGGCGCATGGCAGCGCGGAGCACGCGCCCTCGGACCTCGGAGGCGCGGAGTGAGCGCGGCGTTCCTCACCGGCGGGACCGGCTACCTCGGCTCGTACGTCGTCGCCGATCTCTGCGAGCGCGGCGCGTTCGACAAGATCTACCTGATGAGCCGCGGCGGCGAGCGCGGCGGCGTCGACAAGCTCTGGCGCGCGATGCAGCTCCACTGGGACGCGGAGCGCTTCTACGCCGAGCTCCCCAAGCTCGTGCTCGTCGAGGGCGACCTCGGCGCGCCGGGGCTCGGCCTCTCGGAGCGCGTGCGCGGCGAGCTCGCGCGCGAGTGCGACTCGGTCCTGCACGTCGCGGCGAGCCTCAACCGCAAGAGCGACAAGGCCTGCTTCAACGCGAACCTGCGCGGCACGCTCTCCGTGATCAAGCTCGTGCGCGAGCTCGCCGAGGCGCGCGGCGGCCTGCGCCGCTTCGGCTACGTCTCGACGACGGCGGTCAGCGGCACGCGCGAGCACCAGACGGTCACCGAGGCCGAGTCGATCGACTGGGACCTGTCGGACTACGACCCCTACGCGCGCACCAAGAAGTTCGCCGAGCACATGATCCGCGAGCTCGTCGGCGACCTGCCGATCGTGATCCTGCGGCCGCCGACGGTGATGGGCGACAGCCGGCGGCCCGAGACGACGCAGTTCGACATGGTCCGCTTCTACACGTGGATGGTCGACGCGCCGGCGGTGCCGATCCACCCCGACACCCGCCTCGACTTCGTGCCCGCCGACTTCGTCGGCTCCGCGATCGCCGAGCTGTTCACCAAGCCGACGCTGCGCTGGGACTGCTACCACCTGAGCGCGGGCGAGGGCAGCAAGACGGCGCGCGAGCACGAGCAGGTGTTCCAGGCCGCGGGGATCCGCACGCCGTTCTTCGTGCCAGGGCTCAACTCGCCGGCCCTCGCGCTCTCGGGGCAGCTCGCCGGGGCGCCGCGCGGGATGGTCTCGCTGGCCGCCTCGCTGATGAAGGTCTTCTTGCCCTACTTCTCGAACGACGTGGTGTTCGACAACACGCGCGTCACGACCGAGCTCGGCCGCGGGCCGACGCCGTTCACCGAGTACGGCCTCGCGCTCTACCGCTGGGCCAAGTCCGCGCGCTTCGAGTACCCGTACACGCCGACGCCGGCGCCGCGGGCCGCCGCGCGCGCCACCTCCCCGAGGGCCGCCGAATGAGCCTGACGATGCGTCTGATCGGGCGAGCCGCGAAGGGCGCGCTCGACCTCGCCAAGGACGCGGTCGACCCCGACCGCATGGTGCAGCTCTCGATGAGCGGGCTGATCGAGGCGGCGCGCACGCGCCACGAGACCGATCCGGCGCCGCCGTGGCGACCCGGCCAGCCGCTCGAGCTCCTGCTCGCGGGCTACGTCGGCACGCGCAACACCGGCGCGGACGTGCGCGTCGAGGAGATGATCCGCCAGTTCCGCCACGTCTTCGGGGACGAGCACCTCGCGCTGAGCGTCTGCACGATCGACCCGGCGCTCACCCGCGGCTACTTCCGCACCGCGCGCCAGCTCCACATCCCGCAGATCTTCCACAAGTTCCTCTACGACACGGTCCGCACGCACCACGGCGTCATCGCGTGCGAAGGATCGATGTTCAAGAGCAAGTTCGCCAACGCGCTCTCGACCATGATGGTCGGCGCGCTCGGGCTCGCCGCCGCCGAGGACAAGATCGCGGTCGGGTACGGCGGCGAGGCGGGCTCGATGGACGAGTCGCTCCGCCGCCTCGTCGAGAAGCACTGTGACAAGGCGCTCGTCATCGCGCGCAACGAGGAGAGCCGCGCGATCCTCGATCGGCTCGGCGTGCCGACCGCGCCGGGCACCGACACCGCGTGGACGTTCGAGCCCGCGCCGCGCGAGCGCGCCGAGCGCCTGCTCGAGCGCGCGGGCTGGGACGGCGCGCAGCCCATCGTGGCGTTCTGCCCGATCCACCCGTTCTGGTGGCCGGTGAAGCCCGAGCCGCTCAAGGCCGCCGTCCATTCGGTCACCGGCGGCTGGGCCGACGCGCACTACAAGAGCGTCTACTTCCACAAGCACGGGCCGGACGTGGACCGCGCGCTCGATCGGTACCTGCGCTCGATGGCCGGCGCGCTGAAGGACTTCCTGCGCGCGCGGCCGGGCTGGTTCCCGATCCTCGTCGGGATGGAGCAGCTCGATCGCGGCGCGGTCGAGCGCCTCGACGAGGAGCTCGGCGGCGGCCTCCCGCGCTTCGTCTCGGACGAGGTCGAGATGTACGAGATGGTCGCGCTCCTGCGGCGCGCTGCGCTCGTCGTCAGCTCGCGCTACCACGCGCTCGTCTGCTCGATGCCCGGGCTCGTGCCCTCCGTCGGCGTGACGATGGACGAGCGCATCAAGAACCTCATGGACGACCGCGGCCAGCCGGAGCTCGCGCTGACGGTCGACGACGAGCACCTCGACGAGCACCTCCTCGAGGCGATGCTGCGCGCGACGGACGAGGCCGACGCGGTGAAGGACGGGATCGGCCGCTCGGTCGTCTCGAACCTCGAGCGCATGGGCAGGATGGGGCAGATCCTCGAGCGCCACGTGCGCGGGTTCCACCCGGACTTCCCGTTCCCCGCGCGCCCCGACGATCCGTTCGCCTACCTGCCGCCGCTCGGCCCGACGACCGCGCCGCTCGTCGCGAGCTACCGCTGACGCGATGCGACCGATGCACCTGACCCACGCGATCGAGGGCGGCATCCTGACCGTCACCCTGGACGGCGGCCGCCTCAACGAGATCGGCCTGCCGATGCTGTGCGCGCTCGAGGGCGTGGTGCCGCTCTTGTCGCGCCCCGACGTGCGCGCGTTGGTCATCGCGTCCGCCAAGCCGGGCGGCTTCTCCGCGGGCGCGGACCTGCGCGAGCTCCACGCCGGGCTGACGAGCGTGGACGGCGCGCCCGAGGCCCTCGGCGCGCACGCGCGCGCGCTCTTCGACACCCCGCGCACCGCCGCGCGCGCCGGCGCCTCGACGCTGCGCGCCGCGCTGCGACGGCGCGACCCGCACCCGCTCCGCGCCGCGAAGGCGTGGGGCGTGCGCGCGTTCCTCGATCGGGTCCACGCGGCGTTCGACGCGATCGACGCGGCGCCCGTGCCGACGATCGCGGCGGTGCACGGGGTCTGCTTCGGCGGCGGCTTCGAGCTCGCGCTCGCGTGCGACGTGATCGTCGCCGACAAGACGGCGCGCTTCGCGTTCCCCGAGCTGCGCCTCGGGCTCATCCCGGGCTTCGGCGGGATCCCGCGGCTCGAGCGCGACCTCGGCAACTCCGTCGCGCGCGATCTCTTGTTCAGCGGGCGGAGCCTGAGCGCGAAGCGCGCGCACGAGCTCGGCCTCGTCGCGCAGCTCGTCGCCGAGGGCCGCGCCCCAGACGTGGCGCGCCGCCTCGCCGAGCAGACCACGCGCTTGGACCCGCACACGCTCGCGGTCGCCAAGGCGTTCGCGAAGCCGATCCCGCGCGCGCGCCTGCGCGAGGAGAAGGATCGCTTCGTGGAGCTGCTCGGCCGCCCCGCGGTGGTCGAGGCGCTGACCCGGTTCGTGGAGGCCGAAGACGCCATGCCGTACCTGCCGCCGAAGGACGCGCGCCCCGCGCCGCGAGGGGTCTCGTGAGCGCGCGCGCCGACGCCGTGCTCGACCGCCTGCTCGCGCTCGCCGCCGAGCGCTTCGGCAAGGCGCGCGAGGCCCTCGCGCCCGAGGACGATCTCTTCGACGCGCTCGAGATCGACTCGATGCAGGCGCTGAGCCTGCTGACCGCGCTCGAGGAGACGTTCGAGGTCGAGATCCCGGACTACGAGGTCCAGGACGTGCGGACGTTCGCAGAGCTCGCCGAGGTCGTCGCGAGCCGCCTCTGAGGCGCGCCCAGGAACGAGAGCCCATGACCGTCGCTGCCGAGATGCTCGACCCCACGCGCTACGCCTCGCTCGGCGAGCTGCTCGAGGACGCGCTCCTCACCTTCAAGACCGAGACCGCGCTGATCGAGGTGGACCGCAAGAAGGAGACGCGGCGGCTCACCTACCTCGAGGCGCGGCGCGAGGTCCTGCGCGTCGCGCGCTTGCTCGCCGACCACGGCGTCGGGCCGGGCGACCGCGTCGCGATGCTGCTCGGCAACCAGAGCCGCTGGCTCACCGTCGCCGCCGCGGCGTTCCGGCGCGGCGCGGTGCTCGTGCCGCTCGACTACAAGCTGAGCGCCGAAGAGCAGGCGCGCCTGCTCGCGCACGCGCAGCCCAAGGCGCTCGTGAGCGAGCAAGGCCTCTTGCGTCGCTTCGAGCGGCTCGAGGCGCGCCCGAGCGTCCCGCTCGTCTTCGACGTGGAAGAGGACTGGGACGCGCTACCCCCCGAAGGCGCGGAGGCGCCCGCGCTCGAGCCGCGCGCGCGAGAGGACGTCGCGACCATCGTCTACTCCTCGGGCACCGGCGGCGTCGCCAAGGGCTGCATGCTCACGCACGACGCCTACCTCGAGCAGCTCCGCGGCCTCATGGCGCGCTTCCCGATGCGCTCGGGACACCGCGTGCTCTCGATCCTGCCCACCAACCACGCGATCGACTTCATGGTCGGCTTCGTCGGCCCGTTCAGCGCGGGCGCCTGCGTGATCCACCAGCGCACCCTGCGCCCCGAGCTGTTGCAGCCGACGATGCAGGCGTACGGCGTCACGCACATGGCGCTCGTCCCGTTGATCCTCGAGGGCTTCGAGGCCGCGATCCGCGACTCGCTGGCCGAGCGCCCGCGCTGGGCGCGCCGGATGTTCTCCGTGCTCGGCGGGCTCAACGAGCTGCTCACGGCGGCGGCGCCGCGCCCCGAGGTGAGCCGCGCGCTGCTCGCGCCGATCCACGAGGCGTTCGGCGGCGAGCTCGAGGTGCTCTTCTGCGGCGGCGCGTTCGTCGACCGCGCGCGCGCCGAGCTCTTCTACCGGATGGGCCTGCCCGTCGTGATCGGCTACGGCCTCACCGAGGCGTGCACCGTCGCGACGGTGAACGATCTGCGCCCGTTCCGCGGCGACTCGGTCGGCCGCCCGCTCGACGGCGTCGAGGTGAAGATCCACGCGCCCGGCGCCGACGGCGTGGGCGAGGTGTGGATCCGCGGCCGCACGCTGATGAAGGGCTACCTCGACGAGCCCGAGCTCACGAAGGAGACGATCACCGCCGACGGCTGGCTGCGCACGGGCGACCTCGGCTGGATCGACGCGGCGCACCACCTGCACCTCGTCGGCCGCCGCAAGAACATGATCGTCACGTCCGGCGGCAAGAACGTCTACCCCGAGGACGTCGAGGGCGCGTTCGACGCGCTCGACGTCGAGGAGCTCGTGGTGTTCGCGTCCGGCTACCTGTGGCCGCGCGGCCTGACGCACGAGCGGCTCGTGGCGATCGTGCGGCCCAAGCGCGAGAACGGCGCGCGGCCTTCGCGCGACGCGGTGCTCGCGCAGCTGCGCGCGCACAACCGGCGCCTGCCCGATCACAAGCGCGTGGGCGCGGTGCTCTTCTGGAGCGAGTCGTTCCCGCGCACCGCGTCGATGAAGATCAAGCGCGACGCCCTCGCGGAGGCGCTGCGCGACGCGGGCGAGCGGGAGCTGGTGGCGCTGTGACGGACGCCGCCGATCGCTGGCTCGCCGTCGTGAACCCCGCCGCGGGCGGGGGCCGGTGCGGCAAGCGCGCGGCGAGCGCGCTCGCGCGCTTGACCGGCGGCGGCATGCCGATCGACGTCTTCACCACGACGCGCGCCGGCGAGGGCACCGAGCGCGTGCGACAGGAGGCCGCGCAGGGCCGCCGCCGCTTCCTCGCCGTCGGCGGCGACGGGACGAGCTACGAGATCGTCAACGGCCTCTTCCCGCGCGACGCCGGCGCGCCGACGCCGACGCTCGCGATGCTCCCGCTCGGCACGGGCAACTCGTTCCTGCGCGACTTCGCGATCACCGACGCGGACGCCGCGCTGCGCGCCATCCTCGCGGGCGAGACGCACCTGTGCGACGTCGTGCGCGCCGAGCACGCGGGCGGCGCGATCCACTACATCAACATCCTGAGCCTCGGCTTCTCCGCGGACGTCGGCGCGCTCACGAACCGGCGGTTCAAGCGGCTCGGCGCGGCGGGCTACGTCGTCTCGGTGTTCATCACCGCGGCGCGCCTCGCGCAGCCCTCGTTCCCCATCCGCGTCGATGGCGGCGCGACCGACGCGCGCGCCTGCGTGCTGCTCTCGTTCTCGAACAGCCGCTTCACCGGCGGCACGATGATGATGGCGCCGCACGCCGACCCGACGGACGGCGCGCTCGACGTGATCCGCATCAGCGCGATGCCGCGCCTGCCGTTCGTGCGGAGCTTCCCGAGCATCTTCGCGGGCAAGCACGTCGAGCACCCGAAGGTGGAAGAGACCCGCGCCCGCACGGTCGAGCTCGACCTGACCGGCCCGGTGGACGTGATGGTGGACGGAGAGGTGCTCGCGCTCGCGCTCACGCGGCTCGAGGTGCTCCCCGGCGCGCTGGAGGTGGTCGCATGAGAGCCGAGATCCTCGCGCACGAGCCCGAGCCGCGCCGCGCGCCAGACGCACCCGCCGCGGCCGATCCGGCCGTCGCGCCCGAACCGCCCCGCGCCGCTGCCGCGCCCGACGCGATCGCGCCCGAGGCGATCGCGACCGACGCAGACGAGGCCCCCGTCCCCGCGCGCTCCTTCGAGCCCGCGAGCGCGCTCGACAAGGTCACCTCGGCCGCGCTGTGGGCGGCCGGCCTGGGCTGGCTCATCCCGGCGCTGGGCGGCCTCACCGTCGTCTACCAGCTCGTCCCCTCGCACAGGATCGACTGGGCGGGCCGCCTCTACTGCAAGGTGCAAATCGCATTGACTGGCTCGCGCTGGCGCGCGGAGGTGCACCCCAAGGTCGATCCCGCGCGGCAGTACGTCTTCGCGCAGAACCACACCAACCACTTCGACCACGTCCTCTGCTACAACGCCACGCCGCACTTCAAGCAGGGGCTCGAGCTCGAGAGCCACTTCCGCTACCCGTTCTACGGCTGGTTCATGAAGGCGCGCGGCACCGTGCCGGTCAAGAAGGGCCAGCGCGGCCAGACGAGCGAGCTCACCGAGCGCATCGGCCGCGAGATCGCCGAGGGCCGCTCGATCCTCTCGTTCCCCGAGGGCTCGCGCACCCGGACCGGCCGCGTGCGGCCCTTCCGCACCGGTATCTTCTTCATCGCGCGCGACCTCGGCGTCCCGGTCGTGCCGGTCGCGGTGACCGGCGCGTTCGACCTGATGCGTCCGGGCAGCCCGATCATCCGCGCCGGCAACGAGCTCACCGTGTGGGTCGAGGAGCCGATCGAGACCGCGGGCGCCACCGACGACGAGATCCCCGCGCTCGCCGAGCGCGCACGCGCCGCCGTCGCGCGCCGTGTCGACGCCTACTGGGCGGCGAGGGAGGAGCAGCGATGAGCCCGCACGCGCACGCCACCGACCACGACGCCGACGGCCGGACGGTCCGCGCCAAGCAGAAGCGCGCGCGCCGCCGCCAGCACATCCTCGACGTCGCGCTCGCCGTCTTCAGCGAGCGCGGCTACCACCAGACGCGCATCGCCGACATCATCGAGGCGGCCTCGATCGCGCGCGGGACCTTCTACCTCTACTTCGACTCCAAGACGGCGATCTTCCACGAGCTGCTCGAGGACGTGCTCTCGCGCCTCGACGAGAGCGTCAGCGGCGTCGATCTCACGCCCGGCGCGCTGCCGGTGCGCGACCAGCTCCTCGCCACCGTGCGCCGCCTGTTCGCCGTCTTCCGCTCGGACCGCGCGCTCGCGAAGCTCATCCTGCGCGAAGCGATCGGGCTCGACGGCGAGGTCGACGCGATGCTCGACGCGTTCTACGGGCGCCTGCACCGCTGGCTGAGCGAGTCGCTCGCGAACGGCCAGCGGATCGGGCTGATCCGCGCGATCGACACCGACCTGACGGCGTGGCTGATCCTCGGCTCGGTCAAGCAGTTCGCCGCGCTCGTCGTCAGCACGCCCGACGAGGAGCTCGACCTCGATCACCTCGCCGAGGTGATCCTCGACTTCAACCTGCAAGGCATCCGCGCCTTCTGATCAGACGACCGTGAGCGCGGTGTCGCCGTACCACGCCCCACGAAGCTTGGCAGCATCGTCGAACGCGAACGCCCACACCGGGTGGAGCGGATCGACCGGAGGCTGAGGGCGGATATCCTCCGCGGCGTCGGCGAAGGGATCACCTGTCCGTGCGACGTCACGGCGATCGTGGATCGAGCTCGCGCTCACGGGAGCTCCGCGCGGACCACGAACGACGTGCCACGAGGGAGGAGGGTGCGAGACGTAGAGCGGTTGCTCGCATGCCAGCAGAGCGGGGAGCGAGCCGGCGCGGGGAAGGCTGCTCCTGGCGAACGGCGTGACCGCCCAGGCCCGCTCCGAAGGCGGCGGCGCCATCAGGTCGTCGTGCCAGGCCGCGATCGAGCCGTGATGCGCGATCTTCAGCAATTGATGCTCGGCGAGCCGTGAGTACGACTCCATGACGTGGCCCCAGCCGGTGGGAACGGCCTTCCCCGAGCCGCTCTCGACCCGCGGCAAGTCGCCGCCGAGCACGATCCGGGTCGCCCCGTACGAGAGCTCGAGGACCATGCTCGAGTGGTTCGCGCGGGCGCGCGTTCCGCCCTCCAGCTCCGAGAGGACGTCGTCGAGGTGCGGGATCACCGCGGGAGCGCAGACGGTCACACCGACCGCGCCAAACGTCATCGACGCACCCTCGACGGCGCACGAGATCCTTCGGCCGGTGCTCGCTTCCCAGCCCGGATCGCCTTGAGCGCGCCGTGCACTCCTCGCGCGCGGAGCCCGTCCGACGTCGGCCGGGCTTCGAGCTTCGTCAGCCACGCCCTGCACACCTCGAGCAAGTGCGGCCCGTGCGGTGCTTTCGCCGTGAGCCAGACGGCGTCGGGCCGATGGCGCTCGAGGAGCTCGGGAACACCGCCCACGTGGTCGTCGTGTGGGTGCGTGAGGAAGAAGGCGCGCTGCTCGTCGCCGGATCGCAGGTACGCACGGAGGATCGCCGCGGTCACGCTCGCGCCTCCGACCTCGCAGCCGTCGACCACGATCCAGTCGGCGCCGGGCAGCGCGACGGCGATCCCCTCGCCGGTGCCTGGTCCTGCGACGAAGACGTAGAGCAGGTCGGGGAGGAGGTTCCTCCCCAACGAAGCCAGCGGGAGCGGGGGCATCAGTCGCCGCGTCCCCGGAAGTGCCGCAGCTCGTGCTCCACGTCGAGCGGGCTCGCCCAGTCGGGGGCGGGATCGTCCACCGGGAGGATGATGATCGTCCCGTCCTCGTAGCTGCCGAGCTCGAAGAAACCCGCGGGGGGAAAGCGCGCCGCTTGCTTCCAGTCTGCGCTCGGCAGCTCCTTGAGCTTCACGCGCCGCGGCTCCTCGCCCGTCGTGGCGAAGACGATCATCACGACGTCGTGGCTGGACTCGATCACGCGACCCGGGTACCACGCGCGCCGCGCCGCTCCGTTCGGGCTCGCCTCCGGCAAGCGGCGGGGTCGCTTCCATCGCTCGTCCTTCGGCACACTGGCCGGGTAGACCGACTCACCGAGCGTGCGCGCCTCCTCGGCGTCGAGGAGCCGCTCTCCGAGCGCGCGCAACGCCGGAGAGGTCACGGTCACCGGGATCGCGTCGAACGCGTCACGCGCGAGCTCCACCTCGGCGGCGTCGAGCCACGCGCGGACGACCCACAGGTGGAAGTGGTGCGCGAGGTACTCGTTGCGCGCGATCCTCTCACTGCCCGCATCGAGGCGATCGAGAGCCTCGCGCCACTCGCGGCGAGCCGCGATGTAGCGCGCGTGGTCGATCAGGAAGGTGACGAGGCGACCGTTCCACCATGGGTGTTCGGGCTCGAGTGCGAGCGCCTCGCGCAGCGCCTTCTCCGCGGAGGCCGCGTCACCGCCGGCGCGATCGAGGTTCCACCCATAGTAGTGCTGGGCGTACGGGTCGTTCGGACCGAAGTGGTCGAGGCACCGCGCATACACAGCGGCAGCGCCAGCGTAGTCGCGCGCGCGGCTCAGCGCGCGACCGCGCGCCCAGTAGTGTTCGGCCGACGAGAGGACGAGCGTACCCCACTCGCTCGCCCCCCAGGCCCCGGAGCCCGCGAGATGGTGGACGCGCTCCATCCAGTCGATCGGCGCGTTCGAGTGTTCGAGCGCTGCCGTTCCGTCGAGCGTGCGATGCTCCTTGGCGTAGGCGTAGTGAGCGGCTTCGAGGTCTGCGTCGATGGCCTGGCCGAAGGGCGCGCGAGAGAGCGAGAGGACCGCCGCTCGGATGCGTTCGTGCATGCGCACGTTCGCGCCCCCGTACGCGAGGCACTCCGTGAGGAGGGGTGCGTGGGCGTCCGGGACCTGCGTCAGCGCCTCCAGCCAGGCCGCAGGAATGGGCCGGCGAGCGAGCGCGAGCCGGAGCGCCGCACCCGCCACCGAGGTGTCCTTCGTGAGCGCGCGGACCAGCCGCTGCTCGAGGACCTGGATGCTCGAGACCTTGGCGAGGAGCTCCACGTCCCGACCGCGAAACGCCTCGAGCGCGCGCAGTCCGACCGCAACGCGAAACTGAATCGGGGTCGGCGCGACGCCGTGATCGACGCACAGCGCTGCGACCTCTTTCGCGAAGGGCTCGTACGGACCGAACGGAGAGAGATCGTCGAACGCGCCCTCGCGGAGCGGCATGCGCTCGAGGACGATGGGGCTCGCGAACGTCAACGATACAGGCAGATCGTCGGGGAGCCCGGCGAAGAGCACGATCTTGAGCGCCGGATTCGCACACAACGACTCGAGCAGCACACGCGCGCGATCGCCCCACCGAGCACGATCGGGATCGCGATCTTGCGCGTCGTTCGCGAAGCGCCACGACACCGGTAACCGGATGGCAATCGCGGCTCTCTTCGAGTCGACGAGCATGCGCGCCAGGAGCGCGGCACGCTCGGCGATGTCGCGCGCGCCATCGTGCGCCGCGGCGAGGGCCTCGGCGCCCAGAGGTTGGGCGAGCTGGACGAGGGCATGCAGCGGGGCATCCGCGTCGCTCAGCGGCGGCGGCTCCACGGTGACGAGCCCGTGATCCCGGGCGAGGAGCGCCATCAGCGTGGTGCGGCCGGAGCCCGTCGGGCCGACGACGAGGATCCGCGCGCCCGGACTCGTGAGCTGCGACGCGAGGCGCGTCAGCGGCGCATCGAGGCGACCCGTCTCGGACAGCTCCACACGCGTACTGGTACCATGAGCGATCGCTGCCGTCAGCGCTCCTCGGATTCATCCATCCGAACGGGAGCGGCGCACCGCGCCTCAGCGGGGACGCGAACGTCGCCGTCGGGACCGTCGGAAAGGTGAAGCCCCCGCTCGCCGAGCGATGCCTGGGGGCGGCGCGAGTTGCCTCGCGCGGCGGTGCCGCGCATCGTCCGCGTCATGCGCATCACTCCGTCGAGCATCGTGGCGCTCGTCGTCGTAGTCGCCCCCGCGGTCTCGGTGAGCGCACAGACGTCGCCTTCGCCGGGCAGCCCGTGCGGTCCCGCGCTCGTCGCCCCGCTCTGGGCTGCCGTGCCCGAGGCCGAGCGAGCGGGCTTCTCGGTGGAGCCGCCTGCGGACGAGGATCCTCGGGGCACCACGGCCCCGCGCGTGACCGAGCTCGAGCTCGATGGCGTCGCACCGCGCGAGGCCGTCCTGGGCGTCGACGCGATCGGCGACGGCTCGAGCGCGCACGACGGCCACAGCGCCGTGTGGGTGCTCGCGTGCCGCGGCACGTCGTGGACCTCCATCGGCAGGCTCCTCTTCGACAACGACTGGTCGTGGAACGGCACGCTCGACGACGTGCCCGGCCTGCGGGTCTTGCGCGCGGAGACGGTCGCGGGCCTCGGACACGACCTCTTGCGCGTCGAGCACGTCGACGTGCGGGGCGGCGCCGATCCGCGCTACGTGCGCCGCCGCTTCGTGCTCGCCCACGTGATCGACGGCGCGCTCGTCACGGCCCTCGATCTCGTGGTGAGCGAGGTCACCGAGGCTGGGCCTCGTCGCGACGGGGTGGTCCGAGCGACGCGGACGCTCGTCCTTCGTCGCGGCACCCTCCCGAGCTACCACCTGACCGTCCGCACGGTGGAGGAGCGGCGGCGCGCTCGCGTGTGCAGGACGGTGCTCGAGCTCGATGGCCGCTCGTTCGTCCCCGCCGACGCCGCGTGCGCCGCGCGGTGACTCGCGAACGGTGCTACACGCTCGCCATGGGCCCCGAGTGGATCGTCATCGGGATGGTGGTCGCCACGCTGCTCGGCGGGGTCGGCGCGGCGGCGCTCGGCGCGGCGCGGCGCGCGAGCCCCTACCAGGACGCGATGGAGCGGCGCTGGACGGAAGCGGCGGCCCACCTCGGCGGCCGGCTCGAGGTGGGCACGCGCCGCGCGCTCGAGCCGCGCGAGCTGCGGCTCCACGTCGAGCGCGACGACGCGAGCGTGCTCGCGCGCCTGAAGGTGCCGGTCTCGCCCGACGCGGAGGCGTACACCTACGCCGAGGCGCGCTTCGTCCTCGGCGTCGGGCCGCGCTTCGTCGCGCAGCCGCGGACGGTCGGCGAGCCGCCCGAGGACGGGATGCCCGTCCCGCTCCGCACCGGGGCCGGCGACGCGCGCGCCGCGTTCACGCGCGAGGCGCGCGCGCTCGCCGAGGCGATCGGGCGCCCGCTCACGATCCGCAGCGACGGCGCGCGCGTCGAGGCGCTGTGGCACGGCGCCGAGACGGAGCTCGCGATCCTCGACGCCGTCGTCGCGCTGGTCGCGGCGCTCGCGCGCCACGGAGCCGATCACCTGCGCGGGCTCTCGACCCTCGACGACGCGACGTACGAGCCGGCGAGCGACGAGGGGCCGCGCGTGCGCGTGCGCCAAGGCGTGGTCGACGTGCGCTTCCTCGTCCGCCCCGGCGCGGACGGGGCGATCTACCTCGCGCGCGTCGACGCACGCCCGGGCACCCCGGAGGTCGAGGTCGCGGTCGCCGAGGGGGGCGCGCCCGCGCGCCCGATCCCCGACGGGCTGGTCGCGCCGGGCCTCGAGCGCGAGCTCGCGCGGGTCGCGCCGGCGACGCTCGTCGCGAGCGAACGCCACGTCGAGCTCGTGTTCGCGGAGCCGCCGTCGCTCGATCAAGCGAAGGCCGCCGTCCAGCTGCTGCGCCCGATCGGCGCGAGCGCGGGCTCGCAGGGCGCGTTCCGCTGAGAGCTTGGCCGAGGGTGCTCCGCAGCGCCCGCCCCGCGGTGGGGCTCGCGTCGACGTGGGCGTGTCCGCGGCGGCGAGCTCGGGGGTAACCTCGCACGGTGAGCGAGCTGCCCGCACCGCTCGAGCGCGCGCTGGTCGACGAGCGCCGGCGCCACGGGCGCGTGCGCCTGCCGTGGGTCGCCTTCCCGGGCATGCACCCGTTCGACCTCGGCTGGCGCATGGGCGCGGGCGAGACGCACCTCATCCTGCTCGCGCACGACGCCGGAGATCGCTCGCTCGAAGCGCGCCGCGCCGAGGTGATCGCCGCCGGCCCCGTGCCCGCCGACTGGGCGTTCTGGGTGGCGGAGCGACTCGAGCTCCCCGGCACCGCGGACGACCCGGACCTCGGCCCCTACGCGCTCGCGTTCGACGAAGTGCGCGACGCGCTCGCGGCGCTCGGCATCGACGTCGGCGGCGAGCCCGCGTGAGGTCGCGCGGTCACGCGGCGCGCGGCGGCGCCGCGGCGTGCAGGCGCGCCGCCTGGCTGGCGACGCCGCCCGGCGGGACGCCCATCTTCGCGCGCAGCGTCGCGACCGGCATCGCGAGCAGCGCGTCGTAGTCGACGCCGAGCCGGTAGAGGGTCGTCGCGCCGCGCGCCGCGCGGAAGGCACGCCAGGTGCGGAGCGGCGCGACGAAGAGGCCGAGCGCGACCGCCATCAGGTTGTACACGTACCCCGCGACGTTCGTGCACCCGGCGCGCAGCTCCCACGCGCCGATCTCCGCCTCACCCGCGAGGTCCGTCCCGTACGCGGTCGTCACGTGGTGCAGATCGTGGAGGCGCACGATGCGCTTGCGTCCGTCGCTGTTCGGCAGCTTCACGGTGAAGGGGCCGAACGGGATCTCCACGGTGGGCGCGTCGTACGCGTCGGTCGAGAAGCCGTTCTGCGCGAGGAACGCGGCGAGGGCGGCGCGGACGGTGATGGGCTGGCTCATGCTTTCTCCTCCTCGCGCTCCAAGATTGGCCTCGAGGGCGCCCGGGCCAATTCGTGTTCCAGCGCCACATTCCATCAATGATCGCGACGGCTTACGCGGCGGCGCCCGGATCTCTCCACGTTTCGCTACGCTCCGCTCGATGGCGCGCGACAAGAAGAGGCCACGGCAGGCGCGCTCGCGCGCGACCGTGGACGCGATCGTCGAGGCGACGGGGCAGGTGTTCGAGCGCGAAGGCTTCGACAAGACGACGACCACGCGCGTCGCCGAGCGCGCCGGGGTCAGCGTCGGCTCGCTCTACCAGTACTTCCCGGACAAGCGCGCGCTCATCGCCGCGTTCTTCGAGCGCCGCCTCGAGCAGGACATCGCGATGATGCAAGCGGTCTTGTCGCGCTCGGCGGGCGGCTCGCCCGCGTCGGTCTTGCGCGTCGCGGCCGAGGAGATCGTGCGCATCTACCGCGAAGATCGCGCGCTCTACGCGAGCGTCGTGGAGATCCTCTCCTTCATGGAGGAGACCGACGAGGTGCGCGCCGGGCTCGCGCAGGGCGTCGCGCTCGCCGCGAGCTACCTGCGCGCCTTCCCGGAGGTGCTCGGCGAGCGCGACCCCGAGCTGCTCGCGCTCGCGGTCTTCCACGGGCTGCGCGCGTCGATGAACGCGATCGTGCGGCACGCGCCCGAGCGGCTCGACGACCCGCAGCTGCCCGCGATCCTCGCGGGCGCGGCGCTCGGCGCCGTCGGTCTGCCGCCCGACGCGGCGTGAAGCGGGCGTCCGGTCGTCGCCTGACGCCGCCGCTGCTACCGTAGCGGCCATGCGCAGATGGATGGGGGTATGCGCCCTCGGCTCACTCCTCCTCGGGTGCCCTGGCCCCGAGCCGATCGCGGACGCAGGAGCCTCGGACGGCGGAGCGCCCGCGGGCGCCGCGCTCGCGCTCTCTCGGAGCTCGATCGAGTTCGGCGAGCTCGCCCCGGGCCGGCGGAGCGCCGCCGCGACGCTCACGGTGACCAACGACGGCGACGACGTCTCGGGCGAGCTCGCGTGGCGGCTCGCGGGTGCGCACGCGGAGGCGTTCGAGCTGACGCGCTCCACGTGCGCCGGCCGCCTCGCGCCGGGCGCGAGCTGCGAGCTCTCGGTCGTGTTCACCCCCGTCGGGGCGCAGTCCGCGATGGCCACGCTCGTCGTCGAGGCTTCCCCCGGCGGTGGCGGAGAGGTCGTGCTCGCAGGCTTGGGGACGTCCGGACCGCACCTCCTGGTCTCACCGACGCCGGTCGACTTCGAGGCGCTGGTCGGCGCGGCGAGCGAGCCCGTGCTCTTCACCGTCACGCACACGGACGATCGCTCCCTCGGCCCGATCTCCGTGTCGCTCGAGGGAGCCGCGGCCGGCGACTTCACGCTCGACCCGGGGACGTGCGCGGGCGCGACGCTCGAGCCGGACGCGCGCTGCACCGTCTCGGTGCGCTTCGCGCCGACGGAGCGCGGCGAGCGGGCCGCGACGCTCGTCGTCGTCGCCGCGAGGTTCGGTGAGGCGCGCGCGACGCTCACCGGCCACGGGCTCGCGCCGGCGCGCCTCGAGCTCACGCCCACGCTCCAGGACTTCGGCGCTGCCTCCATCGGCTTGACGAGCGCGCCCGTGACGTTCACCGTCGAGAACGGCGGAGACGCGCCGAGCGGCGCGCCCGACGTCGCGCTCCACGGACCCCGCGCGCTCGACTTCCAGATCGTCCGCTCGACGTGCAGCGCGCCCCTCGCGCCCGCCGCGCGCTGCGAGCTCGACGTCTCGTTCGCCCCCTCGTCGATCGGCGACGCGCTCGCGATGCTCGTCGCCTCCGCCGATCCGGGCGACGAAGCCAGCGCGACGCTCACCGGCCTCGGCGCGGTCGTCGACGATCACCCCGTCATCTCTCCCTCCACCCACGACTTCGGGACGATCGCGATCGGCGCGATGAGCGCCCCCGAGGTCTTCACGGTCCGTAACTACGGGCTCGCCCCGACCCCCGAGCCGCTCACGGTCACGCTCCAAGGCGCCAACCCGGGCGACTTCGTCCTCGACGGCGGCACCTGCGTCACGGGCCCGATCTCGGGCGGGGGCTCGTGCACCTTCACGGTGGCGTTCGCGCCAACGGTCGAGGGCGCGCGGTCCGCCTCGGTGCGGGTGACGGCCCCCTTCGCGGGCGTCGGGACCGCCGCGCTCGCAGGCCAGGGAGGGTGAGCTCGCAGCTCAGCGCGCGAGGAGCCCGGCGGCGCGCAGCGCGTAGAGCCCGAGCCCGAGCACGAAGAGCGACCCGAAGACCGCCTTGTTGTGCTCCGCGAGCCAGCGCGGGAGGAAGATGTCGAAGTTCGGCGCGCGCTCGTCGGTGTAGCGTTCGGCGACGCGCGTGAGCGGGCAGCGCCACCCGTTCACGAGCAAGACCGCCGTCTCGGCCGCGATCAGCAGGATGATCGCGAGCGCCGCGCGGTCGGCCTCGAAGAGCACGCAGAGCGGGAGCGCGAGGATCGCGCCGGCCATCACCGCCCAGACGAGCGTGTGCACGAGCTTGACCGCGAAGAGCGCGCGGGCCGCAGGCATCGTCGATGACCTACGCCCCGAGCGAGCGCGCGACGAGCGAACCGACCCTCGGACGAAACGGGTTGACGAAATGACTGATTGGCCCCATCTAGTCATTCGTCATCATGGAACGCTCGATTCGCGCCGGTGGGGCCGCGTTGGCGGTCGCGTTGCTGCTCACGTTCGCGCCCACGGGCTCGGCGCAAGCGCCGCCCGATCTCGACCGCGTGACGCGCACGCTCGACGACCTCTTCCGCTCGAGCGCGAGCGTCGGGCGGATCGAGCTGACCGTCGTCACGCCGCGCGGCACCCGCACGATGCGGATGCGCATGTGGAGCCGCGGCGAGGATCGCGCGCTCATCGTCGTCGAGGCGCCCGCGCGCGATCAGGGCACCGCGACGCTGCGGCGCGATCGCAACCTGTGGAACTACCTGCCGCGCATCTCGCGCACGATCCGAGTGCCCCCCTCGATGATGCTCTCGAGCTGGATGGGCACCGATCTCACGAACGACGACCTCACGCAGTCGAGCACCTTCCGCGAGGACTTCACCGGACAGGTCGTGGGGCGCGCCGAGGGCGGCGGCTGGACGATCCGCTACGACGCGAACGAAGGGGTCGTCGGGCTGTGGCGTCGCATCGAGTACGACGTCGACGACGCGGCGGCGCTGCCGCTGCGCGCGCGCTACTTCGACCGGCGGATGCGCCTCGCGCGCGTGATGCGCTTCGAGGACGTGCGCGTGATGGACGGACGGCGCATCCCGACGCGCCTCGTCCTCGAGCCGCAGGACCGCGAGGGGCACCGCACCGAGATGCGCTACCTCGAGATGGACTTCGACGCCAGCGTGCCGGAGAGCACGTTCTCGCTCACCGAGCTCGAGCGCCCGCGCTGAGGCCGCCATGCCGTCCACCCTGCGCATCGCGTTCCGCAACCTCGGCCGCAACGGCCGCCGCACGGCGCTCGCGCTCGTCGCGATCGCGATCGCGCAAACGGCCGTGCTCGCGATCGACGGGCTCATGAACGGCTGGGTCGAGGCGAGCCTCGAGGCGATGACCGGGCCGATGATGGGGCACGCGCAGCTCCACCACCCGGACTGGCGCGAAGAGCGCGGGCCCGACCTCGTGATCGAGGACGCGGACGCGACGCTCGCGCGCATCCGCGCGCTGCCCGACGTCGAGAGCGCCTACGCGCGCATCTACGCGCCCGCGCTCGCCGCGCGCGAGGTCGACGGGCGCGCGGTGGTCGTCGTCGGCGTCGACATCGCCGCCGAGCGCGGCCCCGGCGGGCTGCTCGCCGGCCTGCCCGAGGGCGCGATCCCCGACGCGCGCGGCGCGCTCGTCGGCTCGCGGCTCGCGCGCGAGGCGGGGCTCTCCGTCGGCGACGAGCTCGCGCTGCTCGGCCAGGGCGCGGACGGCTCCTTCGCCAACGACCTCGTGCGCGTGAGCGGCGTGCTCCAGACGCCGATCGATCTGGTCAATCGCATGGGGGTGATCGTCCACCTCGAGACGGCGCGCGACGTGTTCGTGATGCCGGGGCAGGCGCACGAGATCAACGTGCGCGGCGCCGGCGCGCCCGACGAGGCGCCCGCGCTCGTCGCGGCGCTGCGCGGCGTCGAGGGGGCCGACGCGCTCGAGATCCTCACCTGGCGCGAGCTCGCCCCGCAGCTCTCGCAGTTCATCGACATCGCCGGGGTCTACGGGCTCGTCGTGATGATGATCGTGTTCATCGCGGCCGCGGCCGGCGTCGCCAACACGATGCTGATGGCGACCTTCGAGCGCCGGCGCGAGCTCGGGATGCTGCTCTCGCTCGGGACGAGCCCGGGGCGCCTCGTGCGCATCGTGCTCGCGGAGGCGGTGATCCTGGGCCTCTTCGGCGTCGCGCTCGGGACGCTGCTCGGCGCCGGGCTCGTGCTCTACCAGGGCGCGGTCGGCGTCGACCCGACGACGTGGGGCAACCAGGAGGAGTCGATGGACGTCGCGATGTACGGGCTCAACTGGGCCGCGACGATCCACCCGTACCTGCGCCCGGCCGACGTCCTGCCCGGCTTCGTCGGCGTGAGCGTCGTGTCCGTCGTCGCGGCGCTCTGGCCGGCGCTGATCACGGCGCGGCTCGAGCCGATGGAGGCGATGCGCGGATGACCGGCACCGTCACCATGCGCTACGCGCTCCGGAGCCTGCGGCGCAACCTGCGCCGCTCGATCCTGTCCGTCGCCGGCGTCGCGTTCGGCGTGGGCATCGGGCTCATCGCGCTCTCGTGGGTGCGCGGCGAGGAGACGATGAGCATCAACGCGGCGGCGGCCGGCGGCGTCGGCCACCTGCGGATCGCGCCGCTCGGCTGGAACGAGCGCCGCGACGTCGAGCTGCGCATCGACGGTTGGAGCGACGCCCTCGCGCGCGCGCGCGCCCTCGACGGCGTCGCCGTGGCGACGCCGCGCGCGCGGGTCGAGGGCCTGCTCGGGCTCGGGACGCGCAGCGCGCACGTCGAGCTGACGGGCGTCGACCCCACAACCGAGCAAGCCGCCTTGCGGCACGTCCGCGCGCTCTCGGAGGGCCGCTACCTGGCCGCCGGCGAGCACGGCGAGATCGTGCTCGGCCGCACCCTCGCGCGCCGCCTCGGCGCCGCGCTCGACGACGAGCTCGTCGCGACCGCGGTCGACGCGACCGGCGAGATGAGCAACCTGCTGCTCACCGTCGTCGGCATCGCGGAGACGGGGAGCGAGGACATCGACGCGATGATCGCGCACGTCGCGCTCGCCGACGTCGAGACGCTCAGCGGCCGGCCGGGCGCGGGCGAGATCACGATCCTGGCCGAGGACGTCTACGCGCTCGAGGCGCTCGCGGCGCGGCTCGGGCCGCTCGTCCCGGCGGGCAGCGAGCTGTTGACCTGGCTCGAGGTCGCGCCGGAGCTGCGGATGAACCTCGAGAGCGACGGCGCGTTCTTCGACCTCGCGGTCGGCATCATCCTGTTCGTCGTGCTGCTCGGCGTCGCGAGCGCGCAGCTCACCGGCGTGCTCGAGCGCCGCAAGGAGTTCGCCGTCCTCGCCGCGCTCGGAATGCGCGCGCGCGCGCTCGTCGCGGTCGTGGTGGTCGAGGGGCTCGTGCTCGGCGGCGCCTCGGCGCTCGGCGCGCTCGCGTGGGCGGGGCCCAGCGTCCGCAAGCTCAACGTCGATGGCGTGAACCTCGGCGCGCTGATGGACTCGAGCGAGGCCGGCTACTCCTTCGGCGGCCTCCTGTTCGACCCCGTGTTCCACCCGGACTTCGGCGCGTGGCTCGTGCCGCACGCCTTCGCGCTCGCGCTCACCGCGACGATCCTGGCCTCCCTCTACCCCGCGTGGTTCGCGTCGCGGACGGACCCCGCCAACGCCCTGCGAGTCGACCGATGAACGATGCGCGAGACGCCCTGGTCGTCGTCGAGGACGCGACCAAGACCTTCACCACCGGCCGCCTCGAGGTGCGGGCGCTGCGCGGCATCTCGCTCGAGATCCACGAGGGCGACTTCCTCGCGCTCGTCGGGCCGAGCGGGAGCGGCAAGACGACCCTGTTGAACCTCGTCGGCGCGCTCGATCGCCCCACGGGCGGGGTGGTGCGCGTGCTCGGCCGCGACCTCTCGACGATGAAGAAGAGCGCGCGCGCGGAGCTGCGCCTGCGCGAGCTCGGCTTCGTGTTCCAGGCGTACAACCTCGTGCCCGTGCTCACCGCGGTCGAGAACGTGGAGTTCGTGCTCGAGCTCCAAGGCCTCGGAGCCAGCGCGCGCCGCTCGCGCGCGCTCGAGGTGCTCGCCGAGCTCGGCCTCGCGGAGCTCGCCGACCGGCGCCCGAACGAGCTCTCCGGCGGGCAACAGCAGCGCGTCGCCGTGGCGCGCGCGATCGCGGCGCGCCCCAAGCTCGTGCTCGCCGACGAGCCGACGGCGAACCTCGACGGCGCGAGCGCCGAGCAGCTCATGGCGCTGATGCGGCGCCTGCACGACGAGCACGACGTGACGTTCGTGTTCTCGACCCACGACCCGCGCGTCGTCGCGCACGCGACGCGCGTCGTCACGCTCGTCGACGGCAAGGTGAGCTCCGACGTCGAGAAGGAGCGGGACGCGGCATGACCAAGTGGACCAAGGAGCACTTCCTCGCGCTCCAGCGGCAGTTCCTCGGCGACGACGTCACGAGCAAGGACCGCAAGCGCGCGCGCATCCTCAAGGCCGCGACGGAGCTCTTCATCGCGCAGGGCTACCGCAAGACGAGCGTCGACGAGATCGCGCAGCGCGCCGAGGTCGCCAAGGGCACGGTCTACCTGCACTTCGAGAACAAGGCCGACCTCCTCATGCACGCGGTCGCGCTCGAGAAGCAGGTGCTGTTCACCAAGCTCGCGCCGCTGCTCGAGGGCACGCTGCCCGAGGAGGAGCGGCTGCACTTCTACGTGCGCGCGCTGCTCACGATCGCGCGCGACTTGCCGCTCGTCGCGCGGCTGCTCAGCGGCGACAACGAGCTGATGGTCGCCCTCGAGGAGTGGAACCCGGCGCTGCTCGCCATCGGGCAGCAGCTCGGCGAGGAGTGGCTCGCCAAGCTCATCGACGACGCGGCGCCGGGCGAGCACGACGCCGCCGCGCTGCGCGAGCGCGCCAACGTGCTGCTCTCGCTGCGCTGGCTCCTGGGCCTCTTGCTCGACGAGCGCGTGCGCGGCGGCCGCTCGCTCGACGCGTTCGCCGACACGATGGCCGACGTGCTCGTCTACGGCCTCGTCCACCGTCCGCCCCAGGACGAGGGGGACGACGACGACGAGGAAGAGACGGAGTGAGCCGTCATGCGCACCTCGCCGCTCGCGCTCGCCTCGCTCCTCGCGCTGCTGACGCTGGGCGCGCTCGGCGCCTCGCCGGCGCACGCGCGCACGCTGTTCGAGGAGGGTGACTTCTCGCTCCAGCTCCGCTCTTCGTTCCGCGGGAGCCTGCTGCTCGCGATCCCCTACGAGACCGACCCCGTGCTCTTCCCCGAGAGCCCGGGCGGCGCGGGCCTGTTCCGGCTGCGCTTCGAGCTCGCGGCGAGCCTCGGCGAGCACGTCTCGGCCGCCGTCGCCTACGAGCACCGCGTGCGCAGCTCCTCGGGGAGCGGGATCGGCGCCGGCCTGCTCCCGCCGACGGTCACCGCGCCGTTCCGCCTCACGCCGCTCGACTGGGTGGTGGTCCAGGACGGCAACGCGTACCTCCACCAGCACGAGCTCGATCGCGCGTACCTCTCGTTCAATTTCGAGTTCATGCAGCTCACGATCGGCCGCCAAGCCATCGGCCTCGGCCGCGGCCTGCTCTTCAGCGCGGTCGACGTGTTCGCGCCCTTCGCCCCCACCGAGGTCGACCGCGAGTGGCGCCGCGGCGTCGACGCGGTGAACCTCGACCTGCGCATCCCGCAGATCAGCGAGCTCAGCGCGGGCGTGATCGCGGCCTTCGGCGGCGTGGTGAACGACGAGCTGACGAGCTGGGCGGTGATCGGGCGCGTGCGCGCGGTCATCGGCGACGTCGACGCGATGGTGCTCCTCGGCCGGCGCGGCGAGGACAACATGGCGGGCGCGGTCGTCTCGGCGAACCTCGGCGACGCCGCCGTGCACGCGGAGCTCGCGATGTTCGGGACCGACGGGCGCGGGATCGACGGGGGCTTCTTCGGCACGCGCGCCGTCGTGGCCAAGGGCGTGATCGGGGGCAGCTACGTCATCGACGTCGGCACCGGCCTGCGGATCGCCGCCGAGTACCACTACTCGGGGTTCGGCGTGGAGAACGTGGGCGACGACCCCTCCATCCTCTTCGACCCGGCCTTCCAGCTCCGCTTCGCGCGCGGCGACACGCAGACCTTCGGCCGCCACGCGATCGCGGCGACCGCGAGCTACAACGTAGAAGACGACTTGGCGATCGCGCTCTCGTACCTGCAGAGCCCGGTCGACGGCTCGGGGATGGTCGCGGCGAACGCGACCTGGACGCAGTCGGACAGCGTGACGCTCCTGCTCAACGTGTTCGTCCCGTGGGGGACGCCGCCTTCGAGCGGCGTGCCCACGAGCGAGTGGGGCAGCTCGCCGCTCACGATCTTCTTCCAGGCCCGCTTCTACGATTGACGCGTCGCGAGACGTACGAGAGGAGCACGCCGAGCGCGAGCGCGAGCCACCCCGGCGCCGCACCCGCGGGCGCGGCGCGACACGAGCAACCCTGGGGCGGGCTCTCCGTGGGGCCGGCGTCGCTCGCGGGGACGCCCGCGTCGGACGGCGCCGGCATCCCCGTCAGCGCGCGCAGCGCGGCCGCCGGGCTCACGATGCCGTAGCCGTGGAGGGGATCGTGGCCGCGCGCGTCCGGCTCCGCGAAGGGCGCGGGGCGCGTGGTCGCGATCAGCGCGTCGTGGACCTCGCGCGCGGTCGCGCTCGGCGCCGCGCTGAACAGGAGCCCCGCGACGCCCGCGACCACCGGGCACGACGACGAGGTGCCGCCGAACGACGTCGTGTAGTCGTCGGGCGACGCGCCCGCGGGCCCGGTCAGGTCGGTGCTCAGCGTACCGGTCGGCGCGGTGAGGTCGAGCGACGGCCCGAAGTTGCTGAACGGCGCGACCTCGTCGAAGAGGTTGAGCGCGCCGACCGCGATCACGCCGCGCAGCCCCGTCAGCTCGTCGTCGTAGAGCTCGCGGTTGTCGTTGCCCGCCGCGAAGACGACGAGGACGCCGTCGTCGAACAGCCCCTCGACGACGGAGCGGAGCATCGGCGGCGCGCTGATCGCCTCGACGAAGCCCCAGCTGTTCGACACGACGCGCGCGCCGACCGAGCGCGCGTACTCGAACGCGGCGATGTCGGCGCTCAGCGGCGTCAGGCTCCCGCGCGGCCCGAGCAAGCGGACGCAGTGGAGCGTGCACTCGGGGCACACGCCCGCGATCCCGATGCCGTTGTCGCCGATGCCCGCGGCGATGCCCGCGCACGCCGTCCCGTGCTCGGCCCCCGGCTCGCTCGCGTCGGGCGACGGATCGTCGTCCATGTCGCGCACGTCCCGCCCGCCGAGGAACGCGGCGGCGAGGTCGGGGTGGGTCATCTCGCAGCCGTTGTCGACGATCACGATGGACACCGCGGGATCGCCCGTCTCGATGGCCCACGCGTCCTCGATGCCGATCGTCTGGAGGTACCACTGGCCGCCGTACCGCGGATCGTTGGGGGGCACCGAGATCGCGCTCGGCGCGCGCGCGAGGCTGAGGTCCGGCATCGCGCGCCGCGCGACGCCCTCGGCGAGCAGGCGCGCCGCGAGCGCGCGTCCGTCCTCGCCGGGCCCGCCCTCGACGCGCCAGAGCTCGGGCCGGCTCGAGAGCCGGCGCGCGGAGACGCCCGTCCAGCGCGGCGCGCCTGCCGGCTCGACGATGGCGGCGCGGCCGACCCACGCGCACTGCGCGCCCCTCGACGAGGGCAAGCAGACTTGCGTGAGACCGTCCCGGACGAGGCCGGTGTCGCGCGCGTGGATCCAGTCGAGGTCGGCGGCGGGCGGCGGCGCGTCGAGCCCGCCGCGGAGCTGCGCGGCGGCGGGCACGGCGAACGCCGTGAGGCTCGCGAGGACGAGCAGCCGGGTCGCGCGGCGCGGCCGTGAGGACGTAGACTGGACGTGGCGCTGCGTGATCGGCTCGGAGCGAACGGCGCTCGAGCGGCTCGGTGCGGCTGCACCTCGGGGTCGCATGCGGCAGGATAGCACCATGAAGCTCGCGCTCACCGTCTCCGTCCTCGCGGTGTCGTCCGCGGGGTGCGCGCCGTCGGACGTGGCCTCGATCGAGCTCGCGCAGCGCCCCGACACGCCAGGCACGACCGAGCTGCCGCCGCGGTTCGGGGCCGAGGACGTGGTCGAGACCTACGACTCCCCCTCCGGCTTCATCCGCGTCCACTTCGCGCGCGAGGGCGTGCACCGCGTCCCGGGCGCCGACGCGGACGAGAGCGGGGTCCCCGATCACGTCGAGGAGGTCGGCGCGCTCTACGACGAGGCGCTCGCCTTCTACCGCGACGAGCTCGGCCTGCCGGCGCCGCCGAGCGACGCGGCGGAGCCCGAGAACGGCGGCGACGGACGCTTCGACGTGTACCTGCTCGACTTCCCGACCGGCGCGGACGGCGCGTTCCGCCGCGAGGGCTGCGACGCGAGCGGGCGCTGCTACGGCTACATGATCCAGGAGAACGACTTCGCCGGCCGCGGGTATCCCTCCGCGCGCATCGCCGGGCGGATCGTCGGCAGCCACGAGCTCTTCCACGCGGTGCAGGCGGGGGTCGCGTTCGGCTCCGGCCCCGTCCTGTCCGAGGCGAGCGCGGTGTGGGCGACGGAGGTCTTCGACCCGTCGCTCGACGACTTCGAGCGCTTCCTCGACGGCTACCTCACGCGACCCGAGCGCTCGCTCGGCCAGGAGCCGACCGGCCCCGTGGACTCGTACAGCTACGGCGCGGCGCTCTTCTTCCGCTTCCTCGAGGAGCGCTTCGACCGCGACGTCGTGACCTCGCTCGTCGCGTCGGTCGGGACCACGCCGTGGCTCGAGCGGCTCGACGCGATCCTCGCGGCCGAGCACGGCTCGAGCTTCGCGGAGGCCTACGCGGAGCACGTCGTGTGGAACCTCTACACGGCCGCGCGCGCGGACCCGTCGGTCGCCTACGCCGAGGGCCGGAGCTACCCGCCGGTCACGATGCGCATGGAGCTCTTGCCGCTGCTCGAGGATCGCGCGCGCGTCTTCCCCGCGGCCGCGCGGTTCTATCAGGCGGGCATCACGGGCGGAGGCGACGTCGTGCTCGAGCTCGTCGGCGACGACCTCGACGGGCTCTCGATCGCGCTCGCCGCCGAGGGCGCCTCGGGCGTCCGCGCGGCGGTGCGCGGCCGCGCGAGCGAGGGACCGCTGCGGCTGACGACGGTGCCGCGCGACAACCGCGTCTTCGCGATCGTGGCGAACACCGCGACCTCGGGGTCGAGCAAGACGCCGGGCCTGTGCCTCGGCGCGCCCGAGGAGGTCGACGCGTGCCGGGCGACCCTCGCGGGCGCGCCGCCGAGCGACGCGGGCGCGGAGGCCGACGGAGGCGTCGGCGACGGCGGCGACACGCCGCCGAGCTCGGGCGGGTGCCGCGCCGCCGCCGCGCCGGCCGGATCGACGTCGTGGCTCTTGCCGATCGCGCTGGGCCTCCTAGTCTGTGGCCGTCGGCGCCGACCGGCTCCTCCTCTTCCGTCCCACGAGGCTCGAATGCGGATCTCTCACGTCACCGTCCTTTGCGTTCTTCTGGCCGCCGGCTGCGACTCGTCGCCCGGGACGGACGCCGGCTCGCCGCTCGACGCGGGCGGCGGGACGGACGCGGGGACCGACGCCGGCGCGCCGCGCGAGGTCCCCTGCATCGACGAGTCGATCTCGCAGCTCATGCTCTTCGACACCGTGTCCCCGGCCGCGATCACGGACGAGAGCACCGGCGCGAGCGAGCGGGTGCACCACATCGACGCGACGGGCGGCGGGGTCACCCCGACGACCGCGTACGTCTACGCGCGCTTCGACGACACCGGGCTCATCAAGGTCGACATCGACGACGAGTCCGCCTTCGAGTCGACCGCGTGGGACATCGCGTTCCGGCGCTTCGTCATCCGGCTCAACAGTGGCGTCGGCGGTCCGTCGACCGTGACCGCGGCGCGGACGGCGCCGAGCACCGAGTTCGAGACGCTCGCCGCGGTGCCGGACGGCCTGAGCTATCGCGAGGAAGCCTACTTCACCGAGACCTGCGAGTACGTGCCGGACGGCGCGGGGATCGGCTCGCCGCAGACCGCGCTCTCGAGCTTCTGGCGCTACGGCGGCTGCGTCGCGATGACCGGCAACGTGTACGTGATCGCGCTCGCGAGCGGCCGCCACGTCAAGCTCGAGGTCCTCTCGTACTACTCGCCCGCGATGCAGACGACGTGCGACGAGACGGACATGGTCGGGATGCCCTCGGGGGCCGGCAACCTGCGCATCCGCTGGGCGTTCCTGGACTGACGGGCTCGATCGGCGCCTCTGACGCGCGGAGTCAGAAGCCCGGGTCGGGCCCTCGCAGGTACTCCTCCTCTTCCGGCGTGGAGGCGCGACCGAGGATCGGGTTGCGGTGCGGGAATCGCCCGTACGCCTCGACCACCTGCGCGTGACGCCGCGCGGATCGGAGGGCGTGGTCGAAGAACCCCACGCTCGACGGAGCGCGTGTCGTCGCCAGCGACCGCAGGCGTTCGAAGCGGCGCGTCATCTCTCGCTGCACGCCGAGCGCCTCGACGTGCATGAGCGGGACGTAGAGGAACATCCGGCGGACCAGCGGCATGTCCAGGTCCTCGTACGCGCGAATGGCGTGGCTCGTCGCGGCGAGGGCGAGCGCGTCGTAGGCGTACATCCGAGGGGTCCCTCGATACATGTTCCGCGGGAGCTGATCGAGGAGGATCACCAGCGCGAGCAGGCCCAGCTCCACCTCCGCCCACGCGTCGAGCTCCGCGAGCCAGCCCACATCGGACGACACGACCGCGTCCAGATCGGCCTCGAAGCGCGCGCGGATCTCCTCGTCGATCGCGGGGCTCTTGCCGTACCAGCGCGCGTAGCACGTGCGCATCGGCTCGGTCGTCGGATCCAGCACCGAGCGGTCGTCGAGATCGGCGAACCAGTAGGAGAGGATGCGCGCCGCCGTCACCGCGCGATCGAGCCGCCGCGCCGTCGTCGATACCACGAGCTCCATGTCGTCACCTCGCTTCCGTGGTTCGAAGGACGCTCGATGCGCGCGATGGACGCAGGCGATCGCACGCGCCGAAGCGGGTCGCGGTCGCCGCCGCTCCGAGGCGCCGACCCTCCCACGCCACTTCGCGCGGCGTCAGCGCGGCGGGCCGCCGATGCGGACGGGGAGGCGCGGCGGAGGCGGGGCGGCGCGGCGCACCACGCGGCGGCGCGGCGGCGCCTCCTCCTCGAAGCGACGGTCGAAGAGGAACACGGCGTCGTGGTCGGGGACGGTGTAGCTCTGCGACGGATCGACCGGACGCAGGCGGGGGTTGCTCGCGGTGGCGATGCGGACCTGGAACTGGGCCTGCGGCATCATCCGGCGGTGGACGTGCGCGGTACCGCTCGCGTCCGTGCGCGTCACCTCCACGCCGTCGACGTAGACGGGCAGGCCCGGACGATCGTGCGCGCGCACGATCACCACCGCGTCGCGGTACTCGGGCGGGCACTCGAACCCGAGCTCGACGCCGCGCGCCTGCACCTGGCGGTCGAGGCTCATCACCCGCCGCAGCGTCACGAGCTGCGAGCCCTCCGCGTTGCGGTAGCCGTCCGGGCAGCGGACGCTGAACGAGACCGGCTGACCCTCCGGGCCGAAGAGGTTCGCCGTGTACAAGCCCTCCGCGTTCGTCGCGCCGAGCACGGTGTCGTTGTAGACGACGGTGACGTTCGCGAGCGGCTGGCGATCGCTCGTCGCGGTGATGGTGAACGTGTACGGCACGCGCGGCGGCGGCTCGGCCTCCTCGCAGGACGCGAGCGCGGCGAGCGCGGCGAGCGCGACGGGGGCAACGAACATTGCATTCATCGAGCTCTTCATCGCTCAGCGCTCCCTCTGTTCGGCGAGCCTTCGCTCGAGGATCCGCACCATCGCGCCGTACGACGGATCGTCGGGGTGGCGCGCGGCGAGCCTCCGGTACGCCGCGGCCGAGGTCGCGTAGTCGCCGGACGCATACGCGTCGGCCGCGCGGCGTTGCAGGGTCGGACCGTCGGCGGGGTCATCGCTCGCGGGGTCGGAGCCCGGGACGGTCGGCGAGCTTGGGTCGAGCGGGGGCGCGGCCTCCGGCGGTCCGCCCCCCGCGCCCGCCTCAGCGCCCGGCTCGCTGCCCGGCGCGGGGGCGACGACGGGCGCGGCGACCGGCTCGGCGACGGGCTGCGCAGGCCGCGGGGACGCGGTGGCCGGCGCCGGGGCCGGCGGCGCCTCGACCTCCACGGGCGCGTCGTCCCAGAGCAGCCACCCGACCGTGACGAGCACCGTCACCCCCAGCAGGATCCACGTGCGCGTGGGCATCGCCTGCTTGCCGTCGGTGGCCGGCTTCTCGGGCTTGACCTTGTCCCAGACCTTCGCGAGCGCGCTCCCGCCCTGCTTGGGCGCGGCGACGGGGGGCGGCGGCGCGGCGAATCCGTCGAGGGGCGGCGGCGGCGCGAGCGGCTCGGGCGGCGCGAGCGCCGGCGGCGGCGCGGGCGCGGGAGAGAGCGCGCGCGGCGGCACCGCCGGCGGCAGCGCGACGACAGCGGCGGGCAGGCCCGCGAGCGGGATCATCGGCGGCGGCGCGGGCGCGCCGATCGGCGTCCCGATGCGCGGTGGGCTCTGCGAGGCGGCCGGCGCCGGCATCGGGACCATGCGCGTCGCCTCGCTCGCGACGGCGGACGCCGCGGGCGCGCCGACCGCGGCGCCGAGCCGCGGCCGCAGCGCGTTGGCCGGGGGCTCGGAGGGAGGGCTGACGAGCTGGTGCTGCGTGCGCGCGTCGTCCGGCGCCTGCACGACCATCCGCGTCCGCTCCGAGTCGAGGTCGGGCACGTTGAGGTCGCCGGCCGCGCCGCCGAAGAGCGGCGAGCTCGGCCGCGCCGAGTCCGCCGGCATCACGAAGTCCGTCACGGTGACGGGCTTGGCCCCCTTCGGGCTCGCCATCATCCGCTGCGCCGCCGGCACGCTCGTCTCGATGTCCATCGCGGCCTGCCCGAAGCGGAGCTCCGCCGGCCCGTGGACCTGCACCCAGTCGGTCACGCGCATCCCGTCGAGGAACACGCCGCCCACGCCCGCGGTGTCGGCGACCCAGAGCGCCTGCCCGTCCCAGAACAGCTCGCAGTGCAGCGCCGCCACGCCGTGCCCTTGGACGCACCAGCCCGCGCTCGGATCGCTCCCGACCGAGAGCCGCGCCTCCGGATAGTCGGCGGTGATCTCCCAGAGCTGTCCCCCCGACGTCCCGCGGGTCAGTTGCGCGCGTGCCCAGGCTGCCGAGCCGGAAGGTTGTACGTGCGGTGCCGCCACCGAGCCTGCCGAAGCATAGCATCGGCCGAGCGCCGGCCGCGCGCCGCAACCGCCGCGATCGGCCGCGCCGGTCGTTCGGGGGCGCAGAGCGCGCACCAGGCTGGTACAAACGGCGCGTGGTGGACCTCCCCGAGCGCGCGCCGCCGCGCGCCCGCGTGCCCGCGACGTGGCCCGAAGGCCCGTCCGCGCCGATCGCGCCGGGCACGCTCCTCGGTGATTACGAGGTGCGCGGCGTGCTCGGCGTCGGCGCGATGGGCGCCGTCTACGAGGCCTACGACCTCGCGCGCGACCGCGCGCTCGCGCTGAAGGTGCTCTCGCTCGGGCGGGCGGAGGCGGTCCGAGCGCTCAAGCGCGAGTTCCGCGCGGCCGCCGCGATCTCCCACCCGAACGTCGTCTCGCTCTACGAGCTGGTGCTCGACGAGGACGTCTCCTTCTTCACGATGGAGCGCGTGCGCGGCGTGCCGCTCACCGAGCACGTCGCGCGCGCGGCCGACCGCCCCAGCGCCATCCGCGCCGCCTTCGCCGCGCTCGCGGACGGCCTCGGCGCGCTCCACGCGCGCGGCGTGCTGCACCTCGACCTCAAGCCCGACAACATCCTCGTCGAGCCTTCGGGGCGCGTGGTGATCCTCGACTTCGGCTTCGCCCGGCTGCTCGATCCGTCCGACGGCGCGCTGCGCGAGGAGGGCGGCATGACCCCCGCGTACGCCGCGCCCGAGCGGCTGCTCGGCCACGCCGCCGGGGAGGCCGCCGACTGGTACTGCGTCGGCATGATGCTCTACGAGGCGCTCGCCGGGCGGCGACCCTTCGAGGGGCCGACGACGACCTCGGTGGTGAAGAAGCTCCGCGGGCTCGAGGCGCCCGCCGTCGACGCGCGCGACGCCGATCTCGCGGCGCTCGCGGCCGCGCTGCTCGCGCCCGAGCCGACCGCGCGCCCGCACGGCGAGGCGCTCGCGCGCGCGCTCGGGCGCACGCCGAGGCCGACGCCGCTCCCGGCGCCCACGGTGGTGGGCCGGGACGCGGAGCTCGCGCGCCTGCGCGAGGCCAAGGATCGGTGGCTCGCCGGCGCGCCGGTGCGCGTCTGGGTGCGCGGCGGCTCGGGCTCGGGCAAGTCGGCGCTCCTCTCGCGCTTCACCGAGGAGCTGCGCGCCGAGCTCGACGGAGCGCTCGTCCTCACGACGCGCTGCCGCCCGCTCGAGCGGGTCGCCCACGACGTGATCGACGGCTGGGTGGACGCCCTCGTCGCCGCCCTGCGCGACGAGCCGGCGAGCGCGGCCGGGGTCGTCCCCGCGGACATCGCGGGCGGCGAGGCCCTCTTCCCGGCGCTGGGCCGGCTCCGCGCGCACGCGCCGGCCGGCGCGCCGATCGATCGTGGCCCGCAAGAGATCTTGCGTGCGCTGTTCGACGCCGTGGCGCGGCAGCGGCGCCTCGTCCTCGTGGCCGACGACCTGCACCTGGGCGACCGCGACAGCGCGCGCCTCTTCATGGGGTGGTTCGGCGCCTCACCGCCGCTCCCCGTCCTGTTCGTGGGCGCCGTCGGAGAGCCCCGGCGCGCGCGCGGCTTCGTCGACGAGCTCGAGGCCCGCGCCGCCCAGGCGTGGATGCGCGGCCACGACGTCGAGCTCGCGCTCTCGCCGCTCGGCGACGAGGCGAGCGCGGCGCTCGCGCAACGATGGCTCGATGGCGCGAGCGAGCCGCGCGCGCGGGCGCTCGCGCGCGCCGCCGCCGGCAACCCGGGCCAGCTCTACGTGCTCGCGTCGGTGGCGGGCGACGCTGTCGACGCCGACGCCCTCGACCTCACCACCGCGCTCCGCAGGCGCGTCGACGAGCTCGGGCCCGCGTGCGCGCGCGCCTTCGCCGCCCTCGCGATCGCGCGCGGTCCGCTGCCGCAGCGCGTGGTCGCGGCGATCGCCGGCGGCCAGGACGAGGAGCCGCTGCGGCGCCTCGAGGGCGCGCGCTTCGTGACCCTGCCGCGCCTCCACCCGGACGAACCGGTCGAGCTCCGCCACGATCTGCTCGGCCGCGTGTGGCGCGACGCGACCCCCGACGCGGAGCGCGCACGTGTGACGCAGGCGCTGCTGTCGACGGCGACCGCCCTCGACGCCGTCCCGCACGCCCGCGTCGCGCTCTACCGCGAGGCCGGCGAGATCGAGCGCGCCGCCGAGCACGCCGTCGAGGCCGCCCGCACCGCGAGCCGCGCGGGCGCGCACGATCAGGCCGCAGAGCTCCTCGAGATCGCCGACGCGTGGGACGGCTGGCCCCGCGCGACGCGCCGTGAGCTCCGGCGCGCGCGCGCCGACGCGCTCGCGGCCGCGAGCCGCGCCGCGGAGGCCGCGCGGCTCTTCGAGGCGCTCGCGCAGGACGGCGGGACGGACACCGACCGGCGACGCGCGCTCGAGCTCTTCATGACGAGCGGCCACCTCGAGGAGGGCCGGACGCACCTCTACGCGCTGCTCGCGCGTGCGGGGATCGACCTCCCGCGCGGCCCGATCGGCGGCCTCGCGCGCGCCCTGTCGGATCTCGCGCGCGACGGGCTCCGACGGCGCGCGGTCGACGACGACGCCGACGACGAGGGGCTCGAGCTGCTCCTCGCCGGAAGCCGCGGGCTGATCGCGACCGAGTTCTTCCGAGGCGCGCAGCTCGCCGTGCACGGCCTCTCGCTCTCGGCCCGGCGCGGCGGCAGGCGGCAGCGCGCGCACTTCGCCGCGATCGTCGGCGGCACCGTGCTCGGACCGTTCGGCGGCCCGCTGCTCGCGTGGGGCCGCGCGCTGCTCGCCGAGGCGGTCGCGATCGGCGAGGCGAGCGGCGACACGGCGCTGCTCGGCGTCGTCGACGTCCTCGAAGGCCAGCTCCACCTCGCGCGCGGCGAGTTCTTGGCGTGCCACCGCCTGTCCACCCGCGGGCAGCGCCGCCTGCGCGGGCGGCCAGATCTCCGGTTCGAGCGCAACATCGGGCGGATGGGGGCGCTGCGCGCCGCCGAGGAGCTCGGCCGCTACGACGAGGTCGCGCTGCGCAGCCACCGCTACCTGCGCGAGGCGCAGGAGGCCGCCGATCAGTACGGCACGCTCACCTTCGCGTTCTCTTCTTCGCTCGCCGCGCTCGCGGCGGACCGCCCCGAGGCGGCGCTCGAGCTCGTGCGCACGGCCGCGCGGGGCCGGCAGGCGGATCGCTTCGAGATCCAGGACCTCTACGTCGGGCGTGCGCTCGCGATGGCGCACGTCTACGGCGGCGCGCCGGCCGCCGCCGCGGCGGACCTCGACCGCATGTGGCCGGGGCTCCAGCGCTCGCAGCTCCTGCGCATCGACGTCGCGCGCATCGACGCCCTCTCCACCCGCGCGCGCGTCGACCTCGCGCGCGCGGACGCCGGTGATCGCGCGGGGCTCGGCCGCGCCCGCGACGACGGACGCGCGCTCGCGCGCATCGCCCGCGCCGACGCGCGAGGCATCGGCGCGCTCGTGCTCGCCGGGCACGCCGCAGCGACCGGCGCCGAGGCGGAGGCGCTCGCGCAGACACAGCGCGCGCTCGACGCGTTCGCCGAGGGCGGGCTGCTCGGCCTTCACGCCTGCGCGCGCGCGCGGCTCGCGGAGCTGCGCGGGGCACACGACGAGCGGGCCCGCGCGCTCGGGGATGTCGACGCCGCCGGCGCCGTCCACCCCGAGCGCTGGCTCTCGATGATGGCCCCCGGCTTCCGCGCGCGGAACACCAGGTAAGCCTTCGCCCCGAGCCCGCCCTCGAGGTCGCAAACGAGCTTGACGCCGAGGTGGCGCAGGAACCCGCGGTGCGCGCCCGGCCATCCGTCCAGCGCCTCCGTCTTGGCCGCGTCGAGCGCGCGCAAGCGCGCCATCGTCGGCGCCCAGCGTGCGTCTTCGGAGGGGCGCCCGGGGAAGTAGACCTCGATCCCGACGCTCGGCCCGAGCGCCTCGCCGACCACGTCGACGTGGACCTGCGTGCGACCGAGCCCGCGCGCGACCTCCGCCGCGAGCGCGCCCGGCGCGCGCGGATCCCCGCCCCAGCCGAGGCGCGCGAGGGCGCTCGCCACCTCCGCGGGCGCGAGCGACAGGACGAGCCGGACCGCGTCCCGTCCGCGCGGCCGCAGCGACGCCGCGTGCGCGACCCACGCCTCGCGCGGGAGCCGCGCGAGCACGGGCGCGAGCGAGGCGGCGGCGTAGCCCCCGCGCGCGGCGAGCGCTGCGTGGAGCCGGTCCTCCCAGCCCGGGGCGGGCGAGAGCCCAGGGCGCGGCTCCAGCCCGGTGAACACGATGCGCTCGCTCCAACCGGCTTCGGACGCGTCGAGCTCGACGTGCACGCTGCCCGCGCCGTCCCGCGCGGGCTCGACCTCGAGGACCAGATCGCAGTGCGCGCGCGCGTCGAAGTGGCACTCGATCATCGCCCAGCGCGGCTCCCCGCGCAGGTCGACCGGCAGCGCGCGCCACGCGCGCCGCGCCGCGTCCGAGACGAGCGCGCGCGGCACGTCCTCGCTCGCCGCGTCGAGCGCGTCGACGAGCTCCATCGATCGGCTCAGCGCACGTCGAGCGGCGCCGGCCCGTCGTTCGCCACGCCGGCCACCTCGGCGTACGGCATCCAGGCGCCCGGGTGGGGGAAGGTCACGCGCACCCGGCCGGTCCAGAACCCGTTCGCGTCGGTCTGGCCGCTCACGCTCGACGCATCGAGCGCGGGGTGCCCGTCGAGGCGGAAGCGGATCGCCGCCTGCTCGAGGTTCCACCCGGTGACGGCCAGCTCTGCGGGCTGGCCCGCGACGAGCGGCCCGCCGACGGACGTGACCGCCGCGATCGCGACGACGCTCGAGCCCGGCCACATGATCCACACGTCGTCCGGGCGCGCCGAACCGGGCGGCGGCGCGCCAGTCCACGCGGGCGGGTGGTCGAGGTCGAGGTCGTGCAGGATCCGACCGACCGCGGCGACGAGCCCGGGCCGATCGTGGTGCACGAGCACGCCGATCTCCGCGTCCGTCAGGTGGTAGTCGTCGCGAAGCCGTTGGACGAGCGCGGTCCCCTGTCCGGGCGCGAGGAGCGCATGCCGAAACGCCGGATACCGGAGCCAGTCCGCGAGGAAGATCAAGAGGCCGTAGCCAGCGCTGCTGTCGTCGTGTCGTGTCATGAACCCTCCCGCGGGCGCCAAGACCACGGAACGTGCCAGTGCCCGCCGCCGACCTGCGCCACCCGGAGCGTCCTGCCGGATGGACACATGCGACGGCGAGTGTCCGCTCGAGCCGACGGACGGTCTTCTCCCGTCGGGCTCACGAGCCAGTAGGCTCGTAACCTCTCCGCGCTCTCAACGACGCCATCCGCCGGCAGCCCATCGGCCGCTCGAGGGCGTGCAGACTGGTCGCGACCGCCGCAATCGGTGGCGCGTAGGTCGTTCGGGCGCGCGTGGGGCGACTGGGAGGAGCTGTCGAAGACCCTCCTTCGCGCGCGCGTCGTCGGCCCTCGCGTGCACGACGCGCGCATCGCGGCCCTGTGCGTGCAGCACGGTGTGGACGAGCTCTGGACCGCCGACCGTGATTTCTCGCGCTTCGCCGGGCTGCGAACCACGAACCCGCTGCGCGTGCCGGCTCGAGCCGTAGGGGCCGTCCGTTCGTCAGGCTCAGCCGCGGGCGGCGGCGGCTTGGTAGATCGAGGCGGGGATGTCGTAGCCGTGGCCGCGCAGGACCTCGACGGCCTTGGGGACGACGCCGGTCGGGACGAGCTCGCTCTGGATGCGGCCCTGCGCGTCTTCGCCGTGGTAGCGGCGCTCGAAGATGTTCTCGAGGTGGAAGCCGCGGTCCGGGTCGAAGTCCCACACCTCGGCGATGTGCGTGATGCAGCGGCTGCCGTCGCGCAGGCGGCTCGTCTGAACGATGAAGTCGATCGCGCTCGCGATCTGCGCGCGCAGCGCGCGCAGCGGCATGTTCACGTCGCTCATCATCGCCATCGTCTCGAGGCGGTTCATCGTGTCGGTCGGGTAGGTGGCGTGCACCGTCGCCATGCAGCCGCCGTGGCCGCTCGTCATCGCCTGCACGAGGTCGAGCGCCTCGGCGCTGCGGATCTCGCCGACGACGATGCGGTCCGGGCGCATCCGCAGCGTCGCCTTGAACAGGTCGCGGATCGTCACGAGCCCGCGCCCCCGCGCGTCCGGCGGGCGCGCCTCGAGCTGCACGACGTGCTGCTGCTGGCACTGAACCTCGCGCGTGTCCTCGATGATGACGATGCGCTCGTCCTCGGGGATGAACCCGGTGAGCGCGTTGAGCAGCGACGTCTTGCCGGAGCCGGTGCCGCCCGCGACGATCACGTTCTGCTTCACCACGACGACGGCGTGCAGCAGCTGCGCGGCGTCCGGCGTGAGCGCGCCGAAGTCGATGAGGCGCTGGATCGTCAAGGTGTTCTTGGCGAACCGGCGGATCGCGACCATCGGGCCGTCCGGCGCGGCGGGCGGCATCACCGCCTCGACGCGCGATCCGTCGGGGAGGCGCCCCTCGAGGATCGGGCGGTGCTCGTCGACGTGGCGGCCGACGAACTGCGCGAGGTTGCGCAGCGCCGCCGTCAACGCGTCTTGCGATGGGAAGCGGGCCTCCGTGAGGTAGAGCTTGCCGGCGCGCTCGACGAAGATCTGGTCCGCGCCGTTGATCATCACCTCGCTCACCGTGGGGTCGTCGAGGAACGGCCGGACGGGGGCGAGGAACTTGAGCAGGCTCTGCTCGAAGACTTCCTTGGGGATGGGCATGGCTACGGGGCCTCCTCGCCGCCCGCGTGCTCCTCGGGCATCGGGACGCGCACGGGCAGGCGCGCGCCGGGGCGCGGCACGCCCGCCCGCGCCTCCTCGGCGTGCTCGCCGTCGGGCGCGAGCGCGAGGTAGCGGCCGAAGTGCTCCCGGGCGAGGTCCTCGTCCTCGAGCCGGTCGCGGTAGAGGACGGCGAGGAAGTAGTGCGCCTGCGGCGGCTCCTCGGGCGCGGTGCGCAGCACCTCGAGCAGCTCGTCGCGCGCGCGCGCGTGCTGCTCGAGGCCCATGTGGATCGAGGCGACCAGCATCCGCAGGGTCCACTGCTCGGGGTGCCGCAGGAGGTAGGGCTCGGCGTACTGGAGCGCGGAGACGAGGCGCGAGCCCTCGACGCACGCCGCGAGCAGCGCGGGCATCGCCTGCTCCTCGGGGAACCCGCGCGCGATCGCGGCGGCGAGGTACTGCTCGGCGCGGATGTAGTCGCCGCCGCCCGAGAGGAGGCGGCCGCGGCGGTAGAGCTCCTCGGCGCTGATCGAGTCGAGCGGGTCGAGCGAGCCGTCGGCGGCCTCGCTCGACGTCGCGCCCCCGCACGCGCCGAGCGCGAGCGCGAGGAGGCACGCTGCGCACTCGAGACGCGCCATGCGACCCCGCGTCATTCCGCCGCCGTGTCGATCGCGAGCTGGAGCTGCCGGCTGAGCAGCCGCAGCCAGTTCAGGTAGGCGTGCCCCTCCTTGTGGCGGACGAGCTCGATGAGGGCGCGCGTCTCGAGGAGCGCATCGGGCAAGCGACCTTGCCCCAGCGCGCGCTCCAGCCGGAGGCGGTGCGTGCGGTAGTCCTCCACGATGCGCGCCTCCACGCGCGCGCCCTCGCGCTCCATGATCTCGGCCTCCTGCGTCGCGCCCGCCGCGCGGTAGCACGCGCGCGCGCGCCGGAAGCGGCGCACCGCCTGGACGCCGTCCTGCGACGCGAACGGGTAGCGCTCGCTCATCGCGATCGCCGCCTCGGCGTCGAGGTCCGCGCGGTGCCGCGCGCTGCCGCCGCTCGGGCAGGCGATCTCCTCCTCGAACAGGTCGGGCGGGGACGCGGGCGGCGTCGTGTCGAGCCCGGTGTCCGGGTCCGACAGGAGCAGCCACCCGATCAGCGGGATGAGCAGGAACGCCGCGATCAGGATGGGCGAGGACACCTGCTTCTCGTTCGGGTCCTTCTTCTCCTTGGGGAGCTCGTCGGTGATCTTGAGCCGGAGGTTCGCGACCTCGAGCTCGGTGCCCCAGCCGAGGATGCCGTGCTGGAACGCCTCGCCGCGCACGCGCACCACCGCGCGCGCCCCCTGCGCCACCGCGACCCAGCAGCCCTCCGCGCGCGGCGCGATCATCAGGTGCTCGGGCTCGAGGTCGCGCGCGTCCGGGATGGGGATCACCGCGCTCGGCGAGCGGCCGACCGTGATGCGATCGCCCGCGAGCAGCTGCCGCTCGAGGCTCCCGTCCTCACGGACGATCTCCAGCCAGGCGTCCATCAGAACCCGCTCTCCATGCTCTGGACGATGAAGGGCCCGAGGAGCACGAGGATGATCGCACAGAAGATGAGCATGAGGGGGCCCATCATGAGGACGGCCGCGCGCGCGGCCGCCTCCTCCGCCATGACGCTGCGGCGCATCCGCAGCATCGTCGCCTGGATGCGCAGGACCTCGGCGAGCGGGTTGCCCTTCTCCTCGGACTGGATGACCGTGCCGACGAAGTCGCGCACCGCCTCGGTCGGGCAACGGTCGGCGAAGTTCTCGAGCGCCTGGCGGCGGGTGCGGCCGAGCTCGAGCTCGCGCAGCATGAACCGGAGCTCCTCGACGAGGCTGTCGGTCCGGCCGGCCTTGTCGACGATCTGGCGGATCGAGCCAGGGAAGTCGAGACCGGCGCCCATGCACAGCGACGCGAGGTCGATCGCGCCGGGGAGCGCGCGGTTGACCTCCTTGAAGCGCCGCTCTCGCTCGCCGCTCGCGCGCACGTACGGGAGGATCGCCCCGAGCCCCGCGAAGAAGAAGACGAGGATCGTCGGCAGCTCCACGATCGTGACCGCGCTGAGGCCCAGCACCGCGAGGCCCACGCACGAGATGCCGCTGAGCGCGACGAACTCGTTGGCGGTCAGCCCGAGCCAGTCGCCCGAGTGCTTGAGCATCTCGTCGATCTCGCGGCGGCGATCCCCGAGCGGGAGGTGCGCGACCCACCCCGCGACCATCCGCATGATCGGCTCGAGCATCCCGAAGGAGCCGCCCTCGTCGAGGGCGAGCGCCCGCTTGAGCCCGCGCATCCCGAGACGCGGCGTCTCGACCGGCGGGTTGCGCGCGAGCGTGAACACGCCGAGGCCGATCCCCGAGACGAAGAACGCGAGCGCGGTGTAGCCCCAGACCTGGTACATCGGCTCAGATGTCCACGGCGAGGATGCGCCGCGCGAGGAAGATGGCGGCGACCCAGAGGATCGAGGCGACCGCGATGATGAGGAAGCCGAGCGTCGTGCGCCCGAGCGGCTCGAGCCAGTGCTCGTCGACCATGTGGATGGCGCCGATGAGGACGAAGGGGATCGCGCCGAGCACGTAAGCTTGCGTCTTGCCCTCGGCGGTCTTGGTGCGCACCACGCCCTCGAGCCGCGCCATCTCGCGCAGCGTGTGCGCGGACTCCTCGAGGATGTGGGGCAGGTCGCCGCCGGTCTGGCGGCCGACGAGGATCGTGGCGAGCGCGCTCGAGACCGAGATGCTGCCGATGCGCTGCGACATGTTGAGCACCGCCTGATCGAGCGGGGTGCCGAGCTTCATCTCCTTGAGCGCGAGATCGAGCTCCTCGCTCATCGGCGGGCGCATGAGCTTGCCGCTGTTCGCCATCGCGTCGCCGAGCGAGGGAGACGCCTTGAGCGCGTTCGACAGCATCATGAGCCAGCCGTCGAGCTGGTCCTCGATGCGCTGCACGCGCTCGGCGCGCTTCTGCCGCAGGACCACGTACGGAGCGAGCGCGATCGGCGGGATGAGCCCGAGCAGGATCACGTCCTCCATGAAGAACGCGACGACCGGCACGAGCGCGATCGCGCCGAGCTGCATGCGCGCGACCTCGAGGCCGGTGCGCCGGATGAGCAGGAACCGGAGCTCGCGATCGACCGCCTGCGTGTAGCGCGCGTAGCTCTTCCGCAGCGCGCTCTCCGGGTCGAGCGCGAGCAGCGTGACGGCGACCGTCGCGCCGAGCACGAGCAGGAACATCCCGCCGTAGCCGAGCGCGTAGGTGCTGCCGTCGACGTTCACAGGAAGTCCCCGTCCGTGACGAGGCCCTGCGCGATGAACTCGTCGAGGAAGCTCGGCAGGTACCCGGAGGCGCGGAACTCGCCGAGGATCTTCCCGCCGGGGCCCGTGCCGGTGCGCGCGAAGTAGAAGATGTCGTGCAGCTCGACGTCGCCGTCGTCGCCGAGGCCCACCACCTCGCTGATCGCGGTGATGCGGCGCGAACCGTCCGAGAAGCGCGTCTGCTGGATCACCACGTCGACGCTCTGCGCGATCTGCTCGCGGATCGCGCGCGCGGGCAGGTCGAGGCCGCTCATCAGCGCGAGCGTCTCGATGCGACCGACCGCCTCGGCCGGGCTGTTGGCGTGCGTCGTCGTCATCGAGCCCTCGTGGCCCGTGTTCATCGCCTGGAGCATGTCGAGCGCCTCGCCGCCGCGGCACTCGCCGACGACGATGCGGTCCGGGCGCATGCGCAGCGCGTTCTTCACGAGGTCGCGGATCGAGTAGGCGCCCTTGCCCTCCATGTTCGGCGGCTTGCTCTCGAGGCTGACGACGTGCGGCTGCGCGAGCTGGAGCTCGGCCGCGTCCTCGACGGTGACGATGCGCTCGTCCTCCGGGATGTGCGAGCTGAGCACGTTGAGCAGCGTCGTCTTGCCGGAGCCGGTGCCGCCGCTGATGATGATGTTCTTGCGCGCGCGCACGCTGCGCTCGATGAACTTGCCCATCGCCGCGTCGAGCGAGCCGAACCCGATGAGGTCCTGCATCGAGAGCGGCTCCTTGGCGAACTTGCGGATCGTGATGCACGAGCCTTTGATCGCGAGCGGCTTGATGATCGCGTTGACGCGGGAGCCGTCGCGCAGGCGCGCGTCGACGAGCGGCGTCGACTCGTCGATGCGGCGGCCGAGCGGCGTGATGATGCGCTCGATGACCGAGCGCACCGCCTCGTCGTCGGTGAAGCGCAGCGCCGTCGGCACGATCTTGCCGTGCCGCTCGACGAAGATCGTCTCGGGGTCGACGACCATGATCTCGGAGACGCTGTCGTCGGCGAGCAACACCTCGAGCGGGCCCAGGCCCAGCGCCTCGTTGGTGATCTCGTCGATGAGCTGCGCGGTGTTCGTGCTCGGCGGCAGGTCGCCGCCGACCTGCTTCATGATGAGGACGAGCGCCTGGCGCACCTTCGGGCGCATCGCGGCGTCGTCCATCTTGTTGCGGTCGAGCGCGGCGAGGTCGAGGTGGTCGAGCAGCATGCGGTGGATGCGCTTGCGCGCAGTGACCGAGACGTCGGCGGTGCCGGTCACGTCGTACGGCCCCTGCGCGGCGGCGGCG
>JAHBWG010000046.1 GCA_019637095.1 Sandaracinaceae bacterium | reverse complement strand
ACGAAGGTGTGGCAGTCGCGCAGGCCTGCGGCGCGGGCGCGCGCGGAGAGGTCACGGACGTGGTGCGTGGTGAAGCCCTTCTTCAGCGCGGCGAGCACCGCGTCGTCGCCCGAGTCGGTGCCGACCTCCATGCCCGCGCAGCCGGCGCGCGCCATCAGCTCGGCGAGCTCGTCGTCGAACGCGATCGGGTTCACGTAGCAGGTCCAGGGCAGGCGCAGGCCGCGCGCGATCATCGCGCGGCAGACCGCCTTGGCGTGCGACGGCGGCAGGTTGAACGTCGAGTCGACGACGAAGACGTGGCGCGCCGCGCCGCGGCGGGCGATCTCCTCGAGCTCGTCGGCGACGCGCTCGGGGCTGCGCTGGCGTGACAGGCTCCCCTCGATCCGCGGGTAGGTGCAGTAGGTGCACTGCATGGGGCAGCCGCGCTTGGTCTGGACCGAGTCGGTCCCGCAGCGCGCGTAGTAGCGCGGGTCGATTGCGTCCCGCGCGGGCGGCGCGAGCGCGTCGAGGTGCTGGAAGTCGGGCGCGCGCGGGACCTCGCGTAGCGCTTCGCCCTCGAAGGAGTAGAGGCCGCCGATCCGCTCGAGCCCGCCCGCTCCGGTCTCGAGCGCGGTCACAAGCGCGGGGAACGCGCGCTCGCCCTCGCCGGCGATCCCGTAGTCGGGCGACAGCGCGAGCATGAGCTCGCGCGGCATGACGCTGAAGCCGCCACCGCCGAGCACGATCGGCGCGCCCGTGTGCTCGCGCAGGATGGCCAGGAGCGCGGCGTACTCGCGGAGGTTGTCGGCGACGCCGGAGTAGTCGGCGCTCTGCACGTTGCGCATGCCGACCGCGACGAGATCGGGCGCGAACGCGCGGGCGCGGGCACGCAAGCTCGCGTGCGGGTCACGCTCGAAGCAGAGATCCCACAGCTCGCGCTCGTGCCCCGGGGGCGTGCTCGCCATCACGTAGAGCAAGCCCAGCGGGACGACCGGATCGGGCAGGCGCTCGCGGTTGAGCGAGACGAAGGCGATCTTCACAGCACCTCGTCGTCGCCGAAGGCCGGCGGGTGCGCGCGCGCCGGGGGCACCTCGAAGGGGAGCGCCGGCGCGGGCCGCAGAAGACGCGCCGCCGGCTCGGGGGGCAGGTCGAGCAGGCTCGCGACCGCGCGCAGCGCCTCGCGCTCGTCGCGGTCGTCCGTCACGCGCGGCCTCGCGCGCCGCGGCCCGCGATCGCGCGCCCGACGTGCAGCCCCATCGCGTAGATCGAGAGCTGCGGCGGCACGCCGATCGAGGTCGGGAAGAGCGAGCCGTCCGCGACCCAGAGCCCGTCGACGTGGTGGTGCGCGCCGTCGCTGCCGACCGCGCTCGCGCGCGGGTCGTCGCCCATCGGGACACTGGCCATCGGGTGCACCGCCGTGACGGGCATCGATCCGCGCTCCAAGGCGAAGCGCGGAAAGGGATCGGACGGCGACAGCTCGGTCACCGGGTGGGTCGGGACGAACACGCGGCGCGCGCCGGCGGCGAAGAGGAGCCGCGCGCACGCCTCGAGCCCGAAGAGCAGCTCCGCGCGATCCGCGGCGTCGGGCCAATAGTCGAGCTCGACGCCGAGCTCTCCCGAGGGGCGCACCCGCCCCGCCGTCTCGTCGTGGATCATCGCGGTGAGCACCGCGAGCCGCGGGTAGAGGCGCATCAGCCGCCGGTGCTCGGCGCCGAGGCCGGGCAGCATCGTCGCGGTGCCGATCGGGTGGGCGAACGCGGGCACGATCCACGTCCGCGTGCCGAGGGGCGGGCGCGCGGTGCCCGTCAACGTGAGGTGCTCGGTGCATTCGTAGGACTGCGGCACGCCCTGCCACGCCCGCACCTCGTCTCGCATCTCGCCGGCGACGACCAGCGCCGGGTGGACGCGCAGGCCCCGACCGGTCGTCCCGCTCGGGTCGGGCACCTCGGAGCGCGCGAGCAGCGCCGCCGTCCCGGTCGCCGACGCGCTCAGGCACACGTGGCGCGCGCGGATCTCCACGCGGCCGCGCGTCACGCGCGTGACCGGGTCGATGGCGCGCGCGACCACCGCGCGCGCGCGACCGTCGTCTTGCTCGACGCGCACCGCCTGCGCGTTCGACAGCACGGTCGCGCCGGCGCGGACGGCGCGCGGCAGGACGACGCGGGGGACGTTGTTCTTCGCGTCGTAGGCGCAGCCGAGCAGGCAGAAGCCGCTCGTCTGGCAGCCGGCGCGGTTGTGTCGGAGCCGGCCGCCCCGCCAGCCGAGCGCCTCGGCGCCGTCGCGCAGCACGCGGTTGTGACGGCTGACGAGCGCCTCGGGCACGTCGGTCACGCCGAGCAGCGCCTCGGCCTCGTCGTAGAGCGCGTGCCAGCGCGCGAGCGAGAGGTGCGAGAGCCCGCGCTCGCGCCGCCACGCCTCGAGGATCGCGTCCGGGACGCGCTTGATCAGGTTGAGGTTGTGGACGGTCGAGCCGCCGACGGCGCGGCCTTGGTGGATCGCGACCGCGCGGTCCGCGGTGGTGCGCCCGCCGTGGTCCCAGAGCAGCGCCGGGATCATCTGCTCCTCGCGCTGGGTCATCGCCTCGGGCGGCACGAACGCGCCGGCCTCGAGCACGACGACCCGCAGGCCCGCCTCGGCCGCGACCATCGCGGCCGTCCCTCCGCCCGCCCCGGAGCCGACCACGCAGACGTCCGCCTCGAGCACGAGCGGGTGCGGCAGCGCCGCGGCGTCGTAGATCACGCGCGCACCCGACCCGGAGGCAGCGCGCCCGGCGCGGCGCGCAGCGCGTCGTAGGCGCCGGGGCCGGTCCGCGCGCCCGCCACCCAGGGGCCCCCATAGGAGAGCGCCGCGAACGCGCGGGCGTCCTGGTAGGCGCCGAGGTAACAGAGGTCGCGCAGCCCCTTCGCGGCGGCGGCGAGCTCGCCCCCGCGCGCCGCGAGCGAGGCGACGACGTCCCGCCGCTCGACGGGCGAGAGGCGCGTGAAGCGGCGCGCGTAGCCCGCGAGCGCGGTGCCGTGCTCGACGAGCGCGAAGAGCCCGTGGACCTCCGTCTCGGCGCGCGTCGAGAGGCCGACGAGGTAGCGGTCGACGTGCAGCGCGATCGCGTCGGGCGTCACGCCGCCGTCGATCGGCCCGCCCGGCACCTCCGGCACGATCGCGGCCGCGGCGGCGGCGAGGACCGCGCCCTCCCACGCATGGAGCACGTGGCCCTCCCAGCCCTCGACGTCGTCGTGGAAGCCGACGCGCGCCGCGAGGGCGACGCCCGCCGCGGCCGCGACGCCCCCGACCACGAGGCGCCGACGCCCGGTGCGCGCATGACCGGAAGATCGCACGATACGTTGCAGCTCGGGCGGCAGCCGCTCGCGCCAGTCCTCGGCGCACTGCAGCGGCCCCCGGTGCCCGCTCACCCAGAGGAGCACGCGCTCGCCGGTCATCGCGGGCGCGTCCGCCGCGAGCGCTGCCATCGCCTTGCCGCCGTAGACGGGCTCGAGCGGGACCTCGAGCCGCGCGAGCCGCTCGGTCGCCGCGACGGACGCCGCCGTCGCGTGTCCGTAGCCCGGACCGAGCGCGCCGCGCTCGATCACGACGGGCGCCGTTGCGAGGCCGGCCGGGATCGCGACGCCGCGCGCGCGGAGCAGCGCGCTCGCCGCGCGCGTCAGCGCCGCGACGCGCCCGAGCCGCGCGAAGAGCCGCTCGACCGCCGCGACGGCGTGCACGCGGACGCGCTGCCCGCCGAGCGCGAGCCCGAGCGCGAGCCCGGCCGCGGTCCCCCCCGAGCCGAGCGGCACGTAGATCCGATCGAGCGGCGGCAGCTCGCCCGCCTCGATCTGCTCCGCGAGCTCGAGGCCCGCGCGCACCATCCCGAGCGTCCCGACCGCGTCGGACGCGCCCGGCGGGATCACGCCCTCCCCGCGGCCGAGCACCGCGCGCGGGTGGCGCACGGCGAGCCCGAGGCGGCTCTCCACGTACCGCAGCTCCGTCGGGCCCGAGGCGGTGAACGCCAGGTTCTCCTCGACCCACGGCCCGTAGGGCTCGAAGAACGTCAGCGCGCGCAGGCGCCGGCCGAGGCGCTCGGCCGCGGCGGTGAGCGTCGCGAGGTGACCCGAGCCGATCGCGCCGCACGAGGTCCAGCGCTCGGCGCGCTCGATCGGCGGGCTCGCGAGCAAGAAATCCAACTTGCGGACCTTGGAGCCGCCGTGGAGGTCCTCGATGGCGTCGTCGCGCTTGGCGCCGAGCCACCCCAGGCCGAGCTCCTCCGCCAGCGAGGGCAGCGCGTCGACGGGCGTCGGCGCCGACGCCCAGCCGAGGCGTGGGAGCCCATCGAGCGCAGCACGTCGCACATGGGGACAAGTGCACGCGCTCGCCGCGCCTCGGTTGACGCGCCGCAAGCGCGCCGAACGCTCACCGTCGACTGCGACGCGGCCGGCGCGGCCCCTTCTCGCCTGACGCTGCCTCGGGCGCCGATTCGGGCCGGCAGGAGCTCGCGCCGTCGAAGTTGCTCACACCGTCATAAGGACGTCTCCAACGGGGTGTGATCTCGATCCTGGCACGGTGCAGAGCCCGGCGACTCTGGTTCTCGGGTATCCTCCTCCTCGGTGGAGGAGGCCTCGAGCGATCCGGCCGCAGACGCGCGGCGGAGCAAGGCGGACGACGGGCGTGGGGTACGCGATCCCGGCGTCGACGCGTTCGCCGAGACGGCCCAGTCACCCAGCTCGGTGCAGGGTTGGGCACCCCTCCCAGAGGGCACCGTGCTCGGCGGCAGTTACCGCCTGGAGGGCCTGATCGGACGCGGCGGCATGGGCGCCGTTTACCGAGCCACGCATCGCTCGCTGCGACGGGCGTTCGCCGTGAAGGTGGTCGTCGCATCGAGCGATCACGACGCGCGCGGAGCCTTCCGCTTGGTGCAGGAGGCGCGAACCGCAAGCGCAATCCGCCACGACCACATCATCGACGTGACGGACCTCGGACACACCGAGCAGGGCCTGGTCTACGTCGTGATGGAGCTCCTCGAGGGCGAGGACCTCGCCCAGCGGCTGGAGCGCCAGGCCCGCGAAGCGGCAGAGTCGGGCGCGCCCGCGTGGCTGCCCGACGACGAAGTGCGGGAGCTCTTCGATCAGGTGCTCGACGGCGCCGCAGCCGCACACGCTGCTGGCGTCATCCACCGCGACCTCAAGCCGGCGAACGTCTTCCTCGCGCGCCGCGGCGAGCGCATCGTGCCGAAGGTGCTCGACTTCGGAATGTCGAAGGTCGCGGCGGTCGAGGACGGCAGCCTGCGCCTGACGCAGACGGGCCAGATCGTCGGCACGCCGCTCTACATGGCGCCGGAGCAGAGCCGCGGCGCCGGCCTCGATCAGCGGTCGGACGTCTACTCGCTGGGTGTCATGATGTACGAGGCGCTCTCTGGCGACGTTCCTTTCCCGGCCGAGACGCTCTACGAGTGCATCCTCAAGCACGCGACCGAAGCGCCCCCGTCCCTCGCCGGCAAGCGCTCCGATCTCCCACCCGCTGTGATCGCCCTCGTCGAGCAGTGCCTCTCCAAGGACCCCGCCGCACGGTGCGCGTCGGCAGGCGAGCTCCGTGTAGCGTGGCGCAGCGCGTGGGGCCGCCCCTCGCGAGACGACGCGCCTGTTACCGCCTCGGGCGAGTCGCGTGACCCCGACACGACCGCGCGGCTGGCAGCGGAGGCCCCGCCGCCCGAGGTGCCCCGACGCCAGCCATGGTGGATCGCCCTCGCGCTCGGGGTGCCCATCTTGGCCACGGCCGCTTGGCTCGGGTGGTCGTCGACCCAAGAGCACGCTTCTGTCCACTCGGCACCCAGCGAGCCCTCGCGCTCCGAACGCGAGGACCCGATCCTCGAGCTGCCTGCTCCGCCCATCGAGGAGACCGGCGAGCTGGTGGCTGAGCCAACGGCGGATCCGACTGACGCGACGGCGCGAGAGCGGACGATCCACGTCGATTCGACGCCTTCCGGCGCCCACGTCCTGCGCGACGGGCAGCGGGTCGGGCAGACGCCCTTCGAGCTCGTCGTCCAGGAAGGCGAGCGAGTCGAGCTGACGCTCCGCCGCACGGGCTTCCAGGCGGCCCAGCAGACGATCGACGAGAACACCCCCGAGCGCGTGAGCGTCGAGCTGCGCCCGCGCGCCCGGACTCCCCTCATCCCGGACCTCGCGCCGTCGGAATGGAGCACGCCTGGGAGGCGAGCGCCGTCCGGAACGCGCTGATCGACGCGAAGCGGTCCTCCGGCGCCGGCGAGAGCGCCCGCATGACGGCCTCGGCGAGCCCGGGTGAGAGTTCGGGAGCGAGGGCACTCAGGTCGCGCGGCGGATGAGCGAGCTTCGCACGCAGCATCGCCTCGGCAGTATCAGCGAGGTGCGGGAGTGTGCCCGTCAAGAGCTCGAACAGCACGACACCGAGCGCGTACTGATCGCAGGCAGCGTCGACGGATCGGGAGGAGCGCACCTGTTCGGGGGCCATGTAGGGGGGCGTGCCGAGGCGTGTGCCGCTGCGCGTGAGCGAGCTCGGCCCGTCGAGCTCCACCTTTGCGACGCCGAAGTCGAGCAGCTTCACGGTCTCGCCAGTGGCGCCGGACACGAGGAACGTGTTCTCGGGCTTCACGTCTCGATGTACGACCCCACGCGCGTGCGCGGCCTCGAGGGCCGTACCGATCTCGTCGACGATCCGCAGCGCTCGCGGGGTCGCCAGGCGGCGCTCGCGATCCAAGAGATCGGCGAGCGTCTCGCCCTCGAGCAGCTCCATCACGAGAAAGGGCCGCTCCGCGTCCACCCCGTAGTCGAGGACGCGCACGACGTTCGGGTGGTCGAGCAAGAGCGCCGCACGAGCTTCGCGATCGAATCGCTCGAGCGCGACGCGGTCGCGAACGGAGCCACGCAAGAGCTTGACGGCGACGGTGGTCGCCTCGCTCTCACGGGTGGCGACGTACACCGTGCCCATCCCGCCCTGTCCGATGAGCGGCCCGAGGCGGTAGCGTCCGCCCACCAGCTGCCCCGCCCTCGCCGTCGTAGACGCGCCACTGCGCGAACCAGCACCGCCGAGTATGGCGCGCAGGAACGCATCGAGATCGGAGTCGGGCCGGTCCGGCATGCCCAGCGATTCTACGCCTTCGTCGTGACGATGGTGTAGTGCGGGCCAAGAGCCGCCTCACACACGGCGCCACTCGACTCGAACCTTCGCGCTCGAGCGCAGACGGCACCGGCTGCGTGGCCGTCTTCGCAACGGCCTTCTCTCACCCGAAACGGACCGATACAATGCGAGCGATGGGGCGCAGGGGGTACGCACATCACCGCAGCTGCACGGGGGCTGGCGCGTTCGTGCGCTCGATCGCGCTGGTCCTCGCAGGCGTGGCCGCGGCCTCGGGTCCGCACCCGGCGCGGGCCGATCGCGCAGCGGAGGCGCGCTTTCACGACGAGCTCGGGCGCCAGCACTACGCTGCGCGGCGCTACGAGGCTGCCCTTCGGGAGTTCTTCGCGCAGCACCGGCTGGCCCCCAGCGGCCGGATCCTCTTCAACATCGCGCTCTGCTTCGAGCGGCTCCGGCGCAGCGATCAGGCATTCCTCTTCTTCGCCGAGTATCTCGCGACGAGCGACGACGACGATCTGGACCGCCGGGGCTTCGCGGAGGAGGCGGTTCGGCGGATCGAGCCTACGCTCGCCCTCGTCGAGGTGACGAGTGATCCCCCCGGCGCGACGATCCACATCGACCGCCGCGAGGCCGGGAGCTACGGGACGACGCCCCGCCTTCTACCGGTCCCGGCCGGCGCCCGCCGCATCGAGCTCGTGCTCGAGGGACACGCGCCCGCGTTCGTCCAGGTCGAAGGTAGAGTCGGCGAGCGAGTCGCGGCGACCTCGCGGCTCGAGCGAATCCTCGGACGTGTCGAGCTCACGGCGCCCGAAGGCTCGACGGCGCAGATCCGAGACGCTACCGGTGCGGTCGCGCACGAAGCCCCCGCCCCGCTCTCGGTCGAGCTTCCTCCCGGCGACTACACGATCGAGGTCTTCGCGAGCGGGCACGAACCGTGGCGAGGGCTCGCGCGCGTGACCCCGAACGAGAGCACGCCGGTCGTTGCGCAGCCGGTCGGGCTGCCGCCGCCGACCGGCGAGCTCACCGTGACCTCGAGCACCGCTGGCGCGCTCGTGGACATCGACGGAGAGGCCGCCGGCTTCGCTCCGGCGGTCCTCGGCGCGCTCTCCGTGGGGACGCACCGGATCCGTGTCGGACATCCGGGCCTGGTGCCCTGGGAGGGGGACGTCGAGATCACCGCGACCGAGCGTGCCTGGCTCACCGTCACGCTCGAGCCTCCGCCGCGCACGGACCGGTCACCAGCGACCTGGGTCTTCGGCGGCGTCGGCGCCGCGGCGCTCCTCGGCGGAGCGGTCACAGGCGCGTTCGCCATCGACGCACACTCGCAGTTCACGGCGCGGCCGAGCGCCACGACGCGCGACACCGGGGAGACGCTTGCGATTGCGACGGATGTTCTGCTCGTCACGGGCGTCGTGTCCTTCGCGGTCGCCGTGATCCTCTGGTTCGCCACCGAGCATGTCGACGAGCGCTCGTCGCGCGCCACGGTCTCGACGGTGGAACGGTGAGGCGCCGACCCACGGTCCTGCTCGCAGCGGCGCTCGCGATCGGTGCGGTGACGGTCGCACGGGCCGACCACGCTGCGGAGGCCCGCTTCCACGACGAGCTCGCGCGCTCGGCCTACGCGCGCCGGGACTTCGACGCAGCGCTCGCGCACTTCCTCGACGCACACGCGGCCGCGCCGAACCCCACGAGCCTCTACAACATCGCCTTGGCTGCGGACCTCGCCCGCCGCGAGGTTCTCGCGTTCCACTTCTTCGAGGACTACCTCGCGACCTCCGATGATGACGAGACGCGGCGGACCGAGGCCGCGCGCCGCCGTGATCGTCTCGCCGGCCGCCTCGCGCTCGTGCGGGTCGAGAGTGACCCGCCGGGCGCCGGCATCGTCGTGGACCGCGCGGAGCTCGGCGACTGGGGCGCGACGCCCCGGACGATTGCGGTGAGCCCGGGCCCCCACCGGATCCTCCTGCGGCGCGAGGACCACGAGGACGTAGAGCTTCAAGTGGTCGCCCGTACGGGCGAGCTGAGCGAGGCCACCGCCAGGCTCACCCAGCGGACCGGAACGCTCGTCGTCGAAGCAGAGCCGCCTGAAGCGCGCGTCGCCGTCCTTCGAGACGGCGTGCTCCTCGTGGACACGCGCTCGGGCGAGGTCACCCGCGTCCCCGTGGGCGCCTGCGTCGTTCGCGTCGAGCATCCGGGGCACCATCCGGCGGAGACGGCGCTCCGCGTAGTCCCGGACGGCGAGGCGCGCGTGCGCGTCGTGGCGACGCCGGTCCCGGCGCCGCGGGGCCGCCTCCTCGTTCGAACCACCGACGTGACCGCGCGCGTCCTCGTCGATGGGGTCCCGCGGGGCCTGACGCCGCTCGTCCTGTCCTCCGAGCCCGTCGGGCGCCACCGCGTGGAGCTCGAGGCGGAGGGCCACCTCCCGTGGAGCCAGCCGGTCGAGATCCGCGAGGGTCGCTCGACGCACTTGACCGTGTCGCTGACGCGAGCGCGTTGAGCGCGGGCTCGGTGAGCCGACTCGCTCAGGCCTCGTCGACGTCGAGCAGTCCCTCGGCCTCGGCGCGCTCGCGGAGCTTGCGTTTGAGCTCGCTGAACTGCTTGCGCAGCCGCATGGAGGCGCGACGCAGCTCCGGCCCACCGAGCGCGGCGTCTCCCCCGATGACGCGTGCGACGTCGTTCCACTCGAGGTCCTCGTCGATCCGCAGATGCAAGAGCGCTCGCTCCTCCGGGCTCAGCTCCTCGCGGATGGCGCGGAACTTGTCCTTGATCTCGGTGCGAAGATAGGGCGCCGTTCGCGATCGCACCTCTTGCGTGACCGCCTCGAGAGCCGAGGTCGTCGCATACCGGCGACGCCGATTCGATGGCGAGCGCTCGATGCGGTGGGCCGCATTGCGGGCGAGCGTGAACATCCAGGTCATGAACGAGCTCGAGCCGCGGAAGCCCTCGAGCCCTCGCCAGAGGTCTTCGCCCAGCTGTCCGAACGCGTCCGCTGCGCGGTCCTCGTCGCCCATTCGCGAGACGAGGAACCGGTACACGGCGGGCCCATACCCACGCATCGCTTCCGTCGCAGCCGCCTCGAGCTCTGCTCGTTCGAGGAGGTCGCGGATCCGTCCCTCGAGCGCGTCGTCCACGGTCGGAGAGTAGCAAGCCGACCTCGGGAGATACACTTCCGCAGGCGCCGGAGAAGCCTACGGCCGGACTGCGCCGAGGCAGGCAGCATCGACGGGCACGCTCGCACTCGGCGGGGGGCCGAGGCGGATCGGTACGACCCCGACCCGCCCCGAGCGCGGGAAGGCCAGCCCCTGAGCCGCGTCGACGTCGACCTCCGCATGACCGCGGTAGAAGAGGAGCGCACCAGGACACCGTCGGGGCTCGCCGTCCATGATCAGCAGGTAGCCCTCGGAGACCCGCGCTGCGTCGAACGTTCCGGGCTCCCCCGTGGGCTCCACGAGCGGGTTCGCGAGCAGTGCCGCCGTCGCGACCGCGGGGCCATCACTCCGACTCAGCACAGGGTTGCCATCGATCACCACCTCGACGCCGAGCCGGCCGGACGTGACGAACGCGCGATCGCCACCCCGCTCGATGAACTGAGTGATCACCGCTGGGTAGGCACGCTCGGAGAGGAAGCTGCCCGATGACAGGGGGCCGCAGTTCGTCAGCCAGCGGAGCCCAATCGCAGGGATGGGGCCGAGTTCGCGGAGCATGGCTGAATCGTCGAGCTCGACCCCCACGAGCCGCGCGCGCGGATAGAACATACACTCGGAGCGCAGTGGCTTGATCCTGGGGGCTCGGTCAGCAGGCGCGACGAAGTCGATGCCAGCGCCGGCGGCGATCCCATCACCTGGGATTCCCAGCACGAGCTGGCCCGCGTCGTACCGGAGCGGGTGTGCGTCGGCCGGGAACCCTTCCAGGGTGAGCGGCTCGACCTGCCAGTCGACGCAGTCCCGGCTGGCGATCCGCGCGAGGTGGTCCGCGCCGTCGTCGTCGGAAGCCAAGATCACCCCTTCGAAGCCAACACCTGGACGGAAGGACAGGGCCCCAGCGCGCGCGTGATCCAGCCGCGATGCCCGCGCTGGTCGGTCGAGTGGGCTTCCCATGAAGGACGCGAGGCCGCGGTCCTCCGTTCGCCAGGCGGCGAACCGGCGAGCCGGTGCGGGTGGATCGTCCGGCCCGAGCTCGGGGGGCCATCCGTCGTGCACGACCGGGTCGTACACCCGCTCGACCTCGTCACCGTCTTCGGTCGCGCCGATTACGCAGACCACACCGTCGCCGCGCGCGGCGGCGTACACGGCCGCGGGACCATCCCGGCTTCCCGTGATCTGCGGTACGGGGTAGCCGCACGGATCGAAGCCCTCGCGCGCCAGCGCGAGCCGGTGGACTCGAACCTCGGCGTCAGCCGTCGACTGAATGGCAGCGAAGAGCGCCTCGTCGGGTGCCCACGCCGTAGGCAGCGCCAGTGCGTCGAGCGACACCGGCGTCCCGGAGGCGAGGTCGGTGGCGCTCATGGACACCGAGGACCGGGTGGCGGTGGCGCAGTTGGCGGCGCTCGCCTCGAGTACGAGATGCACCCCGCGTTCGCCCGCTGGGAGCATCCCTGCCTCGGCCGACCCGCCATCCGCTGTGTAGGTCAGGCGCACCCCTTCCGCGGCTCGGCCGAGCCTGACCAAGAGGGAGGCCGATCGACCCCGCAACGGAGGCGTGGCGAGCTCGGGAGCGATCACGATGACCAGCTCCGCGCCCGGGTCGAGCTCGACGTCGGCTTCGATGTGCCAGCAGCCCCCGCCGGTCAACGGTTCGTTCATCCAGGCGGACGGGCAGTCGTCGGTGAGCACGCCCGCTCCGCGGCACGCGACGGACGCGCCGAGCCGCAGGAACGACGCGCCGTCGTGGGACCATGGTGTGCCTGGCGGACAGTCGTCTCCGCACGGGAGCGAGAGCAACCACGACGAGTCACCACGCGCGAGCTGCGACGCGCTCGCCTGGCGCGAGCTGCAGCGAACCGCCCTGCCCTCCACGCGGACCGTCGCGTGGGGCCAGCACTCCACATCCTCGGCGTCGACGAGCCCATCCCCGTCGTCGTCGCGCCCGTTCCCACATGCGGCGGCGCTCTGCTCAGGGCAGTACCCGTCGCAGTCGGGGTCCGTGCAATCGACGAGCCCGTCGAGATCGTCGTCCAGCCCGTTCGCGCAGCGCTCGGCGCTGGTCTCGGTTGGGAGCTGGAACGGGGCGATCAGGGCACACGACGTCAGCGCACTCGCCAGGATCAAGCCCAGCCATGAACGGGTCCCCCACCCTGCGAGGGATCGAGCCGCCGCTCGATCCGAGCGGCCACTCGAGCCCCGGCTAGCGCCCACCGTACACTTGAGCGTACGGGCCGGGATGCGCATCTGCCCAGCCGGGGTGGACGAGCGCCGCGTTCGCGGGGAGGGCCTGAACGTGGTCCCACGTGCACCGCTCGAAACCGCCCGAGGCGCTGAAGTAGCGGCACTGCGGCGGCCCGAGACACACGCCGGGTCCGTGTCCATCGGACGACGGCGTCGGCGAGCAGGTTCGGTAGAAGAAGGATCGGCCCCCCGGACCCGGGTGATACGTGGGGGCCCCTCCGTCGAGTCCGTAGTACCCGCGAAAACGCACGTCGCCGTCGTCCACCGAGAACTCGTCGAGCGAGAGCACCATGCCTGGGTCCGACGATCGGAAGTAATAGATCGCGTGCGTGTCCACCTCCGGACGGAATCCTCCAGGGGTGTACTCCGTCGAGCAGAAGTGAGACACCGACTCGAGCGTGAATCGCGCGAGCACGACGTCGCTCGCGGGATAGCTACCGACCGGATCCGCCCCATCGAGACGCCATCGGAACTGACAGTAGAGGGCGCTCCCTCGCGCCCCGGCGTTTAGGACGACCTGCAGGTGCTCCGGCAGCTCGACTCTTGGGTCGGGCTCGCCCATCTCGACCACGTACACCCACCAGTCCTGGTAGACCTGCTCCGCTTCTCGGGTGATCCGTTGGACCCACTGGATCGAGCAGAACCGGTCGGCAAATGGATCGTACGGCGCGCCGTTCAGGGTCGGTGGCTCCCCCGCTTCGAACCCCGGCTGGACTCTGCCGCAGCCCGAGTGGAGCGCGGGCAATGTCCACGTATGGTAGCTACCGTCTGCGAGGGCCTCGATCAGCGAGCCCGCCCGTGCGGGCGGCGAACATCCCGCGGCCAGGAGCCCGACCATCGATACCCACAGGCACCCGCTTTTCATACCCACCTCTCCCCTTGGAGACATGCTCCCACGGGTGTGAGGGACGGAACAACGAGAATCGGATGAGAACCTCGCGGCCTCGACCATCGGCACCGCGCTTACGCTCGGGCCGACGAGATGCCGGCTCACAACATCCCGGCGCCGTCTCCAATGGCCGTCGCTTGAGCAGTCGGGTACAGTCGCACTCACCGCAGGCACGGAGGCGCGACTGCCGCGACATCGGGAGGTAGGAATGGGAACGATTCGCAACGGATACCTCATTGCCATCGCGGTCGGCGCGCTTGGCTGCAGCGCGCAGGCGCCAGCCGACGCCGTCGTCGACCAGCTCATCGAGCTGAGGGTCCTGGGCTGGGGCCCCCTGCCGCCCATCTTCACCGGGTGCGGACGGATGCAGTCTGGGTATGTTGCGGGCGATCCGAACGCTGAGCCCCCGCTGCCCGCGACGCTCGACGGGGTGCCCTATGATGCGACCCAGGACCCGTTCTGCTCCCTCGCCGTTACTAGCGAGTTCTCGATGGAGGGAGGGCGGGTCATCCGTGACGACCACATCTATCTCCTTCACATGGGCGAGCCGGATCCAGGCGCCGCGATCCCGGAGCACCTGCGCTTTCTGCGCGAACAGCTCGAGCGGGGCGGGGCCGCTCACTACTGCCACTTCCGCTGGTCGGTGGAGGCGCGGCCACACCAAGACGTCCCGGAGTCGGACGTGCAGGAGCTCACGTACACGCTGACCGAGCATCCGTCCTACTACTGCTCCAAAGAGTACAATGCCCGGCTCCCCTATGAGCCGGGCTACCAGGAAAGCGAAGTCGCGATGCGCTCGACCGACCCGCGGGTGGTGCTCTTCTGGGGCTCCTACGAACTCGGTGTGATGGGTGGTGACGCCCGCTTCCGCGGCATCGCGGGTGTGCCCGAGTCCGGCGGCACCTCTGACGCCTCCCCGCGCGAGGGCGAGGGGGCGGCCCTGTACTATCGGGCGTGCACACCCGAGGCGGCGACGAGCGGACCGGGGACCTGCCCCGCCACGTGTCGCGCCTACAGTGCGACCCAGGATCTACGGGCTTGCAATTGGGACGACGTGCGCTCGGCGCCGGCGAACACCGCGCTGATCCACCCCGAATGGAGCGAGGATTACCCGCACCTCTACAACGAGCTTTTCGAGCCGTGAGCCACCACGCTCCATGGGACAGGTTGCGCAGGATGTGCGGCGCCCCTCCGCTCGCGGCCGTGCTCCTCGGAGCCTGCACGTGGCTCGTGCCTTTTCGCGACATCGAGGAGACCGGCCCCGAACGCTGCAGCAACCGGGTGGACGATGACCTCGACGGAATCGTCGATTGCGAGGACCCGAGCTGCGCCGGTTACTGTCCCGAAGTCTCGGCGCGTGCCTGCAACAACGGCCGCGATGACGACGGAGACGGGTTAACCGACTACGAGGAGCCGAGCTGCTGGCCGCATGGGGAGGTCATCGTCGGCGGCAGCGCGTGTCGCTCGCGCTTCGGATCCACCATCCGACTCGCCGCGGAAGGGCCCGCCTGGCGCTGGGGACTCACCTGCGGTGATGAGTGCGAGGCCGCCGCGCCGTGGGATGGCGATGGCAGCGCCCGACTCTCAGGCGATGTTGGGTGCGGTGCGACGGGCGTTCTCTCCTCCGCCTGCGATTCTGCGCTCGCCCCGGGTCCCTCCACGGGCGCCGACTGGGAAATCGAGGCCGAGCTCAGGGTCGGTCCTGGCGGGCACTTGGCGATCGTGGTTGGAGCCGACCTGGGCGCGCCACCGCTGGCAAGTGCGCGCGACGCCGCCATCGTCGGGGTAGGGCACCGCCCAGGACGAGACGGGCGCGCCGAGCTCTTCGTTGCGTACGTGCACCCCGACGGGCGCGCCCGCGAAGCGGTCCTCCCGGCAAGCGGAGGGTGGCTCCGGATGCGCATCACGGCCGCCGTGGCGCGGACGGGCGCGGAGTGCCCGAGCGGCGAGCTCGCCGTGGTGCTCGAGGATTCGGCAAGCGGCGCTCGCGCGATCCTCCACGGTCCCGTGCCCGCATGGACAGTCGAGACGGTGCTCGAGCTAGGAATCCAAGCAGCAAGCCCGGGCACCGCCTGGGTTCGTGAGCTGTGGATGCGTCGCGACCGCTACGATCCGTGCGGCCACCCCGTGCCGCAGATCACCGCCGAGGACGGGGGCCCGGCGGTCGTCCTAGGCGCCGCGCTCGGCCGTGGTGCAGTCGTCTGCGCGATCGGCGCCACCATGACGGCTCCCCATGTGGAGAGGGTCTACGAGCCGATGCGGCACTACGGCACGCCGCCCGAGCTCGACGTGGGCGATCCGCCTGCGCCGGCGCGGCGCTTCGCGTCCTGGCACTCCTCGCACCGAGCGCTCTCGGCCTTCACCCAGGCAGAGGTGCACGGCCCGGCGCGGACGCCCGCGCTCGATGGGCTCAGCGTGCGGGCCGCCGAGCTCGCCTGGAGTGAGGCGGGTGGCTTCGAGGGCGTGCTGCTCGTATCGGACCATCCGCGCCGTGGCGGGCGGCTAGTACACATCGCGAGCCGGGACTGTGAGCTATGGCAAGTCACGGCGTTGGATCACCTCACGGAAGTGCTCGGTCCGGCCGTCCCGGTCTTGTTGAATACGGCCTCCGACGTGCCGCGGTTGGTGCTCGCGCGGCCCTCGGAGGGGTTCGTCGCCACCAACGATCCACGGTGCTGCACGGAGCCGCTCTGCCCAGCAACCGATCGCGAACAATGTGAGCGCGTGTTTCGCGAGCGTGGCTTCGATCCAGGCTCGCCTGACGCACCGGCGGAGTGCGCCGTCTTCGAGAGCGATCACACGGCCTTCATCAAGCCGGTGCGCGATCCCTGCCACCGCTATCCGCGCGCCACCCTTCTGGAGGTGCTTCGGCCTCGCGGTGACGCGTGGGCTGGCTCCCCTGGGCTCGTCGCGGCGTTTCCGGCGCTGCCGCAGTGGGACCTTTCTTGTGGTTGCATCGGGAGTCTCGTCAACACCCCAGACCGCAGCTACCCGGCGGAGGTCCATCAGCTCCTCGACGCTGGCGGAGATCGCGCCTTCCTCGCTACGGGTCGCGCAGGGATCGAGCTGATCGTCGACACGGGTGAGGGCACGTTGAACGCTCGCTCGCTCAGCGAGCCGCTGCTGAGGCCGAGCGGCGTCGATGGCACCTTCGACGCGGTGCGCGTGGCGGAAGGGCAGCTCCTGTGGCTGCGGGACGAGGCCGAGCCCGGAACCTCGCACATGTTGCTCTTCTACCGCGGGTTCGGCCGCTTGGAGCTCGAGCCGGGCGGACGCGTCGCGCGCTACCACGGCGGTGGCGTCAGCGTGGTTCCGGTGACCGTGAGGGCTCCGAGGGGCCCGACGCGAGACGCGGGCGCCGACGAACCGGACTGTTCCGTGCCGTGAGCTCGGGCCGTGGGCGCGAGTCGCTCAGGTAGGGTAGAACGTTTGGGAGTGGTCGCGCTTGGGAGTGGGCCGTCGTCCACCGAGAGCGGGAGTGGCCGCCTCCGGTCCTCCCGCCACCCCTCCTGTCTGGGCGCGCGCTTGATTTCAGCGGGCGCGGTGTGACGTGCAGGTTCGCTGGGAACGCCGACGACGTACTCTCACACTCTGGAGCGCGCGACTCCAATCAACATGACGGACGAATCGGCGAGGATGAGCCAAGTGGAGCACCTCCGAACGGCACGATTGACCGAGAATCTCGACGCCGCGCCGGCGATACACCTCGACCCTTGCAGAGGGCGCGGCGGGTTGGGTAGACTCGGGCGCGACATGAGTACTCGGGGGGGGTTCGCGCTGCCCTGCGCCGTGTGGGTGGCCTTGTCAGCAGGGTGCGGGACGCCCGCGTCGGAGCCCGCCGCGGGTCTCGACGCGGGGGAGTCCCTGGATGCGGGAGCCGACGCCTCGACCGTGCCGGTCTGCGAGGGGGAGGTGGCGCGCCGCTTCGATCCCGTCGAGTGCCCGCGCCGTCTAGTCATGATCGCCCTCGACGAGGAGCGCGGGATGTGGATGGCGTCCCGGCTCACGCTCCCCGCCGGGACGCGGCACCTGTCGAACATCGGCTACGCTCTGGCGCCAGCGCGGGACAGCGGTGAGTTCCGTCGCTGCAACGACGGGATCGCCCATCGCGTTCACGTCTTCTCCGCTCCGGCCGCTGAGGCCCCGCCCGCGACTCCAGAGCTTCTCACCGACCCCATCGAGGTCCCGAGCACGCCGCCAACGGGGTCGATGCGCCCGTTTCTGCACACGCTGCCGACCCCCGTGGCCGTTCCCGAGGGCCACGACGTCTTCGTCTCCTTCGAGATGGTCCGGACATCGGAGATGCTGTGCGTCCTCGCGTGTGCCTCAGACGGATTCGGAGAAGACACGTTCTGGAGCAACACGTTCAACCCGCCCTACATGTGGGCCCCGTTGGCGTCCTTCGGAGCGGAATTCGGCGTCGAGGTCACGCTATGTGTTGGGCACGACTGAGCGGAGAGCTCGTCCGCGCCAGGACACAGACAGCTCGTGCTGGCAGAACGAAGACATCGCAGCGAGTCCTCACACGCGGAGGCGCCTGGCTCCAATCCGACAGGATGGAAGAACGGACGATGATGAACTACACCAAGACTGGGCCCAGCTGCGTGCCACGAGGAACCGAGGATCGGCACCCGGAGTTGGGGGAGGGCGACGCGCGCACGATGGGCCTTCGAGGACTGGGCGCGCTGGCGTGCGTGGCGTGGCTCGCGACGGCGTTGGGGTGCGGCCCGCGGGCCGCGGAGGTCGATGCGGGCCTCGACAGCGCATCGGCATCCCTGGACGGCGGAGCCGGCGACGCGGGGGAGTACACCGACGCGTCGGTCCTTCCGGTGTGCGAGGGGGAGGTGACGCGTCGGTTCGATCCGGCCGAGTGTCCAGAGCGTCGTCTCGTGGGCGCCCTCGACGAGGAGCGCGGGATGTGGGTGGCCACCCGGCTGACGCTCCCGGCGGGAACGCGCCGGATCTCGAACCTCGGGTATGCTCTACAGCCCAAGGGCGACGAGGGCGACGTCGCTCGATGTAACAACGGTTTTGCGCACCGAATCCAGGTCTTCTCGGCCCCGACCGGTGAAGGCCCACCCGCGATTCCGGACCTCCTCACCGACATGATCGATGTGCCGAGCACCTCACCAACGGGGTCGATTCGTCCGTTCCTGCAGAGGCTGGCGGCCCCCGTAGACGTACCCGAAGGTCACGACGTCTTCGTCGCCGTCGAGATGGTGCGGACCGCGGAGATCGTGTGCCTGATCACGTGCGCCACGGAGGGCTTCGGAAGCGATACCTTCTGGAGCAACGCCGTCAATCCGCCCTACGCCTGGGCACCGATGGATTCCTTCGGGGCGGACTTCCACGTAGAGCTCGCGCTGTGCGTCGGAAGCGACTGAGCGCTGCGCTCGCCGGGCTCCTCTCGAGCTCGTGTGCCATGCTCGTCGCCTTCCCGGCCGTGGAGGACGAGAGCAACGACGCGGACAATTGCCACGACGGGCTCGACAACGACCTCGACGGGCTGACCGACTGGGAGGACCCCGGCTGCGTCCTGGACGAGAATGAGCCCGGCATGTGCGCAGACGGCCGCGACAACGACGGCGACGGCCTGATCGACTACGAGGACCCGGGCTGCTGGCCGTATGCGCGCGTGGTGGTCGAGCGGTGTACGCGCATCACGGGCGTGGACCTGCGTCCGTTCGAGGATCCCGGCCACTTCTGGGCAGGCGCGGGGACGCTGGTCGATCGCGGCGACGGCTTCGAGCTCGAGCCTGACGCGAGCGGAGAAGCAGCGCTGCTGCTGATCCCGCCCATCACCGGCGCGACGCGGTCGCTCCGCTTGGAGGTCGTTCTCAGGCTGACGGAGGAAGCGTTCGAGGATGCTTCACGAGGTAGAGACATCGTCACCATCGTGCGCGCGCGAGACATCGGCAGCGACGTCCGCCCCAACTTCAATAACGTTCCCAGTGTGTTCATCAGAATGGGGCAGGCGGGAGGTCTCCTGCAGTTCGGCACCGGGGTCTCAGACTCCGGCGCAACTCGCGTCGGCGACGCCGAGAGCGGTGAGGTCACCATCGAGTTCCGCATCGCGCGTGGCGACGTGTCCCAGATCTACGTCAGAACCGCCACCCAAGAGGTCGTCAGCACGAGCACCGTGGTACCCTGGTCACCCATCGATGTGTTGCGCCTGTTCTGGTCGGCACCTCCCGGTGTGCGGGTGCGCTCGCTGCGGGTGCAGACCGACTCGGCGGACACCTGCGAAGCGCCACCTGATCTCCTCCCTCCGCCCTTTTCGGAGCCGCGGGCGGTCGCGCACGGTCGCGGAATCACCTGCGTCACGCTCGCTGATCCAACCAAGCAGCGTGAGGCCCCCACACAGCTCGCGCGCAGCGTGGACGAGGGTAGAACCTGGGCACTGGTCGAGATCGTCGACGAGGCGACGAGCCTCCGCGTCTGCTCAGGAATCACGTGGGACGAGGCCTACGACGTGTTCCGCGTTGCTTGTGCGCCGGTGGGTGGCGGGCTCGTCTTCGGCGAGTCGGCGGATTGTCTCGGGTGGAGTGCCACGCCGAGGCGCCCCGCTGAAAGGATCTCGTGGGTGGTTGGCTACACCATGCTCGGGGACCAACACGAGCTCTGGCGGAGCGGCATGGAGAGCGTGCGCCGTGACTGGACGAACGATCCGACGGGGCCCACGGGCTTGGTCGCCGACGCGCCCGAGATGCTCCGCTTGGAGGACGGAAGGCCGATCGGCTCGGACGACGCGGTGGGCTTGAGCCTCATCCGGGTCGGGCGGGATCGCCTCTTCGTGCGGAGCGACGGCGTCGAGGTCTCGCTCGTGGTGGCGACCGGCATGGCGGGAGAGGCCGCCACGGTTCGGACGGTCATCGACCCGCTGCTGTCTCCGACCGGGCTCGCCGGGAGGTTCGACAGTGGTCCGTTGTCCGCCGCGAGCGCGACCCTGCTCCCGTCGCGCGGGGCGGCTGCGCGACTGCTTGTCGTGTACTCGGGGTCGACCTACTGCACACCGGACGCGTGCGGGCAGCACGCGAGCTCGGCCTACGTGTCGATCCTCCCCCCGTAATCCTCGCTCCTCCGGCGAACGCGACAGGAGACGCGAGGCGCGACCGGTTGGCCTCCAGCGGAGGGCGCCGGGCCCGGGTGAGCTGCGTCAAGCGCGCGGCGCGAGCCCACCGCGTCTGCGCGCTACGCTGGCCGCTTGCTCGAGATGACCCCGCGCGACTTCACCACGCCGTACCGCCGGCTCGAATCGTGGGTGTACGACACGGTTCTGGCGCCGGCGACCGCCGCGCTCGCCGACACGCTCGGCCGCGAGTGGCTCGACCGCGTCCCGCGCGGCGGTGCGCACTGCGACGTCGGCGGCGGGGGCGGGCAGCTCGTGATCTCGCTCGCGCGGCGCCGGCCCGACCTGCGCGTGACCCGGCTCGATCGTTCACCGGAGCAGATCGCGCGCGCCCGGCGGCGCGCGGGCGTGCGCGTCGAGCTCGTCGTGGGCTCCGCGCTCGCCCTGCCCTTTCGCCGACGCGACGTTCGATCAAGTCGTAAGCGTCGCCTCGATCAAGCACTGGCCCGACCAGCCGCAGGGCTCTCGGAGTGCGTGCGCGTGCTCGCACCGGGCGGGCACCTGCTCGTCGCGGAGGCGGACCGCGGCTGCCACCTCGACGACGCGGAGCGCTTCGTCGCGCGCACTCGGCTCCCGCGCGCGGCGCGCGCGCTCGTGCTGCCCGGGTTCCGCACGTGGGTCGCCGGCCGCGGGATCGATCTCGACGACGCGCGCGCGCTCGTCGCGACGTTGCCCGCGTCGGACGCGACGGTGATGCGAGCCCCCGGAGCGCCGGCGCTCGTGATCGAAGCGCGCCGCCCGTGACGCGCGGACGAGTGCGAGCGCACCTCGATCGCGAACCGCCTCCGCTCACGACTCGAGTCGACCGCGGGGTCGCTTCAGTCGGCGGGCGCGGCCGGGCTCGGCGCGCCGCGACGGGATTGGAAGCAGCTCAGCGACCGCTCGACGTCCTTGTCGATCCAGAAATCGCGCCAGAGCCCGAGGAATGTCTCGGTGAGCGCGTCGGGCGTGAAGTGCTTGGGTCGGAACACGACGTGCGCGCCGTTGTAGCGCCCCCAGTCGCGGTGCAGGAGCCGCCCCTCGCGCGCGAGCTGGTGGTAGAGCGGCGTGTTGGGGAACGGCGTGGCGAGGAAGAACTCCGCGGTGATGACGCCGGCGCGCGCGCAGTAGTCGAGGAGGCGATCGGCGAGCGCGGGCTCGTCCTCGTCGAAGCCGAGCCCGAACGCGGCGTAGAAGCGGATCCCGCGGTCCTGGACCCGCTTGACGATGTCGATCGCGCGCGCGGTCATCGCGGGATCACCCGCGTAGAGCCCGCGCGAGATGGGCTCGAAGCCGAACGTGTAGTAGAGGCTGCGCGTGCCGGCCGCCGCGAGCAGGTCGAGGAAGTCGTCGCGCGCGTTGAAGATGAGCGAGCTCGTGAGGAAGAGGTTCGCGCCGCCGTCCGCCGCGATCGCGCCGAAGAGCTCATCCGCGTAGCGACGCATCGCGCGGTTGGTCATCATCACGACGTCGTCGGTCAGGTAGAGCTCGCGGCCCCCGAGCTCGCGGATCTCGGCGGCGACGGCGGCCGGCGCGCGCACGCGCACGTCGCGGCCATAGATGCCGGGGATGTTGCAGTACGGGCACGGCCGCGGGCAGCCGCGCATCGCCTGCACGAGCCCGGCGAACCAGTCGTAGTCGCGCTCCGCGTCGAAGAGGTCGCGCCGCGGGCGCACCCACTCGCGCGGGTCGGGGCGGCTCGGCCCGTAGCGCGGCCGCAGCGCGCCCGCGCGCGCGTCGGCGAGGATCGCCGGCCAGGTCCCCTCGGCCTCGCCGATGCAGACCGCGTCGCAGTGCGGCGCGACGTCGTCCGGGATCATCGACGGATGCATCCCGCCCATGACGACGGGCACGCCGCGGGCGCGGAACTCGTCCCCGATGCGATAGGCCGAGCTCGCCTGCGGCGTGAAGAAGCTGATCGCGACGAGGTCCCAACGCTCGTCGAAGTCGACGGAGCGCAGGTTCGCGTCGTGGATGCGCCACTCGACGTCGTCCGGCGGCATCGTCGCGAGGATCTGCGCGCCGAGCGCCGGCGGCATCTTGTACTTCCACATCCCGACGACGGGCGGCAGCTCGCCGAGCGCCGGGTGCGCCTCGAGGTAGCGCTCGAAGCGCGGGTAGACGATCAGGACCCTCACGTGCCGCGCCGATGCTGGGCGGCGCGAGCGCCCGGGGCGTTGCGAGAGATCAATCCACCGCGTGGCTCAACGCAGGATCGGCGCCGAGTAGACACGACGCGGGCCGGTCACGTGGACGTGCCCGGAGGCCACGCCCCACGCCGCGCCCTCTTGGTGTCCGTCGCCCCAGCTGACGTCGATCTGCGGCTCCGGCAGGGCCGGCTGCGCCTCGAAGGGCGCGAGCCCGCCCTCGGCCGAGACCTCGGCGCCGAACACCCGACGGCCGCGAATCGCGAAGAGCGTGCAGCCCACGGCGAAGAGATCGCCGCGGCCGTTGTCGTCGCCGGCGGGCAGCGGCGCGATCTCCTCGAACGCGCCGACGTCGAGGCCCGCGACCCGCGCGCGGAAGAGCCGATCCCCTGCGGCCTCGCGCGCGAAGATCCACCCGTCGCCCGCGCCGCTCGCCACGTAGGCGGCGTTGCCCGGGCGCTCGACGGGGAAGTCGCCGACGCGCTCGAAGCGCGCGCCGATCGGGTGCGCGCTGCGCGTGACGTGCGGCCGGTACGCGTAGCCGGTGAAGCTGAACCCCCCGAGGTGCACGATCCCACGCGGGGCGCTCTCGTCGCCGAGCGCGACGGCGACGTCCCAGACGTAGCGGTTCCCACCGAACGCGGTCTCGACGCTCTCCTCGAGCAGCTCCACGTCACCGTCGAGCGCGCCGTCGCCGCGGAACCGGAACCGCGCGATGTGGCCGTTGCGGAAGTGATAGGCCTCGCCGCCGAGCGCGAGCGCGGTGAAGCCGTGCGGCCCCCCGCCGTGGTCGCCCGCGTCGCGCCACGCCGACAGCGTTCCGTCGGCGCCGACGTCCGCGAGCTGGAGCGCGCGGCCGCCGTCGGTGTGCACGTAGAACCGCGCGCCGAGCGCGAACGACGGCATCGGATGCGAGGCCGCCTCGCCCCAGGGCGCGCTCGCGCGCCAGGCGCCGAGCCGAGGGCACGCGAGCCCGCCCGCGTCGAGCGCGCCCCCGTCATCGGTCGCGGACGCCGCGTCCGACGCGCTCGCGGCGTCGCCCGCGCTCGCCGCGTCCGCGCCGGCGTCCCGCCCGCCGAGGTGGCCGCCATCGCAGCCGGCGAGCGCCACGAGCCAGAGGACGAGCGAGCCCCGCACGCGAACGAGGATCGCACACCTCACCGCCGGCGACGACCGCGAGCGCGACCGCCCTTGCCCGCCGCGCCGCGCGTGGCAGAGCCCCTCGGTGCCCCACGACGACGACCTCGCCCCGACCTACTTCCTCGACCACGACAGCGAGCCCGTGCGGGACTTCACGAGGCGGGCGGCCGGCGACGTCACGAGCCCGCGCGAGCGCGCGGTGCGGCTCTTCGCCGCCGTCTGCGACGGGCTGCGCTACGACCCGTACGCCGTCTCGCGCGATCCCGCGGACTACCGCGCGAACGTGATCGCACGGAAAGACCGGGGCTTCTGCATCCCCAAGGCGATCCTCTTCGCGGCCGCGGCGCGCGCGTGCGGGATCCCGACACGCCTCGGCTTCGTCGACGTGAAGAACCACCTCTCGAGCGAGGCGCTGCGCGCGGGCATGGGCACCGACGTCTTCGTCTGGCACGCGTACGTCGAGCTCGAGATCGAGGGGCGGCGCGTGAAGGCGGCCCCGCGTTCGATCAGGCGCTGTGCGCGTACTTCGACGTGCCCGTGCTCACGTTCGATGGAGTGCACGACGCCATACTGCAGGCGACGAACCGCGAGGGGACGGCGCTGCTCACCTACGTGCGCGAGCACGGCACGTTCGACGACCTACCCCTTCGATCAGATCGCGCGCGCGTTCCGCGAGACCTACGGCGAGCCGTCCTGACGCGCGGCCGATGCCTCGGCACCGATGCGCTGCAGCGCTACCGCGCGTCCGCGCTCACCGGCGCGCCCTCGTCGAGCTTCGCGACGAGCGCGGCGAGCTGCGCGCGCGGACGCCGCACGAACGGGTTGTCGGCCCGCAGCACGTGCCCGCCGAGCAGCGACGTGATCTGCCGCTTGATCGCCGCGGGCTTGTGCTCGCTGAAGAAGATCCTCGCCGCGATGATGCCGGAGGACGTCGCGTGGGGCATCACCGACGAGAACGTCGCACCCATCGACTACGACGAGGACGTCGACTGCGTCGGCATCAGCTTCTTCACGCCCCAGGCGACCTCTGCCTACGCGATCGCGGACCGGTTCCGGCAGCGCGGCGTGCCCGTACTGATGGGCGGGATGCACCCCTCGATCGTGCCGGACGACGCGCGCCCGCACTGCGACTCGCTGTGTCTCGGGGAAGTCGAGGGGGTGTGGGACGACATCCTCTGCGACCTGCGCGCGGGCGCGCTCGCGCCGACGTACGGGCCGCGCACCCCGCAGCGCTGGGTGCGGCCGATGCGCGGCCTCTTCGACGATCGCGGCGACGGCTACGACTGGAAGCCCAGCCTCTTCTCGCTCGCGCGCGGCTGCCCGCGCCCGTGCCTCTACTGCAACATCCCGATCCTCCAACGAGGCGCGCTGCGCTTGCGCGAGATCGACGACGTCATCGACGAGCTGCGCGGCCTCGAGGGGCGAGACATCTACCTCACCGAGGACGTGATCATGTTCCGCGCGAGCAGCATCGAGGCGTACACCATCGCGCTCTTCGATCGCATCGCCGAGCTCGACGTGCACGTGTTCATGACGAGCGCGCTCGTGTTCAACACGCGCCCGCGCTTCCTCGACGCGCTCGCGCGGAGCCACACGCGAGCGAACTACGTCACGCTCGGTTTCGATCCGATCTCGCGCGGGGTGTACGCGGGAGACCCGAAGATGATCGAGGCGACGCGGCGGCAGGTCGACGCGATGCAGGAGCGCGGCATCCGCTTCCACGCCGCGTTCGGCGTCGGCTTCGACGACGACGACCCGGGCGTGTTCGACCGCATCCTGCGCTTCTGCGAGGACGCAGAGATCGTGACCGCCGAGTTCTTCATCGCGACGCCCTTCCCCGGCACCCCGCTCTACCGACAGCTCGCGCGCGAGGGTCGCCTCATCCACCGCCGGTGGGTCGAGTACAACGGCGGACACGTGGTGTTCGCGCCGCGCAAGATGACGGCGGCGCAGCTCTCGGACGGGTTCCTGCAGCTCTGGACCGAGCACTACCGCAGACAGGACGTGCAGCGCGTGCTGTCCCCGTTCGACCACGTCGCCCGCGCGCCGGATCTACCGCGCGCGTGAGCGTCAGCGGTCGTGCCAGCCCTTGCCGGCGGCGATCTTCTCGGCGCACCGCTCGACGCGGCGCGCGCGCGCCTCGCTCGCCTTGGCGCCCGCGACGTAGATCGCGTGGCTGCGCCGGCGGCCGGGCGTCAGCGCGTCGAACGCGCGGCGCAGCGCGGCGTCCTCGGTGAGCCGGCGCTCGAGCTCGGCGGGCAGCGCCTCGGGCGCGCCCTCGAAGGTGACCTTCGTCCCGGTCCGCCGCAGCTCGGCCGCCTGCCGGACGAGGCGCGTGATCTCGGCGCGGCGCGCCTCGAGCTCTTCGACGGAGCGCAGCTCGAGCCGCCGCGCGAGCCGGGTGTTCGGGCCGGGTCGTACGAGCAGGCGCGCCTCGTCGTCGAGCGCGGCGCCATCGAAGAAGCCGAGCGCGCAGCACTCGTGCAGCGAGCCGAGCGTGACGACGTTCTTGCCGTTCGCCGTGTAGCAGGGCGAGCCCCACTTCATCTCCTCGGTGAGCCCGAGCTCGCGAAGGAGCGCGCGCAGCGCCTCGAGCACGGCGGTCCAGCGATGCACCTTGCACTCAGGCGTGCGGTACTTGTCGCAGCGGCCGCAGCCGTCGCGAAGGTAGGCGTCGACGCTCGTCCGGTTCATCTCTCGCACGGCCCGCGGAGCGTACCGCGGGCGCGCGCGCTACGCCGCTCCGCGGGCCGGCCCGGTGACGGCCTCCCCGTGGGTCTCGCGCACGAACGCGTCGGGGCGCGCGCCGACCCGGACCTCGAGCAGGCCGAGGAGGAGGCGGAAGCCGCGGTCCAGGCGCGTGGTGAAGCGGCGGCGCGCGGCGCGCTCGCGCGGGCGGGGCCAGAGGCGCGCGCCGAGCGCGAGCACCGCGGCGACGCCGAAGAACACGGCGAACGCGGCGCACGCCAGCGCGCCGCGGGCGCCGAACCGCCGCTCGTCGTCGGTCGACATCGCGGCGAGCGCGCGGCGTTCAGCGGGGATCGGTCGGCGCGCTGCCGTTGCCCCGCACGAGCGCGCGGGGCTCCACGAGCGGCGCGGCGCGGTGCTTGGGCGTCGCGTGCAGGAAGCAGCCGTACTGCTGCCGCTCGTCGAGCCGGCACGACCACACGAGCTCGCCCTCGTGCACGGTGATGTCCGGGCAGCCGTCGCACATGTTCGCCTCCCCGTCCGCCATCATGTCGATCGGCTGGATCACGAGCAGCGACTGGAAGTGCACCTTGGGCGGCGCCTGCCCCGGCGTGCGCATGACACGCTTGGCGTAGCGCTTGGCGGCGTCGCGCGTGCCCGGGTCGAACGCGGAGAAGCCGGCCATGATCGAGCGGCCGGCGGAGAGCAGGCCCGGCTCGACGTACGCGAGGTAGCTCCCGCGCGCGGCGTGGTGGACGGTCTGCACCGCCTCCATGTAGCGCGGCCCCACGTAGCCGTAGACCTCGCGGTCCTCGCCGACGAGCCGCCCCGCGAGCAGCCACTTCACGCTCTTGGGGTCGCGCGTGCCGCCGAGGTACGCGCACGGCTCGTAGAGCGGATCCTCGGTGCGGATCGCGTCGACGACCTCCTGCGCGACGATCGGCCGAGGGTTCTGATCCATGTCGTGGTAGACGAGCTCCGAGCCCGCCTCGACCTTCTCGCCGCCCGCGTAGAAGTCGAACTCCTCGGTGCGCAGCGTGCGGAACAGGATGAAGACCATCGTGTGGACGATGTCCGCGTGCTGGCGCGCCCACTCCACGAGCATGGGCACGTCCTTCATCGTGTGGCGGAAGATCGTCGCGTTGAAGGCGACCGAGAGGTCCCCCGCGTCGGCCACCATCCGCGCGAACTTCTCGCGCAGCGCGTTGAGCTCCTGCTCGGTCTTGTTCTTCCAGTGCGGTCGCACCTGGCTCGAGTCGACGTGGAACGTGAAGCCGTAGAGCCCCGCGTCCTTGAGCTGGGCGAGCAACTCCGGCGTGAGCGCGAGACCGTTGGTGTTGATCACCGGCTTCTTGCCGTACTCGTGCCGGATGATCCGCACCGTCTCGACGATGTGCGGGTAGACGAGCGGGTCGCCGCCGGCGATCGAGATGGAGTCGACGTTGCGGTTGGCGACGAAGACGTCGAGGTCCTTCCTGACCTGCTCGAGGGGTTTGTCGCTGTGGAGGTCGTTGCGCGAGTAGCAGCCCTCGCAGTAGAGGTTGCAGCGCTTGGTCGGCTCCAGCCAGGCGAGGACGTTGTCGTTCAACGACCAGGGGAGGCGGTACATCCGCTGGGGATCGAGGGGTGTCGTCGGGTGAATCACGGGCCGGAGCGTGCCGCGGCGGCGCGGGCGCGGAGTTGACGTGCCGCAACGAGGCGGCCGCTCACGCGGCCGCGCCGGCCAGCATCTCGCGGTTGAAGCGGTCCTCGCCGACCGCCTCGATCTCGGCGATCTGGCGCTCGAGCGCCGCGACGTAGCTGCGCGCCTGCTCCCGGTAGTTCGCGTTCATCACCGCCTGCCCGATCACGGCGGTCAGCGCGCCCGGGTTCGTGACGAGCGCGCGCCCGAGCGCGCGCCAGAAGTACGGCGCGGTCTCCCGGTCGCGCGTCATCTGCGTGGCGATGCGCGCGAAGGCGAGGCTCAGCTGCGCGAGCTTCTTGGGCGGCGGGACGAACGCGTAGCGCGTCTCGAGGCGCTCCGTGATCCGCGCGACGCGCGCGTAGTGCGTCTCGGGCCGGTAGAGCGTGTCGAGCACGCGCGCGAGGTCGCGCAGCACCTCGACGCGGGGACGCGCGGTCACGAAGTTCAGGCCGGTCGTGGCGGTGTCGGTGCGCTCCTCTTCTGTCATCTCGAACGCCGCGAAGAGGCGCCCTTCTCGCGCGAGGCGCCGCGAGAGCCCCGTGTTGGGCAGCGCGTGGAGCGGCAGCACGAGCGTCGGGAACGCCGCCGTCCGCTGCACCATGTCGAGCATGCGATCGGCGGCGTCGGGACGCTCTCCGTCGAAGCCGAGGATGAGCCCCGTGTTCACCACGATCCCGTAGGAGTTGAGCACGCTCACCGCGCGCTCGGGATCCATCGCGATGTTCTGCCCCTTCTTGGTCTTGGCGAGTGCCTCCTCGTCGCCGCTCTCGATGCCCATGAAGACGTAGCGAAAGTCGTTGTCGCGCATCAGCTCGAGCAGCCGCGGCTGGCGCGCGAGGTTCATCGTCGCCTCGGTGCTGTAGAAGAACGGGTGGTGGTGCTCGCGGTTCCACGCGGCGAGGGCCTCGAGCACCCGCGTGGTGTGCCCGATGTCGCCGATGAGGTTGTCGTAGCCGAGGTCGATCATCCCTCGGTAGCCGAGGTCGTAGAGGAGCTGGTGCTCGGCGAGCACGTGCTCGACCGAGCGCGTGCGCGGCTTGCCGAAGATCTCGATCTGCGCGCAGAACTCGCACGTGAACGGGCAGCCGCGCGTGTAGCTCATCCCGACGAACATGTAGCGGTCGAGCTCGGCGAGGTCGTAGCGCGGCAGGCGCGCGTACTTCGCGAGGTCAGTGCCCTCGGGGCGATGGTAGACGCCCTTGGAGACGCCCGCCGCGAGGTCCGCGAGCAGCTCCTCGATCACCGGCTCGCACTCGCCGCGCACGACGTAGTCACCTACGCCGCGGAAGTCGTCGGGCTGGAGCGTGGGCCCCGCGCCGCCGACGACCGTCGTCACGCCGAGCGCGCGCGCGCGCCCGACCAGCGCGCGGATCGGCAAGATCTGCGGGCCCTTGCCGGTGATGAACAGGACGTCCGCCCACGCGAGGTCCGCGTCCTCGATCGGGTCGAGGTCGCCGTCGATGAAGCGCAGCTCCCACGACTCGGGCAGGTACGCGGCGGCGATGAGCAGGCCGAGCGGCGGCGCGGCGGACTCGCCGCCGAGCAGGCGGAACATCTCGCGCGGGTTGTAGAACGTCGCGTCCGAGAACGGCGGACGGACGAGGAGGCAGCGGACCCGACCGGTGTGCGCGCGCATAGGGGCGCGACTATGCGGGCCCCGCCTCGCGCCGAGCTTGACCTGCGGCAACGCGAGCCGCGGCGCTGAACGCACGGGCTGGACGGTCGATCGCTCGACCGGGCGCCCGCGGCTGACGGCGCGGCTGCCCGCGGTACGGCAGCGCGTCGAGGAGCGCGCGCCATTCGAGGCCAGGCCATCGCGCAGCGATGGCGCGCGCACGCGCGCCGACGGCGCCATCGAGACCAGCCCGGCGCGAGCGCGACGGGCGTCGGTCGACGGGGGCCCCATGGCCCGCGGCCCCTCCAGCCAACTCAGAGCTTCATCGCGAAGTGGTGGCTCGTGATGGCCATGCGCTTGGCGAGGTAGAAGCGGTGGGCGTCGAAGCGCTGGACGCCCGAGTCGAGGTGGAGCTCGGCGGCGCCTTCGGCGCGCGCGTGCGCGACGAGCCAGTCGAAGAGGCGGCCGCCGTGGCCGCGGGAGCGCGCGCTCGCGTCCGCGACGAGGTCGTCGACGTACATCGCGCGCCCCCACGCGAGGTTGTCGAGCATGCGGTAGCCCGCGACGGCGACGGGCACGCCGCCGTCGTAGAGCGCGGCGAGGCGGTAGCCCTGCGCGGCCTGCGCGCGCACGCGCTCGACGAACGCGTCCGGCCCCACGTGCGGGCGGAGGTGCACCATCACCGCGTGGCACGCGCGGACGTCCTCGTCGCGCGTCACGATCCGGATGTCATCGGTCATGCGCGCGACCGTACCGCGGCCTGCGCTCGCGTCCACGGGCGCGCGTCAGCTCGGCGCGGCGACGCCGCGGCGAACGTGCTCAAGGACCGATGACCTCCACCTTCGCGTCGTGCCCCGGCGCGCCGGCCAACCGGGCGTCCGTCGTGAGCAGCGCTGCGCCGAGCGCCTCGGCGAGCGCGACGTACGCGGCATCGTAAGCGCTCAGGTTCTCTCGGAGCTGCCAAAGCCGCGGGAAGAGCGGCACGTGGGCATAGCGGTGTAGGTCGAGTTCCGCGAGGTCCATGAGCGCCGCCTCCGCTTCGTCGAGCCTCACGACCCCACTCCGAACGTAGCGGCGCAGCACCTGCGCTACCTCCAGATCGATGACGTGAGGGGCGTGCAGAGTCTCGTCCAAGTCGGAGATGCGACCCGCGACCGAAAGACCCACGGGTGTCGCGAGCAAGAGCTCCAAGGCGGCAGAGGCGTCCAGGACGATCACCGGGCCTCGCGCTCCGCCCGCACGGCATCAGCCGCGGGCTCGGCAAGCGGCCCACGGGCGCGCCGCTCGACACGAGCCAGGAGCTCTCGGCGCGGCGCACGCTCGAGTCCGCGGCGCAGCTCGGCGACGAGGTAGTCCGACAGGCTCATCCCCGACCGCGCCGCCCGCGCCTTCAGCTCCCGATGTAACTCATCGGGAACATTGCGGATCTGGATCATGGCCATGTGGACAGCATGGTTGGGTGTGCGTCACATGTCAAAGGCGACGGGTCGCTCGTAGATGCGGTAGCGCTTGTACGCCTTGCCGCCCATGCGCCGGATCGCGACGTTCACGGCGGCGTTGTCGTCGAGGGTCCAGCTCAGCTCCGCCCACGCGTAGCCCTTCTTCACGCCGCGCTTGGCGAGCTCGACGTACATCGCCGCCGAGAGCGGCCCGTAGCGCTTGATGCTGCGCAGCTCCTTGCGGATGCCGAGCGCGATGAGCCGCGCGCCCGAGAGCCCGCGCACCTTCGCGCGCCAGAGGAGCTTCAGGAGCCCGAGCGGGAAGAGCTCGCCGTCGAGGTCCGCGATCGCCTCGTTCAGGTTCGGCAGCGCGACGCAGATGCCGACGGGGCGGCCGTCGAGCTCGACGAAGAACGCGATGTCCTCGTCGAGGATCAGCGCGAGGTCCTCGGCGACCTTGGCGAGCTCGGCGTCGGTCGCCGGCACGAAGCCCCAGTTGTCGCTCCACGCGTCGTTGAAGACGTCCATCATCGCGCGCATGTCCTCGTGGAGCGTGCGCTTGCGGAACGAGCGGACGGTGAGCTCCGGCATCGAGCGCATCGCCTCCCACGCATCGAGCGCGCGCTTGGGGATCTCGTGGACGTCGTAGCGCCACGCGATCAGGTCCTTGACCGGCGCGAGGTCCGCGCGCTCGAGCAGGCGCGCCTGATGCGGCCGCGAGTGCGGCATCATGACGACCGGCGGGTGCTCGAAGCCCTCGACGAGCAGGCCCGCCTCTTCGTTGATGGACAGCGCGATCGGTCCGCGCATCGTCTTCATCCCGCGCGCCGCGAGCCACCGCTCGGCCGCGTCGAGCAGCGCGCGCGCGACCTCGTCGTCGTCGACGGTGTCGAAGAAGCCGAAGAAGCCGGTCGCGTCCTCGTAGCGCGCGAGGTGCGCGTGATCGATCGAGGCGGTGCAGCGCCCGACGAGCCGTCCGTCGCGCGCGGCGACGAACGTGGTCGCCTCGCCGTGCTCGAAGAACGGGTTCTTCGCCGGGTGGAAGCGGTCGGCGAGCTCGCGGCGCAGCGGCGGTATGTACGCCGGGTCCGTCGCGAACACGGCGCGACCTGCCTCGAGGAACGGGCGCACGCTCGCGCCCGGAGCATGCTCGACGACACGGAGCGACATGGCGCGGTTCTGGGCTCACGCGGCGCGAGCTCGGTTGACTTCCGTCAACGTTCGGCAGCACGAGGCTGCCGACGGCGCGCCGAGCTCAGAGCTCGTCGACGCGGGCGCGCGGTTGGTGCGATTGACGGGCGTCAACGCCTCCAGACCTCCGCCGGGACAAACCGCGCCTCGACGCATGCAGCGGGCCTTCATGTTCCCGGGGCAGAGCTCGCGCGATCCCGAGATGGTCGAGCGCGCCTTCGCCATCGACGCCGCGGTCGCCGCGCGCGTGCTCGAGGAGGCGAGCGCGCTCGTCGAGCGCGACCTCGGCGCGCACTTCCGCGGGCCCGCGGCGGCGATGTTCGCGACGAACCAGGACGTGCAGCTCGGCGTGTTCCTCACGACGCACATCCACCTCGAGGCGCTCCGCGCGCGCGGGATCGACGCCGCGCTCTCGCTCGGCCTGAGCCTCGGCGAGTACAACCACCTCGTCCACATCGGCGCGCTCGACTTCGCCGACGCGGTGCGGCTCGTCGCCGAGCGCGGCCGGCTCTACACCGAGGGCCCGACCGGGTGCATGGCCGCCGTCTACCCGATCGCCGACGACGACCTCGCGCCGCTCCTCGAGGAGGCGCGCGCGATCGGCCCGGTCGACGTCGCGGTCGAGGCCTCGCCGACGCAGACGGTGATCGCGGGCGATCACGCCGCGGTGCAGCACGTGGCGGAGCGCGCGGCCGACGAGCACTACGCCGAGCACAAGCTGATCGAGGAGCACGTGCCGATGCACGTGCCGATGTTCGCCTCGGTCGCCGAGGCGTTCGGCGAGGCGCTCGCGCGCGCGCCGTTCAAGCGCGCGCGGCTCCCGTACCTGCCGAACGTGGAGGGGCGGCACGTCCCGACCAACGGCCCGGCGAGCTTCGCGGCGCCGCTCTACCGCCACGTCGTCGAGGCGGTGCGCTGGCGCCGCTCGATCGACTACCTCGTCGCGCAGGGCGTGACGCACTTCGTCGAGGTCGGCCCGCGCCAGGCGCTGACGAACCTCCTCTCGCCCCGCTGGCACCGCGCGACGCGCCACTCGACCGACGCGCTCGACGCGCCGGCGCAGGCGTTCGCGCAGCTCGCCGAGGAGCTCCGCGCGTGAGCGACGACGCGATCGCCGCCGCGGTGCGCGCCGCCAAGCGCAAGGCGATCTTCGCGCCGGGCCCGACGAGCCACGACGTCGCGTGCGGGCGCGCCGAGGTCGAGCGCCTCCTGCCGCACCGCGATCCGTTCCTGTTCGTCGACTCGGTCCGCCAGGTCGATCTCGAGCAAGAGGCCTTGCTCGCCCGCCGCACCGTGCGCGCCGACGACCCCATCTTCGCCGGCCACTTCCCGGGCCACCCGATCTACCCGGGCGTCCTCTTGCTCGAGACGATGGGGCAGGCCGGGATCTGCCTCGTCCACTTCCTGCGCCGCCGCACGCTCGAGGTCGGGTCCGACGTGCGCCCCGCCGACGTGCGCGCGCTCAAGATCCACACCGCGCTCTTCCTCGACGCGGTCGGCCCCGGCGCCGAGCTCGACGTGATGGCGCGGCTCGTCTCGGACGAGGGCATGACGGCGGTCTGCCTCGGTCAGCTCTGGCGCGGGCCGGTCATCGCCGCCGTCGCCGTCATGGAGGTCTACTTTGTCGAAGCGCCCTGATCGAATCGCCATCACCGGCATGAGCGTGAACACGCCGCTCGGCGACACGCTCGACGGGTTCCTCGAGGGGCTCCTCGCCGGTCGCTCCGCGGTCAGCCGGTGGAAGGCGCTCGACGTGTCGCGCTGCTACTCGAAGGTGGGCGGCGACCTCGGCGCGTACGACGTCGCCGCGAAGCTCGCCTCGCTCGAGGGGACGCTGCCGCCCGAGGCGTACCGGCGCACGCGCAAGCTCGTGAGCAAGGCCCCGTGGTCGACGAAGCTCTCGATGCTGATGGCCGCCGACGCGTGGCTCGACGCCGGGCTCGGCGACGCCGGCTACGACCCCTACCGCGTCGCCGCGATCGTCGCGGGCCACAACATCAACTTCAACTACCAGTACGAGTCTCGGAAGCAGTACGCCGAGGAGCCCGACTGGATGGACGGGATGCTCGCGCTCACCGGGCTCGACACCGACCACGCCGGCTCGGTGTCCGAGGCGCTCCAGCTCAAGGGCCCGACGTACACGATGGGCTCCGCGTGCGCGAGCGGGAACCACGCGCTGCGCGCGGCGATCGACGAGATCCGCTACCACGGCGTGCAGGCCGCGCTCGTCGTCGGCGCGGTGCTCGACTTCTCGCCGGTCGAGCTGCACGCGATGGCGCTCATGGGCGCCATCACGTTCGAGAGCTTCAACGACGACCCGGAGCACGCGAGCCGCCCGTTCGACACGCGGCGCGAGGGCTTCGTGCCCTCGCACGGCGGCGGCGTGCTCGTCGTCGAGCCGTGGGACGCGGCGCGCGCGCGCGGCGCGCGCATCTACGCCGAGGTCGTCGGCGTCGAGGCGAGCTCCGACGGCAACCACCTGCCCTCCCCGTCCGAGGAAGGCCAGACGTGGCTCATGCGCCACCTGCTCGAGGTGACCGGCGTGCGCCCCGAGGAGATCGACTTCGTGAGCGCGCACGCCACGTCCACGCCGCTCGGCGACCGCACCGAGATCGCCTCGCTGAAGAACGTCTTCGGCCCGCACGCGCGCCGCCTGAAGATCAACGCGCCCAAGTCGATGCTCGGCCACACGTGCTGGGCCGCGCCGACCGTCGAGAGCATCGCGGCGATCCTCCAGATGCGCGCGGGCACGCTCCACTCCTCGATCAACGTCGAGACGCGCGACCCCGAGATCGACCTCGACGTGTGCGACCGGCCCGGGCCGATCCCGCACGAGGCGCGCTACTGCCTGAAGAACTCGTTCGGGTTCGGCGGGATCAACTGCGTCAGCATCCTGCGCAACCCCTGGGAGCTGGCCTAGCGCTCGCTCGGTCGCCTTCACGAGCACGCGCGCCGATGGACCGGCCAGCCCGGTCCGAGGGCGACGTGCACCTCGTCTCGCGCTCGTGGTATGCATCGGGCGCGGCGCGATCCGCGAAGGCGACCAGGGGGGCTACGGTGCACGACGAAGAGCCGGGGGGCTCGACGCAATCCCAGCCGACACCCGGCGCGGTGATCCCGCTCTCGCGACCGTCGTGGGTCGGCCGCGAGCGAGACTACGTGCTCGCGGCGATGGCCTCCGAGATCCATCAGGGGGATGGCCCCTTCACCCGACGCTGCCACGCCCTCTTGGAGGAGCGGCTCGGCGTCGCGAGGGCGCTGCTCACGACCAGCTGCACCACGGCCCTCGAGATGGCGGCCATCCTCGCGCGGCGCGTCGACCCGGGCCGCTTCGCCGGCGAGGTCATCTGTCCTTCGTACACCTTCCCCTCGACCGCCGGGGCGTTCGCGTTGCACGGGTACGAGCCCGTCTTCGCGGACGTGCGCGCCGACACGCTCAACCTCGACGAGTCGAAGGTGGAGGCGCTGATCACCCCTCGGACGCGCGCGATCGTGGCGGTCCACTACGCCGGAGTGCCGTGCGAGATGGACGCGCTCGCGCGCATCGCGCGCGCCCACGACCTCGTGCTCGTCGAGGACGCCGCGCAGGCGATCTTCAGCCGCTACCACGGCCGGCCGGCCGGGGCGCTCGGCGACATGGCGGCGTTCAGCTTCCACGCCACCAAGAACCTCTCCTGCGGAGAGGGCGGCGCGATCACCTTCCGCGACGAGGGATGGGTCGCGCGAGCCGAGATCATCCGTGAGAAGGGGACGAACCGAGACCAGTTCCAGCGTGGCCTCGTCGACAAGTACACTTGGGTGGACCATGGCGGGAGCTACCTGCCGTCGGAGCTCCTCGCCGCGTGCCTGCTCGCCCAGCTCGAAGACGCCGAGGCCATCCAGGCACGGCGGCGCGCGTGTTACGAGCAGTACCTCGCGAGGCTCGCGCCGCTCGCGGACGCGGGGCTCCTCCGCCTGCCCGTGGTCCCCGAGGGGGTCGAGAGCAACCACCACCTCTTCTTCGTGCGGGTCGACTCGGCGGACACCCGCGACCGCCTCACCCACGCCCTCGAGGCCGAGGGGATCACGGCGCTCTTCCACTACGCGGCCCTGCACCGGACGCCGATGGGGCGGCGCTTCGGCGAGCGCTCGCTGCCCGTGGCGGAGGAGGCCGCGCGGACCGTCCTGCGCCTGCCCCTCTACGCCGGGCTCGCGCTCGAGGACGTCGACCGCGTCGGCGACGCGATCGAGCGGTTCTACGGGACGTCTCGCGCATGGAGCGGGGCGTGCGCTACCTGATGGTCGTGCCCGTGACCGCGCGTACGCTCGGGCCGGACGACTTCGCGACCGAGGGGCCCTTCGCCGATCACCTGCGGGTGGTGCGCGAGCTGCTCCACGACGAGATCGACGAGCTCGTCGTGGCGGGCGTCGAGATGCGCGACGAGGACTACGCGCGGAACGCCGAGCACCTCGGCGTGCTCCACGCGCCGCGCGACCACGTGCGCTTCGTGCCGCTCTTCCCCGACGGGCTCGGGCGCCGCGCGTTCTGGACGAAGTGGTGGCCCAGGGTCGTCCGGCGCCTGATCGAGGAGGTCGCGCGCGCGAAGGTCGTCCACGCCGGACCCAGCCACGACCTCTGGCGGCCGTTCGAGGTGACGGCGCTGGGCCTCGGCGCGGCGTTCGGGCGGACGACCCTCTCGGTCACCGACATCGACGAGCGCGAGTCCGCGCGGATGATGTACGAGACGGGCCGGTGGTCGCGGCGGGTCTACTCGACGACGCGCTACCTCCACGATCCGCTGCGCGATCTGCAGCACCGGGCGATCGTGCGCGCCTGCGATCTCGTGCTCTTCAAGGGCGACCGGTTGGTGGCGGACTACGGCGGCGGGCGCCCGCACGTCCACGGGATCTTCGACCCCGGCTTCGAAGCGGAGCAGGTCGTGGGCGACGACCTCGTCCGTGAGAAGCTCGCGCGCCTGCGCGAGCCGGGGCCGACGCTGCAGCTGCTCTACTTCGGACGGTTCGCCTACTACAAGGGCGTCCACCACATGGTCGAGGCGCTCGCGCAGGCGACCGACGCACCCGCGCACCTGCACCTCATGGGCTACGGCGCGGAGGAGCCGGCGCTCCGACGCCTCGTGGACGATCGACGGCTCGGCGCGAGGGTGACCTTCCACGAGCCGGTGCGCTACGGCCCCGCGTTCTTCGACAAGCTCCGAGGCTTCGACCTGATGTTGGCGGCGCCGCTCGGGGTCGACACGCCGCGGAGCGCCTGGGACGCGTTCGCGTCGGGCCTCCCGATCCTGGCGTACGACACGGAGTTCTACGCCGGCCTCGCGCATCGGACGGGCGCGGTCGAGGTGGTCCCGTGGAACGACGTCGGGCGCTACGCGGAGCGGCTCCGCGCGTTCGCGCTCGAGCCCGCGTCGCTGGCGCCGCTCGTCGAGCGCGCCGTCGCGGCGGCGCGCGACAACACGCAGCGCGCCTGGCTGGAGCGTCGCGCCGCGTGGACGCGCGAGGCGCTCGAGGCGAAGCGCGGCGCGCGACCGCCGATCCGGCCCGCGCCGCCGCCGCGCGACGAGCACGTCGAGGGCGCGTAGTCCGGGGCGCCGGCGGCGAGTGGCGCGGCCGGCTCGCGCTCGCTCCTGCGCGCGCCGCGTTCCGTCGGCCTCGGTTCGATTGATGGGCGTCAACGGATCCGGGGCTCGCGCGAGACACACCGGGCGCGATGCAGCGAGCCCCCATGTCCCCGGGCCTCAGCCCCTCGATCCAGGTCGAGACGTCGCCGCGTGACCCCAGGGAGGCGGCGTGATCTTCTTCGTCACCGGCGGCTCGCGCGGGATCGGCGAGGCGATCGTCCTCGACGCCCTGCGCGAGGGGCACGACGTCGCGTTCACGTACCGCGAGAACCGCGCGGCGGCCGAGCGCGTGCTCGCGCGCGCGAAGGACCTCGCGCCGGGGCGGCGCTGCCTCGCGTACGCGCTCGACGTGCGCGACTCGTCGGCGGTCGAGTCCGTCGCGGACCGCGTGCTCGACGATCTCGGCGACGTGCACGTCGTCGTGCCCAACGCGGGCATCGCGATCAACGCGCTCGCCGTGAACATGTCCGACGAGGACTGGCGCGAGGTCCTCGACACGAACCTCACGGGCGCGTTCTACGTGGTGCGGCAGTTCCTGCCGACGCTGATCGCGAACCGCTTCGGGCGCATCGTGCTCGTCTCGTCGATGGGCCGCGGCGGCGTGAGCGGCCAGGCCGCGTACGCCGCGAGCAAGGCGGGGCTCGTCGGGCTCGGCCGCACGCTCGCGAAGGAGTACGGCAAGCGCGGCATCACCACGAACACGATCGTCCCCGGCTTCATCGAGACGGACATGACCGTCGAGCGGATGAGCGAGGACAACCGCAAGTTCTGGCTCGAGTACTGCCCGCTCGAGCGGCTCGGGGAGCTCTCGGAGGTCTCGAAGGTCGTGCTGTTCCTCGCGTCGGACGGCGCGGGCTTCATCAACGGCCACGCGATCGACATCACCGGCGGGCTGGAGTGGGCGCCGTGAGCGCCCCGGTCGGGATCGAGAAGATCCGCGTCGAGCCGACGACGCTCGCGCTCGACATGCGCGCGCTGTGCGAGGCGCGCGGGGGCTCCGTCGACGAGCTGCGCGACGTGATGATGATCTCGGAGCGCGGGGTCTGCGCGCCGTGGGAGGACCCGGTGACGATGGCCGTCAACGCGGCCGTGCCGATGCTGACGGACGAGGACCGGCGCTCGATCGAGCTCTTGCTCGTGTCGACGGAGAGCGGCGTCGACAGCGAGAAGCCGATCAGCGCGTGGGCGCACCGCTACCTCGGCCTGTCGCCGCGCTGCCGCAACCTCGAGCTCAAGCACGCCTGCTACGCAGGCACCGCGGGCCTCAAGCTCGCGGCGGAGTGGGCGCGCGCGACCGGCAAGAAGGCGCTGGTGATCAACACCGATCGCAGCCGGATGCACTTCGGAAAGCCCTACGAGCTCGTGATGGGCGCCAACGCGACCGCGGTGCTCGTCTCGAGACAGCCGCGGATCTTCGAGCTCGAGCTCGAGCGCTACGGCCTCTTCTCCCACGAGGTCGACGACCTCACGCGGCCGACCTCGCGCGTCGAGACCGGCAACTCCGAGACGAGCCTGCTCTCCTACATGGAGTCGCTCACCGGCGCGCTCGAGGACTACTGCGCGCGGCTGCCCGAGCCGATCGACTACGACCGCTACTTCGCGAGGAACATCTACCACATCCCCTTCGGCGGCATCACGCTCAACGCCCATCGCGCGGCGCTGCGCGTGTTCGGTGACGTGTCGAAGGCCGAGGCCCGCGCGCGCTGGGAGGTCAAGACCTCGCCGAGCCTGCGCTACCCGGCGCGCATGGGCGGCTGCTACGGCTCGAGCACGTTCATCGCGCTGCTCTCGCTCATCGATCACGCACCGGAGCTGCGCGCCGGTGACCGCGTCGGCGTCTTCTCGTACGGCTCCGGGTCCTGCGCCGAGTTCTACAGCGGGCGCGTCGGCCACGACGCGCGCGCCGCCGCGCGCGAGGCCGACACCGGCGGCGTCCTCGACGCGCGCAAGCGCATCACCGTGCGCCAGTACGAGGAGTGCGAGCGCGAGCACCAGGCCTACATCGACGACGGCGACTACCGCGTCAGCCGCGACGGCCTCGACGGCTGGTACGACGAGCGCTACCGCGGCCGGCGCCGGCTCGTCTTCGTCGGCTGCGAAGATCACTTCCGGCGCTACGAGTGGAGCTAGGCGTGGGCGTCCATCGCATCTCGATCCCGGCGCGCCTCTCGCCGGCCGCGATCGCCGAGCTCGAGCGCGCGCTGGCCACCGGCGCCGCGTCGAGCGCGACGGTGTTCGTGCTCGAGGGCGCCGGGCGAGGCGTCTTCTGCGAGGGCATGGACCTCGCCTCGCTCGCGCGCGAGGGCGGCGTCGAGCCCGCGGTGCGCGGCTTCGCGCGTTGTCTGCGCGCGCTCGTGCACGCGCCGCGACCGACGATCGCGCTCGTCGACGGAGACGCGCTCGGCGGTGGCCTCGGCCTCGCGGCGGCGTGCGACCTCGTCCTCGCGAGCGAGCGCGCGCGCGTCGGCCTGCCGGAGGCGCTCTTCGGGATCGTGCCGGCGATGGTGATGCCGGTCTTGCTCGGCCGCACGAGCCGCCAGCGCGCGCGCCTGCTCGCGACGCGGTGCAGCACCCAGAGCGCGGCGTGGGCGCGCGAGGCGGGCCTGTTCGACGAGGTGGCGGCGCCCGAGCGGCTCGAGTGGCTCTCGCGCCGCGCCGCGCGCGAGCTCTCACGCGCCGAGCCGGGCACCGCGACGCGGCTGCGCGCGCTGTGCGCCGCCGTCGAGGCGCGGGGCTTCGACGAGGCGCTCGACGCCGCGCGCGACGTCGCGCTGGCCGCGTTCGCCGACGCCGACGTGCGCGAGCGCGTCGCGCGCTTCATCGAGGAGGGGGCGGCGCCGTGGGCGAGCTGATCGCGATCGAGCGCCGGGACGACGGCGTCGCCGTCGTGACCATGGCGGACGAGGCGGGGCACAACGCGATGACGCCGGCCTTCGTGCGCGCGCTCGTCCGCGCCCTCGACGAGGTCGAGGCCTGGCCGCGCCTCAAGGTGGTCGTCCTCGCCGGCACGGAGGACGTCTTCTCGAGCGGCGCCGACCTCACGATGCTGTCGGCGCTCGTCGACGGCTCGATCGCGCCCGCGGAGATCGTCCTGCCGAAGCGCGTGCTCGACGTGCCGGTGCCCGTCGTCGCCGCGATGACCGGCCACGCGATCGGCGGCGGCCTCGCGCTCGGGCTCTGTGCCGACGTCGTGTTCGCCGCGCGGCAGAGCCGCTACGGCTGCTCGTTCATGAACATGGGCTTCACCCCCGGCATGGGGATGACGAAGCTGCTCGAGCACGTCGCGCCGCCCGCGATCGCGCACGAGATGCTGCTGACCGGCGAGCCCAAGCGGGGGCGCTGGCTCGAGGCGCGAGGCGTGTTCAACGCCGTGCTCGACCGCCCCGACGTGCTGCCGCACGCGCTCGACGTCGCGGCGCGCATCGCGGACAAGCCCCGCCCCTCGCTGGAGATCCTGCGCCGCACGCTCACGCTGCCGCGGCGCCAGGCGTTCGAGCTCACCCACACCATCGAGTCGCTCATGCACCGCGTCAGCTTCGGCTTGAGCGAGGTGAGGGAGCGCATCGGAGAAGAGTTGCATGCGCCGTGACTACGAGGACAAGGCGGTCCTGATCACCGGGGGGACGATGGGGATCGGCCTCGCCACCGGGCTCTCCTTCGGCAAGCGCGGGGCCCGCGTGATCCTCACGCACCGCTGGGGGAGCGCCGACGAGGACGAGGTGCGCGCGCGCTTCCGCGCGGTCGGCGCGCACGAGCCCTCGATCGTCACCGCCGACGTCGGCCACGAGCCCGACACGGACGCGCTGCTCGCGGAGATCCGCCGCTCGCACGACCACATCGAGGCGTTCATCTCGAACGTGTCGATGGCGCTCGTGGTCAAGGGCCTCGACGACTACGACCTGCGCGGGCTCGAGAAGAGCATCGAGCTCAGCACGTGGCCGATGGTCGCGTACACGCGCAAGATCCGCGAGGCGTTCGGCCGCTACCCGCGCTACGTCATCGGGCTCTCGAGCGGCGGACCGGATCACTTCTACGAGAACTACGACTTCGTCGCCGCCTCCAAGTCGGTGATGGAGACGCTCTGCCGGTACATGAGCTACCGGCTCTTCGACGAGGACGTCCGCGTCAACGTGGTGCGCTCGCGCCTGGTCCGCACCGAGTCGCTGCGCGCGACGTTCGGCCAGGAGTTCGAACAGTTCGCGGAGCGCTTCAACATGAAGCGCCAGTTCATCGAGTGCGACGAGGTCGCCGAGGCGATCTACGGGCTCTGCAGCGGGACCATGGACGCGGTGAGCGGCCAGGTCCTCATGGTCGACAAGGGGACGACCTTCTTCGACACGCTCATGCGCCTCTACGAGGAGCGGAGCTCGCTCGATCTCTGAGAAGACACCGAAGGAGAACCACCATGGACAAGGCACACATCAAGAACGTCGTCCTCAAGCACCTCGGCGACTCCGTCGAGGGCCTCGACCCGGCCACCGTCGACACGTCGCTGTCGATGAAGGACCTCGGCGCGAACAGCCTCGACATCGTCGAGGTCGTCTCGAGCTCCATGCGCGAGCTCAAGGTGAAGATCCCGCGCTCGGAGCTCGCCAAGCTCACGAACGTCGACGAGCTGGTCGACCTGCTCCACGAGGTCGCGGCGGCGAAGCTGGCGTCGTGAACGATCTCTGCGGCAAGGCGGTCCTCGTCACCGGGGGGACCGCCGGCATCGGGCTCGCGACCGCGCTGCGGTTCGCGGAGGCTGGCGCGGCGTGCACGCTCACCTACCGCTTCGGCACCGCCGACGAGGACGAGGTGCGCGCCGCGTTCGCCGCGCGCGGCGCGCCGCCGCCGCTCATCGTGCAGGCGGACGCGAGCCGCGACGACGACACCGACGCGCTGCTCGAAGAGATGCGCGCGCGGCACGACGCGGTCGAGGTCTTCGTCTCGAACGTGTCCGGCGCGCTCGTGACGCACTCCTTCGAGGACTACGACCGCCGCGGGCTCATGAAGAGCATCGGCGTGAGCGCGTGGCCCATGGTCGCGTACACGCGCAAGATCCGCGCGGTGTTCGGGCGCTACCCCCGGTACGTGATCGGCATGTCCTCGACCGGGCCGGACCACTTCTCGGTGGGCTACGACTTCGTCGCGGCGTCCAAGTCGGTGATGGAGACGCTCTGCCGGTACATGAGCTACCGGCTCTTCGACCGGGACTGCCGCGTGAACGTCATCCGATCGCGCTCGATCCGCACCGAGGCGTTCGAGTCGACGTTCGGCAAGGACTTCTACGACTTCGCGATGCGGCTCTCTCGCGAGGAGCACTTCCTCGTGCCGGACGACGTCGCCAAGGTCGCGTTCGCGCTCGCGAACGGATCGATGGACGCGGTGAGCGGGCAGGTGATCACGGTGGACAAGGGCACGACCTTCTTCGACGACCTCATGCGCCTCTGGCACGAGCGCGACGCGCTGGGGCTCTCGCGATGAGCTGGCTGCACGAGCGCACGACGGAGCTCCTCTCGCGCGTCGCCGAGGTGAAGGCGCACGACGCCTTCCCCTTCTTCCGCCCGATGCAGAACGTCGGCAGCCGCGTCGCGGTGAACGGGGCGAGCTACGTCAACTTCACCTCCAACGACTACCTCGGCCTCTCGACGGACCCGCGGCTCGCCAAGGCCGCCATCGCGGCGACGATCACCTACGGCACCGGCCTCGGGAGCGCGCGGCCGCAGGCGACGAGCGTCCGGCACGACGAGCTCGAGCGCCGGCTCGCGGGCTGGCTCGGCTACGGCGGCGCCGCCGTGTTCACCACCGGCTACCAGGCGCTCGTCGGCACGCTCGGCGCGTTCCTCGGCGACGACACCACCGTGATCGTCGATCGGCTCGCGCACGCCTCGATCATGGACGGCGTCTTACTCGCCCGCGGCCAGCACCCCGATCTCGAGCTGCGCTTCTTCAAGCACGACTCGATGCGCGCGCTCGAGCGGTGCCTCGAGACGGCCGAGCACGACAAGTTGCTCGTCGTGGTCGAGGGCCTCTACAGCGTCGACGGCGACTTCGGCACCCTCGACGAGACGGTCGCGCTCGCCAAGAAGTACGGCGCCGCCGTCATGGTCGACGACGCGCACGGCCTGGGCACGCTCGGCCCGACCGGCCGCGGCGTCGCCGAGCGCTTCGGCGTGCTCGGCGAGGTCGACCTCCTCGTCGGCACCTTCTCCAAGTCCTTCGGCGGGGTCGGCGGCTTCGTCGTCGCGGACGCCCCGCTCGTCGACTTCCTCAAGCTCAGCGCGCGCGCGTTCCTCTTCTCCGCCTCGCTCCCGGTCGCGCAGGTCGACGCCGCCCTCGCCGCGCTCGACGTCATCGAGCGCGAGCCCGCGCGCCGCGCGCGCCTCGCCGACAACGCCCGCTTCTTCCGCGAGGGCCTGCTCGAGCTCGGCTTCGACCTCGGTGAGAGCGAGACGCACATCACGCCGATCATGATCCGCGACGAGCGCCGCACCCTCGAGATGGGCGCCACGCTGTTCCACGGCGGCGGGATCATGATGATGCCCTTCGTCGCGCCCGGCGTCCCCGCCGGCACCGAGCGGCTGCGCTGCAACGTCACCGCCGCGCACACGCGCGCGCAGATGGGCTACGCGCTCGAGGTCCTCGCCGAGGTCGGCAAGCGCCTCGACGTGCTGCCGATGCGCGCGAGGACGAGCGCCCCGTCGTGGAAGAAGGCGTGGTGGATGGCGCGCCACGCGATCGACGGCGCGCTGAACGCCGGCCCCGGCCACCTCGCGAAGCAAGCCGAGGTGCTCGCGCTGCCGCCGCTCCGCGCCGCGGCGAGCGACGTGCGCCGCGCGGTGCGCCGCAGGGCGATCGGCGACGGCTGGAGCGACGCCCCACCCGCGCCGCCCGAGCCGCCACGCCGCGAGGCCCGCGCCCCCGTCGGATGAGCGCGGCGCGCTCAGCCCGGCGTGCGGTACGGCAGCGGGCCCCAGTAGGCGTAGAGGCCGTCGTCGGCCTTCTTCATGCCGGCGGCGACGTCGGGCATGTGCTCGGCGAGCCAGCGCGCGAAGTGGGGACGGCTGCCGTCCGCGTCGTCGACGCCGTACTCCTGTGCGAGATCCCACGACGCGAACACGCGCCCGTTCTTGTCCGCGACGCGCGGGTCCGCGGCCAACGCGGCCACACAGCGCCCCACGAACAGCGGCGTCTCGGAGGCGATGAACTCGGGGACCCGCTCCACCGCGTCGCGCCAGCTCGCTTCGGTGACGCCGAAGTGATCGAGCATCCACTCGGAGCGCAGGAAGCCCGGCGTGACCGCGACGGCCGCGACCTCTCGGTCCTTCAGCTCCTGCGAGAGCGCGAAGGCCATGCGGATGACGGTGGTCTTCACCAGGTCGTAGAAGAAGTGGCCGCGATAGTAGAAGCCGTCGCCGTCCGTCACCTCGACCACGAGGCCGCCGCGGCGCAGCCGAGGCAGCCCGTGGTGGCTGGTGATGACGTGCGTCTTGATCGCGCGGTCGAAGAGGAGCAGCCCGTCGTCGAGCTTCGTCTCCCACAGGCGCTTGCCCCACTCGATGAGATCATCGCCGCCCCAGATGTCGTTCACGAGGATGTCGAGCTCGCCGACGCGCTCGAACAAGCGCGCGACCTGCTCGGGCACCGTGTGGTCCACCTGCACGGCGATCCCGCGGCCGCCGCGCGCGGTCACGAGGGCCGCCGTCTCCTCGATCGTCTCGGGGCGCCCCGACATAGCCGGGCTCCCCGCCACGCTGCGCCCGGTGCAGTACACGGTCGCGCCGGCCTCCCCCAGCGCCGTCGCGATCCCGCGCCCGGCGCCCCGCGTCGCCCCCGCCACGACCGCGACCTTGCCCTCGAGCGGCTTCGTCATGCGCCGCTCATAGCACGGCCGCTCAGCTCACCGGCTCCCCGATCACGCAGAACCCGTTGCCGAAGGGGTCCGCGCAGAACGCGACGGGCTTGGGCCCGCTCGTGCGGAGCTCGGTCTCCACGGCGCCGCCCTCGGCGCGCACGTCCTCGAGCACCTCCTCGAAGTCCGCGACGTGGAAGTCCAGGTGCACCGGGGTCCAGTGTCGCTCGTAGCGGCGCGCCTCCGCGCTCGCCGGCGAGCTCGGCGTGCCCGCGGCCTTCTCGTGCATGCACACGGTGACGTTGCCCGCGTCGAGGATCGCCATCGACGGGAACGGCCGCGCGCGCTCCACGAGCCCGAGCACGCGCCCGTAGAAGCGCACGCCCTCGTCGAGGCTCGCGACGTCGATGCTCACGTGGACGCTGGGCCTGCGCGAGTCGGCGCGAGTCATCCTGCGTCGCTCCAGACGCGCTCGAGCCGCGCGTACGACGCCTCCATCCCGTGCTCCATCCCCGTCTCGAGCATCGCGCGCCGCGTCGCGGCGTCGGGGAGCGTCATGCGCATCGTCATGAGCGTCCCGGATCCGTCCGGCGTGAACGTCGTCACGATGTGGTTGTCCGGCGTGGGATCGGGCAGGTGCATCCGCTCGACGTGGACGATCCGATGCGGCGGATCGAGCTCGAGGATCTCGCCGGTCAGGTAGAACCCGCCGCCGCTTCCGTCGGACCACTCGTACCGGATCTCGCCCCCGGGCTCGCCCTCGTTGATGCAGACCGGCATCGTCCAGCCCTCGGGGCCGAGCATCCACTCTCGGATGATCTCGGGGTCGAGGTGCGCGCGATAGACCTCCGCCGGCGAGGCCTCGAAGCGCCGCGTCACGACGACGAATCGATCTCCCTCGGTCTCGAGCCGCAGCTTGCTCATCGTCCTCTCTCCTTCTTCGTTCGCTGTTTCGCGAGGACGCGATCGAGGCGTCCGTAGTTCCGCTCGAGCGCGCCCCGGAGCATGTCGAGGTAGGCGTCGAGCTCCGTCAGCGCGCCAGGCGCGAGGCGACAGGGGCGCCGGGTTCCGTCGACCCGCTGCACGACGAGCCCAGCCTCCGTGAGCACGCGGACGTGCCGCGAGATCGCCGGCTGCGAGATGGAGAACGGCTCGGCGAGCTCGTTGACCGTGGCCTCGCCCTCGGCGAGGCGGGCCAGGATCGCGCGCCTCGTCGGATCCGAGAGCGCGGCCAGCGTCACGTCGAGCGAGCGCTGCCCCTGCACGAGGCCTTGTATAACCGACTCGTTATATAATGTCCAGCGCATTGTCGCGCGCGGCCGCCCGCGTTGGCGCCCCGGCCGGAGTCGGCTGGCAGTCACAACGAGCACCCTCGCCAGGGCTGGGCTGTCAGCACCCCTCGCGCGAGAGCTAGCCCGCGCCCTTCGGCCGGCCAGGCCTCCGCCGGCAACGGTTGGGAGCGGCGAGCAGCTCGATCGGCGTCACCCCCAGGACACGCGCCAGTCGTACGAGTGTGGCCAGGGTGAGGTTGGCCCCAGACTCGTAGCGCTGTGCTTGACGGAGCTGGACCCGCATCGCCTGGGCCAGTTCAGCCTGTGACATTCGGCGCTCCTCGCGCAGCTCCGCCACGCGCAGGCCGACGTTCGCGAGGACGATGTCTTCGTCGAGCTCGGCCACCCCTCGACGGTGGCCAATCCCTCGGAGTTGATATACGTCCTCATAGTGCCGTATATTGGCGGTCTGGCGAACACGGGGAGGACGGTGTGAGAGCTTGGAGCGTTTGGGGAGCGTGGGTCCTCACGGCAGCGGTCAGCGCCCTCGGCTGCACGAACACAGGCCCGGGTATGTGCGGGGATGGGAGCTGTCAGCCGGGAGGCGGTGAGAGCTGCTCTTCGTGCCCGGCGGACTGCGGTTCGTGTGCCGCGTGCGGAGACGGTTTCTGTTCGACGGGCACGGGTGAGTCGTGTACGAGCTGTCCAACCGACTGCGGCGCCTGCGTCGGCTGCGGGAACGGGATCTGTGACGGAGGCGAAGACTGCGGGAGCTGTCCCGGAGACTGCGGAGCCTGCACGATACGTTGCGGCCCGACGAACTGCGCCGGGTGCTGCGACGGCGAAGCGTGCGTCAGCGGCTCATCTCCTGCGGCGTGCGGGGCGGGCGGCAACGTCTGCATGGTCTGCGGACCCGCGTTCGTCTGCGCTGGTGGCGGTCGTTGCGGCGTGGACCCGGCGTCGCGGTGGAACATTTACATCGGGAGACTGGACGTCGACTCGCGAACCACGAGCGGCGAGGCGTGGGACGCGTTCGGTGGAGCACCGGACCCGTACGTCCAAGTCCGCGTGGGGGCCGAGATGTCCACTCCGGTCGGGACCTCGCGAACCGCGGCGGACACGTTCGCTGTGAGCTACGACGCGACGATCGCGAGTAACGTGCGCGCCGACACCCTGATGCGGCACCTGAGCTTCTGGGTCTACGACGAGGACGTATCCGCCAATGACTTCGTTGGAGCCTGCTCAACGCCAGTCAGCGAGGCTACCTTCACCGGCGGCCTGCAAACCATGAACTGCGCCCGAAATCCTTCGGGCGGTCAAGCTGGCTTCTCCCTGACATGGCGACTCAATCGCTTCTAGCCAATCCAGCTACGTGCTGGCACGCGATGTACTCGTTCGCGGACGGACGCAGCCACGCCCTGGTTCTCCGAGCGATTGAACACACAACCATTAACCCTTTTGGGCTATGGCTTGCGCTCGCTGGTCGAGCTATGCGAGCGTCACCGTGATCTCGTCCGACCGCCCCGGTTCGAAGCGGGCCACCCCCGAGAGCGACGAGCTCGAGCCGCCCGCGCGGGTAGAGCCACCCAAGCGCTCATACACTCGGCGCCGCGCGGGAGCGCGCACGTCGCCGGGGGCGGACGCGGTACTGGCGCCGGTCGAGCCCGACCCGGTTCCCGAGGCCCCGGGGCCCAAGGCTCCACCCACGCTCATCGAGGCTGCGGTCCAGCACCGTCGCGAGCAAGCGCGAGGGCTGCCGGACGACCGGACGCCGACGATCATCGAGCGCTCGCTCTTCGACGAAGAGGACGACGACCTGCCGCCCGAGCTCGCGGAGTTCAAGGCGGCGCTGCTTCGCTCGGGCTCGCCGAGCGCGCACCCGCCTCCGCCGCGGATCGGTGGCGAGTCGCGCGAGCCGAGCGGCCCGGTGCGCACCGCCGCGGTCGGGCTCGCCGCGTGGACCGACGAGGAGCTGGCACCCGACGCCGACGCCCACGCGCGGCAAGGTGCGGCCGACGCCGCGCTCGTGCGCACGAAGATGCTCTCGCCGCTCGAGCTCGCGGTGGAGATCGCGGGCGGGGACGGCCCGGAGCGCACCGAAGCCGAGCTCGCGGCCCCACGGCTCGAGGCGCTGCGTGAGGAGCTCGCGCGCCCGACGGGCGTCGACGCGAAGAAGCGCGCGGCGTTCTGGGTCGCGCTCGCGGCGATCGTGGTGCTGTTGGCGGTGGCCGCGCGCTTATTGCTCGGCGGAAGCTGACGATGGGAGCACGAGAGTGAGCGAGCGGCTCCGAGGGGAGTGGCGATGCGACGAGGGCTCGTGGCGCCTGTCGCGGCTCCATCTCGTCGAGATGCTCGACGAGCCGTACCAGGCGACGCTCACGCTCGTGAGCGAGGACGTCGCGGACGACCCGCGCGAGCTACGCGGACGCGCCTGCACGTTCACCATCGAGCGCGAGGCGTTCGTGCGCCCGGTCTCGGGCATCGTCACGTCGGTCGCGTACGCAGGCCCCGACTTCTCGGCCGAGCGGGTCGAGTGCGTGGTCGAGGTGGTGCCGGCGTTCGCGCTCGCCGCGCAGACCCTCGACACGCGCATCTTCCAGGACGTGACCGTGCCCGAGGTGCTCGAGGCGGTGCTCGCGAGAGCGCTCGATCCGTACGAGCGAACGTGGCGGCTCGAGCTCTCGCGCGACTACCCCCAGCGCGAGTACACGGTGCAGTACGAGGAGTCGGATCTGTACTTCGCGCACCGGCTCATGGAGGAGGAGGGGATCGCGTACGCCTTCGAGCAGACCGACGAGGCCGAGGTCCTCGTCTTGTACGATCGCAACGGCGCGTTCCCCACGCTCGAGTCGTCGGTGGGCGCGACGCTTCGCTACCAGCCGCGACGAGACGACACGGGGGACGAGGCGGCCGTGCGTCGCGTCGAGGCGCGGGCGAGCCTCACGACGACGAGCGTGGTGGTGCGCGACTACGACTTCACCGCGCCCTCGCGCCCGGTCGAGGACGAGGCGCGCGGGACCGACGAGCGCGGTCGCGACCGCGAGCGGTACGAGCACGCTCGCGCGACGACCATCGGCGCCTACGACGAAGGTACCGGTCGGTACGGCGCCCACGACGTGCGCGAGCAGGCGAGGCTGCGGCGCGAGGCGCTCGTGCGCGCGGGCGAGGTGCTCTCGGGCGAGAGCGATGTCGCGGGCATGGCCGCGGGACGCGTCATGACGCTCGCGGAGCACCCCACGCTCGACGGCGAGTACCTGGTGACGCGCGTGACGCATCGGCTGCGGGTGGACCCGCACGGCTGGGCCGCCGCCGGCGACTACGAGAACCGCTTCGGCGCAGAGCCCTTCACCGTCCCGTACCGGCCCACCCGCCGCACGCCCGCGCCGCGCGTGCCCGGCCCCCGGCTGGCGGTGGTGACCGGGCCCGACGGGCCGAACACGACGCACACCGACGTGCACGGCCGCATCAAGGTCCGTTTCCACTTCGATCGCACGGGCCCGCACGACGAGCGCTCCTCGTGCTGGGTGCGGGTCGGCCAGCCGATGGCGGGCCCGGGCTCGGGCCACCAGAACCTCCCGCGCGTCGGCTCCGAAGTGCTCGTCACGTTCGTGGGCGGCGACCCCGACCGCCCGGTCGTCACGGCGGCGCTGCCGAACGCCGACAACGCGGGCCCGTTCCACGACCCGAACGACGCCTCGGTCGCGCGGATGCGCGCGGGCTTCCACTACCTGACCGACGGCGAGGGCGCGAGCGGGTACAACGAGCTGTCGTTCCTGAGCACGCCCGACGAGGAGCAGATCCGCTTGCACGCGCAGAGCGACCTCGACGAGACGGTGCGCCGCGACCACGTCACGCGCGTCGAGCGGCACCAGACACAGATCGTGGACGGCGACCAGACCGAGACGGTGCGCGGCGACGCCACGCTCACCGTCGAAGAGAACCGCGAGAAGACCGTCGAGGGCGACGAGACGATCACGGTCGACGGCGCGCGCACGAGCACGGTGCGCGGCGACGAGACCGAGCGGCTCGAGGCCGACCGCGTGCTCGAGATCCGAGGGCAGGAGACCAAGACGGTCACGGGGACCCGCACGCTCACGGTGCGCGCGGCCACCACGGAGGCGCACGAGTCGGGCCGCACGGTTACGGTCACCACCGACGAGGCCCTCACGGTGACGGGCGGGCTGAGCACGCGCGTCGAGACGGGCCCGCTCACCTTGACCCAGGGCGCGGCGAACCACCTCGAGCTCTACGACGGCACCACCATCGTCGTGCGCACCGACGGCTCGGTGGTGATCCAGGTCCAGGGCTCGCGCATCACCCTCACGCCCGAGCGCATCGAGCTGTGCTCGAACGAGATCTTGCTCACCGGCGGCGAGCGCGTGCTGGCCGAGGTCGGCGGCGACCGGCTCGAGCTCGGCGGCGGGCGAGCCGTCCTGCAGGGCGAGCGCGAGGCGTGCGTGGAGGCGGGCGCGAGCTTCGTCGCGACGGGCGACGCGGCGAGCGTCCAGGGCACGAGCGTCACGATCAACGGCGGCGAGGTCGAGGCCGTCGCCGGCATGATCAAGCTGAACTGAGGAGATCTCCAAGTGCGCTCGGTCGAAGCCTCGCTCCTCGCGCTCTCGGATCAGGCGTCTTGCTTCGTGCGCATCCGCCGCCACCGCGTCCAACACGTCCGCGTCACCGCGGAGCTGCGCGAGGCCGCGCTCTCGATCCTCCTCGCGATGGAGCACCACGGCGAGAACCGCGCCCCCTGGCTGCTCGTGCCCGACGCGACCAGCGGCCCCGACCGCGGCTGGCTCGCGCGGGTCGAGCGGCTGCGCGCCGACCACGCGACGCGGCGCGCGGCGTTCCTCGACGCGGGGCACCCCTTCGGCGCGCTCGCGCTGCCCGACGCGCCGGGCGCGCTGGAGGGCCCGGTCGGCGCGTTCGGCGCGATGGTGCGCGCGTACCGGCACGCGCTCCCGGACTTCCTCGATGGGCTCGTGGTCGTGCTCGCGCCCACCCGCGTCGAGCGCTCCGAGGCGTGGCGCGCGGAGCTCGTCGCGCTCGTGACGGCCTCGGAGCTCGAGGGCGTGCGCTTCGTGCTCGTCTGCGAGGACCATGGCGACTTGCTCGACGCGCCCGAGCTCGCGGGCCTCGTGCGCTTCGTCGACTGCACCCTCGATCCCTCTGCCGTGCGCGACGACACGGTCACCCTGCTCGCGAGCTTCGAGCCGGGGCACGGCCTCGGCGTCGCGGCCACGAGAGACCACCCGCCGCTGCGCCCGACCGAAGAGAAGCTCGGTCGGCCCCGCCCAGCGCGCTCGGCCGAAGCCTCGGTGACCGAGGCCGTCCTCATGGCGGCGGCCCGGGCCGAGCAGGGCGAGCGCGCCCGCGCGATCGAGTGGCAGATCGCTGCGTGCCGTCGCGCCGACGCCGCAGAGCGCCCCGATCTCGCGGCGCGCGCGCGGCTCTTGCTCGCCGGCATGCTCCAGGCGGCCGAGCGCACCCGCGCCGCGCTCGGTCAGTACGCGCGCGCGGCCGAGATCGCCGAGGGCGTGCCCGGGCTCGAGCCGGTCGCGGCCTCGGCGCGCCTCGCCTACGGCGTCGGGCTCTGGAGCCTCGGGCGCAGCGACGAGGCGCTCGCCGAGCTCGCGCGCGCCGCGCGGCTCGCGGAGGGCGCAGCGCAGTTCGCGATCGCCATCGCGGCGCTCCGACACGCCGGGCAGCTCGCCCACGAGCAGGCGACGCCCGACGCCGCCGCGCGCGCGTGGGCGCGCGCCGTCGCGCTCGCCATCGCCGAGCCGGACGCGGGCGCGCTCGCGGGCGCGGACGACATCCGCCGGCAGCTCGCCGCGCTCGTGCGGGAGCACGCGCTCGAAGAGGCGACGCTCCGAGAGATCCTCGCGCTCACGACGCCCACAACGACAGAGACGCAGGTGCAGCCGTGAGCGCACCGGCGGCCAAGTACTTCGACCTCGTGCTCGGGGTGGACATCCACTGGGAGCTCGTGCCGATGCCGGCGCCGACGCCGACCCCGCTCCCGAACCCGTTCGTCGGGATCGTCTGGGACCCGATGGGCACGGCGGTGGGGATGGCGATCAACAACCTCGTCGCGCTCGCGGCCGGCGAGCCGACGGGTCGCGGGGCCGTGCTCATCAACGGAGTGCCGGCCGCGAACGTGGGCACGCAGGCGCGCGCGATCGTGCCGCACATCTTGCTGCCGCCGGGCACGGGCTGGGCGCCGATGCCGGGCGCGCCGATGCCGATGATCCGCCCGAGCGAGCCGCCCGAGCCGCCGACCTCGCCGGTGCCCACCAACGACGCGATGATCGTCGAGGGCGCCGACACCGTCACGGCGATGGGCACGAGCCTCGCGCGCGCGGGCTGCCTCGCGATGAGCTGCGGGGAGCCGGTGCGCCTGCCGAGCTCCGCGATCTTGCCGCTCCCGATCGGCGCGCCCGTGCTCGTCGGCGGCCCGACGTCGATCACGCTGCTCGACGCGGTGCTCGGCGGGATGCGCACGCGCTGGGTGAGCGGGTGGCTGCACTCGCTCGCGAGCCTCCTTCCGTGGCGGCGCCTGAGAAACCTCTTCCGCCGCGGGGCGTGCTTTCTGACCGGGCACCCCGTCGACGTGGCGAACGGCCGCGTCCTCACCGACCACGTCGACTTCGAGCTACCGGGCGAGCTGCCGCTCGTGTTCGAGCGCATCTACTACTCGAGCTGGGCCGAGCGCGAGGGCCCGCTCGGGTACGGCTGGACGCACACGCTCCATCAGTCGGTGTGGGTCGAGGCCGACGCCGACCGCGTCATCTACCAGGACGAGGAAGGCCGCGAGCTCACGTTCCACACGCACGAGCTGCCCGACGCCAGGACGCGCCCGGGCGACCGCCTGTACGACCCGGTCGATCGCCTCACCCTCGTCGACCGGGGCGAGGGGCGCTTCCAGATCCTCACGCACACCGGCCTCACGCACGACTTCGCGCCGGTGGGCCGCGCCGACGGCCGCGCGATGCTCACGCGCATCACCGATCGCGTAGGCCACGCGATCACGCTCGCGTACGACGGCCGCGGTCACCTCGTCGAGGTGCGCGACGCGGTGGGACGCCGCGTCGAGATCCAGAACGACGCCCAGGGGCGCATCGTCGCGATCCGGCTGCCGGGCCTCGAAGACCCCGTCGTCCGCTACCGCTACGACGCGGCGGGCGACCTCGTGCGCGCGTGGCACCCGAGCCAAGCCACCCTCGGCGACGACGCCGACCCGAGCTTCTGGTACCAGTACCAGAGCGCGACGCCGCACCAGTTTCGGCGGCCCGGCGAGCCCGAGGCCGAGCTCGACCCGTTCGACCCGGCGGCGGCGGCCAACGAGCGCTCGACGCACCTCTTGATCCGCGAGATCGATCGCAACCGCCTCACCTTCTGGTTCAGCTACGACGGCCTCTCGGAGACCGCGCGCTGCGTGCGCACCTGGGGCGACCACGGCATCTACGACCACGTCATCCGCTACGCCGAGCGCCGCACGCACGTGAAGAACGCGTGCGAGGAGCTCACGGTCTACCTCATGAACGGCATAGGCCAGGTCGTCGGCCACGGCCTCTCGCCCGGCAAGCGCTGGGTCGAGCACGAGTACGATGAGCGCACCCTCGCGCTCATCTCGGTCAAAGACGAGCTCGGCGGCGTCACCCGCCTCGACTACGACGAGCGCGGCAACGTCGTCCGCCAGACCTTCCCCGACGAGACCGCGATCGAGCTCGAGTACGACGCGCACGACCTCCCGGTGCGCCTCGTCGATCCCAATGGCTCCCAGTGGCGCTGGGCCCGCGACGAGTGGGGCCGCGTGAAGGAGGCGCTCGATCCGCTCGGCCGCCCCACCCGCTACGGCTACCGCGACGGGCGGCTCGCGGTGGTCGAGCCGCCGGGCCGCGCGCCGCTCGAGCACCGCTACGACCGTGACGGCAGCCTCGTCGAGCTGCGCGCGGGCGACCTCACCGTCACCGCCCGCTACGACGCGCTCGGCCGCGTGACCGAGTCGACCGACGCGGCAGGGAACGTCACGCGCCTCGCCCGCCACCCGCTCGGCTGGGTCACGCGCGTGACGCTCGCCGACGGCAACGACATCGACCTCGAGCACGACGGCGAGGGCCGGCTCCTCGAACGGGCCGACCACTCGGGGCGCGTCGAGCGCTTCGACTACGACGGCTTCGCCGTCTCGCGCTACGAGCACGGCTCGCACGTCGTGCGCCTCGAGCACGACCGCGAGGAGCGCCTGCTCGACGTCGAGAACGGCCTCGGCGAGCGCTACCGCCTGCGCCGCAACGGCAGCGGCCGGCTCCAGTACGAGACCGGGTTCGACGGCGTCACGCGCCGCCTGCGCCTCGACGACGCCGACCGCGTCACGGGCGTCCTGGTGCAGCCGTACCCGGACAAGATCCAGGACCGGCTCGAGCGGACCGTGACGTACGATGCGATGGGCCGCGTGACCGCCATCGACTACGCCGACGGGACCTTCGCGCGCTTCGGCTACCGCGCCGACGGCGAGCTGGTGCGCGCGGTGAACCAGGACGTCACCGTCGGCCGCGAGCTCGACGCGCTCGGCCGGCTCGTGCGCGAGACGGTGCAGGAGATCGCGCGCGCCAAGGACGGCGCCATCGTCGACGAGCGCGGCGAGCCCTCCGAGGTGCGCGCTCGCTATGGCCCCGGCGGCGAGCGCGTCCTGACGTCGAGCCTCGGCCACTACCAGGCCGAGGAGCGCGACGAGCACGGCCTCGTCTCACGGCTCGAGGTCGGCCGCGAACGCCCCTGGTCGATCGACTTCGCGTACGACGCCCGCGGCCTCGAGACCGAGCGGCGCCTGCCCACGGGCGCGCTCCAGCGCCGGCGCCACGACGCGCTCGGCCGCCCGACGCACCGCGACGCCTACGACCCCGAGGGCGAGCCCCTCGTCGAAGAGCAGTACGCCTGGGGCTGGGGTGAGCAGATGACCTGGCGCTGGGTGCGCGGCCAGGGCGCCACCCGCTACGCCCACGACGACGCCGGCGCGCTCGTGCGCGAGGACCCGCCCGCCAAGCACGTCCCGCCCATCCACCGCGCGCGCGACGCCGCCGGCAACCTCTACCGCACCCTCGACCGCGCCGACTGCCGCTACGGCCCCGGCGGCCGCCTCGAACGAGCCTACGGCGCCACCTACACCCACGACCTGGCCGGCCGCCTCACCGCCATCGAGCACCCCGACGGCACCCGCACCGAGCTCGCGTGGAGCGGCGACGGCAGCCTTCGCGAGCTGGCCCTCCCCGACGGGCGCCGCCTCGCCTTCACCTACGACGCCCTCGGCCGCCGCGTCAAGAAGGACGTCCTCGAGTCCGACCCCGACACCGGCGAGGAGCGCCGCGCGAGCGTCCGCTTCGTCTGGGACGCCGACGTTCTGCTGCACGAGCTCCCCGACGACGGCGAGCCCATCACCTGGGTCCACGAGCCCGACCGCTTCGCCCCGCTCGCCCGCATCGAGGCGGGTCGCGTCGACCACCTCCTCACCGACTACCTCGGCGTCCCCTGCGAGGGCCTCGACGCCGACAGCCGCCTCGTCTGGCAGATGCGCCTCGACCCCTACGGCGAGGCCCACGTCGACGGCGACGGCGCCCGCTGCCCCTGGCGCTGGCCCGGGCAGTACCACGACGCGGAGACCGGCCTCTCCTACAACCGTTTCCGCTACTACGCACCGGGAGAGGGCCGGTTCCTCTCTCCCGACCCGCTCGGCCTGCTCGGCGGCCTCGTGCCGTATGGCTACCCCGATGACCCCCTCTGGTGGATCGACCCGTTGGGGCTCGCGAAGTGTACTCGCCGGGGCGTGGTACGTGCCAACCTCGCCGACTGGCGGAGACTCGTTCAAGTCTGGGATTCCGTCGGACTCGGTGACATCATCAGTGCCGCCAATCGGGCTCGCCTACGCGCCCATCGCATGCCGCGAGTCGATGAAGCCTGGGTCGAATGGTTCCCCGGCGACCTCCACCTTCTCAATGAAATCATCACGATTCACCACATCGGCGGCTGGCGGTTCCACGTGCCTCTCCCTCGAAGCCGCCACATCGACGCGCATGCGCCTGGCGGGTTTCGCCACAACCCCGGCGGACCCGGCATGACAGGATAGACGACCACCGACCATGACGCCGATGACACGACTGGCCATCTTCGTAGAAGATGGTATCGAGACGGGCCAAGAACCTCTCTTCAAACGATGGTTGGAACGCCTCCCGACCGACCACTTGTGGGTCGCGGCGCCGCCGACGTTCACATGGGTAGATCTCGAGGAGGACGATCGCGTTGAGAGTGGCGCAAGTGAGGAAGAAGACGTTGTCGATATCGAGGCCCCTGGCTGTGTGTACATCTTCGTCCCCCTTCCGGATGCGATCGATCCTGCGACAGATGAGCAAGCCCTGAGTGACGCAAGGCTGTTCATTTCGTGGGCCGCTGACCTGGCGCGTGCTGAACACCTCTTCTTCAGCGTTGAGTACGACGATGAAGTGATAGGAGAGATCACCCCCGATGGGCCAGACCGCGGCGTGAGGGAAGCATTCTTGGAAGCGTGGGCAAGGATGATTCAGCAGGGTCCGAGATAGTAGATGTGCTTGCCGCGATCTCGACTGTCGGGGAGACAGAGAACTCGACCCCGCGACCAAGGTTGTCAAGAAGGCTCTCGGGCGCTCGCGGTGCGCCATCAGCGCATCGATCGTCGGCACGCTGGCGGAGGCAGGGATCCTCGTCGCTCCTGATCACCCGAGCTGGCCGCCTGCTCGAACGGGCCGACCACTCGGGGCGCGTCGAGCGCTTCGACTACGACGGCTTCGCCGTCTCGCGCTACGAGCACGGCTCGCACGTCGTGCGCCTCGAGCACGACCGCGAGGAGCGCCTGCTCGACGTCGAGAACGGCCTCGGCGAGCGCTACCGCCTGCGCCGCAACGGCAGCGGCCGGCTCCAGTACGAGACCGGGTTCGACGGCGTCACGCGCCGCCTGCGCCTCGACGACGCCGACCGCGTCACGGGCGTCCTGGTGCAGCCGTACCCGGACAAGATCCAGGACCGGCTCGAGCGGACCGTGGCGTACGATGCGATGGGCCGCGTGACCGCCATCGACTACGCCGACGGGACCTTCGCGCGCTTCGGCTACCGCGCCGACGGCGAGCTGGTGCGCGCGGTGAACCAGGACGTCACCGTCGGCCGCGAGCTCGACGCGCTCGGCCGGCTCGTGCGCGAGACGGTGCAGGAGATCGCGCGCGCCAAGGACGGCGCCATCGTCGAGGAGCGCGGCGAGCCCTCCGAGGTGCGCGCTCGGTATGGCCCCGGCGGCGAGCGCGTCCTGACGTCGAGCCTCGGCCACTACCAGGCCGAGGAGCGCGACGAGCACGGCCTCGTCTCACGGCTCGAGGTCGGCCGCGAACGCCCCTGGTCGATCGACTTCGCGTACGACGCCCGCGGCCTCGAGACCGAGCGGCGCCTGCCCACGGGCGCGCTCCAGCGCCGGCGCCACGACGCGCTCGGCCGCCCCACCCACCGCGACGCCTACGACCCCGAGGGCGAGCCCCTCGTCGAAGAGCAGTACGCCTGGGGCTGGGGTGAGCAGATGACCTGGCGCTGGGTGCGCGGCCAGGGCGCCACCCGCTACGCCCACGACGACGCCGGCGCGCTCGTGCGCGAGGACCCGCCCGCCAAGCACGTCCCGCCCATCCACCGCGCGCGCGACGCCGCCGGCAACCTCTACCGCACCCTCGACCGCGCCGACTGCCGCTACGGCCCCGGCGGCCGCCGGTGCGGCCAAAGAAGCGCCATCTGGCACGCTGGCGTCCGGTCGGCGAGCTCGACGCGCTCGAAGGCGAAAGAGCGCGGAGGGTCGGGCGCGTCGCCAAACCCTCGAGGGGCATCACTTCCGCGCGGGCGTGGGCTATCGTCGCGGCCGAGGAAGAGAGTTGACGACGTCGATCATCGAGCTCGCGGCGAAGATCGCCTCGCGGGACGCGCCGCGGACGGAGGCTACGCTCCAGTCCGACGTACGCCGGCTGTTGCTGGACGAGCGGCTCGGGCTCTCTGACGAGGTGCTGCTGGAGTCGCCCACCGACGAGGGTGGCCGCATCGACGTCGAGGTGGGCTCGACGATCATCGAGGTCAAGAAGGACCTGCGAAACCCACGAATCCTCAAGGATGCGGTGCGGCAGCTCTGCCGCTACGTGCGCGACCGAGAGGGGGCCCACGGCCGGCGCTACGTCGGTGTGCTCACCGACGGCGCGGAATGGCGCTGCTACCTCTTGCGTGACGAGGAGCTCCAAGAGGTCGGCACGGCGCTCACCCTGACCAGCACCAAGCCCGACGTCGACGCGCTCCTCATCTGGCTCGAGGGCGTGCTCGCCACGGCGCGCGACATCCGCCCGACGCCCGAGGAGATCAGCCTCCGGCTCGGGGTCGGCTCGACGGCGCATGCGCTCGACAGCGCGAGCCTCGCGGCGCTCTATCAGGCCCACCGCGACGACCCGGTGGTGCGGACGAAGCGCCGGCTCTGGGCACGCCTGCTGGAGACGGCGCTCGGAACGCAGTTCGAGGACTCCGACGCGCTCTTCGTCGAGCACACGCTGCTCGTGAACACCGCCGAGATCATCGCGCACGCGGTGCTCGGGCTGACGCCGGAGACGCTTGCCCCGCGCTCGATTCTCTCGGGCCAGAAGTTCGACGAAGCGGGGGTGCACGGCGTGGTCGAGGCCGACTTCTTCGATTGGGTGGTGGAGGTGCCCAAGGGCGAGGCGTTCGTCCGGACGCTCGCCCGGCGGCTCGCGCGCTTCGACTGGCGCGCCGTCGAGCACGACGTGCTCAAGGTGCTCTACGAGTCGGTGATCGCGCCCGAGACGCGGAAGAAGCTGGGCGAGTACTACACCCCCGACTGGCTCGCGCAGAAGGTCGTGGAGGTTGCGGTCCCGGCGCCGCTCGAGGCGCGGGTGCTCGATCCCGCATGCGGGTCGGGGACGTTCCTCTTCCACCTCGTACGCCGCTATCTCGCGGCCGGAGAGGGTGAAGGCCGGACCACGCGTGCCCTGCTAGAAGGGCTGACGGCGCATGTGCTCGGGATGGATCTGCACCCTGTCGCGGTGACGCTGGCGCGCGTCACGTATCTCTTGGCCATCGGGCCCGAGCGGCTGTCGCGCGAGCGCGATCCGATCCGCATCCCGGTGTTCCTGGGTGACTCGATGCAGTGGGGGAAGGCGCGGCCCAACCTCTGGTCCAAGTACGAGCTGAGGGTCCCCGTGGACGACCAACGAGAGCTCACCACCTCGGACCTCGTGTTCCCGCAGTCGCTTCTGGGCGACCCGCGGACGTTCGATGAGCTGGTCTCCCAGCTCGCCGATCTGGCGACGCGTCCCCGCAAGGTCGGGGCGCGTCCCTCCCTCAACGCCCTGTTCCATCGGCTCGCGATCGCGAAGGAGGACCAGCCGACGATCACGGCCACCTTCGCGCTCCTCTGCCGACTCCATGACGAGGGCCGCGATCACATCTGGGGCTACTACATCCGCAACCTCGCGCGCCCCGAGTGGCTCGCGCGCCCGGAGAACCAGGTCGATGCGCTGGTCGGGAACCCGCCGTGGCTCGCCTATCGCCACATGCCCGCCGAAATGCAGGCCGAGTTCCGCGACATGAGCGAGGCGCGCAGTCTCTGGCACGGGCGCAAGCTCGCGACGAACCAAGACCTCTCCTCTCTGTTCGTCGTGCGCGCGATGGAGCTCTACCTCCGGCGAGGCGGGCGCTTCGCGTTCGTGATGCCGAGCGCCGTGCTCGACCGCCAGCAGTACGCCGGCTTTCGCAGCGGCTCCTATGCGGGCCGCCAAGATCAGCTCACGATCCACGCGGCGCTCGAGGCGCCCTGGGATCTGCGCAAGGTGCGCCCGCACTTCTTTCCGATCACCGCGTCGGTCGTGTTCGGTCGGCGCACGAGCTCCGCCTCAGCCATGCCGGCGGCGGGCGAGCGTTGGGTCGGCAAGCTGAAGCGCACCAACGCGACCTGGGAGCAGGTGGCGGGCTCGATCCGCCGTGAGGGCAGCTCGACCGACCGCGACGTCGGCGAAGGTCAGCCGCGCTCGTCGTACCACCCGCGCTTCCGCCAGGGTGCGAGCGTCGTGCCGCGCGTGCTCTTCATGGTCGAGCGAGTGGCCGCGGGTCCGCTCGGCCAGGTGCGTAACCGCGTCTCGGTGCGTTCGATGCGCAGCGCGAACGAGAAGAAGCCGTGGAAGTCGCTGCCGGCCCAAGAGGGCGTCGTCGAGAGCGAGTTCGTCTACCGCGTCTACTTCGGCGAGAGCGTGCTCCCGTTTCGCACGCTGCCGCCCTTCGAGGCGGTGTTGCCGGTGGATGGCCGCCGGATCCTCGACGACGGGTCGATCGAGGGCTACCCGGGCCTGGCAGCGTGGTGGACCCAGGTGAGCCATGCGTGGGAGGCCAACCGGAGCGCGAGCACCACGCTGAGCTTGCGCGAGCAGCTCGACTACCACGGCAAGCTCTCCGGTCAGCTCCCGCTCGCGTCGTCGGCGCGCGAGCGCGTGGTGTACACGAAGTCGGGCATGCACCTCGCGGCGGCGCGGTTGAGCGAGCCCCGCGCGATCATCGATCACAGCCTGTACTGGGCGGCCGTGGGCTCGGCGGCGGAGGGCCAGTTCCTCTGCGCGATCTTGAACGCGCCCGTGGTCACCGAGCTCGTCCGGCCGCTGATGTCGTACGGCAAGGACGAGCGTCACATCGACAAGTACGTCTGGATGCTGCCGATCCCCGACTTCACTCCGTCGGCGCCGCTCCACGCCGAGCTCGCCGCCCTCGGCGCCGAGGCGGAGGCGCTCGTCGCGGGATGGTCGCCGGCGAAGCCCCAACACTTCGCGCGGCAGCGCGCCGCGATCCGCGACCTCCTCGCGCGCTCGCAGGTAGGGCAGGCGATCGAGGCCGCGGTGAGGGAGCTGCTCGGTGCGCCCGACGCGACGGGGTTGGAGACGCGCTTGAGCGCGCTGCTCGACGCGGGGCGCACGGTGGAGGCGCGCGCGCTCGCGCGCGGCACGCGGTGGGAGGCGCTGCTCGCGCCGCCGAGGGCCTCCGCGGCAGGTGAAGCGACCGGACGCGGCGACGTGCCCTCGAACCTGCGCTGGCTGCGCGAGGGGGGCGGGCGCTACGGCGGGGCGTGGGTGGCGCTGAAGGACGGCGAGCTCGTCGCCTCCTCACCAACGCACGCGGAGCTACTCGACGCCATCCGAACCCGCGACGATCGCGCGTCGCTGATGGTCACCCGCGTCGAAGAGGAAGGCGAGGTGGATGCATGAGCGCGCGCGTGCAGTGGGCGACGGGGAGCGCTCGCTACGGGATCGAGCAGAAGCAGGGCCTCCACACGATCGTGACGGCGGTCGAGTGCCGGCTCGCTGGGATAGAGCCTCGGCACTTCGCGCTCCTCGACACCGGCTCGAGCTGGTCGGTCATCGGTGGTGATCTGGCCGAGCAGCTGACTGGGGGGGAGGGGTTGGGAGGGTCGTCCATGCACACCCGGCACGGGCGAATCCAGGGCACCCTCGAGCGGATTCGCGTGACGCTCCTCGCCCACCCCGGCCACGGCGTCGATCTCGACATCGACGCGAGCGTACTGCTCGCTCGAGACTGGCCGGGCCCCATCGTCCTCGGGATGCGCGGGCTCCTGGAGAACCTGCGGCTCGAGCTGGACCCTGACGAGACGGCCGAGGACTGCTGGTGGTCGTTCGGGCAGCGCGCGCGCTGAAGACACGGCGCCGTCGCTCCGGGCTCGGGGGCGCGGCCGCCGCATCGAATGAAGCGCGCACAACGAGCGCACTTTCGGCGGAGTGGCGCGTGGGGCTACGCTGGCGGCGCGATGGCCGAGGTCCGCACCACCCCTCATCACAGCGGCGTGCTCGCGCCGGTCCGCACGCTCCACGTCGAGGTGACGCAGGGCGCGGACACCGGGCGCACCGCGTGGAGCGAGGAAGACCGCCTGAGCGTGGGGACGGCGAAGGACAACGACCTCGTCCTGTACGACCCGACGGTGAGCCGCTACCACCTCGAGCTCGTGCGCGAGACGGGCGGGATCCGGCTCTCGGATCCGGGGAGCACCAACGGGACGCGCTTCGCGGGGATCCGCGTGGAGCGCGCGGTGGTGCCCGCGGGGATCGAGCTCGAGCTCGGCGCGACGCGGCTGCGCGTCGGCGAGGGGTCCGAGGTCGACGTCGAGCTCCACGAGGCCGCGCAGCTCGGCGACCTCGTCGGCGCGAGCGAGCCGATGCGGCGCGTGATGGCGTGGATCAAGCGCGCCGCGCGCAGCGACGTGCCGGTCCTCGTGACGGGCGAGAGCGGCACCGGCAAGGAGCTCGCCGCCCGCGCGATCCACGAGCGGAGCGCGCGCGCCGACGGGCCGTTCGTCACGGTCGACTGCGGCGCGCTCGCGCCCTCGCTCGTGGCGAGCGAGCTGTTCGGGCACGAGCGCGGCGCGTTCACCGGGGCCGAGCGCATGCGCGTCGGGGCCCTCGAGCGCGCGAGCGGCGGCACGCTCTTCCTCGACGAGCTCGGGGAGCTGCCGCTGGAGCTGCAGCCGACGCTCCTGGGCGCGCTCGAGCGCCGGCGCTTCACGCGCGTCGGCGGCAGCGAGGAGGTGGCGGTGGACGTGCGCATCGTCGCGGCGACCAACCGCGACCTGCGCAGCGAGATCAACGCGGGCGCGTTCCGGCTCGACCTCTTCTATCGCGTCGCCGTCCTCAAGATCACGCTGCCGCCGCTGCGCGAGCGGGCGGAGGACATCGCGTACCTGGTGCACCACTTCCTGCGCGAGCTCGACGCGGAGGCGCGCGCCGCGGCGCTCTTCGACGACGCGACGCTGCGCGCGCTCTCGGCGCTCTCCTGGCCGGGGAACGTGCGCGAGCTGCGCAACATGGTGATGGCGTCGGTGGCGCTCGAGGAGATCCCGCCCCTCGACGAGGGCGCGGCGCCTGCGCCCGCGGGCGACCCCTTCGCCGACCTCGCGGGGCGTCCGTACAAGCGCGCGCGGCGCGAGGCGCTCGATCGCTTCGAGCGCGTCTACCTCACGAAGCTCCTCGAGGCGACGGGGGACAACGTGTCCGCGGCGGCGCGCGACGCGGGCCTCGACCGCTCGTACTTCTTCTCGCTCCTCAAGCGCCACGGCCTGCGGTGAGTTGGCGGGTGCTTCGCACCCCGTGGGCTCACTCGGGGAGCGCGGCGAGGCGCTCGCGGATGCGCGCGGCGTCCGCGGCGCCGGGGGACATGCGCAGGTATCGCTCGTAGGCGGCGCGCGCCTGCGCGGGGCGGCGCGAGCGCTCGTGGACCAGGCCCAGGCTCCGGTACGTCGGCGCGTAGGTCGGGTCGGCGGCGCGCGCGCGCTCGAGGAGCGCCTGCGCCGCGGCGAGATCACCGCGCACGAGGAGCGAGCCGGCGCTCTCGACGAGCCGCGCCGCCTCGGCGCGATCTCCCGCGGGCGCCGGGCGCTCTGCCGCAGCCCGGCGCGCGGCGCGCGCGCGATCGGCCGCCGCCGGCGGAGGGGGCGCCTCGGGCGAGACCTCCGCGACGCGAGGTGGATCGAACGCGAAGGCGAGCTCGCCTTCGTCCGCGAGCTCCGTCGACGGCGAGGTGCCGACGGCGTCGCGCTCGCCCGCCGCCGGGAGCTCGGGCGACGGGGAGCTCGCCGACGCCGCGCGCGCAGCGGGCGCGATCGGATCGGTGACCGCCGGCGGGACGACGTCGGAGCTCGCGCGCCGCGCGACGTGGAGCGCGATCCCCGCCGCGAGCGCGAGCGCCGAGACGGCGAGCCCGGCGAGCGCGAGCGCGCGGGCGCGGCGAGCCGGCGAGGGTCCCACCGGCGAGCCGCCCGCGCGGAGCCCGCGGACGCCGCGGCGAGTGGCGGCGACGACGGCCGGCGCCTCGTCGGCGCTCGCGGCGCGCGCGAGCGCGTCGACGAGCGCGGCGGCGGTGGGCGGACGCGCGCCGGGATCGCGATCGAGCGCCTGCGCGAGCGCCGCCTCGAGCGCGGGCGAGAACGAGCGCCCGCACGCCTCGGCCATCGACGGCGCCGGCCTCGTCACCTTCTGGACGAGGAGGCCGTTCGGGCTCGTCCCCTCGAACGGCAGCGCGCCCGAGAGCGCCTCGAAGGCGATCGTGGCGAGCGCGTAGACGTCGCCCGCCGGCCCGGGCAGCTCGGCGTCGGCCGCCTCGGGCGGCAGGTAGTGCGGCGTCCCCGCCAAGAAGCCGCTGCTCGTGAGGCGCTCGTCCGAGGCGACGAGCATCGCGAGCCCGAAGTCGACGAGCTTGGGCGACTCGCTCCCGTCGCCGAGCCGCGCGAGGAACACGTTGCTCGGCTTGACGTCGCGGTGCACGACGCCGCGCGCGTGGCAGGTGTCGAGCGCGTTGGCGATCGGGCGCAAGATCTCGATCACGCGCGCGAGCGGGAGACGGCCGGCGTGGCGGCGCAGCTCCGTCTCGAGGTCGTGGCCGTGGAGGAGCTGCATCACGAGGTACGGCGTTCCGTCCTGCGCGCGGCCGAGATCGAACACCTCGACGATGTTCGGGTGGCCGATCCGGCTCGCGGTGCGTGCCTCGCGCTGGAACCGCTCGACCGCGGCGCGCTTGCGCGCGAGCTCCGGCGCGAGGAGCTTGATCGCGACGTCGCGCGCGAGCTCGAGATGCTCGCCCCGGTACACCGCGCCCATCCCGCCCTCGCCGAGCCGCTCGATCACGCGGTAGCGGCCGCCGAGGATCGCGCCGAGGTAGGGATCGGCCGGCGCGGCGACCGCCTCGGCCGAGTCGCTCACAGGCAGATCCCGAGCGTGCAGCGGGACGGCGCGCGGCAGTCGTTGCAGAGGCACGCGCCCTCCTCGCACTCGACGCGCGTGCCGTCGCCGCGCAACGCGCAGCTCTCGCGACAGGCCCCGCAGTGCACCGCGTCCGTCGTGAGGTTCGCGCACCGCGAGCCGCAGCAGGTCGACGCGACCGTGCCGGCGCAGTCCTCCCCGTCCGGCGTCCCGCCGCACCGGCACGTGCCGGCGACGCAGTCCTCGCCGTCGTCGCACGCGACGCCGCAGCCGCCGCAGTGCCGCCGGTCGCGCGCGGTGTCGACGCAGAGGTCCGGGGCGCAGTCGGTGAAGCGCGCGCGGTCGCACTCCGAGCCGCAAGCGTGGCTGCCCCGCCCGTCGGGCAAGCACATCGCGTTCGGCGGCGCGCACGTGACGTCGCAGCCCCCGCAGCGCTCGGGCACGGTGAGGTCGAAGTCCTCGTCGAGCGCGCCGTCGCAGTCGTCGTCGAGCCCGTTGCACGCCTCGGGGATGTCCGCGAAGCCCTCGTCGATGGCGCCATCGCAGTCGTCGTCGAGCCCGTTGCACGCCTCGGCGATCCCCTCGAAGCCCTCGTCGATCTCGCCGTCGCAGTCGTCGTCGAGCCCGTTGCACTGCTCCGGTCGCTCGACGCACGCGTCGCCGCTCGTCTCCGCGAGGATGCAGATGCCGCGCTCGAGCTCGCGCGGCCGGTGGCAGGTCCGACCGGCCGGGCAGCTCCCGTCCTCGCCGCACGCGAGCCGATGCCCGGCCGGGTCGACGCTGCACGCGCACACGAACAGCGCGAGCCACGCGCTCGTCACGGCGCCCCTCACCGCCACGCTCCGCTCGCGGCGACGCCGGCGAACGTCGGGCCGACGACCGGCGCGAGGGCGACGTCCCCGCCGCCCGTGTCGACGAGCTCGCCGATCAACCAGGCGAGACCCGCCGCGGCGACGACGCCGCCCACGACGAACAGGACGTTCGCGGTGATCGCGTCCTCGCGCGCCTGCACGAAGCGGCGCGCGGCCTCCTCCGCGTCGGCGACGGTGTCCGCGGGCGCGCGCTCGTACGTCGCGGTCCGCTCGAGCGCGGAGACGCCGAACGCGGCGCCGAGCCCGAGGACCGCCAGGCCCGCGAACGCGACGGCCCCGGCGCCGGCGAGCCGTCCGTCGTCGGGGCCGCGCGGCGGAGGGAGCGTCGGGACCGGCGCGGGCTCCGCGGGCTCGGCCTCGGCAGGCGCCGCGGGCTGGTCCTGACCTTCGCCGAGCAGCTCCACGAGCAGCCCGCGGACCTCGCCGAGCAACGCCCCGGCGCCGTCGGGGCCCGCCGCGCGGCGCGCGACGCGGCGCGGGGCGGCGTCGGCGTCCGCGTCGTAGAGCGCGACGCTCAACACCAGCTCGGCGCCGACGCGATCGAGGTTCGACAAGAGGAGGCGCCGCACGCCGAGCTCGCGCGCCACCGCGCCGAGGCAGGCCGGCGTCTCGCCCTCGCACCCGAGCGCGAGCTGCACGTCCGCGAACCGGAGCGCCGCGCTGCCCTGCAGGCGCACGCGCCCGAGCGCCTGGAGCTCCGCCGCCAGGACGCGGTCGAAGCTCTCGCCGACGTCGGCGGCGACGCCGCCGCCCACGCTCGTCGCGAGCAGCGCCGCGCTCGGTCCCTCCTGCGCGCTCCCGCGCGCCGCGACCCCGACGAAAGCGCCCACCACCAAGAGGGCGACCCGTGCTCTCGCTCCGACGTGCACCGTCGTCAGGGTAACACGGCCTCCTCGGCCCACGACGCGGGCTGCCCGCCGCCGCGGCGCGCGTCGGCGAGGATCGCGAGCACGACGCCGACCACGAGGAGGACGACGCCGGCCAACAGGAGGAGCGAAGCCGAGCGCTCGCGGCGCGGGCGCCGCGCGCGGGGCGCCTCGCGCGCGGCGCCCGCGGCCCGCGCCGCCGCGTCGAGGAGGGCACCCGCGCTCTGGAAGCGCGCCTCGGGGTCGCGCGCGAGCCCGCGCGCGATCACGGCCTCGACCTCGCGCGAGGCCGCGACGCCGAACGCGCTCAGGGTGGGCGGGTCCTCGCGCGCCTTGCGCACGAGCGTCCCGAGCGCGGTCACCTCGTCGAAGGGAGGCGCGCCGGTGACGAGCTCGAACAGGACGCACGCCAGCGAGTACACGTCGGAGCGCGCGCCGGCCGGCGCGCCCCGCGCGACCTCCGGGCTGACGTAGCAGGGGGTCCCGACGAGCGTCCCCTCCGCCGTCAGCCGCGGCGCGTCCGGCGCGGTGAGCTGCGCGAGCCCGAAGTCGACCAGCCTCACGATCTCCTCGCCGTTCGCGAGGCGCTCGAGGACGAGGTTCTCGGGCTTCACGTCGCGATGCAGGAGGCCGGCGGCGTGGACGCGATCGAGCGCGCGCGCGGGGCCACGGAGCAGCTCGATCGCACGCTCGAGCGGGACGGGCCCGCGATCCTCGAGGAGCGCGGCGAGGTCGACGCCCTCGATGCGCGCCATCACCAGGAACACGCGGCCGTCGCGGAGCCGCCCGACGTCGAAGACGCTCACGACGTTCGGGTGATCGAGCACGCTCACCGCGCGCGCCTCGCGCTCGAAGCGCGCCGCGAGCACCGCGTCGACGCGCGCCGCCGGCCGCATGACCTTCAACGCGACCGGCCGGCCGAGCCCTCGCTGGATCGCCTCGTAGACCACGGCGGCGCCGCCCTCGGCGATCACCGAGACCACGTCGTAGCGGCCCGCGATACACCGTCCGAGCAGCGGATCGAAGGCGTGGAGCAGGCCGCCGTCGCGCGCGCGCGGCACGCTCAGCACCCGAGCGAAGCGAGCCGGCAGACACCGCCGCAGCAGCGGTCGAGCGCCCCACACGATCTGCCGCAGGACCCACAGTTGTTGTTGTCGTTCGAGAGGTTCCGACACGCGGACTGCCCCGAGCACCACGTCTGGCCGAGCGGGCAGCAGTTGCCGCGGCTGCAGTGCTGCGCGCTCGGGCAGCTCACGCCGCACGCGCCGCAGTTGGTGACGTCGGTCACGAGATCGACGCACCCGGAGCCGCAGCACTGCCCCGTGGCGCAGGTCACGCCGCACGCGTTGCAGTGCATGTTGCCGACCGGCACGCAGCTCCCGCTACAGCAGAGCTCACTCCCCGCCGCGCAGACGGAGCACGACTGGCCGCAGTGCGCGGGCCCGCTCGTCACGCACGCGCCGCCGCAGCAGATCTGCCCAGCGCCGCACGCGTTGCCGCACGCCCCGCAGTGGCTCTCGTCGGTCTGGTAGTCGACGCACGAGCCGCGGCAGCAGTCCTGCCCGAGCGCCGCGCAGTCCGACATGCAGGAGCCGCAGCTCGCCGACTCGGCGCACGTCCCGTTGCAGCACACGTCGCCCGCGCCGCACGACACGCCGCCCTCGAGCGCGCACGCGCCGCAGTGCGCCGCGCTCGTTCGCGGATCCACGCACGCGCCGCCACAGCAACGCTCCTCGGCGCCGCACGCGTGCCCGCAGCTCCCGCAGTTCGCCTCGTCGGACGACAGATCGAAGCCCTCGTCGGTCGAGCCGTCGCAGTCGTCGTCCTGGCCGTTGCACTGCTCGGCCATCGCCGCCGCGGGGATACACACCGGCTCCGGCGCCGCGCCGTCGCAGCCGCGCCGCCCCATACGACAGCGCCCCATCACCCCGGCGGCCTCGCAGGGCGCGCCGAGCCCGACGATGTCGTCGGTGATCCCGTTGCAGTCGTCGTCGGCGTCGGGGTTGGCGCACGTCTCGGCCGAGGGGAGCACCTGATCCTCGCACGTCGGCGCGAGCATCCCGCCGACGCACCGCTGCGTCCCGCCCGCGCACACGCCGACGCCCTGCGTGCCCTCCGGGCCGCCGTAGCAGGGCTGGTCGTCGCCGCAGGCGCAGCCTTCGTCGATCGTGCCGTCGCAGTCGTCGTCGCGCGCGGGGACCGCGCCGCACACCTCCTCGACGGGCGTGACGAACGCGGCGCACTCGCCGAGCGCGCCGCCCTCGCACACGGCCGCGCCGGCGCGGCACAGACCCAGGCACTCGAAGCGCCCCGCCGTCTCGACGCAGCCGTCCGTCTCGGGTGGATAGCAGGGCGCGGGCGCCAGTCCGTCGACCGTTCCGTCGCAGTCGTCGTCGAGCCCGTTGCACGTCTCTTCCGTCGGGAAGCGCGACACGGCGCAGATGAGCGCCCCCTCGCGGCACACGCGCGTCCCCTCGGCGCAGACCCCGCGCATGCCGGTGTCACAGCTCGGGTCGGGGATCTCGTCGATCGTGTCGTCGCAGTCGTCGTCGACGCCGTTGCAGGCGATCTCGTCGACGCAGCTCGCGTCGGCGCCGGCGTCGAGGCCGGCGTCGCCCGGCAGCGGCGACGCGTCGGCGCCCGCGTCGAGCCCACCGGGGATGCAGAACCCGCGCACGCACGCCTCGCCCGCCGCGCAGCCCGTGTCGCTCGTGCAGTCGCGGAACGCGGGGTTGCCGTGCGGTCCTACCGTGCAGCCGGCGAGCAGCGCGACGGCCAACGTGATCGATCCGTTCCTCATCGCGCACCTCCGAAGCGGCCGGCGACCACGACGCCGGCGAAGTCCGGGCCGGCCGCCGGCGCGACCGCGACGTCCCCGCCCTCGCCCGCCGTCGCGGCCATGATGATCCACGCGACCGCCCCGCCCGCGGCGAGCGCCGCCGCGACGCCGAAGAGGACGTTCGCCGCCAGCGCCTCCGTCTCGGCGCGGTCGTAGAGCGCGAGCGCCGCGTCGACGTCCGCCGGCGACGCGACCGTCAGGCGCTCGTACGACGACAACGTGTCTTGTGAAGCGACACCGAGGCCAACGGCGACGCCGAGGGCGACCGCGCCCGCGCCGAGGAGGACCAGCGGGACGATCGGTGGCTCGTCCGCGCGCTCGCTCGTGCCCGCCGCGCGGCGCGCCGGGGCGACGCCGTCGCCCGCTCCCTCGGGAGGCGGGGGCAGACCGAAGACCTGCCGCACCATCGGGTCCACCTCGTCGAGAGCGCGCGCCTCCGCGCCCTCTCCGCCCACGCGCCGCGTCACGGCGCGCACCTCGTCGGCCCCGCTCTCGTACACCGACAGCGTCAGGACGAGCTCGCTCCCGGCGCGCTCGACGTCGAGGAACACGAGGACGGCGACCTCGAGCTGCGTCGCCACGGCGGTGAAGCAGTCGCGCGAGTCGGCGACGCAGCCGACGGCGAGCTGGAGGTCCTCGATGCCGAGCGCGGGCGTCGCGGCGAGCTCGAGCACGCCGTGCTCGCGGAGCTGCGCGTGCAGCACGCGATCGAGCGCGTGGCCGACGCCCTCGACGTCGGTCCCGCGCAAGCGCGGCGACAGGAGCACGCCGCGCGGCTGCGCGCGCGCGGGCGCCGCGGCGCTGGCGAGGGCGAGGACGAGCGGGGCGAGGAGGAGAGCGCGGTGCTTCGGCGTCATCGCGATCCCACAGCGCAACCGCCGGGCCAGCGCGCGCGGCGTGGCGGCGCGCCGATCCGCGCGCCGGCGTTGTGGGGTCGATCCCCACAGGCCTCGGCTCGCGACCTACAGGTGGCCCCTCACGGCTCGGGATGGCGAGCGCGACTCGAGGTCTCTCGCAGCGGCCCCGTCCGCGCGCTCCGCGGTGACACGCGGAGAGCGTCCGCGGACCCTCCGCCGGCTCCGCGAGCGCCGCGCGACGGTGCGCGTCAGAGCGCGGCGATCCGCGCGCGGACGCGCTCCGCGTCGGGCGCGTTGGGCGCGAGCTGGAGGTAGCGCCGGTACGCGTCGCGCGCGGCGGCGTCGCGCTGCATGCGCTCGTACGCGAGCCCGAGGTGGCGGTAGATCGGCGCGTAGGTCGGGTCGGCGTCGCGCGCGCGCTGGAGGCTGGCGACCGCGCTCGCGACGTCGCCGCGCACGAGCTGGCCGCCGGCCACCCCGACGAGCCGCTCGGCCTCCGAGCGATCGCGCGCCGCGGCCGGCTC
>JAHBWG010000045.1 GCA_019637095.1 Sandaracinaceae bacterium | reverse complement strand
TGCGCCACCGCGACCGGCGCGGCGACTGGGTCATGGTGGAGGAAGCGGGTAGCGGGCGTTTTGGCTGGGTGCGGCGCACCGACGTCGAAGTGCTTCCTTTCCGATAGCCGGCAATCCGCAGCCTCAGGGCTCCCGGATCCGCGGCTTGGCCTGGGCTGTGCCACACAGAATCAATCTGCGGGTCAGCGGACCGGGTTAGATGACCTGTCACTTTGTTCCTTTCCCTGGGAGACGAGCCTTGCGAGTCCCTGACCTCCTCCGCTGCGCATGTGGAGCCGCAGGGGGGAGAACAGATGACCTGGTACTCTGTCCGAGTAGTACCAGGTCCTTTGGATGGTCTCTTTGGATAGTCTTAGTAGTTAACGATATCGCTCCCCAGTGAATAGGTAACCTGGCACCCTGTTCGCCCGCTTGGCACTCTGTTCGCCCGCTCTCTGTCGAACATTCCCTATGCCTCTGTGCCTCTGTGTCTCTGTGGTGAAAAAACCTCTGCGGTCCCCCACGAATTTCTCTGCGTCTCAGCCCGGGGCGACCCAATCTCCTCCGGTGCGCCGAGGTGCGCGGAGGTGCGGCGGATCCGCAGTCGGCCCGCAATCCGCTTGCGTCTGATTCACTGCGACGGAGAACGTTGGGATGTGCCGCGTGTGAAGACGAACGTTCCCGGGGAGCCCCGAATCCGCTCCGGGGAACTGACCGGACTGGTCCTGATCGGGTTGGCTATCGCCCTGGGTCTGGCCTTGTTCTCCTATGACCGCAGCGACCTGGCCTCTAATGCCTCGCCGCCCAACGACTTGATTCACAATGCCCTGGGGCGTGCCGGTGCCGCCGTCGCGGACCGCCTGATTTTCGGGCTGGGCGCCGCGTCCTACCTTCTCCCGGTGCTCCTGGTGGGATTCGGATGCGCAAGTTTCGTCCCGGCGCTGGCGTACCTGCGCCGTGGCTGGCGCGCTCCGTTGGCGGCGGTAGGCCTGATCATTTCCTGCGCGGGCATGCTGGATCTTTTCAGCAGCGACCTGCCGCCCATGGGCACCCGCGGCAGTGCGCCGAGCGCCGGCGGCCTGGTCGGGTCGCAGCTCAATTCGGCCCTCGTCGTGTATTTCCTGAACCGCACGGGCGCCAAGCTGGTGTACACCGTGGTGTATCTGGGAAGCCTGGTGCTGCTCACCGATTTCATGCTGGTGGCCATGGTGCGGTGGCTGTTCGTCCGCCCGCCCAAGACCGAGGCGGAACGGCTGGCGGCCGAGCAGGCGGCGCTGGAGAAACAGGCCCGGCGCCTCGCCTGCGAGGCGCGCCGGTTGGAGGAACAATCCGGCCTGGCCCCGGCAGATCGCAAGGGACGGGTCGCGGCCGCCGACCCGGAAGTGCCCCCCGAATCCCCGGCAGCGGCGAGCGGACTCGGAGCGGATCTCCAGCCGGTCCCGGAGCCCAAGTTCCAGGATAACAGTGTCTCTTCGCTGCCCGGGACGGTGGCCACCGAAGGCACTCGCATCTCCGCGGCCGAAGTGGCCCGGACGCTGCCATCCGGGCCCGGGGCGTCCGGCAGCGCCGCTCCGCCCCCGACCGAGCCAGCGGTCGCAGGGGTCTCCGGTGATGCGTCGGACTCGTCGGATGCATCGGACTCCTCCGACGCCGCGGACGACGAGCCGCTGCCCGTGATGCCCGTGCCGCGGGGACGCCTCCAAACCCGCCGCTCCAAGCCCATCACCGTGGCCACCACGCCGTTGATCGGAAACTACCAACTGCCGTCCCTCGATCTGCTCAACCTCCCCGATCACACGGTCCGGCCGACTGAGACCAAGGAGGAGCTGATGGCCAACTCGCGCCTCATGGTGCAGACCCTGGCGCAGTTCGGCATCGAGGTGGCGCCCGGGGACATCACCCGCGGCCCCACCATCACGCGCTACGAACTGCATCCGGCGCCCGGTGTGAAGCTGGAGAAGATCGTCGCGCTGACCAACAACATCACCGCGGCGCTCAAGGCGGAGCGCATCCACATCCTCGCGCCGGTTCCCGGCAAGTCGTCCGTGGGCATCGAGGTGCCCAATGCGATCAAGACCAAGGTCATCATGCGCGACCTGTTGGAGTCCCCGGAATGGGCGAATTCCAAGGCGCGCATTCCCCTGGCGCTGGGCAAGGATGTCTATGGCCAGCCGGTCATCGCCGACCTGGCCGACATGCCGCACGTGCTCATCGCGGGCAGCACGGGGTCCGGAAAGGCCCCGCGCCCGGGGCGCCGATCCCGCCGGGGCTGCCGGGGCTCCCTGGCTGCGGCCCCTGGAAGTCGCCCGGCACGGTGAAGTCCGCGAGCCCGCAGCACACCGCCTCCGAGCAGCTGATGCCCATGATCGGCCCCTGCGAGTCCTGCCCGCCCGCGCCGCCTGCGCCGCCGGGCACGCCCGCCGCGCCGTTGCCGGCCGCGCCGGCGGGCTGGAAGCGCGCGAACTCGGGGCAGCGCGGCGAGCCGCCGTCGCCGCCCCGCACGTCGGCGCCGCCGCACGTGTTCTGTCCGCCCGCGCCGCCGCGCACGACGTTGGGCGGCCCCGGGATGCACTGGCGCGACGCGTCCTCGACCGCTCCGCGCGGCGGCTCGCCTTGCGCCGGCGCCGCCGTGAAGTCGCGCCCGGGACGTCCGTTCTCGCCCGGCGCGCCGTCGCCCGGCACGCCCGCGAAGACCGAGAGGTCGCGCAGGATCAGCTCCGGCCCCGGATCGAGCGCGTAGAGCCCGAACGTCGCCTGCCCGGGCGCGGAGGCGTCGAGCCCGCGCGCCTCGAGCCACTCGACCACCGTGCGCCGCGTGCCCGCGCCGCGCACGACGAGCGCCGCGCCGCCAGGCGCCGTCGTGTCGGTGGGCGCGCGCACCTCGACGCGGAAGCCCTCCGGATCGAGCGCGCGGAAGTCGCGCCGGTAGCCGCCGTGCACCTCGACGCCGTCGGGGATCTCGACCGACTCGGTGTAGACCCCCGCCGCGACGAACACGTGCGGGCGCGGCCGGCGCGTCGCGAGCGAGTCCGCGGCGCGCTGGACCGCGACGGCGAGCGTGGCGAGCGGGCGCGTCGGCGAGCCGGGCCCGGTGTCGCGTCCGTCCGGCGCGACGTAGAAGCTCTCGACGACGATCCCGTCGGCGCCGTCGCAGTTCGTGTCGAGCGCCTCGCCCTCGGTGCGCACGGGGCCGGGCTCGTCGCTCGTCGAGGTCACCGTGCACTCGCAGCCCGTCGCGATGTCGCGGTCCGCGTCGACGCGGTCGCCGGGCATGATGCCGTCGAGCGTGTCGGGGCAGAGCAGCACGCAGGTCGGCGCGAACGGGTCGCCGCCGCAGACCAGGTCGCCCTCGGGCACGGCGCTCTGGGTGCAGTCGACGCCGCACTCGCCGCAGTGGTGGATGTCGACCGAGTAGACCCCGCGGTCGTCGACGAAGCCGTCGTCGATCACTCCGTCGCAGTCGTTGTCGGCGCCGTCGCACACCTCGGCGGGCGCGACGCACTCGCCAAGCGCACCGTCGTCGCAGACGGCGCTGCCCGGGCAGCGGTTGCCCTCCGGGTCGAAGAGCGCGCACGCGAGGGTGAACGAGTCGCCGGGCTCGCACGAGCAGCTCCCGCCCGCCGGCGCGCAGGTGTCGCCGAAGCACGCGTAGCCCTCGGGGCAGCCGAGGATGCAGTCGATCGAGCAGCGCCGCTCGCCGCCGACGAGCGCGCACGAGGCGGCCTCGAGGTCGCCGCAGTCGCCGTCGTCCGCGCAGGGCAGGCACAGCCGGTCGTGGATCGGCACGCAGCGCCCGGTGCTCGAGGGCGCGAAGCCGGCCGTGCAGCGCACGGCGACGCACGCGGGCGACTCCTCGACGAGGCCGCACGTCACCTCGAGCGCTTGCCCCGAGGGGGCGCAAAGGACGTTGCATGCGCCGCAGTGCTCGACGTGGACGTAGCGGCCGAGCTCGTCGCGGAAGTCCTCGTCGACGAAGCGGTCCGCGTCGAACGCGGGCCCGCCGTCGAGGACGCCGATCGAGACGAGGCCGTCGAGGTCGTCGTCGAGCCCGTTGCAGACCTCCGGGCGCGGCACCGGCCGATCGCGCGGCGCCGGCGGATCGAAGCTCGTCCCGGTGCGCCCGCCGCAGCCGGCGACGGCGAGGGCGAGCCCGAGCGAGAGCGAAGCGAGGCGAAGCACGCCGCCAAGCATAGCGTCGGAGGGCCCGAGGTCGATGCGATCCGGCTCGACGCGGTCCGGCTCGACGCACCCGCGCCCCTCGCGGCGTCGCGATTCGCGGATGCGCTCCCGCTGCTCGGTGTCGTCCAGGTTCATCGACCCTCCGCGGTCGGACCGGCCCATCGATGCGGCGCGCGCAGCGGGCGTTCACGCGCGCGGATCGCTCGGGGTGGCGCGCCCCGCGGCTTCGTCGGAACATCGCGCGCGGCATGCCGCGGTCGAGCGCTCCCGATCTCCGCCTCCGGGCGCTCGCGCGGCGGCACGGGCTCGACGCGCTCGGCGTGCTCGGCGCGCTCGTCTACGCGCTGCCCTCGCTCTTCTACCCCTTCGGCATGGACCAGCCGGTCCACTGGTACATCGGCCGCCGCTGGCTCGAGGGGCTCGTGCCCTACGCCACGGGGGTCTCCACCAAGCCGCCGGGCGTCTTCGCGATCCACGCGGCGAGCATCCTCGCGCTCGGCAGCCACCCGTGGGTCGTGCGCGTCGTCGACCTCGTCTTCGTGCTCGTCGCCGGCGCGCTCGTGGCGAGCTTTCGCGCGCGCGACGGCGACGGACACGGCGCGCCGCCGCGGCGCCCGGGAGAGCTCGGCGCCGCCACCCTCGCCGTCGCCGCGCTCACCTACACCTTCTTCGACTGGAACGCGCTCGGACACCCGGACCTCTGGCAGGGCGCGCTCATGCTCCTGTCGGGCTGGCTCGTCGTACGCGCGCCCGGCGGCGCGCCCAGCCTCCGGCGCGCGCTCGCCGCGGGCGCCGCGGTCGGCGCCGCGATCACCCTCAAGCACGTCGCGGTCGTCAGCGGCGCGTTCGGGCTCGTCGCCGTCGCGCTCGCGTATCGGCGCGGCGGCGCGGCGGCCGCAGCGCGCGTCGGCGCGGCGTTCGCGGCGGGTCTCGCGCTCGTCGTCGCGCTCGCCATCCTGCCGTTCGCCCTCACCGGCACGCTGGGCCCGCTCCGCGAGGTGATGGTCGACTGGATCGCGAGCTACGCAGAGACGGCCACCGCGGTGACGCCGAGCGAGCGCTCGTGGCCGACCTACGAGCGCGGCCTGCTCCCCCTGCTCGCGGCCGCGGGGATGGCGCTCGGCGGGCTCCTGATCGCGACGCGTGATCGCGACCGGCCCGCGCGCGCGGCCGGCGCGATGGCGCTCCTCGCGCTCGGCTGCGGCGCGGGCGCCGCGCTGTTCCAGCTGCGCGCGCGGCTGCCGACCTTCTCGTACCTCTGGCTCACCGCGGTCCCCGCGCTCGCGCTCGGGATCGCCTTCGGCCTGCGCCAAGCGCTCGCGCGGCGCGGCGGCGCGCAGCTCGCGGTGGTCGTCGCGCTCGGCGCGATCGCGTTCGTCGCCGAGCCGGAGTGGCTCTCGACCCCGCGCCACTCGTACCGGCGCGAGTGGGCGATGCGCGTCGCGGTGCTGCGCGGCGCGCTGCCCGCGATCGAGCTCGAGCGGCGCTACGTCGGGCCGCAGCCGATGGTCGACTCGCACCCCTGGCAGCGCGACGCCGCCGAGTGGATCCGCGCGCGGGCGCGCCCCGGCGACACGCTCTGCGTCGACGGCTTCTTCGCGTCGATCCACCACATGACCGGGCTCGACTGTCCGTCGCGCTTCTTCGTGCCGCCGCACGCGCAGCAGGGCGCGCTGCCCGGGTGGCACGACGAGCACGCGGCGATGTTCGCCGAGCGCCCGCCCACCTTCTTCGTCACCGTCTCCAACCGCGAGGCGACGATCGCGGCGCGCCGCGCGCAAGGCTACGTGCTGCACGAGGTGACGCGCCCGATGCGCTTCCGCCTCGTGGTGCTCGAGCGCCGCTGACGCGCGCCTACTCCTCGGGCGTCATGGGGCCGAGGCCGCCGTAGGCCTCGCGCTGCGCGATGGTGAGGCGGCGCGCGCCGGCCTCACGTCGCGGCAGGCATGCGTCGGGCCAGAGTGGACTTACGGCGAGACAGCGCAGGCACTGAAGTGCGCGACGGCTCGGTCCCCCGCGACGAGTGCCTCTAGCACCCCTCCCTCGCTCATCGCATCGAACTCGACAGTCACGCGCGAGCTCCACTCCTCGACGCAGCCACCCCCGGTGAGGAGCCCGCGATCACACGCGTCCACCAGCCACGTGACCTCCCACGACCCTTCGCGGCTGGGCTCGCAACGCATCCGCAGATCGAGGGTGACGTCCAACAGGCCGCCGGTCGCATCGACGAAGCGTACGGCGCGCCCCGCCGAAGGCGAACCGCCCTCGAAGGGCCCGGCCTCGATGCTGGCCTCCACGCAGCCGGGGTCGGGCCCGATCACCAGCGTGTCCGCCCCGCGCGGAAAGCACGTCGAGGGCGAACTGCCCGTGAACGCGTCTCCGGTCACGACGGCGCCGTCGGCTACCCAGGTCCGCGGCTCGACATGCTGGTCGAAGCACCCCGCGGCGAGCAGCGCGGTCGCGAGCGCAGCACCCCGCCCCACCGTCACCGCCGGACCGCACACGCGATGAAGCGAATGGCGACGCCATCGCCCCCGACGAGCGCCTCCAGAATGTCGTCCTGTGCGAGTTCTTGGAAGGGCAGCTCGATTGGGGGCTCTACCCTGCCTTCACACCGCCCCATGAAGTACTCTCCTCGGTCGCAGTGCTCCTGCAGCCACGTGACCATGTAGTAGCTACTGCTGGCGCGGCATTGCGGCTCCATATGGAGCCGGATGTGGAGTACCGTCGGGGCCGTGTTCACGAACCGAAGCGGAGTACCCCGAGCCGGGATCGGGTCCTCGCCATCGCCGACGCCATCGACCGTGAGCTCCACACAACCGGTCCCGGGTCCTAGGAGGACTGTGTCTGCGCCCGACGGAAAGCACGCGGACGGCGACGTCCCGGTGAACGCATCCCCCGGGGCCACCGAACCGTCGAGGGTGTAGGTCCGTGGCTCTGTGTGCACCTCGTAGCAGCCGGTGAGCGGCTGGCTGAACAGGACTATCAGCAATGCGAGCAAAGGTCGCATTATGAGTCATCGATAGCGCTGTACGCCGTGATGTACGACCACGGGGGTGCCTTACGCGGTCGAGCCCCGCGCCACTGTCGACGATGCGGCGTCGATTGCGACGCGTCAAGGGCGGCGATGAGCGGACCAGCGAATCCCACCCGGGGCCGTGGTCAGGCGCTCTCGGCGGCGTGCCCTACCTCGACGGGGCTTGGCAGACGATCGTCGACGGGCTCGTCGCGCGGGGAGGCGCTCGGGTGCGAACGCCCATGCGCGCTGCGGTCGAGCGGACCGAGGTCGCGGGCGGTCGCGACGGCACGCGAGACCTCCTGTCCTGTACCCGCGGGGGCAGACGGCTACGCGCGCCGCAGTCCCGGGGACGCGGGACGCGCTCCTGTGCGGGCTGGTGCGAGAGCAAAAGGCCGCGGTTCCTCGTGCGCGCCGAGGAGCAAGGTGGCTTGCCGCGCTTCGTCGTGCGCGACTTCGAGGAGTACCTGCGCTGCGGCCAGCTCGAGCACGGCATCGTGCGGCTCGCGTGCCGTCGCTGCGGTCACGAGCTTCTCGTCGGGTTCGCGTGCAAAGCGACGCGGCTTCTGTCCCTCGTGCCTGGGCCGCCGCATGTCTGAACCCGCGGCGTTGCTGATCGCCCGCGGGTGCGTGCGCAGCGCAGAGGCGCGCGCGCAGCTGCGAGAGCTCTCGCTCGTCGAGTCGACGAGACGCCGAGGAGGCGCTCGCCGCGCCTCATCCGGCGGCGTCGAGCTCCCGTCGCACCGGGCCGACGGCGAGTGGTTCGCCGGCTCTGGCTGTTTCGGCGCTCGCGCCGAGGCCGAAGGCGGCGCGCGCGCTGAGTCGGTCTGACACCTCGAGCGACGCTCGACGCGCGCGAGCTGTACCTCGCGCGGGAGGAGCGCGCGACGGGCACGAGCATCCTGCGCGACGTGCTGCACGAGGTGACGCGCCCGATGCGCTTCCGCCTCGTGGTGCTCGAGCGCCGCTGACGCGCGCCTACTCCTCGGGCGTCATGGGGCCGAGGCCGCCGTAGGCCTCGCGCTGCGCGATGGTGAGGCGGCGCGCGCCGGCGATCTCGCCGAGCACGGTGGCGCCCTCGGTCGGCGTACGCGGATAGGTACCGGTGCGATCGACGTGATAGAGCCCGAAGCGCGGGCCGTAGCCCTCCGCCCACTCGAAGTTGTCGGTGAGCGACCAGTGGTAGTAGCCGCGCACGTCCGCGCCCATCCGGCGCGCGTGGTGGATCTGCTCGAGCGTGCGCACGACGTTCTCGGCGCGGCGGCGGCCGACGTGCGTCGCGATGCCGGCCTCCGAGACGGTCAACGGCAGGCTCGGGTAGCGCGCGGCGTACTCGAGCAGGATCGTCGCGAGGCCCGGCGCGTAGTACTCGTAGCGCATCTCGGGGACGTAGTGCGTCGGGTCCTCGGGCTCGAGGCACGCGGTGCCGACGCCGAGCGGCGGGAAGCACGGCGTGAGCGCGACGCCGGGGAGCGTCGCCGGCCGCGCGGTCACCCCGAGGCGCGCGTAGTACTGGACGCCGAGCCACTCGAGCGAGCTGCGCCACTCCGGGTGCGACTCCTCCGCGACGCCGTCGAAGTCCGCATCGAACGTACCGTTCAGCACCGAGTCGACGAGGAGGTAGTGGTAGACGTAGCGGATGCGCTGCGCCGCCTCGACGTCGGCGTCGATCTCGCTCGGCAGCCCGTTGCGCGCGGGGACCCAGTCGACGATCGAGAGCGTGATGCCGACGGACGCCGCGTCGCCGTCCCCGTCGACGTCGACGGTGTCACACCGCTCGAGCGCCTCGCGGATCGCCTCGTGCGCGCGGATGAAGTTGCGCACGACCTCGAGGAAGCGCGGCAGGTCGCTGAAGAGGAGCTCGCGCCCGGGCGGGAACTGCGCCGCGCCGTGGCTCGCGAAGAGATAGTTGACGGGCTCGTTGAACGTCGCCCAGTCGTCGACGCGATCGCCGAAGCGCTGGCCGAGCAGGCACGCGTGCTCGGCGATCTCCTCGATGATCTGCGGCGCGCCGACGGGATCGCCCCAGCCGCAGAGCCACTCGTCGGAGGGGCCGCTCGCCGGACAGCCGCCCGCGACGCGGCGCGGGTCGTCGACCCAGAGCGGCGCGGAGAAGTGATGCACGGTGACGTTGGGGCGGATGTCCGCGGCGACGAGCGCGTCGAGGAACGCGCCGTAGTGCGCGAGCGCCTCCTCGGAGACCTCGTCGCGCCGCGGCTCGACGCGCGCCCACTCGACGCTGAAGCGGTACGTGTCGAGGTTCATCGCCTGCATGATCGCGATGTCGTCGGTCGCGAGGCTGTACCCGCGCACGGCGTCGCCGATCGGCTCGCGGCCGCGCCCCATGCCCTCCGGCGGCGGCTGCGTCCACACGTACCAGTCGACGAGCGGGTTCATGTCCTCGATCTGCGTCGCGGCGGACGCGGCGCCGAAGCGGAAGCTGCCCGCGCCCGAGGCCGCGGCGATCGGGCCCATCGCGGGCCACTCGACGTCCTCGACCGGGCCGGCGTCGGGCCGCGGCCGCGCGCCGTCGGTGCCCGCGTCGGCGAGCGCCGCGTCGAGCCCCGCGTCGGAGGGCGCGGCGCCATCGCAGGCGATCGAGAAGGCGAGAGCGGTGAGGATCGGGGAAGAGCGACGCATGCCGACGTGATTAGCACGACCGGGGCGCGCGTTCGCGACCGTCCGCGCGCGCTCGGTCTTCAGTCCAGGAGCGCCAGGAGCGCGCCGAGCTCGCGGACGGCGCGGTCGTCCCCCGCGGCGCGGGCCGTCTCGACGCCCCTCGCCGCGAAGTCGCGCGCGACCTCGTCGCGCTCGAGCTCCTGCGCCACCTGCGCGGCCATCAGGTAGGTCGGCACGTAGTCGGGGAAGCGCGCGCGCACGCCAGTGAACGCGGCGAGCGCGTCGTCGAGGCGGCCGAGCGAGCGCAGCTCCATCGCGTGTGCGTAGTGGTGGAACGGATCGGCGCTGCCCGCGGCCAGCACCTTCTCCAGCATCTCGAGGCGCGCGCTCACGAGCGGAGCACCCCGAGGTACGGCACGTTGCGGTAGTGCTCGTCGAAGTCGAGCCCGTAGCCGACGACGAACACGTCCTCGATCTCGAAGCCGAGGTAGTCGATCGCGACGTCGACCTTGCGGCGCGCGGGCTTGCTCAAGAGCGACGCGAGCTGGACGCTCGCCGGCCGCCGCGTGCGCAGGTTCTCGAGCATGTAGGTCATGGTCAGGCCGGTGTCGACGATGTCCTCGACGACGATCACGTGCTTGCCCTGGATCGGGTGGCTGAGGTCGAGCGTCGTCTGCACGACGCCGCTCGACGCGGTGCCCTCGTAGCTGCGGCAGCCGAAGAAGTCGATCGCGAGCGGCAGCTCGATCGCGCGCGCGAGGTCGGCCGCGAACACGAAGCTCCCGTTGAGGACGGGGACCAGCACGAGGTCGCGGCCCGCGTGGTCGGCCGTGATCTGCGCGCCGAGCTCCTTCACGCGGCGGGCGATCGTGTCGGCGTCGATGAGGGTGTCGATGGAGGACATGGCGGGCGATCTACCACGAGCCGGTCAGGGCGCGCGCAACAGGTCGGTCGCGGTCTCGATCGAGCGCGCGAAGACGGGGCCGAGGCGGCCGACGAGCGCGCTCAGCCCGAAGAGCGCGAGCGCGACGCCGAGCGCGGCGCGCAGCGGCATCGCCTCCATCCAGCCGCTCACCGCGGGCGCGACCCGGGCGGCGAGGCCGAACGCGAGCTCGACGAGCACGAACGCGATCGCGGCCGGCGCGAGGAACGCGACCGACAGGACGAGCGCGTCGGCGACGATGCGCATCGCGCCGAGCGCCAGCTGACCGAGGCTCACCGCGCTCGCAGGCGCGCCGGCAGGCAGATCGACGAGGCCCCCCGCGAACGCGGCGAGCGCGAGGCGGTGGCCGCCGAGCAGGACGAACAACACGACGCCAGCGCCGAGGTGGAGCTGCCCGAGCGGCGAGCCGGCGCTCGCCGCGGTCGCGTCGGGCGGGCTGCCGCGCCACCGGTCGATCAGCGAGCCGGTCCAGAGGAGCGCGTAGAGCGGCGCGCTCAGCGCGATCGCGAACGCGGCCCCGACGAGCGCCTCGCGCACGAGCGCGAGCGCGAGCGGCGCGACGCCCTCCGGCAGCGCGGGCGACACCGCGCGGGCGAGCGGCGCGAGCGCGAGCGCGATCACCAGCGCCGCCGCGACGCGCGCGAACAGCGCGGTGCCGCGCAGCCCGAGCCACGGCGCGACGAACGCGAGCGGGAGGGTGCGCGCGAGGACGAGCGCGAGCACGGTCGCGGCGGCGGCGGGGTCGGACCCGAGGAGCGCCTCGGGGAGCGTCACGGGACGAGCGCCGGGATCGCGGTCCAGAGCTGCTCGGTGTAGCCGACGAGCTCGCCCGCCATCCACGCGCCCGCCGCGGCGAGCGCGAGCGCGACGCCGACGAGCTTGGGGACGAACGAGAGGCTCTGCTCCTGCACCTGGGTCGCGGCCGACAGCACGGCGACCAGGCCGCCGATCACCACCGCGGCGGCGAGCGCGGGGGCGCTCACGAGCAGCGCGAGCGAGAGGCTCTCGACAATCAGCCGGGACAGCTCGTCGACGCCCACGCCTGCCTCCCCGTCATCTCGACGCCGACGCTACCACGGCGCGCGCGATGCCGTCGGCCATCGGCGCGGCCAGCCGCCAGACCTCGACGTCGGCGGGCAAGTGCACGAACAGCGCGCGCGCGCCGGCGTGGAGCAGGCGGTAGTAGAGGTCGTTGCAGACGTAGCCGCCCGCGTCGTCGCTGGGCTCGACCTCGACGCCCGCGGCGCGCAGGGCCGCCGCGAGCGGCGCGAGCGGGAGCGTCGCGGCGCGCACGGCGGGCGCGCCCGGCACGAGCGGGCCGATCGCGACGCGGCCGCGGCCGTCGGGGTGCGGGCTCGTCGCGCGGTTCCTGCCCACGCGCTCGAGGCGCAGCCGCGGCGTGCCCGCGGCGAGCCCGAACGCCACGATCGCGTCGGCGCCGAGGCGGCGCGCCGCGCCGAGCGCGATCCTCGCCGCGCGGCCGTGCTCGACGGGCAGCGGGCGCTGCGCCCTGAGGATGACGCCGTGCGCGCGGCGCCCGTCGAGCGCGCGCGCGAGCGCGTCCGAAGGGTTGACCGCGTGCTCGAGGAAGGGCGCGAAGCCGGTGACCAACACCCGCACGTTCGCGAAGAGGCTGCGGCGTGGCCGCGCCGGCGTCAACGCCCGAAGAGTTGGCTACGGCGCGCGGGATCGGCGAGACTGCTCGAGCGGGCTTGCCGTGAGCGAGAAGGACGAGGACGAGGGGGGAGTCACCGACTCCGAGGAGGCGATGCGCTGGGCGGCCGAGGAGCCGACGGCGATGTGGGACGAGTCCTTCCTCGAGAGGGAGGGGTTCGACGCGCTCCTGAAGGACCGCGCGGCGAACCCGCGCGAGGAGACGGGCCCGGCCACCGTCGAGGGCGCCGGCGGCAAGAGCCGCACGGGCTCCGTCGAGATCTCGAGCGAGGTCACGGGTGGCCACCCGGCGGTGAGCGCGCCGCGCAAGCGCCGCTCGGGCGGCCTGAGCTGGGCGCTCACGCTCGTCGTCGCGATCACGCTCGGCTTCGCGGTCTACGCGCTCGTGCGCCTGCTGCGGTGAGGGCGCTTCGCACCCTCACTCGCGCCCGCTGAACACGAACGGGATGCTGATGCGGCTCTCCGCGCCGGTGCGCGGGAAGCGCCAGCGGCGGATCGTACGTTCGACACACTCGTTGACGTCGCCGAACGCCGGGCCGCGCGCGACCGCGCGGGTCACCGTGCCGCTCGCGCCGACCGTCACGTCCACGTCGAGGCGCAGCGACGGCGCCTGGCCGGACTGCCGCGCGAACGTCTCGTAGCAGCGGCGCACGTTCGCGCCCTCGCGCGTCACGACGGCGCGCACCTGATCCGCGGTGAGCTCCGTCCCGCCGGCCGGGGTGCGCTCCTGGCCCGGCAGCGTCGTGCTCGGGCGCGCGACGTCGAGGTTGGGCGCGGAGTCCGAGCTCGAGCCCGCCATCCGCGCGAGGCGCGCCGCGGTCTCCGGGTCGAGCTCCGCCTCGCGACCGCGCGCGGCCCCGCCGCTCGTCGCCACCGGACGCGTCGCCGCGCCGCCCGACGTCGGGCGCCGCTCGCCGTTCGCCGCCGCCTCGGGCGCGGTCTCGTCCCCGACGGCCGGCTCCTCGGCGACCTCTTCCGTCGGCTCGACCTCCGCGACCGGCTCGTCGATCGGCGTCGGATCGAGCTCGGCGGGCGTCGGCGTCACCGGGGGCGCGGGCGCGGGCGCAACCGCGACGGGCGCGGGCGGCGTCGTCAGGATGTGCGTGCCCACCATGATCGCGAGCACGACGCCGAAGCTCGCGGCGCCGGCGATCGCGATCCACGCCCCGATGGGGAGCCCGCGGCTGCGCCGCTCGGGGACCGCCTCGAGCGGGATCGCCGGCGCGAGCGCGGGCGCGCTCGTCGCGGCCATCGCGCCGGCCTCCGAGGCGAACGGATCGAACGCGTCGCCGTGCGCGATCTGCGCGCTCGCCGCGAACGGGGCGGGCGCGGCCGACGCCTCGCGCTCCTCGCGCTCGCGCGCGGCCTTCGCGGCGAGCTCGCGCTCCTCGCGCTGGTCCTCGAGGCGGCGGCGCTCCGCCTCCGCGCGCGCCTGCGCCTCGGCCTGCTTGAAGTCGAACTCCGAGCCGACCGTCGTGGGCTCGTCCTCCTCCTCGAAGTCGTCCGAGAGCGGCTCGTCGACCTGGGGCGCCGTCGCGAGGCGGCCACCGATCGGCACCACGTTGCCACGCGCGGCGGGGCGGCTCGCCTCGGTCGCCGCCGGGCGCGCGGGCGCCGCCTGAGGCCGCGGCGGCGCCGCCTGAGGTCGCGGCGGCGCCTGGGGCCGCGGCGGCGCCTGGGGCCGCGGCGCGACGGGCGCGGGCGTCTCGAGCCGCGAGCGGCCGGTCGGCGGCCGACCCGGCCGCGACGACGGAGGGCCGAGCGGCCGCTCCGGCGCCGGCAGCGGCGGCTGCTTGCGCGGCGCGGGGGGCGCGGTCCGGCGCAGCAGCGCCGCGAGCTCCGGGACGTTCTTCAGCGGACGCCAGTCGTCGAGCCCCTCGCGCCAGCAGAGCGACTCCTTGTCGACCGCGCCGGCGGCGATCTTGCGCGCGACCTCTTCGCGGCGCATCGGGCCGACGGGCACGTCGTTGATCGCGATGTGCCACTGATCGAGCGCGGTCGGTCGCTGCGGCGGAGGCGGCGACGACGGGCTGCGGTAGTCCCCCGCCATCGAGGTGCGCCCGCTCGCGCCGCGCGCCGGCGCCGGCCCCGCGTACGACCCGCGCGCGCTCTTGAGCGAGCTCGAGGTGCTCGAGCGCGCGTCCTGCATCTTGTCGCCCCGGATCACGATCGGGTGCTCGCACCGGCGGCAGTCCATCTTGAGGGTCCGCCCGGCGATCTTGTCGTCGGAGATCTGGTACTTCGCCTTGCAGTTGGGGCAGAGGAACTTCATTCGGGGGCGCCTCGGGCTCGGGCCGTTAGAGCAAGCTCATCAAGTGGTCTTTGATCCCCTTCTTCACTTCGTCGTCGTCCGCGACCGCGAGCGCACGCTCCCACATCTCGATCGCCTTGTGCTTGAAGCCCGCGCGTTGGTAGAGCACGGCCAGGTTCTTGAGCGCGGAGAAGTTGCGCGGGGACAGGTCGACGCTCGTCTCGAGGGACGCGATGCCTTCGAACAGCTCCTCTCGGCGGCCGTACAAGAGACCGAGGTGATAGTGTAGCCGGAAGGCGAGCGGGTCGAGGCCCACGCCGCGCTCGAGGTGCTTGATCGCCTCGTCGAGGTGCCCCGCGCGGAACGCGGCGATGCCCTCCGACAGACAGGCCATCGCCTCCTCGGAGAGCGACTCGGTCGCCTCCTCCGTCTCGCGGCCATCGAGCGCGCGCTCGACCGCGCTCACCACGTCCGAGATCTTGAACGGCTTCTCGAGGAAGTCGGTGACGCCGTAGGACTGCTTGAGGTCCTCCGCGAAGCGCCAGCCGCGGTACACGGCGCTGACCATCACGATCGGGATGTGCCCGTACTTCTTGCTGCCCTTGATGCGGCGGCAGATGTCGAAGCCGTGGATCTCGGGCAGCATCGCGTCGAGCAGGATCGCGTCGGGGTTGTGCTCGCGCACCTTCTGCAGCGCCTCGGTGCCGCGCGCGGCCTCGACCACCGAGACGCCCCGCTCGGTGAGCACGCGCCGCAGCATGCGGCGGATGTCGTCCTCGTCGTCGACGATCAACACCACCCGCTCGCCCTTCTGGCGCGCGTGGCCGTCGTCGTCCGGGCCGGTCGGGAGCGGCGCGACCTTCGAGCCGAACGCGTCGTCGAGCGTGGGCAGCCGGCGCGGCGCCTTGCGCGCGACCGGGATCGCGGCCGGATCGTGGAGGCCCGAGTCCTCCTTCGTCACGACCGCCATCGCGGGCGTGCTCGGCGGCCGCACGCGCGGGTGCGCAGGGCTCACCTTGGGGTGGCGCGGCGGCGGCGGCGCGCCCGGCGCCTCGAGGCCGAGCTGCGCGAGGTACTCGGCGGGCGTGTGCGGGCCGATGTACAGATCCGCACCCTCGTCGAGCTTGGCGTAGGCCGCGTCGATGACGCGCGAGAGCGGGCCGCTCACCGCGACGTACGGGAACACCTTGCGCCCCGTGACGAACTCGATCTCGTCGATGATGCGCCGGTCCGACGGATCGGCCATCGCGAGGAACAGGTGCTCGTCCTTCACGGAGAACGGCAGGATCAAGTACTGCCGCGCGATGTCCACCGGGATGAGCTTGAGGTTCTCCGTCGGCACCACCGTCTGCGCCACGTCGATCCCGGGCAAGCCGTGTTGCTCCGAGAGCGCGCGCAGCATGTCCACCTCGTCGACCGCGCCGCTCTCGACCGCCGTCGAGCCCAGGCGTTGCCCGGGCGTCTTGGCCTGCTGATCGAGCAGATCGTCGAGCTCGCCGGGCGTCACGAGTTTCTGCCGAAGCAGAATCTTCCCGAGCTGCTTCTTCTCCGACGGTCCGGCCATCGTCTCCGGGGCAGAGGAATCCCAGCTGGAGCCCACCGCGAGCTCCGAAGCGCCTCGAACCGGTGACTGAAGCGTACCCCGGCCGCCGGCCCGCGGGCAACGTTCGTCAGATGCCCGAGATGATGCGGAATTCCCCGGACTCGCGCACGAGCTCGATCCGGTTGTCGCGCAGCCGCGTCTCCCAGCGGTCTCCGGAGGGGGTCGCGATCTTGAAGCTGGCCGTGTAGGTGTAGTCGACGAGGACGCGATCTGCGCGGAAGGTGACGCGCCGGTAGCGCATCTCGTAGCGCACGTCGAGGAGCTGCTCGAAGCGCGCGAGATCTTGGCGGAGCCGGTCGTAGTCGCGGTCGTCGCTCGACGAGATGGTGCCGTTGTCGTCGTAGAAACGCTCCGAGACCAGCGCGAGGATCTCGCCGACGCGGCGGCGCTCGACCGCGTGCCGGTAGCGCTCGACGAAGTCGACCACCTCGCGGTTCTCCGTGTTGTCCGGCACGTCGGTGTTCGGGATGTTGCCGGTCGTACAGCCGGCGACGACCAAGAGGCCGGCGGCGGCGGTGGGCCAAGCGAGAGATCGGAGCATTCGATGCATGGATCGTGTGAGCGGGCCCAGGTTATTCCGCGGCCCGCGGGTAGGCCGCATTTTCCACGGGAACGTGGACCTGGCAAGCCGCGTGCGCTATCTGGCGCCGCCATGACCCGACACGTCGCGATCGTGGGGAGCGGCCCGGCGGGGTTCTACGCCGCCGAGGCGATCTTCAAGAAGGCGCCGGAGGTGCGGATCGACATGATCGATCGGCTCCCGACGCCCTACGGCTTGGTGCGCAGCGGCGTCGCGCCCGATCACCAGGGCACGAAGAACGTCTGGCGCGTCTTCGACCGCACCGCGCGGCGCGACACGTTCCGCTACTTCGGCCACGTCGAGGTCGGCCGCGACGTGAGCGTCGAGGAGCTGCTCGCGCGCTACGACGCGGTCGTGCTCGCGGTCGGGGTGACGGTCGATCGCCGGCTCGGCATCCCCGGCGACGATCTGCCGGGCGTGTACGGCTCGCGCGCGCTGAGCGGCTGGTACAACGGGCACCCCGACTTCTCCGGGCTCGAGCCCGAGCTGCGCGGCCCCGGCATCGCGGTGATCGGCAACGGCAACGTCGCGGTCGACGTGGTGCGCGTCCTGAGCCGCGAGCCAGACGAGATGATCAAGACGGACATCCCTCGGTACGCGCTCGACGCGATCGAGCGCTCCGACTACTCCGAGCTCTACATGCTCGGCCGACGCGGTCCGTCGCAGGCGAGCTTCACGACGGCGGAGCTGCGCGAGCTCGGCGAGATGACGCGCACCGTCGCGCTCGTCGATCCCGCGCAGCTGCCCGAGGTCGTCGAGGCCGACGATCCGAAGCACCAGAAGAAGATGGAGAAGATCGTCGAGACGCTGCGGAGCTACTCGCAGAACGCGCCCGACGCCAAGCCGCAGCGGCTGCACCTGCGCTTCTTCGCCTCGCCGGTGCGCGTCATCGGGCCCGACCGCGTGCGCGGCCTCGAGGTCGCGGTGACCGAGCTGCGCGACGGACGCGCGGTGGCGACCGGCGAGACGTACGTGCTCGAGGTCGGCACGATCGTCACGGCCATCGGCTACGGCGCGACGCCGCTCGAGGGGGTCCCGCTCGCCGCGAGCGGCACCTCGTTCGCCAACGTCGACGGGAAGATCGCCGACCGGCTCTGGGCGGTGGGCTGGGCCAAGCGCGGGCCGAGCGGCGTGATCGCGACCAACCGCGGCGACAGCGCGGAGGTGGCCGACCGGGTGCTCGCGGAGCTGAGCGACGGCGCGCGCGGCGGCGGTGACGCGCTCGGCGCGCTGCTCGCGGAGCGCGGCGCGCGCGTCGTGAGCTACGACGACTGGCTCGCGATCGACGAGAAGGAGCGCGCCGCGGCGAGCGAGCCGACGCCGCGGGTGAAGATCACGTCGATGGACGCGCTGCTCGCCGCCTGCGGGCGGTGAAGGCTCGCCGAGGGAGGCTTCGCACCCCTCCCCCGCCGCGTCGTCAGGGCGCCGCGCAGCTCGCGTCCGCGCGGTCGAGCAGCGCGAGGAGCGAGGTCCACGTCGCGTCCTCGGGCTCGGGGTACGAGAACGCGCGGAGCGCGGTCGCGACGCGGGCCGGCTGTGTGCGGTACTCCGCGCTCCAGCGCTCGAAGCGCGGGCTCGCGCGCTCGAGCGCGCGCAGCGTGCGCAAGAACGAGCGGTCGTAGGCACCCTCGTCGTCCGGCGGGATGTGCTCGAGCTCGTGGATCGACGTCTGCGCGCGATCGTGCAAGCGCGCGAGGACGATCCCGGCGTGCGCGCGATCCCAGGCGCAGCGCTGCGCGTCGTCGCCGAGCCACGCGGTGACGGTGTCGAGCCCGGCGGCGGCGACGGCGAAGTCGTCGGGCAGCGGCGTGCGCGCGTGGCCGAACTCGTCGAAGCCGCCCGGGCGCAGCGCGAGGAAGCGGAGCTGCTCTTCGCGGGGCTCGTCGATGCCCGCGACGAGATCGGCGGCCTCGCGCAGGAGCCGCACGCGCCGCGCGCGCAAGGTCGCGCGCTCGCCGGGCGTCAGCTCGTAGCCGCAGTTGCGCGCGTTGGAGCCCACGTCGGTCTCGAGCGCCCCCCAGGCGCGCACGAACGCGGGCAGCGCGCGGCGCAGGCGCGCCGCGAAGGCCGCGCGGTCGGGCTCGGGCGCGGGCTCGCGCGGCGCGGGCAGCGCGCCGACGGCGACGCGCGGCCGGCGCTCGCCCTCCTGCATCACCGGCGCGCGCCCCATCACGCGCAGCTCCGACACGCACGTCTCCTGGAAGTCCGCGCGCGTGCCCGGCGTGGTCTCGAGCACCTCGACGCGGTAGACGCCGCCCGCGCCGGTGACTGCGATCGTCTGCAGCTCGCGCGACGCGGGGTCGAGCGGGAAGACCCCGAGCTCGGCTCCGTCGCGCGAGACGCGCACGCGCGTCACGCGGTGGTTCGCGGCGAACAGGTCGTTCCCGTCGCGGTCGCGCGTGAAGCCCGCGGTGAGCGCGAGCGACTCGACCGACGCGTCGGCGGGCAAGCGCACCTCGATCCACGCGCCCGCGAGCTCGCCGGTGCGCGAGTTCCAGGCCGTCGCGAGGTCGCCGTCGACGAGGCTCGAGGCCTGGCTCGCCTGGTCGCGATACGCGGACGAGACGGCGACGTCGGCCGGCACCGCGCGCAGCAGATCGACCGCCGGCGCGGCCGGCGCCGGGGCCGCGGCCTGCTCCACCGCGGCGGGCTCGGCGCTCGCGGGGGTGGGCGCCGGCGCGCCCGAGGGCTCGGCGACCTCCCCGCCGCCGCGCTCCGCCGGCGCGGCGCTGCACGCCGCCATCAGCATCACGCAACACAGATTGCTCACTACAGAGCGCGCCACCCCACCCGCACGGACCATGAGACGTCTCCTCTCGCGGCGCACCCGGCGCCCGCCCGGAGGATACCAGCGGCTCAACCGCCCGTGACGAGCGCGCGCTGGCCGAACACCTGCACCCAGCGGTTCTGGTGGAGGCCGATCCCGATCTCGTTCGAGCGGGTCGAGAGGATGTTCGCGCGGTGGCCCGACGAGCCCATCCAGCTCTCCATCACCTGCGCGGCGGAGCGCTGGCCCGAGGCGATGTTCTCGCCGCGCGCAGAGGCGTCGTAGCCCGCGTCGCGCGCGCGGTCGGCGAACGAGCGTCCGTCGAGCGAGTCGTGGCTGAAGTAGCCCTGCTCCACCATGTCCTCGGCGTGCAGCTGCGCGGCGAGCCCGAGCGCGCGGTCGTAGGTGTACGGCGCGAGCCCCTCGCGCGCGCGCGCCTCGTTGACGAGCCGGAAGACCTCGCAGACCTCCGCGCCGTCGCTCGGCTCACAGCTCGGCCCACCCGACGCGTCCGCCGCGCAACCGCCGAGGGCGGCGACCGCCCACGAGACCCACACCGCCGCGACACCTGCTCTCGCGCGCACGCTCCGACCTCCACGACCAGGATCGGTCAGGTCGGCGCCCGACGCAACCGGCGTGTCGAGGTGTGCCGCAGCGCGCGATCGCCACCGAAACCCGCGCTGGCGCGCGCCTTGTACTGCTCCTTCGCCATGCAACGAACTGCTCTCTGCGCCGCCGCCGCCTTCGCCACCCTCCTCGTCTGCGACGTCGCCGCCGCGTGCTCGGACGCTGGCCCGCCGAACTCCTGCAACGAAGGCGGGGCGGCGTGGATCGAGTGCTCGGTCCACGCCGACTGCCCGAGCGGCCAGCGCTGCCTGCAGGGGGGCTTCTGCACGTGCCTCGAGTGCGCGTACGGCGAGCAGTGCGACGACGACGGGTGCCGCTGCGCCGCGCAGACGCGGCCCTCGGAGTCGCCCGGCTGCGAGGTCGTCCAGGACTCCTGCGGCACGTACCGCGTCGAGTGCCACGGCGACGCCGGGACGGCGGGGCGATGCACGCTCGACGGAGGCGCATGCGACGACGCGCGCCCGGCCGAGATGAGCGCCGGCTGCGCCGCGGCGCCGGGGCGCGCGCCGCTCGGCGGGCTCGCGCTCCTCGCGCTCGCGCTCCCCTGGCTGCGCCGCGCCGCGCGCCGGCGCGCGTGAGGCCGCGCGGGCCTGCGACCATTCACCGCATGGCGCCGCGCCGCGCCGAGCGTACGCCCTGCGCGTGGACCTCTCGCGCCTCGCGCTCGTCCTGGTGCTCGGCGTCGCGCTCGCGCCGACCTCGCGCGCCGCCGCGTGCGCGAGCTGCGGGTGTGGCGACCCGACCCTGACGACGATCGGGGTCGGCCAACCGTTCGCCGGCCGCGCGCGCGTCTCGCTCGCGCTCGAGGGGCGCTGGGACGAGCTCGGCGAGGGCACCGTCATGGGCGAGGCGAGCGCGCGGCTCGCCGCCTCGTACGCGTTCGACGACCGCGTCGCGCTCGCGGCGAGCGTGCCGTTGCTCCTGCGCGACCTCACCTGGGCGAGCCAGCGCCACGTCACGACCCTCGGCCTCGGTGACGCCGACGTCCGCGCGCGCGTCGTGCTCCTGCGCGATCGGTCGTTCGCGCCCTCGCATCTGTTCGGCGTCGCGCTCGGCGTGAAGCTCCCGACCTCGATCGACCAGGTCGACGCGCACGGCGCCCGGCTCCCCGTCGTCGCGCAGTCCGGGAGCGGCACGATCGACCCGCTGATCGGCCTCACCTACTCGCACTTCGCCGACCCGTTCGCGCTCTTCGCGAGCGCGACCGTCGCGCTCCCGTTCGCCGGCCGCTACGAGGAGTCGCCCGGGCCCTCGCTCTTCCTCTCCGTCGCCGCCCAGCACCGGTTCGACGGCCACTTCAGCGTGCGCCTCGGCACCGACGCGCGGCTCGACGCGCCGGCGCTCATCGGCGCGCGCACCGACCCGCGCACCCGCCACTTCTCGCTCTTCACTGCGGCGGACCTCCTCGTCTCCCCGATCACCGACTGGATCTTCCAGCTCGGCGCGAGCGTCCCCGTCCTGCAGGACAGCCCCCAAGGCCGCACCGAAGGCGTCTACTTCCGCCTCGCCGTGACCGCCGACATCAGCTGACTTGCTGGAGGGGCTGTTCCAGCCCCTCCCCCCATCGCGGCAAAGCCGCGATGGGTCCCCCCACCCGAGGCGAACGCGGCGGAGCCGCGTTCGACCCCATCGCGGGGCGATGGGGCCCCCTCGGCCAACGGCCATCGCTGCGCGATGGCCTGGCCTCGATTGGCGCCGCTCGATCCATCGACGGTCTCGAATCGGTCGAGCGACCGCCCCTCAGCTCTCGAGGGCGTCGAGCCAGCCGGGGAGCCAGGCGAGCGCGTCGAGGTCGGGGGTGGGGTGATCGGTCGCGTCGAGCATGAGCGGCTCGCCGACGCGCGTCGCGCCGAGCTCGTCGAGGATCGCGATCCACTTCTTCGGGCCGCCGCAGTAGGTGTCCTTGTAGTTGCGGTCGCCCATCCCGACGAGGCCGTAGCGCAGGTGACCGAGGTCGGGCCGCTCCTCGACGAGCTCGCCGTAGAGCGCCTCGACGTTCTGCGGCACGTCGCCCAGGCCGGTGGTGGAGCTCACCACGAGCAGCGTCTCCGCCGCGTCGAGCTCCGCCTCCGCGAGGCCGCCGTCGGAGATCACGCGCACCTCGTGACCGAGCCCCTCGAGCTCGTCCTTGACCAGGTCGCCGACCATCTCGGCGTTGCCCATCTCCGAGCCGACGATCATCAGGATCTGCATCGCGGCGCGGACGGTACCCGCGAGCGCGCGCCGACGCTCGTGCGGACCGTCACGCCGTGCTAACCGGTGCGCCATGACCAAGCGAGAGCGCAGCGCGCAGGAGATGGCGGCGGCCGAGGCGCACGTGCGCGGGCTGCTCGAGTACATCGGGGACGACCCGACCCGCGAGGGCCTGCTCGACACGCCCGGCCGCGTCGTGCGCGCGTTCGCCGAGCACTTCTCGGGCTACGCCGAGGACCCGTTCGAGCACCTCGCGACGACCTTCGGCGACGTGAACGGCTACGACGAGCTCGTGCTCGTGACCGACATCCAGCTCCACAGCCACTGCGAGCACCACATGGTGCCGTTCGTCGGCAAGGCGCACGTCGCCTACATCCCCGGCGGCCGGATCGTCGGGCTGAGCAAGCTCGCGCGCGTGGTCGACATCTTCGCGAAGCGTCTTCAAGTGCAAGAGAAGTTGACCGCGCAGGTCGCCGACACGATCCAGGAGGCGCTGCACCCGCAAGGGGTCGCCGTGATCATCCAGGCTCAGCACTTCTGCATGTGTTACCGCGGCGTCCAGAAGCCGGGCTCGTGGACGACGACCTCCAAGCTCCACGGCGTGTTCCTCAAGGACGCCGCCGCGCGCATGGAGCTCTTCACGCTCATCGGCATGAAGCCGCAGATCAACTGAGCTTGCCGAGGGTGCTTCGCACCCCTCCCCAGTGCGAACGCGGCGGCCGCCGTTCGACCCCATCGCGCGGCGATGGGGTCGCCTCGGCCAACGGCCACCGCGGCGCGATCGCCTGGCCTCGAATGGCGCCGTCGGCGGCGTGCGCGCTCGACGGCGCGGAGCGCCGCGCGATCAGCCGACAGGCTTCGCGCGCTCCCGCGCGCGCCACTCCCACGCGAGGCCGGCGAGGGCGAGGGCGAAGAGGATCGCGGCGAGCGGGGGCGAGTCGAGGATCATCCAGTCGACGGCCGGCGCGGCGGCGTAGGCGTGGAGCGGGGTCGGATCCCAGAAGCCCGCGGGCTCGCCGATACGCGCGTGCAGGAGGAGCGCGCCCGGGAGCGCGACCGCGAAGCCGAGCGCGGTCGCCACGAGCGCGGCGCGTGGGGCGCGCTCGACCCCGCACGCGAAGGGCAGCGCGAAGAACGGCAAGAGCGGCACGAGGAAGCGCGGGCCGTACGCGAGGGAGGCCGACCAGTCGAACCAGCCGCCGTACACCGCGAGCGCGGTCGGCGGCACGAGGGCGAGCGGCGCGAGCACGGGGTGCCGGAGGAGCGCGGGCAGGCCGAGCCACGAGAGCAGGACGAACGGGGCGTGCACGAAGAGGCCGGCGTCGGGCGAGACGAGCAGGCCCGGGACGCCGAGGCCGAGGTGCGCGAGGCCCCAGCCGTCGCCCGAGTCGGGCAGGCCGAGCGCAACGAGACTTGCGACCGACACCGCGATCGGAAGCACGACGCGCGCGAGGGCCCGGCTCGGGCTGCGCCGCCACCGGTGCTCGGTGCGGTAGGTCGCGAGGCCGAACGGGATGGCGAACAGGAGGCTCTCCGCGCGGAGCAGGACGGCGAGCGCGAGCGCGACCCCCAGCCCGGTCGCCGGCGCGCCGGGACGCCGGTCGCGCTCGACCACGCGCCAGAGCGCGTACGCGAAGCACGCGGCGAGCGGGACCTGCGGCCACGCGGTGCCCGCGTACGAGAGCAGCGGCGAGCCGAGCCCGAGGGCGGCGGCGCCGAGCAGGCGGGCGCGCGGCGAGAGCGCGAGCGCCCGCGCGGCGGCGAGGAAGAAGAGCACGACGAGCGCGGCGGCGAGCGGGCCGACCAGCGCGAACGCGACCGCGCGCGGGTCGCGCCGCAGCGGGCGCAGCGTCGCCTCGGGCGGGCCTGGCCGGCCGAGCGCGCTCGTCACCGCGCCGGCGGGCTCGTCGGCGAGCCACGCCAGCGGCGCCGCGAGCGGCAGCGCGAGCAACGTGAGGCCCGGCGGCGCGGCGGCGCGCAGGCCCTCGCCCGCGTCGTAGAAGAGCCCGCCCGCGACGGGGCGCGTCGGCACCCACAGCGCGCCGGGATCGGTCGAAAGGCCGGCGCGCCCGCGCGCCCACGCGTCGGCGCGGTCGAGGTGGATCGCCTCGTCGAGCGTGGCGGGCCCGCGCGTCGTCAGGGCGCCGAGCGCGAGGGTCACGAGGGCGAAGCGGACGTCGGCGCGGTGCACGGTCGGCGAGCGCCGACGCTACCTCATGCGGCGGTAGTAGAGATCGGCCTCGGGGCACTCGGCCCCGATCGCCCGCGTGCAGCCGGCGCCGACGCGGTGGTCCTCCCAGACCACGTGCGCCGTCCCCGCCGCGACGTAGACGAACGGGTTCTCCGAGTCGCTCGTGCCGATCGGCGAGGTGTCGAGGCGGTAGTCCTGCGGCTGCCACGTGATGCCGCCGTCGAGCGAGAAGTTCGCGTAGATGTCGAGGTAGCCCCGGCGATCGTCCGCCCAGGCGGCGACGACGAGCGCGCCGGCCGCGCCGAGCGCGAGGTCGTAGCTGCCGCTCACGCCCTGCGCGGTGCTCGTGTCGAGGCGCGCGGGCGCCGACCACGTGTCGCCGCGGTTCGAGGTCCGCGCGGCGAAGATGTCGGGCAGGCCGTGGCGGTGATCGATCCACGACACGACCGCGACGCCGGGCTGCGGCGCGACGATGCGCGGCGCGATCGAGTCGTGCGAGAACGGATCCATGTCGAGCCGGATCGCGCTCGCGCGCCACGTCGCGCCGCCGTCCTGGCTCCGGTTCACCCAGATGTCGAACGCGCCCATGTCGCGGTCGTCGACCCACGCGACGTAGACGTTGTCGCCCTCGGCCGCGATCACCGGGGAGAAGCTCGAGTTGGAGCCGGCGGCGTCGCCGGTGTCGATGCGCACCTCGGAGCCGAAGCTCGCGCCGTTGTTCGTCGAGCGGCGCAGGAAGATGTCGAGCGCGCCGTTGCGGTTGTCGCGCCACACCACGTAGACGTTGTTGCCGGCCGCCGCGACGCGCGGGTTCGCCGCGACGAACGTCGCCGTGGTGGGCGTCGAGACGCGCACCTCCGCGGACCACGCGTTGCCGCCGTTGGTCGAGCGCGCGAAGTGGATGTGCCGGCTGCGCGTCGTGACGAACGACTCCCACACCGCGTAGACGTTCGCGCCGCTCGCCGCGACCTCGATGCCGAGCGAGTCGACGGCGCTCGTCGGGCCGGTGTTGACCTTGGCGTCGCCGACGAAGCCGGCGCCCGTGGTGCTGCTGAACGCGCGGTAGACCTCGCGGTAGTTGGTGCCGCCGCGGAAGTCGCCCCACAGGACGGCGACGTTGCTACCGCCGCCGAACGCGACGCGCGGCGCGAACGTCGGGCCGTTCGCGACGTCGAGCCGCGCCGCCGTCGACCACGCCGCGCCGCCGTTCGTCGAGCGCGAGAAGAACGTGTGCGCGCGGCTGTCGACGCGCAGGTCCATCCACGTGAGCCACACGTTGTTCGCGCCGCCGTCGCCCGCGAGGAACGGGTTGACCGAGTTGGCGGCCGTCGCGGCGTCGCCGAGATCCACGCGCGTGTCGGTGGCCCCGAGCGGCGTGAGGCAGCCCTCGTCCGCCGTGCCGTCGCAGTCGTTGTCGAGCCCGTCGCAGCGCGTCTCGACGGCCTGGTAGGTGCTCGGCAGGTCGCAGCCCCAGCCCGCGGCGCCGCGGCAGGTCGGGACGCGGCCCACGCAGACGCCGCGCGTCTCCGCGCAGCTCGGCACGCTGCCCGCGGGCGGCGGGCTGAGGCCGTCGTCGGTCGCGCCGTTGCAGTCGTCGTCGACGCCGTTGCACGTCTCGGCCACCGGGCCGACGAGCGCCCCGCCGCAGCTGATCGCGCCGCCGGCGCAGACGGTCGTGCCGTACTCGCAGCGGCCGACGTTCGTCGCGCCGCAGCGCTGCCCGACGCCGGGGAGCGCGCCGTCGTCGGGGGTGCCGTCGCAGTCGTCGTCGAGCCCGTTGCACGTCTCGGGCTGCGGGCCGATGCCGCCGACGCACACGATCGCGCCGCGCTGGCAGCTGCTCACGCCCGGCGTGCACGAGCCCGTCGAGGTGCCGCAGCTCGTCCCGATGCGCGGGTCGGCCTCGTCGATGCGGCCGTCGCAGTCGTCGTCGACGCCGTCGCAGAGGTCGGCGGCGCCCGTCGGCGTGCACGGATACTCGCAGCCGGTCGTCGGATCGGCGTCGAGGTCCACGAAGCCCGGCATGCACATCGCGATGGAGCACGCGGGCGAGCCCATCGCGTCGGGCGCGCACTGGCCGACCGCGTTGAGGAACACGCACGCGCGGTTGCACTCGCCGCAGTGCCTCGGGTCGCTCGCGAGGTCGAAGCCCTCGTCGATCGTTCCGTCGCAGTCGTCGTCGGCGCGGTTGCAGACCTCGGCGCCGGCGGGCGTGCAGCGGTAGGCGCACCCGGTCGTGGGGTCGTCGTCGAGCTTCACGAACCCCGCGTTGCACGGGCCCATCTCGCAGCGCGACGCGACGCAGCTCGCGCTCGCGTTCGGGAACGCGCAGGTGTTGCCGCACGCGCCGCAGTGCTCGAGGTCGCTCGTGAGATCGAAGCCCTCGTCGATCGCGCCGTTGCAGTCGTTGTCGAGCCCGTCGCACAGCTCGGGCCCGGTCGGGGGGCACTCGTACTCGCAGCCGGGCGCGCGCTCGTCGAGGTCGTGGAAGCCGACCGCGCAGCGATCGACGCGGCAGATCCCCTCCTCGCAGCGCGGGAAGGCGTTGGGCAGGTTGCAGACGACGCCGCACTCGCCGCAGTTGCGCGCGTCCGCCGCGAGGTCGAAGTCCTCGTCGACGAGCCCGTCGCAGTCCTCGTCGAGCCCGTTGCAGAGCTCCTCGCCGAGCGGCGTGCAGCCGTCGACCTGGCCATCGGGTCGCGTCGGCCCCGCGTCGGTCACCGCCGCGTCTGGGTCGCAGTTCGAGAAGCAGTACGGGTCCGTCTCGCAGCCGCTCGCGAAGAGGAGCGCGCCGAGCGCGGCGGCCCCGGCGGCGAGCGCGCCCTCGCGGCGCCGGCCGAGCCCGAGGGCGACGAGCGCGACGAGCAGGAGCCACCCGGACGAGGGCGTCTCGCCCGCGCCCGCCGCGTCGCAGTTGCAGCCGCCGCTCGCGAGGCCGAGGTCCGGCACCGGCGGCGGGACCGCGCCGGGCGTGAAGCACTGCCCGTCGCCCACGCACGTCGAGCCCTCGGGGCAGCGCACGCCGCGGCACGGGTTGTCGACGCAGGTGCCGCCTCGGCACACGCGGCCGACGCCGCAGGCCGGCGTGCACTCGTCGGCGCGGCAGCTCCCCTCGACGCAGCTCTGACCGGCGCCGCACGCGCCCTCGCACGGAGCGTCGGCGCACGCGCCATCGACGCACGCCTGCCCGCGCGGGCACAGCTCCGCGCACACGCCGACGCAGCGCCCCTCGCGACAGTACTCGCCCTCGCCCGTACAGCGCACGTCGCGGCACGGGTCGGGCACGCACGCGCCGCCTCGGCACCGCTCGCCCATCGGGCAGCCGAGCACGTAGCAGCTCGTCTCGACGCACGCGCCGCGCACGCACTCGAGCCCGTCCGGGCACGTCCGGCCGGCGCACAGGTCCCGGCACTCACCGGTGTCGGGATCGCACGCCTCGTTGTCGCCGCAGACGACCCCGACGCAGCGCCCGGGCGCGCAGTACGCGCGGCCGTCCGCGGGGCGGATGCACGAGAGCCCGGGCGGGCACTCGAACTCGTCGTCGCGGCACGGCGTGCGGCAGGCGCAGTCGACGCAGACGCCCTCGCCGCAGAGCGTCCCCTCCGGGTCCTCGTCGATCCGGCCGTCGCAGTCGTCGTCGATGCAGTTGCAGACCTCGCGCGTGCCCGAGGCGCCGCCGCGACAGGCGAGCGCGCCCGCGAGGCAGATGACGCGGCCGGGCAAGCAGAAGTCCCCGCCCGGCATCTCGCCCTCCTCGAGGACGTCGTACGTTCCGTCCGCGCGCGCGAGACACATCGCGCCGCCGCCGGGGTTGCCGTCGTCGATGACCCCGTTGCAGTCGTCGTCGACGTTGTTGCAGACCTCCTCCGAGGGCAGCGGCGCGTCGCAGCCGACGAACGCGCCCATCACGCACGTCTCGGTGCCGACGCCGCACGCGGTCGAGCACGCGCGCGTGAGCCCCTCGTCGACCGCGCCGTCGCAGTCGTCGTCGAGCCCGTTGCACGTCTCGGTCGTGCCGCGCGGCGCGGTGCAGCCGACGAACGCGCCGGCAACGCAGACCTCCGTGCCCATGCCGCACATCGACGTGCACGCGCGCGTGAGGCCCTCGTCGGTGCGCCCGTCGCAGTCGTCGTCGAGCCCGTTGCACACCTCGACGCCGGGCAGCGGCGCCGTGCAGCCGACGTAGCTGCCCATGACGCACGTCTCGGTGCCGCTCCCGCAGGCGCTCGAGCACGGGCGGGTGATGCCCTCGTCGGTGCGCCCGTCGCAGTCGTCGTCGCGCCCGTTGCACACCTCGATGGTCGGCGCCGGCGCGGAGCAGCCCGCGAAGGTGCCCGCGATGCAGATCTCGGTGCCCGGCCCGCACTCGTTCATGCACGCGCGGCTGAGCCCCTCGTCGACGCGCCCGTCGCAGTCGTCGTCGAGCCCGTTGCACGCCTCGCCGGTCGGCACGCGCGCGCTGCAGGCGCCGAAGCTGCCGGCCGCGCACGTCCTGACGCCCGGCCCGCAGGCGGTGCTGCACGCCATCGTGATGCCCTCGTCGACCACGCCGTCGCAGTCGTCGTCGAGGTTGTTGCACGTCTCGGGCTGCGGGTTGCAGAGCGGCACGAGACCGCTCGCCCGCACGAGCATGTCCTCGAAGTCGTTGTCGCCGCCGCGGAAGAGATCCTCGAAGCCGAAGTAGTACGTGTCGACGTGCGAGACGCTCTCGTAGACGAGGAAGTGGACGAAGTCGCCGTCGTCGTTGAGGGCCTGGCTCGTGAAGTAGATGCGGTTGTCGGTGTCGAGCCGTCCCCCGCACGAATCGTTGACGTTCGCGCCCGTCGGATCGCAGCCGATCGGGAGCGAGCACCCGCTCGGGAAGGTCCCGTTCTCGCGCGTGCCGTCGAGGCGCTCGGGGGTGCGGAGCCAGAAGCCGATCGGCCGGCCGTCCGCGAAGCCGGGCTGCGTGTCGAAGTCGATCGTGCGCGTGCGGATCGTGTCGCACGGGCAGTCGCAGGTGCCGTACGTCCGGCAGCCGAACACCGTCCGCAGGTTCGCCGGGTTGGTGACGTCCTCGCCGATCCAGAACCAACCGAACGAGTTGCGGAAGCCCGCGCCCTCGCCGATGTCGATGAACGTCACGCGGTAGCGGCCGGAGGCGGGGTCGCGGACCGGCCGGAACGCCTCGGGCAGGATCGCCGCGTCCGCGATCGCGTCGACCGCCCCCGGCGCCGACTCGCCCGTGACGGGGCGGTCGAGGCACGCCTGGAGGCGGTTCGTCACCGGCAGCACCGTGCCGTCGACCTGGTTGATGTACGCCAGGCCCGGAGGTCCGGGGAGGAGGAGCCCGCCGAGGAGCAGGCTCGCGAGCGCGACGCGGCGCCACCACTTCTGCACCATGCCGCTCCGATTGTACCCGAGCCTGGCGCGATGCGAAGAGGCCGCGTGGCGGCCGCGCGGAGGAGGCTACTCGACGACGTCGAACGCGCGGCGCGCGAGCACGCGTCCGTCGGGCGCGCGCACGACCGCGTGCCAGCGGCCGCTCGCGTAGACGTGGCGCGTGTAGGCCCACGTGCGGTGCCGCGCGCGGCGCGCGGGCACCGTGAGCGCGACGTGGCCCGCGCTCTCGCCGGCCTCGGGCTCGAACGTCACGCGCAGCGCGACCTCCTCGCCGCTCTCGTTCACCGCGTCGACGAACGCGTAGAGCCGGGGTGTGCCGCGCGCGAACGTGTCGGCGGCGCCGGTGGGCTCGTGGCCCGCGACGCCGGTCGCGACGACGAGGCGGCGCACGCGCACCGCGCCCGACGCCTCGAGCTCCGGCGCGTACGGATCGGGCGCGGGCGCCGCGACGTGGACCGGCGCCGGGATCGGGGCCTGGGTGCGCGTCGTGGTCGCGAGCGCGTCGTCGAGCGCGGGCGCGGGCACGGGCGCTGGGCTCGCCTCGCGCGCCACGGGCGCGGCGACCTCCGGCTCCGAACCAGCGAGGACGAGCAGGCCGACGGCGACGCCGGCGGCCGCGACGAGGGCGGCGAGGCCGCCGGCCACGATCGGGAGGTTCGTCTTCATTTCGCTTCCTTCGACTCCTTCTGCCGGCCATGCGCCGGCACCCCGAGCCATGGCAGCGCGCGTGCCAGCGCACCGAGCGCCCACGTTCTCGCGGCGTTCGGCCGCTTCGTCTCCCCGCGGACACGGCGGCGCGTCTATCGTCGCCCGATGAGCTTCGCCGCCGACCTCGACGCGATCCGCGACGCGCACGCGCGCATCCGACCGCACGTCCACCGCACGCCGGTGCTGACGTGCGCCACGCTCGACCGCCGCGCGGGGCGGCGGCTCTTCTTCAAGTGCGAGAACCTCCAGCGCGGCGGCGCGTTCAAGGCGCGCGGCGCGATGAACGCGGTGTGGCGCCTCGACGAGGCGACCGCGCGGCGAGGCGTCGTCACCCACTCGAGCGGCAACCACGCGCAGGCGCTCGCGATCGCCGCCGCCTCGCGCGGGATCGCGGCGCACGTGGTCATGCCGAGCGACGCCCCCCGCGTGAAGCGCGCCGCGGTCGAGGGCTACGGCGCGCGCGTCATCCCGTGCGAGCCGACCCTCGCCTCGCGCCTCGAGACCGCGGGCCGCGTCGTCGAGGAGACCGGCGGCACGCTCATCGGGCCGTACGACCACCCCGACGTGATCGCGGGCCAGGGCACGTGCGCGATCGAGCTGCTCGAGGAGGTGCCGGACCTCGACGCGGTGATCGCCCCGGTCGGCGGCGGCGGCCTGCTGAGCGGCGTCGCGCTCGCGCTCCGGGAGCTCGCGCCCCGCGTGCGCGTGCTCGGCGCGGAGCCGCGCGGCGCGGACGACGCGGCGCGCAGCAAGGCGAGCGGCGTCCGCGTGACGACGCAGACGCCCGACACCGTCGCGGACGGCCTGCGCACCGTGCTCGGCGAGCTCACCTGGCCGGTGGTGCGCGACGTCGTCGAGGAGATCCTCGTCGTCGAGGACGCGATGACGATCGCGGCGATGCGCCTGCTCCTCGAGCGGATGAAGCTCGTGGTCGAGCCGAGCGGCGCGGTCCCCCTCGCGGCGGCGCTCTCGCGCCGCTTCGCGGAGCTCGAGGGGATCGCGCGCGTCGGCGTGGTGCTCAGCGGCGGCAACGCGGACCTCGACGCGCTGCCGTGGGCCCGACCGCAGCGCCGCCGGTGAGCCGCGCCGCGGCGTTTTCCGCGCGGCGTGCGTGATCTTGCGAGCCCGCCGGGAGGTTTTCTCCGAGCGCGCGCCGGCGCGTGACCCCACCCTGCCAGAGTCGTGAGGGGTGTGGCGATGGCGACGATCGTGGCGATGGCGAGCGCGTGCGGGCCTTCCTATCCGCGGGGGTGGCTGCTCCAAGACCCACAGCCGAGCGCGCAGGCGGTCGCGCTCGAGTGCACCGACGTCCGCGTCGCGTGGCTCGATCGGCCGGGCGTGATCCTGGCCTATCGCGTCGGCAACCACTGCATGGGCCCGGTGAGGGTGGATCTCGGCGCGGTGACCGTACGAGGAGGTGTGGACGGTGCGCTCGTCGATCTGCCCGTGCGCGATCCGCGGCAGGAGCTGCGGCCGGGGACCCTCGACGGGCGCGGCGCGTTCGTCGAGGAGATCGGCTACGAGACGGGCGGCGTCACTCCGTCGCGGGTCTGCGTGTCGCTCGACGGGATCACCGAGGACGCGGCCGGCCTCCCGCCGCTGTGCCTCTCGCGCGCCGAGACGCGCGCCGCACGCGACGAGGACGAGGAGGAGGACGACGACGAGACCGAGGAGCTCGCCGACGAGCAGCTCTCTGACGAGCACGTCGACGACGAGGCCGACGCCACGACGGCCGCCGATCCGGGGGAGGGCGCGCAGTGAGGGCGCCGCTCGCGGGCTCGCTCGCCCTCGCGCTGCTCGCCGCGGCCGCGCCCGCGTCGGCGGGGTGCGGCGACGACTCGAGCTCCGACGATCGCTCGAGCGACACCTCGAACGACTACGTCCCGACCTACTACGACGGCGGCGGGAGCGACGCGGGCTCCTCGATCGCGGAGCCCGCCTGCGTCGAGGTGAGCGACACGCTCGGCGAGTCGCGCTGCCGCCGCTTCGGCGACGGGTGGAGCCGCGATCGCTTGCCGCCGCTGCGGATCACGCTCGCGCCGGGCGGGATGCACCTGCGCGTGGGGGGCCTCGAGGTCGCGGGCACGGCGGTGCACGACGAGCAGCGCTTCGGCGTCGCGACGGGCGGCCGCGATCTGCGCGACACGGACCTGATCGCCGGGGGCCTGAGCCTGCGGCTCGACGTCGGCTTCTTCGACTACCTCTTCGCGGGCGTCGAGGTCGGCCTCTTCGGGACCGACGTCAGCGGGCCGACGCGGCGCGAGCGCGACCTCGCGATCCGCCCGCTGAACCTCCTCGTCCCGAGCGGCGGCGCGGTCGTCGGCGTCGCGATCCCGATCGACGCGGTCACGCTGCGGCTCGAGGTCTACGCGGGCATGCGGGTCGTCGCGCTGCGCAGCGAGACGAGGCGCGGCGACTGCGTCGAGAGCACGTGGGCCTCGACGGTCATCGGCGTCGTCGAGCCGCGCGCCGCGCTCGAGGTGTTCGTGCTGCCGTACCTCGGCCTCGGCGCGATGGTCGGCACCAACGTGCTCGAGCCGGGCGAGGTCCACGGCGCGCTCACGCTGAGCGTGCACACGAGGGCGTACGACAGCCAGCCGCGGTGATAGAACACGCGGCATGAACCGAGACCGCGAGACGATCCGGCTGACCCGGCTGACCGACGCCGGCGGGTGAGCGGCCAAGCTCGACCCCGAGGGCCTCGTGAAGGTCCTGCGCGCGCTCACCACGGAGGCGCCCGAAGGGGCCGTGGTAGCGAATACGGGCCACGACGACGCCGCGGTGGTGCGGTGGCCGGCGAGCTGCGCCGACGGGCCGTACCACGTCTCGACGATCGACGTGATCACCCCCGTCGTCGACGACCCCTACACGTTCGGCGCGGTCGCCGCCGCCAACGCGCTGAGCGACGTGTACGCGGTGGGCGGGACGCCGCGCTTCGCGCTCGCGTTCGCCGCGTTCCCGAGCGACGCGCTGCCGCTCGATGTGCTGCAAGCGATCTTGCAGGGGGGCGCGGACAAGGCGCGGGAGGCGGGCGCGCTCGTCGTCGGCGGGCACACGGTCAAGGGCGCCGTGCCGATGTACGGGCTCGCGGTCCACGGCGAGGTGAGCGCGCGCGCGCTCGTGACGCAGGCGGGCGCCCGCCCCGGCGACGCGCTCGTCCTCACGAAGCCGCTCGGCGCCGGGCTCCTCGTCGCCGCGCACCGCAGGGACGAGCTCGCCGCCGACGAAGAGGCTGCCCTGCTCGCGTCGATGCTGCGGCTCAACGCGCGCGCGGCGCACCACATGGTCGCGCTCGGCGCGCGCGCGGCGACCGACGTGACCGGCTTCGGGCTCTCTGGCCACGCGCTCCACGTCGCGCGCGCGTCCGGCGTGGCGCTCGTGCTCGAGGCGAGCGCGCTGCCCGCCCTGCCCGGCGCCCGCGAGCGCGCGGCGAGCGCGCGCGTCGGAGGCGCCGCCAGGTGCAACCTCGACTACGTCGCGAGCGCCCTGAGCTCGCGCGCATCGGACGCCGCGCTGCGCCTCGCGATCGACCCGCAGACCTCCGGCGGCCTCTTGGTCTCGCTCGAGCCGGACGCGGCCGACGAGCTCGTCCGCCAGCTCCGTGACGAGGGGCACGACGCCGCCCGCATCGGCGAGGTGCGCGCCGGCGCGCCCTCGCTGACCCTCGTCCCTTGAGCCTCGCGCGATCCCGCGAATGACGAAATGACGAAATGACGAGGATCGTCCCCTCGCCCATCAGCGTCAGGGGGACGATCCTCGTCATCTCGTCATGCGGCGAGACGATCGTCGCCGTCGGCGTGGCGTGCCGTGGTATCCCGATGCGGTGGGCGAGGATCCGCGGCGCGCGCTCCCGGCGATCGATCGGCTCGTGACCGACGCGCTCGTGGCGCGCCACGGGGCGGCGCGGGTGGCGGCGCACGCGCGGGCGGTCGTGGCGGAGGCGCGCGAGCGCGCCTCCGAGGGCGTGCCCACGCGCGAGGCGCTCGAGGCGAGGCTCGCCGAGCGCCTGCGCGCGCACGTCGAGCCGGTGATCAACGCGACCGGCGTGGTGCTCCACACCAACCTCGGCCGCGCGCCGTGGAGCCCGCGCGCCATCGAGGCGGCGGCGCGGGCGAGCGGGTACGCGCTCGTGGAGCTCGACGGCGCGAGCGGCCGGCGCGGCGCGCGCGGCGCCGGCGTGGAGGACCGGCTGCGCGCGCTGACCGGCGCCGAGGCCGCCCTCACCGTGAACAACGGCGCGGCCGCGCTCGTGCTCGCGCTCGCCGCGCTCGCGCGGGGTGGCCGCGTGATCGTGAGCCGCGGCCAGCTCGTGGAGATCGGCGGCGGCTTTCGGATCCCGGAGATCCTCGAGACGTCGGGCGCCGAGCTCGTCGAGGTCGGCACGACCAACCGCACGCGCGCGTCCGACTACGCGCGCGCGATCGACGAGCGGACGCAGGCGATCCTCTGGGTGCACGCGTCGAACTTCCGGCAGGTGGGGTTCGTCGCGTCGCCGTCGATCGCGGAGCTCACCGCGCTCGGGCCGCCGGTGATCGCGGACCTCGGCTCGGGCGCGCTCGTGCCCGTCGAGGACGAGCCGGTGGTGGGCGACGCGATCGCCGCCGGCGCCGAGCTCGCGTGCTTCAGCGGCGACAAGCTCCTGGGCGGCCCGCAGGCGGGCATCGCGCTCGGCCGGCGTGCGAGCGTGGAGCGGCTCGCGCGCCACCCGCTCGCGCGCGCGCTGCGCGCCGACAAGGTCACGCTGGCCGCGCTCGAGGCCACGCTCGACGGCTGGCTCACCGGCCAGGACGTCCCCGCGCGCGCGATGATCCACGCGCCGCTCGAGGCGCTGCGCGCGGCGGTCGAGGGCTGGAGGGCGCGCCTGCCGCGCGACGTCGACGCGGAGCTCCTCGAGGTCGACGGCGCGATCGGCGGCGGCTCGACGCCCGGCCGCCGCTGGCCGTCGGTGGCGCTCGCGATCCGTGCGCCCTCGCCGGAGGCGCTGCGCGCCGCGCTGTTCCTCGGCACGCCGCGGGTGCTCGCGCGCATCCGCGACGGAGCGCTCCTCCTGGACGCGCGCACCGTCGCGCCGCTCGGCGCCTCGGACGCGCTCGTCGAGGCGCTGCTCGCGGCGCTCGCTCGGGTGCGCGAGCCGAGCCCGTGAGCGCGTGTCGCCTTGCGGCGGGCGCTCGAGCCCGCTAACGCCACCGGCGCCGCGGTGAACCGAGTTCACGCGGCGCAGGAGGCAAGGTCGAGATGGGACAGCTCAGCGTGGTGACCGGCGGCTCGGGGTTCGTGGGCCGCCACCTCGTCGACGGGCTCGTGGCGCGCGGCGATCGCGTGCGCGTGATCGACCTCGGCGCGCCGCACCGGGGCGACGTGGAGCACGTGCGCGCGGACATCACCGACGGCGCCGCGATCGTCGAGGCGATCGCTGGGGCCGACGCGGTGTTCCACAACGCGAGCGTCGTGCACACCAAGCAGAACCAGAAGGACTTCGTCTGGAACGTGAACCTCGAGGGCACGCGCAACGTGATGCGCGCGTGCCAGGCCGGGCAGGTGCCCAAGCTCGTCTACGTCTCGAGCGGCTCGGTCGTCTACGAGGGCAAGGACATCGAGAACGGCGACGAGTCGCTCCCCTACTCGTCGATCTCGCAGGCGCCCTACGCGGACTCGAAGATCGCCGCGGAGCGCGAGGTCCTCGCGGCGAACGGCGAGGGCGGCGTCGCGACGGTGTCGCTGCGCCCGCACGTCATCTTCGGGCCGCACGACGGGCGCTTCCTGCCCGCGGTGATCTCGCACGCGAAGGCGGGGCGGCTGCGCTGGCAGATCGGGCGCGGCACGTGGCTGAGCGACTACACCTACGTCGCCAACCTCGTCGACGCGCTGCTCGCCGCGGAGGCGCGCCTCGCGCCCGACGCGGCGTGCGCGGGCCAGGCGTATTTCATCACCAACGGCGAGCCGATGCCCTTCTGGGACTTCGTGCGGCGCGTCGTCGATCGGCTCGGCCTGCCGCCGATCCGCGCCGCGATCCCGCACCAGCTCGTCTACGCGATCGCCGCCGTCAAGGAGGGCCTCGACACGCTGCGCGGCGGGACGATCAGCCCCGAAGACGGCCTCACGCGCTTCGCGATCCGCTACATGTGCACGCACCACTACTTCAGCATCGACAAGGCCCGGCGCGACCTCGGCTACGATCCGCGCGTGTCGGTCGCCGAGGGGATCGAGCGCACCTGCGAGCACCTGATCGCGACCGGCGCCGTCTGACGGCGCACCGTGGGGAGCCCCATATGGCTGCGCCGCGTGGGGGACTCACCGCAAGAAGATCGCGCCCTCGACCCGCAGCGTGTGCGCGCCGAGCGGGCCCTCGATCGAGACGGAGCCCGGTCGGCGGGCGTCGACGGACAGCGTCGCGCGCGCGACGACGCGCGCAGGCCGCGTGGCGACGAGGAGCGCGTGGCCTGCGTCGAAGAACACGACCCCGTCGTCGCAGCGCCCGAGGAACGCCCCGGAGCGAGCGGTCCCGCGGCACGCGCCGAGCGTCCAGCGCCCGCGATCGAACCAGGCGGCGCGCCCCTCGGGCGTCGGCTCGTCGAGCACGACCGCGCCGCTCGCGGCGTCGAGGACGAGCAAGCCGCTCGTGTCCGCGAGGAAGACGTGGCCCGCGTGGTGCTCGAGGCCGATCACCCCGGGCGGCGAGGGCGCCCTGCCGCGGAGGTAGTCGCGGACCTCGGTCGCGCAGGGGCGTCCGTCCGGGGTCGTGCACCGGCAGACGCCGCCGATCGCGCGCCGGGCGCGCTCGGGGAGCGGCCGCACCCACAGGACGCGCCCGCCGCGGAGCCGGCGCAGCGCGACGGCGTCGCACCTCGCCTCCCCCGCGGAGTCCGGCGCCGGCACCGGCGGGCCGAAGTCGAAGCGCAAGGTGTCTTGTGCCGATGCAGGCGCCGCGACCCCGAGCACGATCGCGAGGGCGAGCCAGACGGCCCCGCGGGCGTCGATCATCATGGTCTCCCCCACACGCCCAGGCAGGTTGGCGCCCCGGCGCGCCGCGCGCCAGCGACTCGAGCCCTGTCGACGAGTCGAGCGCCGACGCTCGGTCGAGCGCCCATCGAGGCGTCTGCGGTGACGTCCTTTCCCACGCGCCGCAGGCGCCTGCTCCTCGCCTCCGGGTCTCGTCGCTCCTGGTTCCTCACGGGGGACAACGAGAGAGAGGAAACGAGGAGGGTTGGAGCGTTGGAACACCAGCACTGCGCGCCGGGAAGGAACCCGCGTGCGCGGCGGAGTCAGAGGCGACGGCGGGAGGTCATCGGAGGGGCCCGAGATCGGCCGCACGGAAGCGTTCTGCGAATCGACGAAACGAGTTGCTCGTCGCAGCGTGCGCGTCGACGATGCCCCTTTCACGAACTAGCCGGGCGATCTCGGGGCTGTCACTCTCCTCATAGTCGCGAGTCCGACCCTGTTTGGGGCGAAGATCGCGGCGGAGCTGCTCCTTGGCGTCTCTCAGCTTGCCCACATCGGTCTTCTGGCGGTTCGGGTGGCGCCACTTCGAGTTGACCGCGAGGACCGCGTCCGGCCAGAGGTACCACCAGGCCTCGGTTTCCCACGCCGCAGTGGCCGCGACGGCACGGATGCCCTTCTCGCCGAGCAACCGCTCCGTCCGCTCGGCGAGCGCCTCGTGCGCGGGTTCCAGAGCGTCGGCGTCCTCGTGCGCGACCACGAGCCTCACATCGAATCGGCGCTGGTCGGCGCCGACCACATCCGCGATGGCCGCTGCGCTCTTCCGCTGCTCGGCCGCGTCGCGGTTCTTGATGAGAACGAGAGGGCGTCGGCGCGTCTCGATCTTCGGGCAGTCCGTTCGCAGGGCCCGCATCAGTTGCACGAGCGACATCCGGTCGTGCTCGTTCTCGCCGAAGACCAGCACCACGGGCTTGCGCGGACGCGACGGAGACCGCCCGGCGCGCCTCAAGGCAATCCCCCACCGAGCGCCCCCGTGAACCAGAGCTCCCCGAGCCCGAGCTCCGTCCCGCTGGCTGCGTGGGCGACGTCCTCAGCGGCGATGGCGGGGATGCGGGACTCACCGGTCTCCACGTCACGCTCGCACACGATCAGCTCCGCGGGCTCGAGACGATTCACGAAGGTCGGCGAGTGCGTCGCGACGAGAATCTGCGTCCGGGTCGACGCCTCACGCATCCGCTGCACGAGCCGGTCGATCGCGTGCGGGTGGAGCCCGTGGTCCACCTCCTCCACGCACGTCAGTTTCGGTGGGCTCGGGTCGTGCAGCATCGCAAGCAAGGCGGTGGCCCGGACCGTGCCAAACGAGGCGTCCGCGAGTGGCGTCGCCCCGCTCAGGCCGCGCTCGCGGATCGCGACCATCACCGCCGAGGCCGCTCCACCGAGCGGGACGAGCTCAAGCCGGCGGAACCCCGGAACGACGTAGCCGAGGTCCCGTTGGAGCAGGTCGAACACCTCGGGCTCTGACGCTTCGAGGCCGACCAAGAAGGTGGCGAGGTTGCTGGCGTCCGGCTCGAGCGCCGACGCTGGGCTGAGCCGCCCCGGAGCGCGCGCCGCACGGACGTCGACATCGAAGACGCGGAACGTAGAGAACAGGTCGGCGAGCTGGCCCACCTGCTCTCCCCCGGCATCCTTGCCGAGGCGCGGTAGCGTCGAGAGCGCGGCCGAGCCCTGAGCGAGACTTCGCTCTTGACCAGCCGCGCCTTCGTCGACGACCTCGACGCGGTCACCGCTGACCTGGATTCGTCGGCCGCGCCCCTTCGTTCGCTTGAACCGGATGCTCTCCTCCCGCCCGTAGGCGTCGTTGCCGTACTTGCGGACTGTGAGGGAGTACTCGTCGAGAGCGTTCGGGCTGGCGTACCGCGTGACCTGCGCGTGGACGGCGAGCCGGATGGACATCGTTCGCCTTCGCCCAGACGTGACGGGTGAAGAGCCGCGGTAGAGGAGCGAGTCGAAGCCGCCGTGCATCTTCAGCGCAGGCAAGAGGTCGGCCCGGGCGGTGTCACCGAGGAAGCGGATCACGCCAAGCAAGTTCGACTTGCCGGCGCCGTTGGGGCCGACCAAGACGCTGAGCGGGCCGAGGTCGACCGCCACCCTTCGGAGGCTACGAAACCCCTCGGCCTCGATGCGATGTAGGTAGGTCCGCTGCAACCGCGACAGTCTATGGTCCCGGTCGGGTTTCCGTCGAGGTTCTTGCATCGGTCGGCGCCGACGCCGGAGCATTGGGGGCGGTGCGTCCCAGGAGTCGCCTACTGGCACTGGGCGCCGGAGAGGAACCCGCGCGCGCAGCAGGTGGACGCCTCGACGTAGCCGAGGCGGCAGAGCTGCCGCATCTCGTCGGCGCTCATCTCGCGCGAGACGGCCTGCACCGCCCCCTCGGCCGCCGCCCGCCGCGCCTCGTCGCGGCTCGCGAGCAGCGCGCGCACGTGATCCTGCGCGCCCGCCGCGACGTCGTTCTGCTCGCGCGGGTCGTCGGCGACGCGGTAGAGCTCGACCGGCTGGAGGCCGCGCGGGTTGCCGGCGTTCGCGGTGATCAGCTTGAGCTCCTCGAAGTCGCGCCGCTCGCGCACCGCCTCGAGCACGTTGCCCTCGTGGCTCTCCTCGGCGTAGACGCGGGCCGTGCCCTCCTCGAGGCTCCCGCCCTGCACGCCGTCCGGCACCGCGATGCCGATGCGGCGCAGGATCGACGGCATCAGGTCGATGCTCTGCACCCAGTGGCTCACGCGCGTCCCCGCGCGCTCGCTGCGCGGCAGCTTCACGAAGAGCGGCACGTGGATCTGCTCGTCGTAGAGCGTCGTGCCGTGCCAGAAACCGCCGTGGTCGGCGAACTCCTCGCCGTGGTCCGAGGTCACGATGATCATCGTGTCGTCGTACACGCCGCGGCGCTGCAGCTCCGCGATCAGCCGGCCGAAGTGCTCGTCCCAGTAGGTGATCTCGCCGTCGTAGAGCGCGCGCAGCCGGTCCGCCTCGGCGAGGTCGGGGCTCTGGTGCGCGGCGCGCGCGTAGCCGGTGCCATCGTAGGGGTGCGGGAAGTACGGGTCGTGCGGGTCCATGTACCCGACGAACGCGAACCAGGGCCGGTCGGTCGGCGCGCGCTCGAGGAACGCGAACACCTCGCCGTTCACGACCTCGGCGTCCTGGTAGATCGTGCCCGGGTGCACGCGCCCGAGGCGCGCGTTCAGCGTCTCGTAGCCGCGCCGGACCGTCTGCATCAAGAGCAGCTTGATCGCGGTGTCGTCCGCCCAGAGCACGTTGTCCGGCTCGATGAAGCGGTAGGTGTCGAACCCCTGCTGGAAGTTGTAGTGCGCGTTGACGTTGAAGTTCGTCACCCAGCCGTGGGTCGCGTAGCCGTTCGCGCGCAGCGCCTCGGCGAGCGTCACCACGTCGTCGGCCAGCGCGTCGGCCTTGCCCATCACGCCGTGGCTGCGCGCGTAGCGGCCGGTGAGGATCGAGGCGAAGCTCGGGCGCGTCCAGCTCGCGTTCGCGAACGCCTGCTCGTAGCGGACCGCGTCCTGTGCGAACCGGTCGAGGTGCGGCGTCGCGCCGGCGCGGTAGCCGTAGGCCGGCAGGTGATCGGCGCGCAGCGTGTCGACCACGATGACGAGCACGTTCGGCGCGCCCGGCGGCGCCGGCGCGTGCGTGCCGTCGCCGTTGGCGCTCGCGGGCTCGCCGGCGGCGACCGTCGCCACGACCAGGCCCACCACGAGCACCGCGACGAGCGCAGGCGAGCCCCACGCGCGCAGCATGAAGCGGCCCGCCTTGCCGCTCGTCCACAGGCGCACGCCGCGCGAGAGCAGCACGTAGAGGACCGCGCTCGCCGCGAAGCACGCCGCCGCGAGCAACAAGCCTTCCTTGCTCTTGAACGCGAACTCCTCGTGGAACACGTCGCGCCGGATGCGGAACACGGCGAGCCCGAACGCGAGCGCCGCGACGATGAGCGCGGTGAGCCGCCCGTAGGCCTCGGGCTCCGGCACCGCCTCGCGCCGCATCCACCGTCCGACCCACGCGCTGAGCGCCATCAGCGCGCCGCCGCCGAGCGCGGCCAAGAGCCCGTAGGCGACCGCGCCGTACGCGAGCACGCCGTAGCCGGTGCGACCGCCGCCGTCGACGACGACCGCGACGCCTTCGCCGAGCCCGACGATCGCGCCGCCGAGCAGGCCCGCGCCCAGCCCGATCGCGAGCGCCCGCGCGACCTTCGGCCAGCGCTCCTCGGGCACCTCGGGCAGCTCCGCGTAGACCTTCTCCTCACGCGCCGCGTCCTCGACCACGAGCCGCGCGTCGTAGCCGTGGCGGCGGAGCAGGAACACCGGCACCCCGATCGCCGAGACGCACATCTCCGCGATCCAGCCGAGCGTGTAGGTCGCCGCCGCGATCGGCGCCGCGATCCCGTACGCGGCGAGCACGCCCGCCGCGGTCGCCTCGCGCAGCCCGATCCCGTTGAGCGAGATCGGGACGATCGTCGTCATGATCACGATCGAGCTCGCGAAGAACACGACCTCCGGCGCGAGCGTCAGGTTCATCGCCTGCGCCGCGCTGACGTAGATGAGGTTGTTGAACGCGTGGACGGCCACGCCGCAGAGGACCGCGATCGCGAGGAGCCGGTAGCGCCCGTGGTAGGCGCTCACCGCGTCGAACAGCGTCTGCAGGCGCGGCTGCACCTGGCGCGGCAAGAGCGAGAAGAGCGGGCGGAACAGGCGCGGCTTCGCGAGGAACGTGAGCCCGGTCGTGACGAGCACGACGAAGAAGCCGTTGACCATCAACAGGCCCTCGACCCCCATCATCTCGAGGCCCCACACGCTCGCGAGCACGACCACGAGGCCGAACGCGAGCTGGCCGAGGATCTTCTCGACGGTAGTGATCGCGATCGCGCGCGCGGGCTTCTTGCTCTGCGTCGCGACGTCGTAGAGGCGCCAGCCGTCGAGCCCGAGCCCGCCCGGCGTGAACGCGCCCCAGAAGCGGCCGATGAAGAACGACGGGATCAGGAACCCCGCGCTCGCCCGGATGCCCTGGCCGCCGAGCAGCAGGCGCCAGCGGAAGATCGCGAAGCCGATCGCGGTGAGCTGCATCAGCGCCGCGAGGCCGAACCACTCCCAGCGGATCGCCGCGAGCGAGCCGGTGAGCTCGTCGAGCCCGTCGCGCCCGAGCGCCATGCCGTACACGTAGTAGAGGCCCGCGGCGGACACCGCGACCTTGAGCCCGAGCCCCAGCGCCCGGCGCCAGAGCGGCTTCTGCGGCGCCTTCGGCGGTTCGCTCGCCGCGCGCTCGCGCGTCTGCTCGTCCACCAGCGAGGCCGGCGGCCCGTCCTCGGAGATCGTGGCGTCCTCTACGTCGTGCTCGCTCATCCGCTTCTCCTCGCCGCGAACGCTGAACGCGTGCGCGGTGGTCGACCTCGGGTAGCCCGCCGTGAACGGGGGGTCAAATTCGCGGCATTCCCGCCGGACCCGCGAGCGCCGCCACGACTTCGCCACGACCGCTCCGCGAGCTCTCCTCCGCACCCTCACCGCGTCGGCTCGAGGCGGTCGCACGCTCCATCCACATGAACGACCGAGCCCTGAACGACCGAGCCCCGAACGACCGAGCCCTGAACGACCGAGCCCTGAGCGACCGAGCCCTGAACGATCGAGCCCTGAACGAACCGCGCTCCCCCCGCCCTTGGCTCCTCGCGCTCGCGGGCCTGACGCTCGGCGCGGCGCTCCTCCTCGCCCTCGCGCCCGAGACGTGGCTGCCCGTGATCTGGGCGCGCTCGGCCACCCCGTACCTGCTCCTGCCCGCGTGGCCGCTGACCGCGCTCGCGCTCTGGCGACGCGAGCGCGCGGCGGCCGCGCTCGGGGGCCTCGCCGCGCTCGGGCACCTCGCGTGGATCGCGCCGGCCCTGGTGGCGAGCCCGCCGGCGCGCACGATCACCGACGCCGCGCCGCTGCGCGTGGTCGCGGCGAACGTGCTCTACGTCCACGACGCGCCCGACGCGCTCGGCGACGAGCTGCTCGCGACCGACGCCGACGTCTTGGTCCTGACGGAGGTCTCGCCGCGCTGGCTCCCGTTCCTCGCGCGCGCCCGCGCGCGCTACCCGCACCACGAGGTCGTGGTGCGCGAGGACGCGTTCGGGATCGCGGTGCTCTCGCGCCACCCGCTCTCGCGCGCGGTGCTCGTGGACCTCGGCGAGGTGCCGATGATCGACGCGACGGTCGCGACGCTCGACGGCCCGGTCCGCGTGCTCGCGGTGCACACGCTGCCCCCGGTGAACGGCGCGTACGCGGCGCGCTGGCGGGCGCAGCTCACCGCGCTCGCCGCGTACGTCCGCGCGATCGACGCGCCGCTCGTCGTCGCCGGCGACCTGAACGCGACGCGCTTCCACGCACACCTGCGCGCCGTCGAGCACGCGGGCGTGCGAGACGCGCACGGCGCGCTCGGCCGCGGCCTCGCGACGACGTGGCCGAACGGGCTCTTCTCCGCGCCGCCGCTCGCGCTCGACCACGTCCTGGTCTCCCCGCACCTGGTCCCGACGCGCGTCCGCGAGGGCGTCGGCGCCGGCTCCGACCACCGCCCGGTCATCGTCGACCTCGCCCGCCGCGCACCTCCGCCCACGCCCGTCGCGGGGCTCGCGCGCGTGGGCGCGCGCCCGCGCGGACCGCGGTCCTGATCCGTGGTACTAGCGCGCGATGACCTACGTCGTAGGCGTCGCCGGTGGGACCGGCTCGGGCAAGACGACCGTGTCGCAGGAGATCGCGGACGCGCTCGGGCCGGATCGCGTCGCGATCCTCCAGCACGACCACTACTACCGCGATCGGCCCGAGCTCTCGTTCGAGGAGCGCAGCCAGCTCAACTTCGACCACCCGGACTCGCTCGAGACCGAGCTGCTCGTCGAGCACGTCGTCGCGCTGCGCGACGGCCACGCCGTCGACGTCCCCGTCTACGACTTCGCGACGCACCGCCGCGCCTCCGAGACCACGCACATCGAGCCGCGCCCGATCCTCCTCGTCGAGGGCATCCTCGTGTTCGTCGAGCGGCGCCTGCGCGAGCGGCTCGATCTCAAGATCTTCGTCGACACGCCGGCGGACATCCGCGTGTTCCGCCGCATCCGGCGCGACCTCGAGCAGCGCGGCCGCGACTTCGCGTCGATCCGCGAGCAGTACTACAAGACGGTGCGCCCGATGCACCTGCAGTTCGTCGAGCCGAGCAAGGCCTACGCGGACGTGATCATCCCCGAGGGCGGCCGCAACCAGGTCGCGCTCGACCTGATCCTCGCGCGCCTGCGCGGCATCGCCGAGGGCGCGTGATCGTGGACGCGGTCCTCTTCGACCTCGACGGAACCCTGCTCGACACGCAGCGGCTCTACGCGGCCTCGTATCACCACGCGTTCGTGACCGAGCTCGCGGAGCCTCCGACCCTCGAGCAGTTCGCGGCGCGCCGGCCGGCGTCGGAGCGCCTGTTCCTGCTCGAGTGGTACGGCGAAGAGGTCGGCGAGCGCCTCCATCGGCGCATGCTCGAGCACTACGAGGCCCGCGCGGCCGAGCTGCTCGGCGGCTTCTACGACGGCGTCACCGCCCTGCTCGACGCGCTCCGCGCCCGCGGCGTCCCGCTCGCGATCGTCACCGGCAAGAGCCGCCGCGGGTACGAGATCACGAGCGCGCACGTCGACTTGTCGGGCTTCGAGGTCGTCGTCGTCGAGGACGACGTCCCCGCGGCCAAGCCCGACCCTGCCGGCATCGTGCGCGCCCACGCCGCGCTCGGCGGCGGCCGCGCCGTGTACGTGGGCGACACGCCGATGGACGCCGAGGCGGCGACGCGCGCCGGCGTGCAGCCCGCCGCCGCGCTCTGGGCCCGCCCGCCGGGCGATCGCGCCCGCGTCGCCGCGCGGCTCGGCGACGGCGTGTGGCCGCTCCACGCGCCCGAAGAGCTCCTCACCCGCCTGTAGCCGGGGCTCCGCGCGCGAGGCGATCGAGGTCGGCATAGAGCGCGTCGAGCGGCAGCGCGATCCCGAGGGCCTCGAGCTCGATCGCCCCCGCGCGGTGCTCCGTCAGCAACCACTGGCTGGGCCCGATGCGGTGGTGGTGCTCGATCACGCGCTCCTCGACGGAGACGAGCAGGTAGTCCGACAGCGACTCGAGCGTCCGGTAGTGGACGAGCTTGCCGCCGCGATCGTAGTCGGCGGTGGAGGGCGAGAGCACCTCCACGATCAGCGACGGATTGAGCACCGCGTAGTCGTCGTGCGGGTCGTAGCGAGGCTCCCCGCAGATCACGAGCGCGTCGGGGTGGTGGTAGGCGCGCGTGCGCGGCGTAGCGACCTTCTGGCCCTCGGAGAGCGCCAAGCAGCCCGTGTCGCGGAGCGCGAGGCGCAGCGCCGCCGCGACGTTGCCCACGACGAGGTTGTGCTCCGGGCTCGCCCCGGCCATCGCGAACGCTTCGCCGTCGACGTACTCCCAGCGCGCCTCGCTCGTGCGGTCGAGCGCGACGTACTCCTCGAGCGAGACGCGCCGCAGGTCTCTCGCCTCCATGGCCTCACGGTACCCCGATCCCGGGTCGGTCGCACCCGGCTCACGGCCCCGCGGGCGCGGCTCCCGGCGATCGGGGCAGCTTGCGCGCCCGTGCCCTTGCCTTGCCCTGTGTCGCCAGCGCTCGCAGGCCCGAGCACTAGGGGGCCCCGCCGCGGCTCTGCCGCCGCGGGGGAGCGGTGCGAAGCACCCCTCGGCCAGCTCAACGATAGCGCAGCGAGCGGGCGAACACGTCGCGGTGCGCCGCGTGGCCGGCGAGCTCGCGCGGGTCGATCGCGTAGTCGACGACCGGGGCGCGGCGCACCACGCGCGGGACGTCGCGCAGGCTGCGGCCGACCTCCGGCGCGCGCGCGGCCTCGCGGATCGCCTCGAGGGTGGAGGCCATCGTCGGCACCGACGCGGCCTCGAGCGGCTCGGCGAGCCCGACGCCGGGGAGGTGCGCCCCCGCGTGCAGGCGCGGCGCGATCTTCAGATCGGCGAAGAGATCCTCGCAGGTGCGCCGGATCAGGTGCTCGCCGAAGTTCGTGATCTCGGTGTCCTCGTTGAGGAAGAGGACGCGGCCCGTCTTGTGCGCGCTCGCCGCGATGGCGTCCCAGTCGTACGGGTGCAGCCAGCGCAGGTCGAGCACCTCGACCGAGAGGCCCTCCTGGGCGCGGAGCTGGTCCGCCGCCCGCATCGCGACGCGCGCGAGCCGGCCGTAGGTCACGACGCTCACGTCGGTGCCCTCGCGCAGCCGCGCCGCCTTGCCGATCGGCAGCTGCTCGATCGGCGTGTCCGGCCAGTCGGGGACCCACGCGCTGCGATCGCCGATCGGCGCGTCGATCCGCGCGCGCAGCTCGCGCGCGTCGGGCTCGCCCGGGATCAGCTCCGCCTCGCTCTCCGCGCGCGCTCGCATGAGCGCCTTGGGCAAGAGCACCATCACGGGGTTCGGATCGTCGATCGCCGAGAGCAGCGCGCCGTACGCGTCGCGCGGCTGGCTCGGCATGACGATCTTCCAGCCCGGGATCCGCGTCGCCTGCGCGTCGAACGAGTGCGAGTGGTAGATGCTGCCGTGGATCCCGGCGCCGACCGGCGTCATCAGGGTCATCGGCACGTTCCAGTCGCCCGCGCTCGACCAGTACGTGTTGCCGCAGAGCTTGAGCAGGTCGATCGTGTTGAACGCGTAGTCGCAGAACTGGATCTCGGCGACGGGCTTCTGCCCCGCGAGCGCGAGGCCCATCGCCATGCCGACGATGCCGCGCTCGTCGAGCGGCGTGTTCCACGCGGTGCGCAGGCCCTGCGTCGCGGTGAACACGCCGCCGAGCGGTGGGCCGACGTCCTGCCCGAAGATGTCGGTGACGCCGAGGCGCTCCTCGCCGACGTGCAGCGCCATGCGCACGGCCTGGACGAGCGTCGCCACGGCTCAGGCCTCCCCGCCCACGTGGTTCTTGTCGGCGAAGACGAAGTCGAAGGCGTCCTCGGGGTCCGGCTTGGGCTCGGTGATCACCTGCTCGTACCACGCGCGCATGCTCGCCTCGATCTGCTCGCGCAGCCGCTTGGTCTCGTCGGGGCTGCGGAAGCCGCGCGCGGCGAGCTTGTCGGCGAGGACGTTCAGGCAGTCGGTCTCGCTCTCCACGTAGTTGGAGCCACTCGAAGAGCTGTGCCCGTAGAGGCGCGAGACGTTGGCCTGGAGCAAGAACGGCCGGCGCTCGTTGCGCACGTAGCGCATCGCCTCCTCGAGCGCGAACCACGCGGACTCGACGTCGTTGCCGTCGCAGATCGCGGTGCGGATCCCGAACGCCTTGCCGCGGTCGGCGATGTTCTTCTCGCCGTGCTGCGTGCTCGCGTGCGTCGAGATGCCCCACTCGTTGTTCGTCACGATCATGAGGATCGGCAGCTCCGCGTTCGGCCGGCTCGACCACACGAGGCACGTCGCGAAGTCGCCCTCGGCCGTCCCCGCGTCGCCGCCTTGCACGATCGTGATGCCCTCGCCGCCGTGGCGGCGCTGCGCGTGCGCAGTGCCGATCGCGATCGAGAACTGCACCTCGATCGGCGAGGTGATCGGAGCGACGTTCCACTCGCGCTTCGAGAAGTGACCGACGAAGTTGCGCCCCTGCGAGTACGGGTCGGTCTTGACGTTGTGCATCTGGCGCAGCGCGTCGATCGAAGGCGCGCCGAGCGCGAGCAGCGTCGCGCTCGAGCGGTAGTGCGCGTGGAGGTAGTCGTAGTCGAGGCCCTGGCCCTGCTTCATCAGCAGCCCGACGCAGGCGTTGAACGCCTCCTCGCCAGGACCGCCGATCCAGAAGTAGCCCTCGCCCTGCCGCTGCATCCGGATGAGCCGCTCCTCGAGGACGCGGCCCTCGAGCATCAGCTCGTGGAGGTGGAGGAGACGCTCACGCTCGAGGCGACGCTCCGCGGTACGCGGCGGCCACGACGGCGATACGGGAGTGCTCATGTCTGCCACGTCGAACCCCTAGCACACCTTTGGGGGTCGCAACGGCAGCAAGCTCACGACGCAGCGCGTCAGCCGCGAGGCGATCCGGGAGGCCGCGCGGCCGGAATGTGACCTCTTGTAAGGCGCGCGCGCGCGCGGTCGGGGCCACGGTTTCCGACATGCTTCGGTGGGTATTCGCGATCGTGCTCGGGGCGTGGGGCGCGGCGCCGGCGGCCGCGAGCACCGGCGCCGATCCGGCGGCGGCGGCCGAGGCGCTCGCCGGCGCGCGCGAGGCGCTGGCCGAGGGGGCGCCGGGCCGCGCGTTCGAGCTCGCGCGGCTCGCGCGCGCGTTCGACCCGCGCCGCTCGGTGGAGGCCTGGGAGCTGATGGGGCGGGCGTCGTCGGCGCGCGGCGAGCAGGCGGCGGCGCACCGCTTCTTCCGGCGTGCGCTCGGCGTCGCTTCGAGGGCCGAGCGCGCGCGGCTCCTCGCGCGCATGCAGCTCGCGCGCGACGAGCTCGGCCTCGTGCGGCTCGACGTGCAGCCGGGCGGCGCGCGCGTGCTCGTCGACGGGGAGCCCGCCGAGGTCGAGCCGGGTGGGCGCGTGCTGCTCTTGCGTCCGGGGGTGCACCGGATCGAGGCGCGCCTCGAGGGGTACACGCCGCGCGTCGGCTCCGTCGTCGTCACCGCCGGGGGCGAGCACACCGCGCGCTTCGCGCTGAGCCCCGGCGCCGAGGGCGACGAGCCGCGCTGGGTCGCGCCGCCGTCGTCCCCGCGTCTCGCGCGGCGCTGGCTCACCGGCAACGCGCTGCTCGTGGGCGTCGGCGCGCTCGGCTTCGGCGTGACGGCGAGCCTCGATCGACCGCGCGTCGAGGCCGAGGTCGCGCTCTCGAGCGGCGCGTCGCTCGGCCTCGCGCTCGGGGCGGGCCTGCACCTCGCGCTGCAGGCCGCGCTCGATCCCGAGGGCGGGGGTCGCCTGACGATCCCGCGCATCCTGCTCACGCCGCTGCTCGCCGGCGTCGCGATCGCGGTGGGGATGACCACACCGTCCGCGACCGGCGCGCAAGACGCCGTGCTCGATCCAGGCCGCTCCGGCGTCGCGGGCGCGCTCCTCGGGCTCGGCATCGCCACCTTCGCGAACACCGCGCTCGGCGAGCGCGACGTGCCCATCGGGATCGGCGCCGGCCTCGCGCTCGCCGCGCTCGCGGGCTTCGAAGCGACGATGGGGCTCGTCTCCGTCGAGGCCGCCGACGCGATCGATCGAGAGGGCGGTGACGCCGACGCCGCGGCAGGGCACCGGGCGCTCGCGGAGACGTCCCTCGGCCTCGCGGCGGGGCTCGGCGCGCTCGCGATCGGCTCGCTCGCGCTCGGCATCGCCGGCGACGCCGACGCGCTCGACCTCGCCGTCGGCCCCGGCTCGCTCACCGTGTCCGGCAGCTTCTGAGCGTGCGCCCGCCGACGAGCTGCGTCTTCGCCGCCGTCCGTTCTCGCCGCCGTCCGTTTTCGCCGCGTTGCGTTTTCGCGGTTGCGCTCCGGGGCGCGGCCCTATAGATGAATGGCGATTCAGTCACCAGGAGGATCGCCGCGATGCCCACGCCCTACACCGAAGAGCACGACCTGTTCCGCAAGCAGGTGCGCGCCTTCGCCGAGAAGGAGATCGCCCCTCACGTCGAGGAGTGGGAGCGCGATCGCACGTTCCCCAACTGGGTCTTCAAGAAGGCGGGCGAGCTCGGGATCACCGGCGCGCACTACCCCGAGGAGGTCGGCGGCGGCGGCGGCGACTACTGGTACAGCGTGGTCAAGAGCGAGGAGCTCGTGCGCTGCGAGGCCGCCGGCGTGACGATGGCGCTGCTCGTCCAGAGCGACATGGCGACGCCGTGCATCAACGAGCTCGGCACCCGTGAGCAGAAGGAAGAGTTCTTGCGCCCGGCGCTCGCGGGCGACCGCATCGCCGCGCTCGGCGTGAGCGAGCCGGGCGCGGGCTCGGACGTCGCCGGCATCCGCACGACCGCGCGGCTCGAGGGCGACGAGTACGTCATCGACGGCAGCAAGACCTACATCACCAACGGCACGCGCGCGGACTTCGTCACGCTGCTCGCGAAGACCAAGCCCGACGCGGGCTACGGCGGGATCTCGATCCTCCTCTTCCCGACCGACGTGAAGGGCTTCGGCGTCTCGAAGAAGCTCGAGAAGATCGGCAACCACTCCTCGGACACCGCCGAGCTCTTCTTCGACGGCTGCCGCATCCCGAAGCGCTACCTCCTCGGCGAGGAGAACAAGGGCTTCTACTACCTCATGCAGAACTTCCAGTCCGAGCGCCTGATCGGCTCGACGAGCGCGCTCGCCGGCGCGCGCCGCGCGCTCGATCGCTCCGTCGCCTACGGGCGCGAGCGGCAGGCGTTCGGCAAGCCGATCATGACGCGCGAGGTCTGGAAGCACACCTTCGCGGACCTCTACACGAAGGCGCAAGCCGCGCACGCCCTCTGCTACGACGCGGTCGCCGACTTCAACCAAGAGCGGTACGTGAAGAAGAGCGAGATCTCCTTCGAGACCGTGAAGAAGATCGCGATGTGCAAGCTCTTCGTCGGCGACGTGACGAGCGAGATCATGGACACCTGCCTCCAGTTCCACGGGGGCATGGGCTACCTCGAGGAGCTGTGGGTCGCGCGCGCGTGGCGCGACCAGCGCCTCTTCCGCATCGGGGGCGGCACCTCCGAGGTGATGAAGTACATGATCGCGAAGATCATGGGCTGGTGAAGGAGAACGAGGATGGGCGACGCATACATCGTGGACGCGGTCCGCACGCCGCGCGGGCGCGGCAAGCGGGCGCAGGGTGACAAGCCGGGCGGCTCGCTGAGCGAGCTTCACCCGCAGGAGCTGATGGCGCGCGCGCTGAACCGGCTCGCGCAGAAGGCCGACGTCGCGCCTGCGCTCGTCGACGACGTGGTGCTCGGCACCGTGACGCAGGCCAAGGAGCAGGGGGCGTGCATCGCGCGCAACTCGATCCTCGCCGCCGGCTGGCCGGACGACGTGACGGGCGTCTCGCTCAACCGCTTCTGCGGCTCGGGCCTGCAGGCGGTGAACTTCGCGGCGATGGGCGTGATGAGCGGCCAGCAGGACGTGACCGTCGGCGGCGGCGTCGAGAGCATGTCGCGCGTGCCGATGGGCGCGGACGACGCGGGCATCGACGGCCACAACCTCGAGCTGCGCAAGAAGCTCGTGCAGGTGCCGCAGGGCATCAGCGCGGACCTCATCGCGACCAAGTGGGGCTTCTCGCGCGAGGAGCTCGACCGCTTCTCGTACGAGAGCCAGCAGAAGGCGGCGGTCGCGATCGAGGAGAACCGGTTCGCCAAGTCGATGTTCGCGGTGAGGGACGCGAGCGGCGCCGTGGTGCTCGACCGCGACGAGCACGCGCGGCCGGACACCACCCTCGAGGGGCTCGGCCAGCTCCCGCCCTCGTTCGTGAAGCTCGGCGCGATGGCGCTCGGCCCGAGCGGTGAGACGATCGATCAGCTCGCGCTCCTGCGCTACCCCGAGGTCGCCGCGATCGAGCACCGCCACACCGCCGGCTCGGCGAGCGGGATCGTGGACGGCGCCTGCGCGGTGCTCGTGGCGAGCGAGGCCGGCCTGGCCAAGCTCGCCAAGAAGCCGCGGGCGAAGATCCGCGCGATGGCGACGGCCGGCGCCGAGCCGGTGATCATGCTGACCGCGCCGACCCCCGCGTCCGCGCGCGCGCTCGAGCGCGCGGGCATGAAGGCGTCGGACATCGACCTCTGGGAGATCAACGAGGCCTTCGCGGTCGTCCCGCTCAAGACGATGCGCGACCTCGACCTCGACCCGGCGAAGGTCAACGTCAACGGCGGCGCGATCGCGCTCGGTCACCCGCTCGGGGCGACCGGCGCGATCCTGCTCGCGACCGCGCTCGACGAGCTCGAGCGCCGCGGGCTCGCGACCGCGCTGATCACGCTGTGCATCGGCGGCGGGATGGGCATCGCGACGATCATCGAGCGCGTGTAGCCCGAGCCGAAGGGCGCGCCGCGGCCCGTCTTTGGGGCGCGGCGCCCGATCTTTCCTCGGCGCGCGCCGCGTCTTCGGATGGCGAGCGCGAGACGCGCGGACCTACCTTCCCGCCCAGGAGGTCGGTATGCGCTCACGGTTGGCCCCGCTGCTCGTCGTCGGCTCGCTCGTCTTCGTCAGCTTTGGTTGCGCAGTACGCGCGCAGCACCTCGTCACGGGTCCCAACAGCTACGCGCTGATGACCGGCGCGCGCCACGTCGACGAGGCGCTGGTGCGCTTCCACCGGACCGCGCGCGACCTGTGCGGCTCGGAGCGCTACACGCTCGAGGAGCCTCGGGTGCTCGAGGGCACGGAGCGCTTCGGCGCCGCCACGCGTGGCCCGGACTACCGCGCCACGCTGGTCTGCCGGATCTGATCGGCTCGCCGCTCAGGCGGCGGCGCGCGCGGGCGGCGACGCGACGCGCGCCGCGGCCTGCCGCGCGGAGGCGAGGCACGCGTCGAGCAGCATGCCCTCGGGGCCGACCCAGTCGCCGGCGAGCGCGACGTTGGCGGGCCCCGCGCTCGCGACCGAGGGGCGCCCCGCGAGCCCGCCGCGCGCGGCCTCCGGGAAGGCGTGAGCGACCGTCGCCGCGCCGCTCCAGCGCACGTCGACGACCTCGGCGCGCCACCCCGGCTGCGACGCGTCGAGCCGCGCCTCGAGCCCCGCGCGCGTCGCGTCCGTCACGCGCTCGCCCGGCGCGAGGTAGCGCGCGGCGTGGATGAGCCCGCCGCCTTCGGGCGCGAGCGCCGCGACGTTGGAGTGGATCGAGACGTAGATCGGCGCGTCGGTCCCGAGGATCAGCGACGGGTGCCGGCGCGGCAGGCGCCGCAGCGCGACGTCGAGGCACGCGGCGCGCACGGCGCTCGCCTCGGCGGCGAAGCCGACCAGCGTTGGGCTCGCGTGCTCGCCGAGCAGGCGCGCGCTCGCCTTCGGAGAGAGCGTGAGGACGAGCGCGTCGCACGCGAGCCGCTCGCCGCCGGTGAGGTGCACCGCGCGCGCGCGGCCGCCCTCGACCTCGATCCGCTCGACCGTGGCGCGCACGCGCGTTCGCACGCCGAGCGCCTCCGCCCGCGCGACGAGCCCGTCGACGATCGTCTGCCACCCGCCGTCGAGGTAGCGCACGCCGCCGAGCGCGCCTTGGATCTGCCGCACCGCGGCGCCCGCGCTCAGGCGCTCGGGCGCGCTCACGTAGCTCGAGACGCGGACCACGGCGTGCGCGACGTCGCGCGCGACCCCCTCGAAGCCTTGGGCGTCGAGCCACGCCGCGACCGAGAGGCCGTCGAGCGCGGTCGGGTCGAGCCGCGGGATGCGCCCGAGCATCGCGCCCAGGCGCCACTTGTCGCGCCAGCCGAGCCCGCCGTTGCCGAGCAGCGTGAGCGCGTCCGAGGGGAGCGGCGCGAGCCGATCGCCGAGCTCCATCGTGAGGCCGTCCTTCGGGATGCCGCCGGCCACGCGCACCCCGAGCCGCGCCAGCGCCTGCTCGGCGCCGGCGTAGAGCGCGTGCGGGCCCAGGTTGACCGTGAAGCCCTCCTCGTGGCGGCTGCGCGCGCGCCCGCCGAGCGCGGCGCTCGCCTCGAGCACGGTGACGGAGCGACCGGCGAGCGCGAGCTCGATCGCGGCGGCGAGGCCGCTCGCGCCGCCTCCGATGACGATGTGGGTCATGGCGTCTCGTTCCTTTCGACGCTTCCCACGTCCGGGGCGCCGCGAACGTTACGGCGCCTCGCCGAAACGACGACGATCGGTCGACGGCGCGCGCCGCGCGGGCGATCCTCGCGCGATGACCTCGACCCGCGTGCTCACCACCCTCCCGCTCCTGCTCGGCGGCGCGTGCGCCAGCGCGCCCCCGCTCCACGCGGCGCCCGCGCCCGAGGCGCCGGCCGGCGTCGCGATCGTGCGCGCGGGAGATCCGGTGCTGCGCGCGCGCGCCGAGGAGCTCGACCCGGCGCGGATCGGGACGCCGGAGCTGCAGGAGCTCTTCGCCCGGATGATCGAGACGATGCGCGCGGCGCCCGGCGTGGGCCTCGCGGCGCCGCAGATCGGCGTGCCGTGGCGCGTGATCGTGCTCGAGGACGGGCCGGCGCGGATGGCGCAGCTCACGGCCGAGGAGATCGCCGAGCGAGAGCGGGTGACGTTCGGGCCGCGGGTGATCGTCAACCCGGTGCTCACGCCCATCGGCGAGGAGCGCGCGCGCTTCTTCGAGGGCTGCCTCAGCGTCCCCGGGTACGTCGCGGTGGTCGAGCGCGCGCTCGAGGTGGAGGTCGAGGGCCTCGACGAGCACGGCGATCCGGTCTCGTGGCGCGTGCGCGGCTGGCCCGCCCGCATCCTGCAGCACGAGGTCGACCACCTCGACGGGACGCTCTACGTCGACCGCATGAGCTCGCGCTCCCTCGCCGCGTCCGAGGAGGCGCGGGCTCGCTACGCTGGCCGGCCGATGCAAGAGATCTTGCAGAGGATCGAGGCGCCGCGGGACGCCCCGACCCCGCCCCGCTGACCCGTGTAACGCCCCGCGCCTCTCGTTCGTGGACCTGTCATGGCGAGCACCGTCACGTTGGCTCCTGCGCAGATGGACGCGCACCGGCGCGCCCTCTTCGGGCTCTGCTACCGGCTGACCGGCAGCGCGGCCGACGCGGAGGATCTCGTGCAGGAGACGTTCCGGCGCGCGCTCGAGCATCCGCCGCCGGACACGGAGCGCTCGCTCCGCCCGTGGCTCGTCCGCGTCGCGACGAACCTCTCGATCGACGCGCTGCGGCGCCGCAAGCGCGAGCGCTACTTCGGGCCGTGGCTCCCGGAGCCGATCGACACGGAGCGCGTCGTCGCGCTCGAGCCCGGGCCCGAGGCCCGCTACGACCTGGTCGAGAGCGCGACGAGCGCGTTCCTGCTCGCGCTCGAGGTGCTCGAGCCCAAGCAGCGCGCCGCGCTCGTCCTGTGCGACGTGGTCGGGCTGTCGGGGCCCGAGGCGGCGGACGCGCTCGGCACGAGCGCCGGCAACGTCCGTGTCTTGCTCCACCGCGCGCGCGGCAAGCTCGCGAGCTACGACGAGCGCCGCGTCGCGATCACCCCGGAGCTGCGCGACCGCACCGCGCGCCTCCTGCGCGAGCTGCTGCTGCGCGTGGGCCTCGGCGACGTCGAGGGCATCACGCACCTGCTCGCGAGCGACGCGACGAGCCTCCACGACGCGGGGGGCGAGTTCGTCGCGGCGGTGCGCCCGCTGCGCGGGCCGGCGGACATCGCGCGGACGTACCGAGAGATCGCCGCGCTCTCGCCCTGGCCTCGCGCCGTCGAGGAGCGCGAGCTCAACGGGCTGCCCGCGTTCGTGGTCGCCTACCCGGAGCGCGAGGGGCGCTACGCGCGGCACGTCGTGGTGTGGGTCGAGCTGGGCGCGGACGGACTCATCCACGGGATCCGCGGCGTGATCGCGAGCGCGAAGCTCGGCGCGGTGCGCGCCTCGCGCTGAGGTGAAGGCACGCGCCGCGCCTCGCGCGCCCGTCACTCGAGGTCGGCGACGAGCGAGCCGAAGTCGACCGAGCCGGTGACGACGACGCCACGCTCGTCGCCCGCGCCGACCCAGAGCTCCTGGAAGGCGGCCTCGACGACGAGGATGCCGTAGAAGATCGAGAGGCGGCCGCCGACGCGGTAGCCGCGCGTGAAGGCGTCGCTCGCGTCGAAGCCGACGACCGCGCGCGCGAGCGCGCCGACGCCGAGGTAGAGCGCGTCGGGGAACACGACGTCGACGGTCAGGCCGCCGAGGTACGAGAACGTCTCGCCGTAGCGCAGGGTGTCCTGGTACGCGAAGCCGCCGTCGAGCCCGATCGCGAGGTCGACGTGCGGGCTGCGCGCGAGGAAGCGGGCGCCGCCGGCGAGCTCGAAGACACCCCCGACGACGTCGGCGTCGCCGAGCAGCGCGCCGCCGCCGACGCGCAGCACGGGGATGAAGAGCTCGGTGGAGCGCGCGCCGCGCGAGACCCGCGGCGCGTCGCTGCCCGGGAACGACAGCCAGGGCGCCACGGGCGGCATCCCGAGGAGCAGCGGTAGGGTGAGGAGCGCGGCGTTCATCGCGGGGGCGCACTGCAGCCCGCGAGCCAAGGGCGGCGGCAAGGTCGCCGCGGCGGCGCGCGGCGCGCGAGCGTCGCCACGGGCGACACGGTGTCGGGTTCGTTGACGGTGGGCCGCGGGCGGTAACGCGGCGCGCGCGGCCGCATAGTGAGGGCGTGCAAGACGTCACCTCGCGGACCCTCCTCGTCGGCTTGCTCGCGCTCCACGGCCTCACCGGCTGCGCCGAGAGCACGAGCCGCGCGCTCGCGCAGGCCGACCGGGAGCGGCCGGAGCAGTTCGCGGATCCGCCGATCGGCGAGCGCCTCGTGCTGTCGGACGCGGAGTGGCGCGCGCGCCTCACGCCCGGCGAGTTCCACGTCCTGCGCGAGCAGGGGACCGAGCGCGCGTTCAGCGGCCGCTTCCACGACCACCACGCGCGCGGGACCTACCGGTGCGCGGGCTGCGGCGCGCCGCTCTTCTCGAGCGAGCACAAGTTCGACTCGGGGACGGGCTGGCCGAGCTTCTGGCAGCCGATCGCGCAGGGACGCGTCGCGACGCACGTCGATCGCTCGCTCGGCGTGACGCGCACGGAGGTGCACTGCGCGCGCTGCGACGGGCACCTCGGGCACGTCTTCGACGACGGACCGCCGCCGACGCGGCTGCGCTACTGCATCAACTCCGTCTCGCTCGACTTCGAGCCGCGACGGTGAGCCGCGCAACGGGCGTTTCGGCACGGGCGTTCCGGTCTCGGTCGCGCGCGCGCCGTCGTGCCCGCGCTGAACGGCGGGCACGCACCGTGCACCGTAGCTGCACGTGACCTCCGCGCGGCGCACCTCGACACAGCTCAGCTGGCTCCTCGCCGCGCTGCTCGCCCCCGCGGGCGCGAGCGCCCAGCTCGGCCGCGCCCTGGACTCGCCGACGGCGAGCGCCGGCGTCGCGGCCGCGCCCTCCGGGTGGGCCCTCGATCTCTCGGCGCAGACCAGCCTCCCGCTCTCGATCGGGCTCGAGGCGCAGCTCACGACGCCGCCCGGCTTCTTCGCCGCGGTGGCCGTCGGGCACACCCCGAACGCCTACCTCGGGATGCTGACGGGCATCCTGGACGGCGCGGGCGCGTACGGGGACTCGCTTCGCCCGATGATCGGCGAGACGATCGCGAACGGCGCGTGGAACGTGCGCGTCGGCGTCGGCTGGCGCGTGGTCGAGGGCCTCGAGCTCTCGGTCGGCTACACGTACCTCGGCGCCAACACGACGCTCAGCCGCGAGGCGATCGAGGCAGCGACCGGCCAGCGGATGCGCTACCGCGGGCTGCGCGAGGCGCCGTTCGCGCTCGAGCTGCACGCGCTCCACGCGCGCGTGGGTTACCGCTTCGTGATCGAGGAGCACTTCGTGCTCGCCGTGGCGCTCGGTTGGACGCACGGCGTCGGCGCGAGCGCGCGGCTCGACGTGCCGGCGGAGGTGCGCGCGATCGACGGCAACCCGGCGAGCACGATCGAGGACGCCGTCGCCGAGGGCTTCACGCAGTACGGCTTCACGCCCGAGCTGCTGCTGAGCGCCGGCTATCGGTTCTGAGTTGGCGGAGGGGTTGCTCCAACGTTCCAACCCTCCTCGTCCCCTCCGCTCTCCTCGCCTCACGTGAAGAACGGGAGGCGACGAGACCCGGAGGCGAGGAGAGTGCGCCTACGGCGCGGGGGAAGGATCTCGCGGCTCGTTTGCGGCATTCGAAGGAATGTCTCGCGCGAAGGCGCGAAGGCGCGAAGGCGCGAGAGCAGTCGCGCTCCGCGGTTTCGCGCGCCCCGGGAACACGCGCGCGGGCGCTCGTCTTCGTCGTCTTTCGTGCGCGCAGGTGTGAAGCCCCGCGCGGTTGGAGGGTGACGGGCTCGGCACGGCGCGGTCTTTCGGGCGCGCGCGCGGGTTTTCGGCGCGACCGTCGTGGCGCGCGCTCCCACCCTTTTCATCATGCCCTCACCGCCTCGCCTGTTCGGACCGATCGCGCTCGGCCTCGCCCTCGTGCTCACGGCGGGCTGCGCGCGCCACGTGCGCGTCGAGCGCGCGTACTTCGCCGCCTCGACCACGCTCTTCTACGACGCGCTCGCGCCGTACGGGACCTGGCAATCGCGCGCGGGAGTGACCGTCTTCGTCCCGCTCGACCCGGGCTACACGCCGTTCACGGATGGCTACTGGGAGTGGGTCGAAGGCCAGGGGATGACGTGGGTCGTGCTCGACGATCCGATCGGCGAGGTCACCTGCTACTACGGCCGCTGGTCGTTCGACGGGCGCTGGTACTGGACGCCCGACGACACGTGGGGCCCCGGTTGGGTCGACTGGCGCTACGACGACGAGACGATCGGGTGGGCGCCGCTCGGCCCCGAGGGTTACGCGGACGCGGGCTGGTACGACACGTCGATCGACCTCGTCTTCGAGCTGCCGACCGCGCGCACGCGTGCGCGGAACGGGCGCGGCCGCCGAGCCGCGGCGCCGAGCGCGACGTGGCTCGCCGAGCGCGGCGTGGTGGTGCGCGCGGGGCGCGGCGTCGGCCGCGCCCACTCCCCGCGCGGACGCGCGCTCGACTCGCCGGTCGCGCCGGCGACGCACGGGACCGCGCGCGTGCGCGATGACGTCGCCGCGCGACGCGACGCGCAGCGGCGCGCCGACGCGGACGCGCACGCACGCGCCGAGGCCGAGGCCCGCGGCGGCGCAGAGGCGCGCGCGCGCGCCGAGGCAGAAGCTCGCGCACGCGCCGACGCAGAAGCTCGCGCACGCGCCGACGCCGAGGCTCGCGCACGCCTCGAGCAGCAACGTGCCGAGGTCGAGGCACGGCGACGCGCAGAGAACGAAGCCCGCGCACGCGCGACCGAAGAGGCCCAGCGACGCGCGGCCGAAGAGGCCCAGCGACGCGCCGAGGCCGAGGCTCGCGCACGCGCCGACGCGGAGACTCGCGCGCGCGCCGAAGCCGAAGCGCGCGCGCGCCTCGAGCAGCAACGCGCCGAGGTCGAGGCGCGACGACGCGCAGAGAACGAGGCCCGCGCCCGTGCGACCGAAGAGGCCCAGCGGCGCGCGGCCGAGGAGGCCCAGCGACGCGCCGAGCTCGAGGCTCAGCGGCGCGCCGAAGCGGAGGCGCGCGCCCGCGCGGAAGCAGAAGCTCGCACTCGCGCCGAGGCCGAGGCTCGCGCGCGCCTCGAACAGCAACGCGCCGAGGTAGAGGCACGACGACGCGCGGAGAACGAGGCCCGCGCGCGTGCCGAGGGCGAAGCCCAGCGCCGCGCCGAGCTCGAGGCCCAGCGCCGCGCCGAGGCCGAGGCTCGCGCCCGCGCCGACGCCGAGGCTCGCGCCCGCGCCGAGGCCGAGGCTCGCGCGCGCCTCGAGCAGCAGCGCGCCGAGATCGAGGCACGACGACGCGCAGAGAACGAGGCCCGTGCGCGCGCCGACGAGGAGGCGCAGCGCCGCGCGGAGGCCGAGGCGCGGCGACGCGCGATCGAGGAGCGCGAGCGCTTCGCGGCGGAGGCCCGACGGGCCCGCGAGGCGGAGGAGGCGCGACGCGAGGCGGAGGAGGCGCGGCGACGCGCGATCGAGGACGCGCGGCGCGACGCGGACGCTCGCCGTGAGGCCGACGAGGCGCGGCGACGCGCGATCGAGGACCGACGCGCCGCCGACGAGGCCCGCCGGCGGGCCGACGACGATCGCCGCGCCGCGGAAGAGGCACGCCGGCGAGACGCGGCGAGACGCGACGAGGAGGTGCGGCGCGAGCGCGAGGTCAACGCGCGCCGCGGCATGGAGCTGCGCCCGGGCCTGCGGCCGTGATCACTCGGGCGTGTGGATGACCGCCTCGACGTTGTAGCCGTCGGGGTCGAGCACGAACGCGCCGTAGTACCCCCGGTGGTACTGCGGGCGCGGACCCGGCGCGCCGTGGTCGACCCCGCCCGCCGCGAGCGCCGCGGCGTGGAACGCGTCGACCGCGGCGCGCGAGCTCGCGCGAAACGCTACGTGCGTCGGCGCGAGCGTGCCGGCCTCGGGCCGCAGCCAGAGGTCCGGCTTGCCCCCGACGCCGAGCCCACAGCTCTTGGGGAAGGGCAGCGTCGGGATCATCTCCCGCGTGACCTCCATGACGAGCTCGTAGCCGAGCGGGGCGAGCGCCGCGAGGTAGAACGCCTTGCTGCGCTCGTAGTCGCTGACGAGCAGCGTGAGGTGATCGATCATGGCGATGGACGGTAGCATCCCGCCCGTGACCGACGCGCCGACGACCCCCGCCGCAGAGGACGCCGAGCGCGCGCTCGCCGCGCGGGCGCGCGAGCTCCTGCCCGCGCTCTACTTCGACCCCGTGCAGTACGACCTGCTCGCGCAGATGACCGCGCCGCGCGACCTCCCGATGTACGAGGCGCTCGCCGCGCGACACGGAGGCCCGATCCTCGAGCTCGGCGCGGGGACCGGCCGGATCACGATCGCCCTCGCCCGCGCCGGCCACGAGGTGGTGGGGCTCGAGCTCTCGGGGCCCATGCTCGCCGCCGCGCACGCCAAGGCGAGCGCCGAGGGGCTCGACGTGACGCTCGCGCTCGGCGACCTCCGCGCGTTCGACCTCGGGCGGCGCTTCGCCCTCGTGCTCGTGCCCTTCAACACCCTCAACCACCTGCTCGACGACGACTCCCTCGCGCGCGCGCTCGACGCGATCGCGCGCCACCTCGCGGACGACGGGCGCCTCGTCGTCGACACCTTCCAGCCGAGCCCCGCGTTCCTCGGCGACGCGCCGGAGCGCCGCCGCCCGATCCTGCGCTACCGCGACCCCTACCTCGATCGCGAGGTCGTCCTGTCGGAAGAGCACCACTACGACCCCGCGACGCAGCTCGACCGCATCGTCTGGAGCTACGCCGTCGGCGGCGTCGAGGACGCGCGGGTCGAGGAGCTCACCATGCGCCTCTTCTTCCCGCGCGAGCTCGACGCGTGGCTCGCGCACGCCGGCTACGCGCTCGAGGCCAAGCACGGCGACTACGACGGCCGGCCCTTCGACGCGCGCTCGCCCAAGCAGATCGTGATCGCGCGCCGCGCGCGCTGAGCGCGCTACGCGCGGTCGACCGAGACGACGAGCTCGCCGCCCTGCCGCGTCACCACGACGCGCCAGGGGCGGCAGCAGACCTCGCAGTCCTCGACCATCGCGCCGCGGGTGTCCGGGTCGACGTAGAGCTCGATCGCCTCCCCGCACCACGGGCAGGCGAGCAGCGCCACGTCGTCCTCGAGCACCGCGCCCTCCTCAGGTCCCCGGGACGAAGCGCAGGCGCGACTCCGCGTGCGCCTCGATGTCCGCCCGCTCGAAGTGGAGCGGCGGCCGCTGGTTCGTCAGCCAGATCCGCGCCTCGTCGTCGTGGTGCGGGCTGTCCGGGCTCTCCGACTGCCCGCCGGGCAGCGCGTTGCGCGGCAGCGGGCCATCCGGCGTCATCTCGACGACGAGCCGCTGCGACGGACCGCCGCGCGCGCCGCTGTTGGTCCCCGAGCGGATGCCGTTCGGGTTGCTCAGGCTGAAGTTCAGCACGTCGACCGCGCCGAAGTCGCCATCGCGCGGGAAGCCGTACGGCAGCGCCGGATCGTCGCGCGGCGGGATCGACACGATGCCCGCGTCGGCGGCCGGCGGGATCAGCTGCTGGAAGCGGATCGAGTGCAGCCGGCCCCAGCGCCACTCGGTCGTCGTCGCGCCGAGCTCCGTCGTCAGCCACTCGAGCGCGGCGAGGGCCGCGCGCGTGACGCGCTCGTCGCGCGTCTCGACCACCGCGTCGGTGCGCAGGTCGTCCCAGATCACCGAGTCGTTCCACGCGGTGTCGCCGAGGTACGACGCGCGGAAGGTGTAGAGCGGCAGCGCCTGCTGCGCCGCCGGCGAGGCGAGCATCCACTCGAGCATCCGCGCGATCTGGAGGCTCCCCATGCCGCGGCCGATGCGCGCGTTCTCGTCGTCGAACGCGAGCTGCGAGAGGTGCGTGATCAGCACGTTGAAGATCGTCGTCGCGACGCTGTCGGCGATCACCGCCGCGTCGGTCGCGCCGACGCCGTGCGGCGTCGCGAACGTCCACGCGGCGAGCCGCGCGCGCAGGTCGCGCAGGCGCGCGAGGTCCCCCGCGCCGGCGACGACCGCGGCGAGCGCCGGGTCGTCCGACGGATCGCCCAGCGCGTGGTCGAGCGAGGCCACGATCGCGTCGCGCATGCCCTCGCCGAGCGAGGAGCGCGTCTCGTGCTGGAGCGCGACCATGTCGTCGCTCGTGATGTCCCCGCGCGCGACGAGCGCGTCGAGCCGCTCGACGATCCGGTGCTGGCGGTAGCCCGGCGCGAAGCCCGCGCCGATGTAGTGCGCGTCGTTGCAGGGGTCGCCGTCGTCGGTGACGCCGACGTTGTCCTGGTTCGCCGTCGCGATGTAGCCGCGCGACGGATTGCGGTCGTGCGGGATGAAGTTGGGCGCGAGGTCCGCGCCCCACTCGAAGCCGCCGGTGCCGGGCAGCACGAACGGCGGCGCGCGCGGCAGCCGGTCGTCGGCGTCGAGCCGCGGCGCGCCGCGCTCGTCGAGCCAGAAGTTGCACGCGCGCTGCGGGATCCGCCCGCGCGTGGTCCACCCGATGTTGCCCATCGAGTCGGCGAAGCTGAAGTTCTGGATCCCGACCTCGAACGGCGCGGCGGCGGCGAACGCCTCCTCCACGTTGTTGGCGGTCAGCAGCCCGACGAAGAACGCGAGCTCGTTCGAGACCTCGTCGCCCGTGTAGCGCACGCTCATCGCGCTGCCGGTCGCCATCGCGCCGGGCGCGGGGCTCGCGACGTCGGGCGCCACGATGCTGTCGGGCACGATGCGGCCGTGGTGCGGCACCTCGTAGAGGGTCGCCGTCACCGTCGGGCCGCCCGAGACGAGGATCTGCTCCTCGATCGGGCGGATCGCGACGTCCGCGCCCATGAACCGCGCGCTCACCGGCGTCCAGCGCGGCGCCTCGGCGGTGCCGTCGTTGCGGAAGGTGACCTCCTCCGCGTAGACGTCGGTCACGTCGTAGCCGGTCGTCGTCGCGCTCCACGCGAGGTGGCGGTTGTAGCCGAGCACGACGCCCGGCAGCCCCGCGAACGCGATGCCCTGCGCGTCGATCATGCGCTCGCCGCCCATGCGCGCGGTGTTGAGGTGCACGTACCACCAGACCGGCGGCGCGAAGAGCGTGAGGTGCGGGTCGTTCGACAGGATCGCGTGACCGTTCGCGGTGTGGCTCGCGTGGACGACCCAGGAATTGCTGCCGTGGCTCGGGTCGCGCCGCATGAACGGGTTGGCGTCGAGGCGGTCGAAGAAGCGCGCGCCGCCGTCGAGCGCGGCGACGGAGAAGTTGGCGAGCGAGCCCGGGAGCCGCGGCTGGCCGACCGGCGGCAGGAACGCGCTCGTCGTGCCGTCGTTGAAGCCGTCGCGGGTGTAGACACGGCGCGCCTGCACCACGCTCCAGAAGTCTCCGAACACGCCCGCGCGCGCGGCGAGCCGCTCGTCGGCGTCGTCCGGGTCGAACGCGTCGGCCACGCCCACGAGCGAGCGCGTGTTGTTGATGTCGGCGAACGCGTCGTACGAGAGGTTCCAGGACTGGAAGCGCGCGAGCGCGAAGATGTCGTGCGGGCGCCAGTGCCCGAAGTTCGGGCTGAGGAGCGCCGCGTTGAACGCCTCGAGCCCGCGGGGCGGAAGATACTGATCGTCGAGCACCACCGTGTCGATGTAGTGGTTGATCCCCTCGACGAATGCCTCGGCGACGAGGCGCGTCGGGTCGGTCGCGGGCAGCGAGTCGTAGATCGCGCGGCCCTGGCGCTCGAACGCGAAGAAGCGCTGGTCGCGGTCGGTGTCGGCGAGGGTGGGCGCGAGCGCGGCGAGGACCTCCGCGAGGCGACCGAGGGTGTTGCGCCGCAGGAACTCCATCTGCACGAAGCGGTCGCGCGCCATGAGGTAGCCCTGCACGACCATCAGGTCGTGCACCGTCGTCGCGTAGATGTGCGGCATGCCGCGCTCGTCGACGATCACCTCGACCTCGCCGTCGAGGCCGGGGATCGCGAGCACGTCGTCTTGCATGCCCGCGTCGACCTCGGCCGGCGCGTCGACCGGCGGTGTACCCGCGTCCGTCCCCGAGTCCCCGTCGCACGCCGTGAGCAGCGCCAAGAGCGCCGCGAGCCAAGTCCCTCGTCGTCCCATCCGCGAGCCTCCCATCCGAAGACCCGCTTCATAGCGCTCCCCGGGCGCGGTGACGACCCGCGTGCTCACGCTCCGTCGTGGACGCGGGCGACATCGGACGCGCGGATCGCTATCCTCGCGCGCGCCGTGGCCGACCGGAGCGACGAACGGAAGAAGAAGAAGGCCCCCGAGGCCCCCGACGCCCCAGCGGCCCCCGACGCCCCCGAGGGGGGGGAGCCGTCGGACGCCGCGTCGAGCGCGCCGCCCGGCGGCCGCGCGGCGGCGTGGCTCCGCCGCCAGGCGCTCCCGTTCGCGGTGTTCGCGGTGAGCGCGACGATCTTCGCCGTCGTGACCGGCCCGCGCACCCGCGGCCCCTCGCCGGACAACCACTACGTCCACCTCGCCGAGAGCCTGTTGAACGGGCAGCTCGCGCAGCTCGGGGAGCGCCCGCCCGGCTACAACGACTGGGCCTGCTTCGACACCGAGGCGAACGGCGTCTGCCCGATGAGCGCGTTCCAGCGCCCGCGCGAGGCCTACCGCTGGTACGTCTCGTTCCCGCCCTTCCCCGCCGTCGTCATCGCCCCGGCCGTCGCGATCTTCGGGCGCGACTTCTCGGACCCGCTGTTCTGGGCGATCTTCGCCGGCCTCGCGCCCGCCCTCTTGCTCGCGCTGCTGCGCCGGCTGCGCGAGGAGCGGCTCAGCCTGCGCCGCCCCTGGGAAGAGCTCCTGCTCGTCGCGCTGTTCGCGTTCGGCAGCGTCTACTTCTTCTCCTCGGTCCAGGGATCCGTCTGGTTCGCCGCGCACGTCGTCGCGTCCGCGCTGCTCGTCGGCTTCCTCTACTTCGCCATCGGCGCGCGCTCCCCGCTCGGCGCCGGGCTGATGCTCGGCCTCTGCTTCGTCACGCGGCCGACGACCGCCCCCTTCGCGCTCTTCTTCCTGTTCGAGGCGATCCGCGCGTCGCGCCACGCGGGCTGGACCGAGGGGCGCGGGCTCGTCGCCTGGCTCGCCGGCACGGACTGGGTCCCCGTCCTCAAGAAGAGCGCCCTCTTCGCCGTGCCGATCCTGCTCGTCGGCCTCGTCGCGATGTGGATGAACGACGCGCGCTTCGGCGACCCGTTCGAGTTCGGCCACACGTACCTGATGATCCGCTGGCGCCCGCGCATCGAGAAGTGGGGCCTCTTCAACTACCACTACTTCGCGAAGAACCTCTCGGTGTACCTCGCGGGCCTGCCGTGGCTGAGCTCCACCGAGCCCTACGTCATGATCAGCCGCCACGGCCTCGCGCTCTGGTTCACCTCGCCCGCGCTGCTGCCGCTGCTCTGGCCCAAGAAGGTGAGCCCGCTGATGGCGGGCCTGTTCGCGAGCACCGCGCTGGTCGCGATCTGGGACCTCGCGTACCAGAACAGCGGCTGGGTGCAGTTCGGCTACCGCTTCGCGCTCGACTACATGCCGATGCTGATCGTGCTGCTCGCGCTCTCGGGCCGGCGCTTCCGCGGGCTCTTCGTCACCGCGCTCGTGCTCTCGATCGCGGTGAACCTCTTCGGCGCGATCACGTTCGACCGCGTGCCGATGTTCTACGACGACGACGGCACGCAGGACCGGCTCTTCCAGCCGGATTGACGCCTCGCGCGCGGCGCCCCCGCGCTGGGGCTATGCTCCTTCGGCCCGCGATGCTCGACGAAGCGCGCTTCCCGACCCTCGCCGCCTACCTCGCGTCGCTGCCCGCCGGGCTCGACTCGTACCCGCAGGCGCGCTCGAAGGGGACCTTGCTCCGCTCGTCGCTCGACGGGCACCGCGTCGAGCCTCTGCTCGACGGGCTGCCCGAGAGGCTCGCCGCGCTGATCTCGTCGCCCCCGCCGGCGGGCGTGTGGGTGCCAGCGGTCCACTCCGACGCGGTGTTCCACGTCGTGCGCGACCACTACTACCCGAGCGACGAGGCGGTGCGGGCGTGGACGCTCGAGCGCACGCGCGCCACCGTCCACAAGCCGATGTACCGCGCGCTCGTCCGCGTCGCGGGCCCCGCGGTGCTCCTGCGGATGGGCGCGAAGGTGCACGGCCTCTTGCAGCAGGGGACCAGCGTCGACGTCGTGGTCGAGGGTCGCCGCGTCGAGGTGACGGAGCGCTTCCCGCCTCACCTCCACAGCCGCGAGGTCCTGCTCGCCAACGTCGCGCTCCTCGAGAGCCTCGTGGAGATCACCGGCGGGGCGAGCCCAGCGGCCGCGATGCTCGACGAGAGCCCGACGCGTGCGCGCTACGAGTGCACCTGGAGCTGACTCCAGCTCCGGAGGGTCGTTCCAAACGACGGGGCCCCTCGGCCAGCGACCATCGATGCACGACGGCCTGGCGTCGTCGGTGACGTCGATCAGCGAACGGGGCCAGGAGCGCGAATGGCTGGGGTCATCGCGACGGCCCTCACGTCGCGCGGATCGGCCGGAGCACCCCGCCCGCGACGAGCGCGAAGCGGCGGCCTCGGAGGCGCCGCGGCGCATCGGCGTGGACCGTGACCGCCAGGCTCCGCCCGAGGTTCTGGAGCTCGTGGCGGAGCTCGGGCGTGAACGTCCACACCGTGCCGGCAGGGCGCCGCACGATACACCACGCCTCGGGCGTGTCACCCGCGACGTGCTCGGTGATCGTCCCTCGCAGCACGCCGATCGCGCCGGCAGCTCCTCCGTGGTCGTGGAACGGGTCGACGCAGTATGGGGGCCATGTGCGTAGATGAACCTCGAGGCCCTCGCGCACCTCCAGCCGAACGGATCCACGCGACGGATCCGTGGGCGCCTCCACGAGCGAGCGGGCGCTCGAGCGGAGCCGCGCCAGCCACCGCTCGGCGACCTCGGCGCAGGCATCGGCAGACAGGCCCAGCGGTTGGCGCACCGCGCGGCGCGTTGCGGCGCTCATGCCGAGCGCGGACCCGGGCGAGACCGGCGCGCGCCCAGGTCCGGCGGTGGCGGCGCCGCGAAGGAGCACGGCGCCCGTGCGCTGTGCCCTGGCGAATCGACGCCATGGTGCGCCACGGCCACCCGCCGAGTCGCCGTCGTCGATCATGGCAACGAACCTCGCGACGCGCGGACGTCCCGCCCACGAGCACGGCACGAGGCGTGCGGGGTGGAGCGCATGCAGAGCATCCAGGCAACCGCGCCGACCCGCGCGTCGTGGCTCGAGGACGAGTTCTGGCTCGAGCGCGCGGTCCGTCTCGCCCGACGCCACGGGGCGGCCACCGTTCACGTGCTGGACGGACGGCTGCTCCGCGAGACGTGGGGCTCCCGCGCTGCGCTCGTCGCGCCGGCCGACCTCACCGACGTCACGGCCTACCTCGCCACGCGCGCTCCGGGCACCACGCTGCAGCTGCGGCGAACGGCCGAACGCGCCGGCGCACGCGTCGTGTCGACGACGATCTGACGAGCGAGGCGAAGGGGAGCGCTGATCCCCCGGAGACGCCGCCTCGCGCGAGGCGCCCGGCGAGTACCGCCGACGCGCGTGGAGGCCGGCTCGGCGAAGGTCACTCGACGCGCAAGCGGGCCTCGCGCCAGGTCGCGCCGCCGCGCTCGTCGCGCAGGACGACGATCACGACGAGCTCCGTGGGCGCCTCGGGGAGCGTGAGCCCGTTCTCCGAGAGCGTGAGGGCCTCGTCACCGGAGACTCCCGTGCGCGCCGCCTCGAACGAACCGTCGCTCGCGTACCACGCGAGGCGCACGGACTCCCGGTCGGCGACGAGCGCGCGCGTCCCGAGGTCGAACCTCAGGAACCGCTCGGCGCCCGCGCAGCCCACGGCGGCTGGGTCCGAGCAGTCGTCGGGGCAGCTCGCGCGGGTCTCGTCGATCCCGCACAGGCCATCCCCGCACGCGTCCGCGTCGGGGCACGCGGGCCATCGAGCCCGCAAGGTGACTTGCTCGCCGCGCGGCGCCGAGGTCGTCGCGCCGGGCTCGAGCGTGACGACGCGTCCGTCTTGGTGGACGAGCTCGAGCGCCTCGATCCCGGGCGCGGTGTTGCGCCGATATCGCTGCGTGTACGCGACGGACTCGGCCTGCGTCGCGCCGAAGAGCCCACAGGCGATCCGCACCTCGAACAGGCTCGGCCGGATCTCCGCGCCGTCGGGGACGAGCAGGCGCAGCGGCTGGGTGTAGCCGCCGGTCACGTCGGGGTCGACGGGCCGGCCGATGGGCTCGCCGGGGACCGTGGGCGGCGGCTCGGGCCCGAAGAGCCGGCACGACTCGCGCGGGAGCGCGCCCTCGACGGCCAGGCCCACACCGATCGGCGCGATCGCGTCGCCCTCGACCTCGAGGCAGGCGCCCGAGACCGGGCCGAGCTCCGCGAGCGGCTTTCGCGCGAGGCAGTACGCCCAGTCGAGCGGCGCGGCGTCGAGCACGCCGTCGGCGCCCGCGAAGAGGCCGACGTAGCGCTGCACCTGGCCGGGCGCGACCTCCGGCGGCTCGGCGCGCACGGCGAGCAGGCGCGGGGCCCCGAGGCGCGACTCGTCGATCTCCACGTCCGGCACGCAGGCGAGCGCGCCGAGGCCGAGCACCACGACACGGAGATGCCTCAGAACGTCCATCGCAACCCCAAGGCCGGCAGGATGGGCAGTGACGGAATGACCTCGCGTCGCCGGTAGTCGGCGGAGAACACGAGCTCCTCACCGTTCAGCTGGTTCGTCACGTTCTGCACCTCCAGCCAGAGGTCGAGCTTCGTGTCGCCGAGCTCGATCCGCTGGCCGACGCGCGCGTCGAGCTGCACGAACTCCGGCAGGCGCGCCGAGCCGTGCGCGCCGAACACCGGCTGCCAGCGATCACGGCCCGCGTCGTAGTACGCGTCGACCACGTCGGCGCGCGGCATCCCGGTCGCGTAGCGGAGCCGCACGCCCGCCTCGAAGCCGAACCCCGGCGTGTACGACAAGAGCGCCGTGAGCACGTGCGTCTGGTCGAAGTCGAACGGGCGCCACGGCAGCCCGGGCGCGTCCTGGCGCTCCGAGCGCATCAGCGTGTAGGCGACCCAGCCCGAGAAGCCCTCGGTCGGGTCGAGGCGTACGAGCGCCTGTGCGCCGTAGGCGCGTCCCCAGCCGTCGGGGACGAGCGCCTGCGCGCGCAGCGGCGACTCGGCCAGGCTGCGCATCGCGAGCCCCTCGGAGAACGAGGCGAACCCCGTCACCTCGATCGCGAGGCTCGGGATCGGGCGCACCGTGGTGCCCGCCAGGACGTGCCAGGCCTGCGAGACCGGCAGCGTCGGGTTGCCGAACGTGGCGCTCATGTCCTCGGGCGCGGGCGACTGGTGGTAGAGGCCGGCGGCCGCGCGCAAGCCGAGCTCACGGTACGGATCCCACCGCATGGCGAGCCGCGGCTCCACCCGGAAGTCGTGCTGGAACAGCCCGATGTCCGGCGAGTTGCCCTCGCGCGGCGTGCGCCGGCTCGCGCTGCGCACGTAGGGGTCGACGCGTAGGCCGGGCACGATGTGGACCGCTCCGTCGAAGAGCGCGAGGTCGGCCTCGACGTACGGCGCCATCGACACCTGCACGACGCCCCAGTCCTCGCTCGCGATGCGATCGGGGGGAGGCTGACCGAACACTCGCCGGTCGCCCTCGCGCGCCGGCAGGCCGATCGAGCCGGCCCGCGAGAGGCCCACGCTCGCGACCTCGGCGTCGAGGCCGACCTCGACCTCGAGGAACGGCGCGACGCGCGTGCGGTGGCTCGCGCGCACCCCGGCGAGGAACGCCTCGCTCCCGATCGAGGTCTGCACGTCGCCGAAGCGGCTCGCGCGCAGGCTCTGGTCCCAGCCCAGCCACGGCACGATGGAGCTGCGGGTGCCGTCGCCTCCGTCGCGCTCCCAGCGCGCGTAGACGCGCTGGAAGTCGAGCTCGCGGAGGTCCTGCGTCACGAGCGCGGGGTCGCGGTTGGGCACACCGCGCGAGACGCGGTCGCCCGCGAGCAGCCACACGAGCTCGAGCGTCTCGCCGGCGCGGATCTGGTGCAGGGCCCGCGCCTGCGCGTCCCAGTACCGCGGGACGGGCACGAAGCCGCCGAGATCTCCTTGCGCCGCGTCGACCATGAGGTGCAGCCAGCTCACCCGCGCCGCCGCGGCGGCGCGCCACTGGTCGTCGAGCGACGCGCGCACCATCGCCGAGGCGTCGTAGAGGTCGGCGCTCAACACGCCGTGGACCCCATCACCGGTCGGGGTGTGCGTCCGCACGGTCACCAGGCCGCCGAGCCCGCGCCCGAACGCGGCGCCGTAGCCGCCGGGGACCAGGTCCAGCGACTGCACGAGGTCCGAGGCGATGACCGAGCGCAGGCCACCCTCGTGATAGATGCGCGGGATGCGCACGCCGTCGACGTAGATGCGCGTGTCCTCGGGCGCCGCGCCCCAGACGACGAGCTGGCCTGCGCCGACCGACGAGCGCGCGACACCGGGGAGGTTCTCGACGACACGGAGCACGTCGCCTTGCGTGCCGGGCACGCGACGCGCCTCCTCGGCCTCGACCCGCGTCGAGAGTACCTCGCGCCGCAGGGCCGGCGCGACGACGACGATCTCGAGATCGTCCTCGTCCTCGTCGTCGTCCTCGGGGTCGCGCAGCGTCACGTCGTAGACGACCTCGAGCCGCTCACCGGCCTCGAGCGTCTCCTGTGTCCGCAGCGCGGTGAGCCGCTCGCCCTCGAGGGTCAGCCCGACGGTCCCCGGCTCGAGGTCCGCGAGCTCGAAGCGCCCCTCGCCGTCGGTGGTCGCGCTCTGCCCAGCGTCGGTGGTGATCGTCACGCCGGCGAGGGGGGCGCGCCCCCGCCGGTCGCGCACGATCCCGGCGAGCGTCGCGGTCGTCGGCGCGACCTGCTCGACCGTGATGCGGAAGCGGTAGACGTACTGCACGCGGATCGCGGTGGGCACTCCGTCGACCTCGGCGGGAGAGAAGCGGAAGCGGCGCGCGGCGGCGAGCGCAGCGGCGTCGAACGCCTCGCCCGCGCTCACGGTGACGATCGCGTCGGTGACGAGACCGGCGGCGTCCAGGGTCAGCTCGAGGGTGACGTCGGCCTCACGATCGGCCTGGCGCTCGGCCTCGGGGTAGTCGGCCTCGACGAACTCGAGCAGCGCCGGCGGGCGCGTGAGCCGCGGTCCCTCGGCGCCTTCCCCGTCCTGCGCGCGAGCGTGCCCCGCCCCGAGGCAGGCGGCGAGCGCCATCCCGAGCGGCAGCGCGGAGCGAGCGGTGGTCCTGAGCATCAGAGCGTGAACCGGACGGAGATCGTGAAGCTCGAAGCGACCGGCCGACCGCACCGCGTGGCCGGCTCGAAGCGAGCGGTGCGCATCGAGGCGACCGCCGACTCGTCGAGCCCGTGGCCGAGGCCCGCGACCACGGCGACGCTCGAGACCCCGCCCTCGGCGTCGACCTCGACGCGCAGGCGCACCCGCCCCTCGATCTCCTGGCCGCGCGCGGCGTCGGTGTACGCCGGCTGGGGGATGGAGACGGGCCGCGGGCGGACCTCCTCTTCGTCGCAATCCGTGTTGCTCCGACGCGCGGGCGCGCGCTCCGCGGCCGCCTCCAGCGTGCGCGCCTCGGACCGGGTCACCCGCGGCTGCGCGGCAGGGGCCGCCTCGGCGGCGGGCGCCTGGGGGTCACCGACGGGGATGGCGATGCCGCCGAGCCCGAGGCCGCCCTGCGCCG
>JAHBWG010000044.1 GCA_019637095.1 Sandaracinaceae bacterium | reverse complement strand
AGGACGAGGACGAGGACGAGGACGAGGACGAGGACGAGGACGGGGACGAGGACGAGGACGGGGCTGGCTCTCAGAGCGCTTGGAGGCCGTACGGTGGGGAGGCGTTGACGAGGATCCCGGCGCGGCAGTCGACGTGGACCTCCTCGAAGGTGACCCCCGCCTCGTGCGCGCGCAGGACGTAGCGGCCCGGGCGGACGTCGAGCCAGAGGACGCCGCCGTCGTCGGAGCTCTCGGTCCGCGAGGGATCCGGGATGACGTCGGAGCCGAAGTAGATCGGGCCTCGCGCGGCGCCGTCGGCGGGGTCGAGCGTGGCGGTGGCGCCCTCCTCGCCGTGCGCGCCTTCGTCGAACAGGGAGCGGCCGACCCGGGTGATGGTGGTGACGAGCTGGCAGCGCGTGGGGTCGGGCTCGTGCATCAACAGGTCCGCGAGCGCGCCGTAGATCCCGTCGCTCGGGATCTGAAAGGTGACCCGCTCGAGGGCGCCTCGGGCGGGCAGCGTGAAGGTGCGGGTCGAGCTGGCGGGGTAGCCGTCGGCGCGGAGCACGAACGTGGCCTCGGTGCCCGGGCGCAGGCCCACGAGGCGAAAGGTGCCGTCGGCCTCGGTGGTGCCGGTGACGGTGGGATCCTCGAGCACGCTCAGCGCTCCCCCCGTGATGCGGCCGTACTCCATGCCCGGCAGCGCGAACGCAAACGCGAGCCCGGTGACCTCGACGGTCTCGTCGGCGCAGCCCGAGGCGAGGAAGAACAGCCCGAGCGCTCCCGCGCGAAACTGGTGGGTCGTCACGCGGCCGACGGTAGCCGAGCGCCGCGCGCGTCGCACGCGTTCCTCCGCGCGCCCCCCGAGGCGGCTCGTGATGGCGCGGCCCGTCCCTTCGTTCCATCCTCCGCGCCATGCGTTCCGCTCGACGCGCCGATGGCGCGAGCCCCGATCCGCGCGCGCGCCGCGCGACGACCCTCCAACGCCGCGTGGCGCTCGCCTGCCTCGTGGGCCTCGCCGGCGCCGCCGGCGCGGTCGCCTGCGGCGGCGGCGATGACGACGATCGCCCGAGCGGCGAGGGGAGCAGTGCGGCGGAGGGCGAGGGCGCGAGCGCGGGCGGCGGGACGACCGGGGCGGCGCCGGCCGACGAGGCGTCGGTCGCGGCGCAGCGCGCGCTCGCGGGGACGCGCGTGCACCTCGATCTGCTGGCGCTCGCGCACCTCGCCGACGTCGATCACCACGGCCTCTACATGGACTTCGGGACGCCGGCGCGGATGCACTTCACGATGGGCCGCTGGCACTCGGGGTTCCTGCGCGACGTGACGGCGGGCGAGCGCGACTTCACGCGCATCGGCACCGACGCGCGCGCCTGGTTCCACCTCGATCGCCCGCGCGCCGCGACGATGCGGGTGCGCGGGCGCGCCGTCGGCTCGAGCACGGTCGTCGTCTACCTCAACGGGCAACCGGCAGGGCAGATCCGCTTCTCCGGCACGACGGTCGAGGACGTCGACGTGCCGATCGAGGCGTCGGCCCTGCGCGCGGGTGAGAACGGGCTGATGCTGCGCGCCGCGACGACGCAGACGGTGGAGGGCGAGGCGGTCGCCGCAGAGATCGACGCGATCTGGTGGCTGCCCGGCGAGGTGCCCGCAGGGGAGCTGTCGCCGCCGCGTTACCGCGCGCTCGTCGAGGACGTGGCGGTCGGCGGCGCGTCGCGGCGCGCGGTCGTGCTGGCCGCCCCGTCGACGATCCGCTGGTACGCCGAGGTGCCCGAGGGGGGACGGCTCGCGCTCGGCTTCGGCGCGCCCGGCGCGGGCGAGCGCACGATCCGCGTGACCGTGACGCCCGAGGGCGGCGAGGCGCGCGTGCTCCACGAGGGCGCCGTGGGCGCGGCCTGGCAGGACCGCGTGCTCGAGCTCGAAGGGCTCGCGGGGCAGGTGGTGCGCGTCGAGGTCGCCGCCGAGGGCGAGGGGCGCGTCGCGCTGAGCGGGCCCGCGATCGTGGTCCCGCTCCCGGACGCGCCGCTCGCCGAGGCGCAGGCGCGCAACGTGGTCGTGCTGCTCATCGACACGCTGCGTGCGAGCAAGCTGCGCGTCTACAACCCGCGCTCGCGCGTGCGCACGCCGACGCTCGACGCGTTCGCCGCCGAGGCGGCGGTGTTCGAGCAGGCGCAGTCGCCGGAGAACTGGACCAAGCCGTCCGTCGCTTCGATCCTCACGTCGCTCACCCCGATGACGCACAACACGAAGGAGCAGTCGAGCTCGCTCCCGCAGTCCGCGTTGATGCTCTCCGAGGTCCTGCAGCAGAACGGCTTCACCACCGGGAGCTTCATCGCGAACGGCTACGTCTCGGATCGGTTCGGGTTCCACCAGGGTTGGGACCACTACACCAACTACATCCGCGAGAACCGCAGCACGGAGGCGCAGAACGTCTTCCGCGAGGCGCTCGCGTGGATCCGCGCGAACCGCGACCGGCGCTTCTTCGCGTACATCCAGACGATCGATCCGCACGTCCCCTACGACCCGCCGGACGAGATCGTGAACGAGTACCACCCGGGCCCGTACACCGGGCCCATCCGCCCGCGGTCCACCGGCAACCAGCTCGAGGACATCAAGGCGGGGCGGCTCACGCCGACCCCGGCGGACATCCGCCGGCTCGAGGCGCTCCACGACGGAGAGATCACCTACCACGACCGCGAGATGGCGACCTTCGTCGCGGGCCTGCGCGAGCTCGGCCTCTACGACGACCTCGTGTTCGTGGTGACGAGCGACCACGGCGAGGAGTTCAACGAGCACGGGAGCTTCGGGCACGGGCACTCGGTGTTCCAGGAGCTCCTGCACGTGCCGTTCATCGTGCGCTGGCCCAACGTGATCGAGCCGCGCCGCATCGCGCCGACGGTCAGCACGCTCGACATCGCGCCGACGGTGCTCGAGGCGGCCGGCGTGGCCATCCCCGAGGAGTTCGAAGGCCAATCGCTCCTCGCGACGGCGCGCGGGCAGCTGCGCGCGGGTCCCGCGATCGCGTTCAGCGACAAGCTCGACGATCGCCGCGTCGCGACGGCGGCCGGCTACAAGCTCGTCGTGCGCGGCAACCTCACGTGGGCGCTCTTCAACCTGCGGACCGACCCCGGCGAGCAGCGGCAGATCGACAGCGGCGCGCGGCACCCGATCGCGCTGCGCTACCTGCGCGGGCTCTACGGCCAGCACCTCGGCGCGACGAACCGCGGCAACTGGCTCCACGCGGGCACCGGCGGCGAGAGCCGCGTGCTGCCGCAGGCGGAGTCGCAGATCGACGCCGAGCTCTGCCGCCAGCTCCGCGCGCTCGGCTACGTCGACGCCCGCTGCGACGCGCTCTGAGAACGCCGCTCGCCACCTCGCCGCGCCGTCCGCGCGGCGATCTCTGCGCGAGCGGCGCGGCGGAACGCGGTATAGCTCCGGCGACGATGCGCCTCGCCGACGCCGCGCTCGCGCTCTACGCCCTCGTGTGCCTCGCCGCGCTCACGTGGCCGGGGCTCGCCCTCGTCGGCGGGGCGGCGGAGCCGCTCGTGCTCGGTCTGCCGCGCTCGCTCGCGTGGCACGTCGGCTGGGTCGCCCTCTCGTTCGTCGCGCTCGCCCTCTACCACCGCGCGACGCGCGGCGAGCACGAGGACCCGTGAGCGAGGCGAGCTGGATCGTCGTCGGCGTCGCGGCCGCGTACCTCGCGGCGTGCCTCGCGCTCGGGACGCTGTCGAGCCGGGGCCAGGCCGCGAGCACCGTCGGCTACGTCGCGGGCGATCGGAGCCTGGGCCTCGTGCTCATGTACTTCATCACCGGCGCGACGATCTTCAGCGCGTTCGCGTTCCTCGGCCTGCCGGGCTGGGCGTACACGCGCGGCGCGGCCGCGTTCTACATCCTGGGCTACGGCGCGCTCGGCTTCGTCCCCTTCTACTTCCTCGGCCCGCGCGCGGCGCGCGTCGGCAAGAAGCGCGGCTTCGTCACGCAGGCCGAGATGGTCGCCGCGCGCTTCGAGAGCCCGGCGATCGCCGGCGTGATGGCGCTCGTGAGCGCGGTCGCGTTCGTCCCCTACCTCGCGCTCCAGATGAAGGGCGCGGGGCTCGTGCTGCGCACGGTGACGGACGGCGCGGTCCCCGAGGCGGCGGGCGCCGCGATCGTCTACGCGGTCGTGCTCGCGTACGTGCTCGCGAGCGGCGTCCTCGGCGTCGGCTGGACGAACACGTTCCAGGGGCTCTTCATGATCGCGCTCGCGTGGGGGCTGGGCCTCTACCTCCCGTCGCTGCGCTTCGGCGGCGTCGAGCCGATGTTCCGCGAGCTGCTCGCGTCGCGGCCGGAGCTGCTCGCCTCGCCCGGCCTCGCCGCGGACGGCAGCGCGTGGCACTGGGGCGAGTACGGCTCGGCGGTGATCGTGAGCGTCGTCGGCTTCAGCGCGTGGCCGCACCTCTTCATGAAGGCGTTCACCGCGAAGGACGCGCGCACGATCCGGCGCACCGTCCTGCTCTACCCGACGTTCCAGATCTTCCTCCTGCCGCTCTTCCTGATCGGCTTCGCCGGCGTCGGGATCGCGCCGGCGCCGCAGAGCCCGGACGAGATCCTCCCGCACCTCTTGATGCAGCTCGAGGTGAGCCCGTGGCTCGTCGGCCTGTTCTGCGCGGGCGCGCTCGCCGCGTCGATGTCGAGCGGCGACGCGATGCTGCACGCGGTCGCGTCGATCTCCGTGCGCGACGGCTGGATCGCCGCGCTCGGTCGCGCGCTCGCGCCCGCGCGCGAGCTCTTCGCGATCCGCGCGCTCGTGGTGCTCTACGTGATCGCGGCGTACGCAGTCGCGGTGATCTACGAGGGCTCGCTCGTGCTGCTGCTCCTGGGCGCGTACGGCGCGATCGTTCAGTTCATGCCCGGGCTCGTCGCCGCGCTCTACTGGCGGCGCGCGACGGCGGCGGGGGTGCTCGCGGGGATGCTCGCGGGGGGCGGGCTCTCGCTGGTCTTCGTGCTCGCGCCCGAGTGGCGCCCGTTCCCCTGCCACGCGGGGCTCTACGGGGTCACCCTCAACGCGCTCGTGCTCGTGATCGTCTCGCGCGTCACGCCGCCGAGCGCGTCCTCCGACGCATTCCTACGCGACGCCGCAGGCCGATGAGAGCCCGCCGGTGAGGCGCGCCATCCGCCCGGCCGTCGGGGTAGCATCGGCGCGTGCGCTCGCGCTCCATCGTGGCCCTCTTCACGCTCGCGCTCGCGGCGTGCGGCGAGAGCGGCCGTGCGGGCTATCCCGTCGACGAGCACTTCGTGGTCGTGCGCCTGCACCCGGACCCGTCGACGCGGATCGGCGAGCTGCTCGCGAGCGACGAGCCGGTGCCGGCGCTGATCCAGCGCCAGCTCGCGTCCGTCGGCTGCGCGAGCGCGCGCATGGTGGTCGTGCACGTCGCGCGTCGCGAGGGTGAGGCGCTCGGCACCGCGTCGCTCCTCGTGGCGACGGCGACCGACGCGACGGATCTCTGCGTCGAGACCGGGCCCGTGATCCTCCAGCCGATCAGCTACGTGCCGGGCACCAGCCCGCCCGAGCCGCGGGTCACCGGGCCGCTGGTCATCGAGGGGCGCTCGCTCGACGGGCGGCTGCCGATCGGCCGGCTCGAGATGGACGAGCTACGCGTCTTGCCGGTGTGGTGGCACATCTCGGGGCGCATGTACGGCGTGCACCCGGCCGATCCCTCGCCGACGGTCCGTGTCGAGGACGCGCGCGCGCGCGCGGTCTGGCGCGTGGCGCAGATGGCGAGAGAGGGCGTCGGCGCGCTGCCCGGCGGCGAGCCGGCCGACCCGCGCAGCCTCCTCGACGTCGCGGTCGGCGCCGGGTTCCAGCCCGACGTGGACGCGGACGGCGACGGCTTCGAGCGCTTCGCCGACACCGACCGCGACGGGATCGTCGATCGCTGCGTCGACGGCGCCGGGCGCGCGGACGCGGGGCCCGCCGCGGTCGTCGATGGGGTCGGCTGCGCGACGGATCCCCGCTTCGCCGACGGCTACGATCTCACGCTGCTGTTCCGCCTGGTGCGCGTGCGCGTGGTCGATCCCTGAAGTCGGCGCCGCGCGCGCCCGCAGCAGGGGAGCGCGCTCACGGCGCGTCGGGCGCGACGTACGGGCACTCACACCACATCGGCACGCGGTCGATGCGTCCGAGGTCGACCACGCCGCCGCCGAACGTCTCGCAGCCCAGGGCGAGCACGCCGCCGCACGCGGGCTCGGTCCAGCCGGTGACGAAGATCTCGACGCCCTGCGAGGGGCTCGCGCGCGCGATGAAGAGGACGTCGGCGAGATCCTCGAGCCGGCACAGCCCCTCGGGGGCAGCCTCGCACTCGGCGACCTCCACCGTTCCGTCGACGCGCTCGAGCACGATCCGCAGCGAGCGCACCGCGCCGAGCGGGCAGTCGGGCGCGACGCACTCCGCGGGCGTGTACCAGTCGAGGTCGACGCGCCGGCTCCCGACGCACGCCTCGAGCAGGATCGCGATCCCGAAGAGGAGGCTAGAGCGGGATGACGTCGCCACCTTGGACTCGCACGTCGGGCACGTTGAAGATCGCGAACGTGATCGCGACGAGGATCACCGCGACGCCGAGCGCCACCGGCGTCCAGAACCACCACTGGCCGTAGAACGGTACGGTGGTCGGGGGCAGGACCGTGTCGAGGTGGCGGCGGAAGGCGCCCGCGTCGTCGAGCGCGAGGCGGAGGGTCTCGCCGATCGGCGCGCCGCGCCCGTCGAACGCCGCGAGCGCGAGGCGCTCCTCGCTCCGCGAGAGCACGACGAGGACGTCGGCTTCGGTGAGGGCGGCGGCCTCGGCGCGCCAGCGCGCCTCGGCGAGCACACCGTCGGCCTCGAGCGCGCGCAGCGCGGCGGCGGCGCGAGCCGGCGGCGGGCCGAGCGTCAGGGCGAACTGGCGCTCCGTCGGCGTGCCACCGCCGACGTTCACCACCTGGACGTCGGGGACGAATCCGTCGCGCGCGAGGGTCACGTAGTGACGGCCGGGCGAGACCGCGTCCCAGCGCGCGGGCGTCGGCGCCTCGCGGCGTCCGTCGAGCGTCGCGGTCGCGTCGGGCGGCTCGGTCGCGACGGAGAGCGCGCCCTCGCCGCCATCGCTCGCCGCGACCTCGCGGAAGAGCTCGGCGAGCTCCGGCGGGTGGCGCGCGGGGTCGGGCGCGCAGTCGGCGTCGAGGTGCCGGCAGGTGCGCAGCTCCTCGACCGCCGCCTCGCGCTCGCCGTGGACCATGAGCACCATCGCGAGCGTGAGGTGCGTGCGCGCGAGCCGCGCGCGCCCGTCGGCGGTGCGGGCGAGCGGCCGCAGCAAGACGAGGGCCTCGTCGAGCTGCGTCGTCGCGCCGGTGTAGTCGAAGCGGGAGAAGGCGTCCTCGGCGCCGGCGAGCCGCGCGCGCACCTCCGCCTCGACGTCCTCCGTGGCGCTCTCGCGCGTCTCCGTCGCGAGCGCCGCGAGGCGCGAGAGGCTCGCGGGCTCGAGGTCGTCGCGCTCCTCGATGCGCGCCCGCACCGCGCGCAGGCCGCTCGACTCGGACGCGCCCTCGCCGCTCGCGACGAGGAGCACGGCGGTCGTGCGGCCCACGTTGGCGGTCGTGCTCGTGCAGCCGGCGGCCAGCGCCGTGAAGGCGAGGGCGAGCGTGGTACGCTTCGCCCTGGGACCTTGAGCTCGTCGTCTCGCTTCGATCGCTACGAGATCCTGGCGCCGCTCGGCGAAGGCGGGATGGGTGAGGTCGTCAAGGCGCGCGCGCTCGGGCCGCACGGCTTCGAGAAGGTCGTCGCGATCAAGCGCATCCGTGCCGAGTGGGCGCAGCAGGAGGTGATGGCGCAGCGGTTCATCCGCGAGGCGCGCATCGCGGCTCGGCTGCACCACGCGAACATCGTTCAGGTCTTCGACTTCGGTCGGCACGGGGACGAGCTCTTCATCGTCATGGAGTTCGTCGATGGGCAGTCGCTCGAGGACATCCTCGCCGGGCTGGCCGCGAATGGGAAGAGGCCGACGCTCGCGCAGACGCTGCAGGTCGCGCTCGACGTGACGCGCGCGCTCGACAGCGCGCACCACCTCGAGGGCGCCGAGGGCGAGCCGGTCGGGATCATCCACCGCGACGTGAGCCCGGCGAACGTGCTCGTGTCGCGGCAGGGCGTCGTGAAGCTCGTCGACTTCGGGATCGCGGCGGTCGCCGTGCAGGAGGAGCGCGCGAGCCTCGTCGCCGGCAAGCCGATGTACATGGCGCCCGAGCAGCTGCGCGGCGACCCGCTCGACCCGCGCTGCGATCTGTTCGCGGTCGGCTTGCTCCTCTACGAGATGCTGACCGGGCAGCGGCCGTGGAAGGGGATGGTCGACGCGAGCGCGGGCGCGACCCTCGCGTCGATGGGCTACGAGCCGCCCTCGCGCTACGCGCCGGAGGTCCCGGCGGAGGTCGACGAGCTCGTGGCGCGGCTGCTCGCGCCGGATCGCGAGGCGCGCTTCGAGTCCGCGGCGGAGCTCGCCAAGGCGATCGTGAAGGTCAGCTACGCGAGCCAGATCGTGCTCGACCCGAGCGAGCTGCGCCCGCTCGTCGGTGAAGGGCGCGCCGACGCGCACGCGCCGACCCAGCCGTCGAGCCCGTCGCAGCCGGGCAAAGTGCAGACGCTGATCGCGACGATCTCGCCCGACGGGCTCACGGTGCTCGCGCCGGGATCGGTCACGCCGGCCGTGAGCGCGGCGCCCCCGCGGGCGCGCGGGGGCGGGGTCTTGCCGGTCGCGCTCTTGCTCGGTGTGCTCGGCGCGGGCGGGATCGCCTTCGCGGTGTTCGGCAGCGCGGAGACCGCCTCGGACCAGCCGGCGACGTTCGCGGCGGCGACCGAGAGCCCGCCCGAGGCGCGGACCGCGCGCGCGGGCGACGACGCGTCGAGCGAGGCGACCGATGAGGTGGCCGACGAAGCGACCGCGGAGCCGTCGGTCGCGGCGGGCGGCGGCGAGCCGGCGGCCGAGCCCGTCGAGGCGCCCGCGGCGGCGACCCTCGGCCTCAGGCGACCCGAGCGCCCGGCGGCATGCGAAGGACGAGGACGCGCGCGCGGCGCAGCGGTCGTACGCGGCCGCGCGCGGCCGCCGGGGGCGCGCGGCGAGGCGCCCGCGGAGGCGGCGGGCGAGCCCGGCCTGCTCGACGTGTGGAGCAGCCCGTGGGCGCGCATCTACGTCGACGGAGCGCTCATGCCGCACAGCTCGCCCCACCGCGGCATCCCGGTCGCGTCCGGTCGGCGCGTGGTGCGCTTGCACAACCCCGAGCTCGGGCTGTCCTATCAGGAGACGGTGTACGTCCCACCCGGCGGACGCGCGCTCGTCCGCGCGGAGCTCCGCGCGGAGTGAACCGTCGCGGCGGGGCGCCGATCAGATCGGCGCGTAGCCCGCGAGCCCGAGGTTGCGCGTGGCGGCCTCGACGAGCGCGAGCGGGTGCGCGGCGGCCGGGTCGAGCGGCGCGGGCACCGCGGCCATCGCGCGCGCGACGAGGATGCGCGTGGCGCGATCGCGCAGGCCGACGCAGAGCGGGCGCCCCTCGATCGCGAGGCGATGTCCGAACGCGAGGGCGGCGAGGTAGAAGCCCTCGTCGCGCGCCTGCGCGGGCGCGGCGAGCGGATCGACGCGGGCGAGCGCGTCCGCCGCCCAGCGCGCGACCACGCGGCTGAGATCGCTCGCGCCACGGTGCGCGTCCTGGGCGTCCGCCTCCGCGGTGATCGCCTCGCGGAACGCGGCGAGCCAGGGGCGCGCGGCCTCGAGCCCGCACGGCGCGCGGTCCGGATCGACGAGCGCGCCGGCCTCCTCGATCGCCTGCGCGAGCGCCCACGCCCAGCCCGCCGCGTCGCGATCGGCGCGGCGCGCGACGTCGTGCACGGCGCGGCTCCACGGGCGCAGGGCCTCGCGCGGCGCGGTGCGGTGCAGCGAGAGCGGGACCGGGTCCGGCACCACGAGGAGGCCCGCCGCCGGATCGAGCGCGCCGTAGGTCGCGGCGCCCTCCGGGACGAGGCCCGCGCCGCTGGGCCGGCCGACGCTCGAGAACACGCACGCGCACTCGGGCGCGAGCGAGGCGCGCACCGCGCCGCCGTCGTGCACGTACGCCGCGGGGTAGATCCGGCACGCGGCGGGCTTGGCGTACGGGCCTCCGCGCGCGTGGAGCGCGCAGCGCGCGCCCCCGTCGAGGAAAGCGCACCGTCCGTCGACGAGCGCGACGGCCCGCGGCTCGTCCGGCGCGTCGATCTGCGCGCCGGAGAGCGGCGTGAAGAGGTCGGCGTCGGCGAGGGGCAGCGCGAGCTCCGCGGCGGCCACGCGGGCGCGGAGCGCCTCGAGCGGCGCGAAGCCGACGCTCCCGTAGAAGCGGCAGCACGCGCCGCGCCCGTCGCAGGTGAGGGTGAAGTCGGGCAGCACCTCGAGCGGCGTCTCGGGCGCGGGCGGCGCCGGGGCGGGGACCGGCGGCTCGCGCAGCGGGGGCGCGAGCCCGTCGGCGAGCAGGCCGGCCTCGTCGAGCTCGCTGAAGAGCCGCACGAGCTCCTCCTCGCTCGGGTCGATCCCGAGCCGCGCCGCGGCGAGGCAGAGCGCGTCGAGATCGCGCGTTCCGTCCGCCTCTCGCAGGAGCCGCCAGTCGTCGAGCGAGATCCTCGCGACGAGGCGCGTGCGCGGGTCATGCAAGACGACGTGCGGGCTACCGTCCGCGACGTGCACGCGGGCTTGCACGTGGAGCGCGAGCCGCGGGCGCTCGAGGCTCAGCGCGGCCATCCGAGCGCCTCGTACGCGAAGTCGGCGGCGTCCCGCTCGCGCGGATCGGCCGAGGCCGCCGCGGCGGCGAGCAGCTCCCGGACCGGGCTGGCCGGCGCGCCGGGGCCGACGACCCCGAGCCAGCAGATCGCGCGCACCCGGTCGGTCGCGACGCGCGCGAGCACGTCGTCGAGCCCGAGCGTCGGGAGCGCCTCGCGCACCGCGCGCGCGACGGACTCCTCGTCGTGCGCGTGCACGATGGCGTAGGTCGCGGCGATGCGGTGATCCTCGACGAAGGTCAGGAGCCACTCGGCGGCGCCGAACACGATCTGGCGGGGGCGACCCTCGGTGCGCCGGAGGAGGTTGAGAAGCGGCCAGCCGCGGGCGCGCGCCGCGCGATCGATGTCCGCGCGCGAGGTGCCCTCGGCGAGGAGCACGCGGCTCACGCGGCGGCTCGCTTCGCGAGGACACGCCCGGCGCGCGCGCCGGTGTGCGCGCCGTCGCGCCACGTCCACGCGCCGTTGACGAAGACGTGGTCGAGCCCCTCGGGCCCGTGCCGCGGGTCCTCGTAGGTCGCGCGATCGCGCAGGCCCGCGAAGTCGAAGACCACCACGTCGGCCCGCGCGCCCGGCCGCAGCACGCCGCGATCCGTCAGCCCGAGCTTGGCGGCGACCATGCCGGTCGACTTGTGGACCGCCTGCTCGAGGGTGAGCACGCCCAGCTCGCGCACGTAGCGCTCGAGCACGCGCGGGTAGGTCCCGTACGTGCGCGGGTGCGGCTTGCCCTCGCGCTGCGGGAAGCCGTCGGTGCCGATCATCGTCTGGGGGTGCGCCATCACCCGCTGCACGTCGCGCTCGCCCATCACGTGCGCGATCGCGGCGACGGCCGTCTCCTCCTCGACGAGGAGATCGAGGATCGCCTCGAAGAGATCCTGGCCGCGCATCCTCGCCATCTCGTCCAGCGTCTTGCCCTCGTAGTGGTGCTGCCGCTTGGTGGAGCTGATGACGACGAGCTTGCTCATCGCGCGCAAGAGCGCTCGTACGAGCAGCGGCTTGGGGACGAGGCGCTCGACCACGGTGGGGAGCGGGGCGAGGCGCACCAGCCGCTCCTTGCTCTCGCGGATGATCCGCGCGCGCGTCGGTGGGTCCTTCAGCCGCTCGAGGAGCTGCGCCTGGCTGCCCTGGAACGCCCAGAGCGGCACCACCATCGCGCTCAGCACCGTCGAGCCCGCCGTGTAGGGGTACACGTCGCTGTGGACGTCGAGCCCCTCTGCCCGCGCCGCGTCGAGCAGCGCGAGCGTCTTCTTCGTCTTGCCCCAGTTCAGGCGCCCCGCGGCCTTGTGGTGCGAGATCTGGACGCCCACGCCCGCGGCGCGCCCGATCGCGAGCGCCTCCTCGACGCTCTCGACGACGCGCGTCCCCTCGTCGCGCATGTGCGTCGCGTAGAAGCCGCCGAACGGGCGGATCGGCCGCACGATCTCGGTGATCTCGTCGCGCTGCGCGAACGCGCCGGGCGGATAGACGAGCCCGGTCGAGAGCCCGAACGCGCCGTGCTCCATGCCCTCGGTCACGAGCGCCTGCATGTGGCCGATCTCGGTCGCCGTCGCCGCGCGCTCCTCGAGGCCCATCACCGCCGCGCGCACGTTGCCGTGCGGGACGAGGCAAGCGACGTTGACAGACACGCCGCGCCCCTCGAGGGCCGCGCGGTAAGCGTCGAGGGTCGCGTAGCAGCGCCCGCCCGGCTCGCCGAACACGATGGGCTGGATCAGCGAGTAGAAGCGCTCGACGCGCTCGTTCGACGGCAGCAGACCGAGCCCGCAGTTGCAGACCACCTCGGTCGTCACGCCCTGCGCGATCTTCGCCTCCGCCTCGGGCTGGCCGGGGAGCGTGAAGCCCGAGTGGGAGTGAACGTCGATGAAGCCCGGCGCCACGATCCGGCCGCGCGCGTCGAGCACCTCGTCGGGGGGCGCGCTCGCCTCGCCGACCTCCGCGAGGTGCTCGTCCTCGATCGTGACCGCGCCGTCGTACGCGGGGGCGCCGGTGCCGTCCACGATCCTCGCGTTCTCGATCCGGATCCGCATCGGCGCTCAGAAGGTCAGGCGGCCGCGCGTCGCGACCGTGTCGCCGCGCCGGATCTCGAAGTCGACGCGGCCGGGCCCGCGCTCGAGCAGGACGCGCACCTCGTGCCCGGGGCGCAGCGCGTCCAGGAACTTCAGCCGCGTGATCGCCCGCGGCGCCGGCAGGTCGGGCCACGCGCGCCGCGCCGGGTCCCAGACGAGCGCGACGAGCTGCGCGATGCCCGGCACGATCGGATCGCCCTCGAAGTGTCCCTCGAGGTAGCGCAGGTTCGCCGGGACGAGCGCGCTCAACGAGCAGTGCGACCCATCGGCGGTGAAGCCTTCGATCACCAGCTCCGACACGTCAGCGCCCGCGCTCGTTTCCGCTCACGCGGTCATCGTCCAGCGCCGCACCGGCGAGCGCGGCGACGCAAGAGAAGTGGCAGGTTGGCATGCGTCATCTTAGGCACGTGCCGGACGGGCACGCCAGTGTGCCCGAGTGTGCACGAGGCGGCGCACCGGCCAGTGTTTGGGGGGCGCGACGCGCGCGGTCCGGATGTTGCTGACTCGTGCGGCATGACCCACCGCGAGCGCGAGGGGAGGGACACGCTGCGTCCGGGGACGATCCTCGCCGGGCGCTACGAGCTGCGTTACGTCCTGGGGCGAGGGGGCTCCTCGGTCGTGTACGCCGCGCGCGACGAGGCGGGCGCCGACGTCGCCGTGAAGCTGCTCGATCCGGAGCCGGAGCACCGCGCGATCGAGCGCGCGCGGATGCTGCGCGAGGCGCGGCTGACGCGCAGCCTGCGGCACCCGAGCATCGTGTCGCTGCGCGACGCGGGCGAGCTCGACGACGGCCGCGCGTTCCTGGTGATGGAGCGCCTGCGCGGGCGCACCATCGCCGATCGCATCCGCGGCGCGTTCTGGCTCCCGCTCGAGGAGGTGATCCCGATCGCGGCGCAGCTCCTCGAGGCGCTCGCGTGCGCGCACGGGCTCGGCGTCGTGCACCGCGACGTGAACCCCTCGAACGTGTTCCTCCTCGATGGCGACGAGGTGCGGGTCAAGCTGATCGACTTCGGCATCGGCCGCGATCTCGGCAACCCAGAGAGCCGGGTGACGCAGCCGGACGTCGTGGTCGGCACGCTCGGCTACATGGCCCCCGAGGCGTTGCTCGGCGACGAGCCGACGGAGCGCTCGGACGTCTACGGCGCCGGCGCGACGATCTACGAGATGCTCACGGGCAATCCGCCGCACGCGATCCGCGCGGGCGACGTGCGCTCGGTGCTCACCGCGATGCTCGCGCCGGTCGAGCACGTCGCGGAGGTGCGCCCCGCCGTGCCCGGGCCGCTCGCCGAGGGGGTGATGCGTGCGCTCGTCGGGCGGCCGAACGACCGATGGTCGAGCGTGCGCGCGATGGCCGACGCCTGCGAGCTCCTCCCGCTCGCCGCGTGAGCGCGCCGCGCCGCGCGCGCTGCCGTCGGAGTGGCGCAGCGGCTCGTCGGGGCGGCGGAGGCGAGAGGCGGAGGAGCGGGATGGTCGAGGGGGCGGTCGCGGGGGGTGGCGCCGCGCTCCGGCGCGCACGCTGGGGAAGGGGTGCAGGAAGTCTTGCCTTCTCCATGTTGAGGGGCGAGCGCGCATCTGTGGGTCGTGGGCGCGCTGGTCTCGGCGGAGAGGGTCGGTGGGGCCGTCTTCGGTCGCGGCGCGCGCTCTGGTCGGTGTGGGCGTGGTCACCGAGGAGCCGTGAGGCCGGCCTCGCGCATGTCGCGCGGCGCCACCCCCCGCGCCCGCGCGGGACGGGAGGCGGTCGCGGTAGGAGCCCACGCTGCGGGTGAGGAGAGCGGGGTCGCGGGGTCGCGGGGGTCGTGGTGGTCGTGGGGAACGATGGCGCGGTGTGCGTCGGGTCGGCGGGCGCGCGGACGCTCACACCTCGACGGTCTCGAGGGTGGCGGGCGCGGCGTCGGGTGCGGGCGGCTCGCTCCGCGTCCGTGGCGCCGCGGGCGACCGCTCGGGCGTGCGGCCCTCGGCGACGATCTCGTGCTTCACCGAGAAGCTCGGCTCGCGCGCGCGCGCGCCGCTGATCATCTCGCCGAGCAGGCCGGTCGAGACGAGCTGGACGCCGACGACCATCAGCAAGAGGCCGAGCGTGAGGAGCGGGCGGTGTCCGATCGGCGTCCCGAGGAACCAGAGCACCGACAGGTAGGTGAGGATCACGAGCCCCGCCCCGCTCAGCGACGCGCCGATCCAGCCGAAAAGGTGGAGCGGCCGGCGACCGAAGCGGGTCAGGAGGATGACGGTCAACAGATCGAAGAAGCCCCGCGCGAACCGCTCGACGCCGAACTTCGAGCGCCCGTGCTTGCGCGCGTGGTGGCGCACGTCGACCTCGCCGACCGCGAAGCCGCGTGCGTCGACGAGCACCGGGATGTAGCGGTGGAGCTCGCCGTAGAGCGCGAGGTCCTCGAGCGCCTCGCGGCGGTACGCCTTGAAGCCGCAGTTGAAGTCCGACAGCGGCACGCCGGTCATCCGGCGCACCACGAGGTTGAAGATCCGCGACGGAAGCGTCTTGCCGATCGGATCGCGCCGCGGCCACTTGCGCCCGCTCACCACGTCGAGCGCGCGTGTCTCGAGCGCGTCGAGCAGCTTCGGGATCTCGTCCGGATCGTCCTGGAGATCCGCGTCCATCGTGAGGACGACGCGCCCTCTCGCGCGCCGGAACCCCGCGTCGAGCGCGGCGGACTTGCCGAAGTTGCGGCGCAGTCGGACGAGCCCGACCGCGGGATCGTCCGCGGCGAGGTCCTCCACGATCGCCGCGCCGCCGTCGGTCGAGCCGTCGTCGACGAACACGATCTCGAACGGCTCGCCGTGCGCCTCGAGCACGCGCGTCAAGCGCGCGTGCAGCTCCGCGAGCGATCCGGCCTCGTCGAGGAACGGGACGACGACGCTGAGGGTGGGCTCCATGGGGACCTCGGGGCTTCTACCCCGCGCTCGCGGTCGCGTCGAACGGAGGACGCTGGGAGCATCGAGGGGACGATCCTCTTCATTTCGTCATTCTGGGCGCGTCGAATGAAACGGCCTGGCGAGAATGACGAATGACGAGGATCGTCCCTCGACGACTAGAGCGACCCGTTGCGCTCCGAGACTTCTCAGCGCTCCAAACGGATCGGTGCTCTAGCCTAGTCGAGCTCGCGGAAGATCCCCGGCGTGGTGCGCCGCGCGCGCGCCGGGATGCGGAGGAGCGTGTCGCGGTCCGCATCGATGCGGCGCGTGAAGCGGCCGCCAGGCCAGTCGACGCGCAGGGTGTGCGCGGCGCCGTCGCGCGGGAGCTCCAGGCGACCCTGCCTGACCTGTGCGCGCTCTCCATCGACGCGCACGACCGCGTCGCGGGGGAGGGCGACGAGCGTGATCTCGATGGTCTCGGCCTCGGAGGGGCGCGCGCCCGCGGGTGACGAGGCTCGCGAGCTCGCGGTGGCGCTCTCGCGCGGTCCACCCTCGATGCGGGCGGGCGCGTGCGGGCGCCGAGCGTCGGGGTCGCGCACGCCCGCCTGGCTGCCCGCGCGCGCCTCGTCGAGCGGCGTCGCTGCGGCCGGCGCACGGCGCGCGGCCGCCGTCGCCGGCGCCTCGGCGGACGGTGACGCGGTGAGGAGATACGCGGCGAGCGCTCCGGCGACGGCGGCGAGGGCGAAGAGCGCGGCCGCGGCTCGCCATCGCCTCGCGCGCCGCGGCGGCGCCGGCATGGACGGAACCGGCGGTACGGCGGGCGTCCGCGGGAGCGTCAGGAAGCTCGACAGAGGGCCCGAACCGGAGCTCGACGCGGGGCTGGCCTCGAGGAGCAGCCGGCGCGGCGGCGTCGCCGGGAGCGTTCCCGCGTCTGCCCCGGAGACGGCCGCGCGCAGCGCGTCGCGCATCGCGGCGGCGCTCGGGAAGCGCTCGGCGCGATCGACCGCCATCGCGCGCGCGATGACGTCCGAGAGCGGCTCCCCGAGCTCGGGGCGCAGCGCACACACCCGCGGGGCGCCGCCGAGCGCGATGGCGACGATGAGGTCGCCGAAGCCCTCCGCGTCGTAGGGCAGGGTGCCGGTCAGGATCTCGTAGAGGATCGCGCCGACCGAGTAGAGGTCCGCGCGCGCGTCGACGTCGCTCCACCCGCGCGCCTGCTCCGGCGACATGTACTCCGGCGTGCCGATCACGCGCCCCTGCGTGGTCGTCAGCACCGAGCGCCGGCCGCCGGCGTCGGCCGTCGCGCGCGAGACGCCGAAGTCGAGCAGCTTCGCGCGCACGCCGGCCTCGTGTGGGACGAGAAAGACGTTGGCGGGCTTGAGGTCGCGGTGGACGATCCCGGCGGCGTGCACCGCCTCGAGCCCGTCGAGGATCTGCGCCGCGATCGCGATCACCTCGTCGAGGCCGAGCGCGGGCGCGCGACCGAGGCGCCGCTCGAGGGGCTCTCCCTCGAGCAGCTCGAGCACGATGAAGGGCCGCTCGCCCTCGTCCGTGCCGAAGTCGAGCACCTCGACGACGTTCGGGTGGCGCACGCTCGCGACGAGCGCGGCCTCGCGGCGGAAGCGCGCGATGGACGCCGCCGCGCTCTCCGTGTCGAGGCGCGTGGTGAGGCGCTTGAGCGCGACCGCCCGCTGGAGGGCGAGGTCGCGCGCGCGCCACACCTCGGCCATCCCGCCCTCGCCGAGCTTGGCCTCGAGGCGGTAGCGGCCGGCGACGACCTCTGGGTCGGTCTCCGTCACCGCGCCCACCCCCGCGCGTGACGCCCGCGCGCCGCGCCCTCGGCGCTCCGCCCGTCGCGTCTCCCCGCGCTCTGGCCCCACGCCTCCATCCGCCCTCTGGCGCTCCCGTAGCAGACGGAGTTCCCCGACGCCGTAAGGGGCTGCCCCGACCCCGCGATGGGGTGCGACGAGGCACCCGAGCCGAGCCACTCGAGCTCACCCACCACCACGACCACCACGCGCGATCGCCATCGCCCTCGATCGACCTCCCACCCCTCGACCACCGCGCCGCACCTCACCCGGGACGCGCGCGCGGACGTACCAGGCGCAGGACGCCGAGCGCGGCGACGAGCGCCGCGAGCGACAGCACGGGCGCGCGCGGCGCGAGCGGGCTCAGCAGCGCGTGGTGCACCGCGAGCGCGAACGCGACGTACGCGAGGCGGTGGAGCGGCTTCCAGAGCGTCACCCGCAGCGCGGCGACGACGCGTGGGAAGCTGGTCAGCCACAGGGCGGCGAGGATCGCCCACGCGAGCACGCCGCTGCGCACCCACGCGAGCTCGAGCGCGAGGTGCCACGCGTCGGAGAGCCACGTCGCGAGCGCGAGCCCCGCGTGCAGCGTCGCGAGCGCGCCCGCGCTGATGCCCAGCGCGCGCCGCGCGGCGGTCACCGCGCGAGGGCTCGCCCGGCCGAGGCGCACCAGCACGGCGCCGACGGGGCTGGCGCACAGCGCGAGGCCGAGCGCGACCAGCGCGCACCACGCGGTGCCGCGGATCCACACGAGGTCGCGCTCGACGTCCCACGGCTGCCCCACCCCGAGGGCGATCACCGCCGCGGCGGCGAGGGCCGCGAGCGCGTAGGGCGCGAGCGGCAGGGCGCGCGCGGTCACAGGCCCTCCAGGAAGTGCACGAGGTCCGCGCGCTCGGCGTCGGAGAGCGCGCGGTGGTGGCCGTGGCGACCGTGCGGATCGTGGTCCGTGAAGATCGCGTCGAGCGTCGCCGCGCGTCCGTCGACGAGGTAGGGCGCGCTCTGTGCCAGCCCGAGCAGGCTCGGCGTGTCGAGCTCGTGGCCGCCGTGCGCGCCGACGTGGCGCGGGAAGAGCGTGGCGACCGGGTGCTGGCCGAGGTTCGTGAACGCGGGCGGCGCGTGGCAGGTCGGGCAGCGCGCGCGCACGAACGCGTCGAGGCCGCGGCGCTCGCGCGCCGCGTCGCGGCCCTCGAGCTGGCGCGGCGGGGTGGGGCGCGGGAGCGAGGCGAGGTAGCGGTCGAGCGAGATGCGGCGGCCCCCCTGCCGGCGGAGGTAGCCGCGGTAGAGCGTCCGCGCGAGCTCGTCGAGGCTCCCGAGGAACGGGTAGCCTCCGTCGCGCAGGTACGGCGGCGTGCCGTAGAGGCCGCGCGTGTCGAGGGTGGCGACGTGGGTCTTGTCGCCGATGTTGTGCAGCGCCTCGTCGGAGCCCTCGTGCAGGTGGCAGGACTGGCAGCTCACGCCCGAGCGCGTCGCCTCGTAGAAGCCCCGCTCGCCGAGGCGCGCCTGGAGCGCGAGCGGGTCTTCGCGCAGGAGCTCGTCGTCGGCCGGGGCGAAGCGCGCGAGCGCGTAGGGCTCGCCGGTGCGCGTGAGGATGCCGACCGTACCATGGCAAGCCGAGCTGACGGCGACGCGGCCCCCCGCCAGCGCCACGACCGAGACGGGCGCGGCGAGCGGGTGCTCGCCGAGGGCGAAGCGGCGCACGTCGGCGCCGCCGCCGAAGCGCGCCACGTCGTCGGTCCCCGCGAACGCGACCCAGCGCGCGCCATCGGGCGCGACGTCGATGCCCATCGGGCTCGCGCCTGCGTCGACGTCGCCGGGCGCGCGCTGGCGCGGCGTGCGGTCCGCGGTGAGCAGGGCGTCGACGACGCGCCACGCGGCGACGTCGACGGTCACGAGCTGGTCGCGCACGAAGTGGTTGCCGAGGTGCGGGGCCCCGTCGGTGCGCAGATCGGTGACCGCGACGATCAGGCGGGCGCCATCGGAGGTCATCGTGACCGCGGGCCGCCCGAGCGCGAGCGGCTCGCCGGCCGGTGCTCCGTCGCGCGTGAGACGGTGGAGCGCGGCGGGGCGGCGGCTCGAGACGACGACGTGCGCGTCGGTGAGCGCGACCCAGTCCGGCCGGTAAGCGAGCGGGACGCGCGCGCGCACGCGGCGCTCGTGGAGCAGGACGAGCTCGGGCCGGGCGCCGCCGCGCACGAGCGCGACGAGCTCCCCGTCCGCGGCGAGCCGCTCCGCGAGCGGGCCCACCGTGACGCGGCCCGCGCGCGCGCCGCCGAAGCGCAGCTCGTCCTCGTAGCGGTGCGCGACGACCCAGCTCGCGCCGCCCTCGACGAACCACGCGTCGACCGGCCCGTCGCCGACGGGGTGGCGCTCGAGCCGACCGTCGCGATCGACGATCAGGACCTCGTCGGTCTCCTCGCTCGTCGTGATCACGCGCGTGCGATCGGGCGAGGGGCGCAGCCAGCGCGGGTGGGGGAGGCGGCGCTCGAAGCGCAGCTCGCGCGCGTGGACGGCGCCGTCGGTGACGAGCGCGGCCTCGAGGGTGCCCGCCCGCTCCGGCAGCGAGAGCGCGCGCGGGTCGAGCTCGAGGCGGAAGACGCCGTGACCGAGGGCGCTCGCGGCGAGCTCGCCGCCGGCGACGCGCAGCGAGACCTCGCGCGCGTCCGGCGCGTGGACGTAGAGGGTCTGCGGGCGGTCCGCGGACACCAGCGCGGGGAAGATCGACGGCGTCCGCTCGAGCCGGCGGCGCGCCTCGGTCTGGTGCACGATCGAGTCGAGCCGCTCCGCCTCGAGGAAGCCGCGGGCGAGCTCCGTCGCGCGCGCGACGGGCGGCAGGGCGAGCGCGAGCACCAGCAAGACACCTTGCGATCGCTCGAGGCGCAGCTCGAACAGCGACGGACGGAGCGCCCGCGCGACACCGAGGAGGAGCCACGCGAGCGCGTAGGCGCCGACGAGGCCCGCCGCGTCGTTTCGAGGGTGGACGGACCAGACGATCCCCGCGGCCAGCACGACCGCGAGCTGGAGCCGCCACCCCGTGATCAAAGCACCTCGACCAAGCCCTCGCGCACGAGCTTCCTGATCAGCACGAGCTTGCCCGGGTCGTCGAGCTCACCCGGGAGATCGCCGATCCGATACTCGTCCGCGGTCAGCGCGTGCTCGAGCGACTCCGCCGCGTGGATCGGGAGCGAGATCGCGCCGCCGTAGGCCATCACGCGCACGCGCTCTTCGTCCTTCTCGAGGTGGAAGAGCAGGCTCGGGCGGGGCGCGGCGCGGTCGTCGACGGTGAGCGAGGCGAGCCGCTCGATCTGCCTCATCTGGCCGTAGACGAGCGCGTGGCGCGTGCTGACGAGGTCCTCCGCGAAGTGGTCGAGCGCGGCGTCGAAGTCCGCCTGCTCGGCGGCGCGGCCGAGCAGCTCGCGGAAGAACGCGCGCGCCTTGGTGCGGTCGAAGCCCTGTGACGCGAAGCCGACGGGGAGCGAGCGGCGCAGCTCAGGGTCCACGAGCCCGACGCGCGCGATCGCCTCGAGCAGGAGGTCCGTCCAGCTGTTGGGCAGCACGCCGAGCGTGATGTGGCAGCTCGGCGCGTCGGTGCTGACCGCGTCGTGCATGAGGCCGCGCGGCACGTAGACCATGTCGCCGGGGTGAAGGACGAACTCCGAGGACTTCTCGCCCGCCTGGTATTTGTCGGGCGTGAACTCCTGGCCGCGGAGCGGGCGCTCGACCGGGGCGTCGTACGTGACCCAGCGCTTCTCGCCCGCGATCTGCAGGACGAACACGCAGTGCGAGTCGTAGTGCGACTTGAGGCCCTGCGCGTTGGGCGGGGTGACGTAGATGTTGCACTGGAAGCGGCTCGAGAACTCCGCCTCCATCGAGCGGCACAGGCTCATCAGGGTCGGCAGCGAGCCCTCGAGCTGGTTGAGCACGATGGTGCCGCCCTGCTCGTACTCCTGGTAGAGCCGGGCCGCGTCGATCAGGCCCGAGGGGTAGCAGTAGTCGTTCGTCGTCAGCTCGGGCTTGGCCGCGTTCACCATGTGCACCGACGGGTGGTTCAGGTGCAGCGTGGTGAGCACGCGATCGATCTCGTCCATCGACAAGAGCGACTCGTAGTACGAGCGATCCTCGCGCGGTACGTGCAGCATCGCGCTCTCGAAGCGCGACGCGAAGAAATCCGACGGCGAGAACGGGTGGATCAGGCGGGCGAGATCCCAACGGGCGGCACGAGTCAAAGGGCTACCTCCTCGGCGAGGGAGATTCATACCAGTCCTCGAGCCGCCACCATAGGGGTGCGAGGGCTCACTCCACGCGGACGGTCCGGTAGGTGCCGACCGCGTCGACGTATACGTTCAGCTCGCCGCGGTTCTTCAAGCGGATGTAGCGGACGCGCGCGATCGCGTACTGGTCGACGTCGAGCTCGAGGGTCCCGACCAGGTCCCAGCCGACGGTCGTGTACTGGTTGCGATCGACGCCGACGTCGAGGCGGTACGGGCCGGAGCGCGCCTCGTCGATCACGATGGCGACGTCCGGCGCGCCGGTGCCGTTCGACGCGATCCGCACCCCCGCGCGCAGCTCGAGGACGAGCGTGCCCTGCGGCGGCAGCGTCGCGAAGCGCCCGTCGGGCGGGCCGAGCGCGTTCGCGGCGTTCTCGACGCTGCGCTCGAAGTGGACGATGCGCAGCCAGTCCGTCGGCAGCGGCTCGGGCGGCGGCGGCGGCACGAGCCAGGCGGCGACGCGCTCGCGCTGGAGGTAGCCCGCGGCCCCGAGCCCGGCGAGCCCGACGACGAAGAGGAGCGCCGCGAGCACGCGCCAGAGCGGGCGCACGCCCGCGGGCTCGTAGGCGCCGGACGGCACCGTCGGCGCGACGGGATCGACGTGCGGCGGGCGCTCGGACTGCGGCGTCGTGATGCGCCCGACCTCGCGCCCGAGGAAGCGCGAGGCGAGCTCGCGCGCGGTCTGCGGCCGGTCGCGCGGGGACTTCGCGAGGGCCGCGTAGATCGCGTCCTTGCGGTGAGGGGCGAGCCCCCGCGCGGCCGGGTAGAGCTCGAGCGAGGGGGGGGCCGCCGTCGTGTGGAGCGTCGCCCACTGGAGCGGGGTGTCTGCGTGGAACGGCCGCGTGCCGGCCACCATCTCGAACAGGACGAGGCCCAGGCTGTAGATGTCGCTGCGCGCGTCGACCTCGGCGCCGCTCAGCTGCTCGGGGCTCATGTACTGCGGCGTCCCGATGATCGTGCCCTCGAGCGTGATCTCGGGGCCCTCGCCGCGGCGCTGCGCGATGCCGAAGTCGCAGACCTTGACGAAGTCGTCCACGCCGCCGCGGCTCGTGAGGATGATGTTGTCGGGCTTGAGGTCGCGGTGGACGACGCCCTTCTCGTGCGCCTCGTGCAGCGAGCCCGCGATCTGCTCGAAGATGTGGTCGGCGCGCTCGATCGGCAGCGCCCCGGCGGCGAGCACGTCGGCGAGGGTGGGGCCCTCGGCGTACTCCATCACGATGAAGAGGCGCCCGTCGCGGAGCTCGCCGAAGTCGAAGAACTGGATCGTGTTGGGGTGCGTGAGCTGGATGACGACCTCGCACTCCCGGTAGAAGCGCTTGCGCACGCGCTCCTCGCGGCCGAGCTTGGGGTGCAGGACCTTGAGCGCCACGCGCCGCGTCGCCGTGCCCATCTGCTGCTCGGCGAGGTAGACGCGGCCCATGCCGCCCTCGCCGATCGTGTCGACGATGCGGTAGCGCTGCTGGACCAGCTGCCCGAGCAACGGATCGGCGCCGGGCCGCGCCTCGAGGCCGGACCCGCAGCGGCTGCAGAAGCGCGCCTCGTCGCGGTTGTCCTCCCCGCAGCTCGGGCACCGAATGGACATCCAGCCGTCGAGCGATACCACGTATGGTCCGCTGATGCGCGCGCTTCACCCACCGCCGGCTCGCCGGCCGCGCCCCCGCCGCGCGGCCCGCGTGCGGTGGCTAGCCGCGCTCGCCGCCGTCGCGTGGCTCGCGGCGTGCGGCCCGCCCGCCGTCCCCGCCGCGACGCCGTCCGCGCGCGCCCACGTCGGCGTCACGCTCTACTCGACGCGCTGGTGCCCGCACTGCGCCCACGTCCGCGACTGGCTGCGCGCGCGCGGCATCCCGTTCGTCGATCGCGACGTGGAGCGCGATCCCGGGGCGGCGGCCGCCCACGCCCAGCTCGAGCCGCGGCGCACGGTGCCGGTGGTGACGGTGGAGGGCGGCGCCGTGGTGCGCGGCTTCGTCCCGGACGAGCTGCGGCGGCGCATCGACGAGGCCGCCCACGCGCGGTGTCGCGCGATCCCCTCCGCGCCGGGTTGTTGAAGGCTCAACGCGCCGGGAGCCAGGTGCGGCCGAAGTCCGGCGTGATGGCGAGCGCGTCGGGGCCGCTCGCGCGCGCGAGGAGCGCGACCGCGCGCCCCGAGCGGAGCGCGCGCAGATCGGCGATCTCGCGCACGCGCGAGCGCGCGTCGATCAGGCGGTGCAGGACGTCGCCCGCGCCGTCGGCGGGCGAGAGCCGCGAGGTGAAGCCCTCGTCGGCGGAGCCCGTGATGGAGAGCGAGCCGAGCACCTCGTCCTCGATGCCGCGCGCGGCGCCGCCGTGCCGCGTGCGCAGCACGAGCGGGGGCGGCGTCGCGTCGGAGCGCGCGAAGTGCATCCCCGGCCCGCCGTCGGCGAGCCACGCCGAGCCGTCCGACGGGAAGACCACGACGCCTCCGGTGACCGCGACGATCGTCGTCGAGACGTCGACCTCGGCCTCGATCATCGCGACGTCCGGCCGCGTGGCGTCGGCCGCGTAGCGACCGACGAGCCCGTGGCCCGCGCCGGCGACGCCGACCGCCCACAGCGCGCCGTCGAACGTCGGCGTGAACGCGCTCCAGTAGAGCACCGACGCCGGCCGCTCGAGCTCGACGGGCTCGCTCGCCTCGCCGTCCCACGCGACCCGCTGCACGAAGTCCGCGAAGCAGCTCGCGCGGTTCACGAACCGCATGTTGCACGGCACGCTGGGCAGGCTCGCGCGGCGCAGGATGACGATGGCGTCGGGCGTCGGCCACACCTCGGTCGTCGGGCTCTCGCGATCGCGGGGGGTCGGCGCGAGCTCGACCACGCGCGCGAGCTCGCTCGGGCCCTCGCCCTCGACCGGCAGCGCCTGCGCCATCAGGGCGAGCTCGCGCCGCCGCTCGTTCATCGCCTCCGCCATCGCGCGGATCTGCCGCGAGAGCTCGGTCGCGGCGGGGCGCGTGTCGGGCAGCGTGCGGCGGTACCACCGCTCGGGGTCGGCCTGATCGACGGGCTGCGCGAGCGCGGCCGGGACGGCGAAGTAGAGGCCCGGGCGCTCGCGCTGCGCGCGCGTCATCAGCGCGCCGAGCTCCTCGCAGCCGCGGGCCGCGTCCGCGGCGAGGCGCGCGAAGCGGTCGCGATCCTCGCGGACCGTCGGGTCCTCGCGGTCGCGCGTGCGCCGCGCCATCTGCGACATGTGCTCGAGCGCGCGCTCGAGGCTCCACGCCTCGGGCGCGTCGCCGCGGAGGGAGGCGACGCAGCCGAACGCCGCGCCGCTCACCTGATCGACGAGCGCGCGGTCCTCCGCCTCCTGCTTCTTCTGCTGGAAGAACCACGCGCCGAACCCGAGCGACGCCAGGAGCGGGATCGTCCCGAGGGCGATGAAGAGCCTGCGCCGAGCGCGCCGGCCGCTCAGCCGCTCGAGATCCTCGTCCATGCCGCCCGAGGATACGACGAGCCGCGCGCGATCGGGCATGCTGCGTTCCATGCCGACGTTCGAGGTCGACGGGCGGCTCGCCCGCTGGGAGCGCACGGGGACGCTGCGCGGTCGTCCCCTCTTCGTGCTCGCGCACGGCGCGGGCGCGCCGATGACGAGCCCGTTCATGGAGCACGTCGCGGACGGGCTGGTGGAGCGCGAGGTCTGCGTCGTCCGCTTGCAGTTCCCGTACATGGAGGAGATCGTGGCGAGCGGACGCCGGCGCGGGCCGGATCCGGCCGCGCGCCTGCTCGCGACCTGGCGCGCGATGCTCGACGTCGCGTCGCGGTGGCGCGGGCGCGGGGCGATCGCGATCGGGGGCAAGAGCATGGGCGGGCGCTACGCGTCGCTGCTCGCGGCGGCCGGCCGCGCGCCCGAGGCGCGGGCATGTGTCTACTTCGGTTTCCCGCTACACCCGGCGGGCAAGCCCGAGCTCGGCAAGCGCCGCGCGGCTCACCTCGGCGCGGTGCCGGTGCCGCAGCTCTTCGTGCAGGGCACGAAGGACGCGCTCGCGCGGCAGGGCGCGCTGCGCGCGGCGCTCGCGAAGGTCCCCGACGCGCGCGTGGTGTGGGTGAAGGGCGGAGATCACTCGCTCGCGACCTCCCGCCGGGAGCCGTTCGCCGGGAGCGACGCGTGGCTCGACGAGGCCGCGCTCTTCCTGCGCGAGCACTGCTGAGTTGGCGCAGGGGTTGTTCCAACCCCTCCGCCGGCGCCATCGGTCGCGTGCGCGCTCGATTCATCGACAGGCTTCGAGCCGGCGGGAGGGGGCGTCCCAACCATGGGGCCCGTCGACCTACGCCGCGCTACGGGCTGGTCTCGAGGGCTCCGTCGGTCTCGTGCGCGCTCGACGAATCGACGCGCCCTCGAGGCGCGGGCTTCGCCGGCGGTCGACGGAGGTGGGGTGGTGTCGGGCGCTCACGGGGTCGCGAGCGCGCGGCCCAGGCCGCCCTCGCGCGCCACGTGCGCGGCGTCGAGCGCCGGGGCGGGCGCTGCGCCGTCCCACTCGACGAGCGTGAGCAGCCCGGACGCGCGCGCGGTGCGCGGGCGGCCGTCCCAGTCGACGAGGAAGTTCCGCGGCGCCGCGCGCTCGACCGGGCGGCCCTCGAGGTCGATCAGCTCGGGGACGGTCGATCCGTCCGGTGGCGCCGCGTAGCGCCCGCCCTGGACGATCCGCCGGAGCACCCGCACGCGGCCCTCGATCTCGGCGCGATCGGCCGCGTCGGGCGCGCGCGCGAGGTAGGTCTCGTACGCGGACAGCGCGAGCTCGTCGAGGCGCAGGCGGTCCGCGATCTCGGCGAGCTCGCGCCAGTCGCTCGCGGCGCGGGAGCGCTCGGCCGCGCCGCGCATGAGCCCGTAGGCGTCCTCGATCCGGCCGGCGGCGAGCGCCGCGCGCGCGTCGGCGCGCAGGCGCTCGGGCGGCGGCGCCTCCTGCGCGAGCGCCGCGCCCGCGAGCCCGAGGCTCAGCGCCCCGGCGACGATGGCGCGCGCGATCACGGCGCTCATTCTGTCACTTGGTATCCTCGCCCGCCATGGCGACCAACGGCGATGGGAGGCGCGAGCTCGAGCGGCTCGCCGAGCGGATTCGCTACCACGAGGACGCGTATCGGCGCGGCGAGCCCGAGCTGCTCGACTCGGAGTTCGACGAGCTCTACGACCAGTACGTCGAGCTCGCCGACACGCTCGGCGTCCCGGCGGCCGAGCGCCTCGACGCGGCGCCCGGCGCCGATCACACCGAGGGCTTCGAGACGGTCGAGCACCGCGTGCCGATGCTCTCGCTCGAGAAGCTGTCCCCCAACCGCAAGGACTCGCGCGGCGCGCCGATCCCGCTCGGCGAACAGCTCGCGCAGTGGTACGCGCGCCGCCTCAAGGAGCTCGAGCTCGCGCCGGGCGCGCGGGTGCCGCTGCTGGTCGAGCCGAAGATCGACGGCATCAGCGTCTCGCTCGTGTACGAGGCGGGGGTGCTCGTGCGCGCGGTCACGCGCGGCGACGGACGGAGCGGCGACGTGATCACGCGGCAGGTCGAGGAGAGCGGCGCGGTGCCGCGGCGGCTCGACGGGCTCGCGTCCGGCGCGCTGGAGATCCGCGGCGAGCTCTACTGGCCCATCTCGGCGTTCCGTGCCCACAACGCGCGGCTCGAGCGCGCGGGGGAGCGCGCGATCATCAACCCCCGCAACGGCTGCGCGGGGCTCATGAAGCGCAAGGACCCGGAGGGCCTCGGCGAGGCGGGCATCCGCGCCTTCCTCTACCACGTGCCGTGGACCGAGGGCGTCGCGCTGCCCGACACGCAGAGCGCGATCCTCGGCTGGCTGCGCGCCCGCGGCGCGCCCGTCTACCCCGAGGACCAGTTCGCGCGCGTCGGCGACGCCGCCGAGGCGCTCGCGTACTGCGAGGCGTTCGGCGCGCGGCGCGGCGCGCTCGACTTCGACATCGACGGGATGGTCATCAAGATCGACGAGCTCCGGTGGTACGCGAGGCTCGGCGAGACGGGGCACCACCCGCACTGGGGCATCGCCTACAAGTTCCCGCCGGAGCGCAAGGCGACGCGCCTGCTCGAGGTGAGCGTGCAGGTCGGCAAGAGCGGCAAGCTCACGCCGGTCGCGCACCTCGAGCCGGTCGAGCTCGCGCAGACGACGGTGTCCCGCGCGTCGCTCCACAACTTCGTCGAGGTCGAGCGCAAGGACATCCGCATCGGCGATCTCGTCTACGTCGAGAAGGCCGGCGAGATCATCCCGCAGGTGGTCGGCGTCGCGCGCGACGCGCGGCCGCCCGACGCGCGGCCGGTGTCGCGGCCGGCGGTGTGCCCCTCGTGCGAGGCCCCGGTCACCGACGAGGGGATCTTCCTCTACTGCCTGAACGAGGCGTGCCCCGCGAAGGTCTGCGAGCGGCTCGTGCACTTCGCGAGCCGGGCGGCGATGGACGTCGAGGGGCTCGGCGACAAGCTCGTCGAGCAGCTCGCGCGGGCGGGGCTCGTCAGCGAGCCGCACCACTTCTTCGCGCTGACGCTCGGGCAGCTCGCGGGGCTCGAGCGGATGGGAGACAAGAGCGGGCAGAACGTGCTCGACGCGCTCGAGAAGGCGAAGGCGCGCGGCCTCGCGAAGGTGCTCGTGGGCCTGTCGATCCGCCACCTCGGCGAGCGCATGGCGGAGGATCTGGCGGCCTACTTCGGCTCCGCGGAGCGGCTGCTCGAGCTCGCCGGCCGCTACGTCGCGGGCGATCCCGAGGCCGTCGCGGCGCTCGCGCCGGACAAGGGCACCGGCGCGATCGAGGGGCTCGCGAAGAAGACGGCGGACGTGATCTTCGCCGAGCTCGACTCACCGCGGGTGCGCGCGATCCTCGCGGGGCTGAAGGAGCGCGGCGTCTCGCTCGACGCGGTGGTGGAGCGGCGCGAAGAGATCGCGGGCGTCGCGGGCAAGACGTTCGTGCTGACGGGGACGCTCCCGACGCTCAAGCGCAAGGACGCCGAGGATCGGATCAAGCGCGCGGGCGGCAAGACGAGCGGATCGGTGAGCAAGAAGACCGACTACGTCGTCCGAGGCGACGAGGCGGGGAGCAAGCTCGAGAAGGCGGCGCAGCTCGGCGTCGCGGTGATCGACGAGGCGGAGCTCTTGCGCCTGCTCGGGGGCGCGTGACGCCGCCCGCCGATCGCCACCGCGCGCGCGGCCTCTGGCTCGCGGTGCTCGCCGCGTCGCTCGCCGCGGGCTGCGGGGGTCCGCGCTACGGCTTCGCGCTGCCCGACGGCGCGTGCCGCGAGGCCGACGACGACGCCCGACCTTGGGAGACGCGCGGCTTCGGGATGCCCGTCCCCGACGACGCGCCGCGGCGCGGGGCGCGCCGGCCGCGCGTGGTCGTGCAGACGTTCAGCGACTTCGAGTGCCCGTACTGCGGGCAGCTCGAGCCGACGATGGCGCGCCTGCTCGAGGAGTACGGCGCCTGCGTGCAGGTCGTCTGGCGCCACCACCCGCTCGAGTACCACGCGCACGCGCGGCTCGCGGCGCAGGCGGCGCACGAGGTGTACCGCCAGGCGGGCGACGCGGCGTTCTTCCGGTTCGCCGCGCTGCTCTTCGCCGATCAAGGGCGCCTCGCGCGCGCGGACCTCGAGGCGCGCGCGGCGACGATCGGGGGCGTCGACCTCGCGCGGCTGCGCGAGGCGCTCGACGCGGGCGCGCACGCGGAGGTGGTCGCGCGCGATCAGGCCGCGCTCGACGCGCTGCCGACGGACGCGCCGCTCGGCGCGCCGACGGTGCTGGTGAACGGGACGCTCGTGCACGGCGCGCGGCGCTACGGCCACTTCGCGTTCCGGGTCGAGGAGGCCCTCGCGGAGCAGTACGGGGTCACGCGCCGCTGACCCGCGTCGCGCCGCGCTTCGGCTCGCGCGACGGAGCGAGTACGCTCGGCCGCATGACGGACTTCGCCGGGCGGCACGTGGTGGTGACGGGGGGCAGCGGGGCGCTCGGCGCGGAGGTGGTGCGCCAGCTCATCGCGCGAGGCGCGCACGTGCACGTGCCGGTCTACGTGCCGCGCGAGCTCGACGGATTCCCGTTCCGGGATCACGCGCAGGTCAGCGTGCGGCTCGGGCTCGACTTCACCGTCGAGGAGACGGTCGCGAAGTACTACGCGGAGCTGCCGTCGTGCTGGGCGTCGATCCACGTCGCCGGGGGGTTCCGCGCGGCGGCGTTCACCGAGACGCGGCTCGAGGACTTCCTGTTCTTGATGAACGTCAACGCGGTGACCTGCTTCCTCACCTCGCGCGAGGCGGTGCGGCGGATGCGCGCCGGCGGCGGCGGCCGGATCGTGAACGTCGCCGCGCGCCCCGCGCTCGTGCCGACCGCGGGGATGGTCGCGTACGCGGCCTCGAAGGCGGTCGTCGCGTCGATGACCGCGTCGCTCGCGGCGGAGGTGGCCGGCGACGGGATCCTCGTGAACGCGATCGCGCCCTCGATCATCGACACCGAGGGCAACCGGCGCGCGATGCCCAAGGCCGACCCGAAGGCGTGGCCCAAGCCCTCGGAGCTCGCGGGCGTGATCTTGCAGCTCGCCTCGCCCCAGAACGCGATCGCGTCGGGCGCCGTCGTCCCGGTCTACGGCCGGGCGTGACGCGCGAGGCTCACCCCGGGACGGTCGTGCGCGGCGCGGCCTCCTCGGGGTCGCCCATCTCGCCGCGGAACATCGCGTAGACGTCGGGCGCCTGCACCGCGACCCACGCCGCGGCCTCGTCGAAGTCGTGCACGAGCGCGTCGCTGATCGTCGAGCCGCCGTCGAGCATCCGCTTGCACGCCGCGTGGAGCTGCACGTAGGTGTCGAGGCGCTCGTCGAACTCCTCGCGGTCGAGCCGCTTCACCATGAACTTCCCGAACTTCGCGTACGTCCCGACCGGCTTGGGCCCGAGCGCCTGCTCGTACCGGTCGTTGTACTTCTCGAACGCCGCCTCGTAGTCGATCTTCATCGGCCGGGGGAATCTACCAAAGCGGGGCGCGGGGCGGGGGCTCGTCCTCGACCAGGCCGCCGAGCACGACGGCGCCGCCGAGCACGACGGCGCGCGCCATCGTCCCGCCGAGCGCGTAGGCGAGGGCGCGCGGGTCGTCCTCCTCGAAGAGGGCGAGGTCCGCCGGCCAGCCCACGCGGATGCGGCCCGCCTCGGCGAGCCCGGCGGCGCGCGCGGCCTCGCGCGTGATCGCGAGCACGCACTCGTCGAGCTCGAGCCCGGCGTCGCGCGCCGCGAGCGCCGCCATCAGCGGCAGGTCGACGGTGGGGCTCGTGCCGGGGTTGCAGTCGGTCCCGACCGCGACGCGCACGCCGAGGCGGCGCATCCGCGCGGCGTCGGGCGGCGTCTGCCGCAGCGTGCGCCACGCGCCCGGCAAGAGCACCGCGGTGACGCCGGCCGCGGCCATGGCGCGGAGCCCCGCGTCGGAGACCTGCTCGAGGTGATCGGCGCTGCGCGCGCCGAGCTCCGCCGCGAGCTCCGCGCCGCCGAGGTCGGCGAACTGGCCGACGTGGGCGCGCACCGCGAGGCCGGCGGCCTTGGCGGCGCCGAGCACGCGCGCGGCCTCGTCGCGGCTGAACGCCCCGTCGTCGAGGTAGACGTCGCAGGCGTCCGCGAGGCCCGCCTCGATCGCGCGCGGGATCATCTGCGTCGCGACCTCCTCGAGGTAGCCGGCGCGATCCCCCGCGCGCTCCTTCGGCACCGCGTGCGCGCCGAGGAGCGAGGTCGTCACGCGCACGATGCCCTCGCGCGCGAGGCGTCGGGCGACCGCGAGCGAGCGCAGCTCGTGCGCGAGCTCGAGGCCGTAGCCGCTCTTGATCTCGACGCTCGTCACGCCGCGCGCGCGCAGCGCGAGGGCGCGGGCCGCGGCGGCGTCGAAGAGCGCCTCGTCGCTCGCGGCGCGCGTCGCCCGCACGGTCGCCGCGATGCCGCCGCCGGCCGCCGCGATCGCGCGGTAGTCCTCGCCCCCGAGCCGCCGCGCGAGCTCGTCGACGCGCGAGCCGGCGAAGACGAGGTGGGTGTGCGGGTCGACGAGCCCCGGCAACAGCACGCGCCCGCCGGCGTCGATCCTGCGCGCCGCGCGCGGCGCCTCTGCGGCGGGGCCGATCCACGCGACGCGTCCCCCCCGTACGCCGACCGCGCCGCGCTCGACGACGCCGAGCGGCGCGCCGTCCGGCCCGTCGCAGGTCACCACCCGCGCGTCGTGAAGGAGCAGGTCCAGCGCGTCGTCCACGCCCGCGGGATAGCAGCTTCCCGGGCCGTTGCCGACGCCTCCGCGCCTCGTCGATCCGGCGGCCGCGACCCCGTGGTACCACCGCGCCATGAACGTCCTCGTCCTGGCCGCGCTCGCGGACGCCACGGGCAACGCCGTCACCGCGCGCCGCATCGCCTCGCACCTGTCGCCGGAGCACCAGGTCCACCTCGTCGACTCGCTCGGCACGCGGCCCAGGGATCTGCGCGCGCTGGTCGAGGACCGAGGCGTCGACGTCGCCGTGGGCCTGCACGCCCTGCTCGGCGGCCCGTTCCTGCGCGGCCTCGGCGTCCCGTACGCGCTCGTCTTCGGCGGGACCGATCTCTACGAGCCCGTCCACGAGCTCCAGGCCAAGGAGATGGCTCGCGCGGTCGGCGGCGCGGCCAAGCTCATCGGCTTCAGCCCGGAGAACATCGCGCGCGCCGAGTGGATGTGGCCGCACGTCGCGGGGCGCGTCGAGCGCATCCCGCAGGCGGTCGAGGCGCCGCTCACCGAGCCGGGCTTCTCGCTGCGCGCCGAGCTCGGCCTGCGCCCCGACGACGTCCTGCTCCTGCTCCCGACCGGCATCCGGCGCGTCAAGGATCCTCTGCACGTCGTCGACGCCGTCTCCGCGTGGCACGCCCGGGACCCGCGCGTGCACCTCGCGATCGCCGGCGCGCGGCTCGAGCCCGACTACGTCGAGGCCGCGCTCCCGATCCTGCGCTCGCGGCCGGGCGTCCACTTCGTCGACGCGCTCCCGCGCGCGCGGATGCTCGCCGCGATCGACGAGGCCGACGTCGTCCTCAACACGTCGCTGTCGGAGGGGATGTGCGGCGTGCTGCTCGAGGCGATGTGCCTGCGCACACCGATCGTGGCGCGGCGCAACGCGGGCAACGAGTCGCTCGTCGCGCACGGCTCGACCGGCCTGCTCTACGACCACCCCGACGAGCTCGTGCACTGGGCGCGCGCGCTGCTCGCCTCGGGCGACCTGCGCGAGCGGCTCGCCTCTCGCGCGCGCGAGCTCGTCGAGCACGTCCACTCGAACCACGTCGAGCGCGCCGCGTACCACGCCCTCGTCGAGGAGATCGCGCCGTATGGCCGGCCGAGCCTCCTGCCGGCGCCCGTGGCGCCGATCGACGAGCTCACCCGCGCGGTCGGCGTCGGCGCACGCCTCGGCCTCGCGCCCGCGGTCGCGCAGGCCGTCGCGGCGCTCGCTGATCGCGTCCGCGCGGACGCGGCGCTCTCCGCGCTCCACAAGGAGCTCGGCGGTCAGCTCGGCACCGCGCCTCCCAGCGTCGCCATCGGGGCGATCCGCGACGCCGATCTGGACGCGCGCCTCGGGCGCGACGACGCGCGCACCATGCTCCTGCTCCTCGCGCTCGGTCAGGTCCCCGCGGCGGAGGCGCGGCACGCGGCCCGCGGGGTCGACGAGGCCATCGTGCGCGACACGATCGGCGAGCTCGCGCTCTGGGCGAATCACCTCCACGCCGTCGCCGGGACGCGCGGGCTCACCGTCGAGCTGCTCGCGTGGATGCAACGTTCGTTGCGGGGTGATCTCTTCGCGATCGGCCCGCTCCAGTTCGAGCTGCGGCCGTTCGACGCGCCCCTCGCCGTGTTCCGTCATCGCCGCGACCGCTCGCTCTTGGCGATCACCGACGACGGGAGCGAGCTCGCGCGCCCGATCGATCTCGCGACCGGCGTGACCGGCGACGAGCCCGCGCCCGCGCTCGACGCGCGCACCTGGCAGCTCGCGCTCGAGCTCGGCGCGCCGGTGCTCGAGATGTGGATGCGGGGGCCGATGACGTTCGTGAGCCTGCGCGAGATCGCGCGCAGCACGCGCGAGGCGTGGGAGCTCTTCGCGCGGCTCGCGCCGGAGACCGACCCGGTCGGCCTCATGGGGCGCTCGTGGCGCCTCGATCCGCAGGTGCTCGCGCTCGTGCCGGACGCGCCCGGCGTCCACGACGTCCAGCGCGCGGTGCGGCTCTTCCCGACCGACACGCCGACCGAGGCGCAGACGATCCGCCGCCTCTTCGGGCCCGACGCGACGCGCGCGGACCTCGCGACGATCCCGCCCGACTCGCTCGACCCGTTCCGGCGCACGATCGCCGCCTTGCTGGCCTCGCCCGAGCGGGCGCTCACGCCGCGCGGCGGGTTCGTCCTGCGCGAGGAGCTCGAGGCGATGCCCGAGTGGCAGGACAGCCTCCACTCCGCCGTCGCCCCCGGCGCTCGCGTCGGCTTGCCCAAGGAGACGCTCGACGCGCTGAGCGCGCTCGCCTCGCGCCTCGAGCAGGACGCGGCGCGCGTGGGCTCGATCCGGGAGGCGCGCGCGGCGCTCGAGGGTGGGGCGGCGCCCGGGCCGCTCGCCGAGCGCCTCGCCGCCGAGCTCGGCGGCGACGCCCGCGCCGCGTACCTGCTCCTGCTCCTCTTGCAGGTCCCGAGCTGCGAGGTGCGCCACGCCGCGCTCGGCATCGATCCGGAGATCACGCGCCGCACCCTGCGCGACCTCGCGGTGTGGGCGCAGCACTTCCACCGCCAGATCGGCCTCCACGGCGTGACCGCCGAGATCCTCGCGTGGTCGCAAGAGTACTTGCGGGGCGAGCTCCTTCGGATCGGGGCGTTCCAGACGCGCGTGGTGCCGCTCGGGGCCGACCTCCACCTCTACCGGCACGCGCGCACGCGCGCGCTCGCCGCGCGCACCGGCGACGGGCGCGAGGTGGACCTCGCGGCGGGCGAGGTCCGTGGCCCCGCGGCCCCGCTCGAGGGCGAGTGGACGCTCGCGCTCGCGCCCGGGATGTCGGTCTACGACCTGCACATCCCGGCCGACACCGTGCTCTCGTTGCGCGCGTTCGCCGAGAGCCTGCGCGAGGCGGACCGGGTGTTCGCGAAGCTCCGGCCCGACGTGACCGCGCTCGCGGTCGCGGGGGAGGCGTGGCTGCTCGACCCGACCATCGGGGCGATCGTCCCGCGCGCGGATCGCATCCGCGAGCTGCAGCGCGCGTGCGCGCTCTACCCGTCGCGCCTCCCGGAGGCCAAGACGATCCGCCGGCTCTACGGGCCCGACGTGCGCCGCGAGGATCTCCCGGCGCTCCCGCGCGAGGGCTGGACGGCCCTGCAGGTCGCCGTCGCGGACTACCTGCTCGCGTCTCCGCAGAACGTCCTACGGGCGCGCGGCGGGCTCGTCCTGCGCGAGGACTTCGAGGCGCTGCAGCGGGCGCTCGGGCTGTGATCTCGATCCAGTATTCGTGTCGATGTTTCACGTATACTGACGCGAGCGGAGGTCCTGCCGATGTCTCGTCTGTCATGCGCTCTCGTACCCGCGCTCGCCCTGTCGCTCCTCGTCGCCGCGCCCTCGGCGCGCGCCGACGACTTTCCGGCGGGGAGCCTGATCCTCCCGATGGACACGACCTACCAGGACGCGGGGACGCTGCGCGCGTTCGGGCTGCTCTATCGGCTGCTCCAGGCGGGGATCCCGGTCCGCTGGTGCATCCTGCCCGGCAAGGCGCACTCCGACGTGGACTTCTTCGCGTCCGCGCTCGACCACCGGACGGGCGCGGTGATCTCCATGCACGGATACCGCGCCGGTCCGTTCGTGATCCACGCCGCCGACGCGACGACCGCGCTGCCGATCATCGACGCGTGGCAGATGTCCAACACGACGACGGTGCACGAGGCGACGGCGGACTTCAGCGCCGACGTCGCCCGCGTCCTGGTCGCCGCGCCGACCATCGCCATCTTCGCCGACGGGAACGAGGACATCGCGCGCCGCTACCTGCTCGCCGCGGGGATCCCGGACTCCGAGGGGAACGCCTCGTGGCCGGCGACGAGCCCCGATCTCCTGAGCGTCGCCGAGGTCAGCGGGCCGACGACGACGAACCACGCGGACGGAGCGCTCTTCGACGCCGCCGGGAACCCCGCCTACTGCCAGCTGATGTCGATGCACTGGGACGTGCGCGACGCGCTGCGGAACCCCGAGGTCGTCGCGGAGGTGCGGAGCTTCTTGAACCACCCGACGCACTTCTTCGCCGAGTGTCAGGCGGTGAACGCGTTCGAGAACGAGCCGACCTACGGTCACTTCCTCACGCCGTACGGGTTCCTCATCGACAACTTCAACGGCGCCGTCGACTACCTGCACCAGGACGAGCCCTTCGCGCAGATCGACGGCACGTTCAGCCTCGTCGGCGGGAGCGAGCGCGCGTACTCCCCGTGCCGCGATCCGCTGCCCGCGCCGTGCGTGCGCGGCGGGACCTACCTCGCGAGCGACATCGTGATGCTGACCCGCGCGGGCACCCCCGAGGGCGTGCAGGACGTGTGGATGACCGGCTACCTCGACGGGGCCTGCCCGCCGCAGGACCTCACGTGCGGCCGGCGCGGCAAGGTGAGCTACCTGGGCGGCCACGAGTACACGACGCGCCTGCCGATCTCGACGAACCCGGCGACGCAGGGGACGCGGCTGTTCCTGCAGTCGCTCTTCGAGGCGCCGTGCACCATCGAGGCGGGCGCGGCGCGCCTCTCCGTGATGAAGACGGCGCCGGCGGTCACCACGAGCGACGAGGTCACCTACACGCTGCTCTACTTCAACGCGTCGATCGGGACGGCCCACCACGCCGTGCTCGAGGACCCGATCCCGGCGGGCGCGACGTTCGTCTCCGCGACGGGCGGCGGCGTCGAGAGCGGCGGCGTCGTGCGCTGGACGATCGGCAACGTGGGCGCGAGCGACTTCGGGACGGTGAGCGTGACCGTGCGCTTCGGCGCGCTCGGCACCTACGAGAACGTCGCGACGATCCGGTACCGCGCCGGGACGACGCCGCGCGCGGACGACTCGAACACGGTGCGGACGCTGTACGACGTCGACACCGACGGCGACGGCACCGTCGACACGCTCGACACGTGCCCGGACCACCCGAACCCGGGGCAAGACCTCGCGACGGACATCGACCACTGCGGCGCATGCGGCGCCGCGTGCGCGCCCGCCAACGCGACCGGGGTGTGCGCCGCCGGGCGCTGCGGCATCGCGTCGTGCGCGCCCGGGTTCCGCGACGCCGACGACGACCCGGCCAACGGCTGCGAGACGGCGATCGGGATGGACGCCGGCGTGGCCGACGCGGGCACCGCGGACGCGGGCGGCGAGCCCGACGCGGGGGTGGACGACGCGGGCGCCGCGAGCCCGGACGCCGGGATCGAGCTCGACGCGGGGGAGGGCGCGGACGGCGGCGCCTCGCTCGCAGACGCGGGCGGCTCCGCGGTCGACGGCGGCGCGGGGCTCGAGGGCGGCGCCGGCTCGACCGACGCGGGGAGCGGCGGCGGGGTCGAGGAGGCGGGCTGCGCCTGCCGCGCCGGCGCGGCGCGCGGGCGCGCGATCCCCGCGCTGGCGGCGCTCGCGCTCGCCCTGCCGCTCGTCCGGCGGCGTCGGGCGCGCGCCGCGTGAGGGCGGCGCCGTGTGTCCGGCACGGCGCCGTCACGGCGGGCGCGTGGCGCGTGCGCTATCCTGTGGGCGCATGCGGCACGCGCTCCTGGCGCTCGTGATCGCGGGGTGCGTCCACCGCACCCCGCCGGGACCCCTCGACGCCGCGCTCCCCGACGCGGGCGTCGACGCGGGCAGTGACGGCGGTCGCGACGCGGCGCCCGAAGACGCGGGCCCGCGCGACGCGGGCACGCTCGACCCCGACGCCGCGTGCGCGTCGGCGACGGTCCGCGCCGAGGTGGTCCGCTCGCCGGTCGACATCCTCTGGATGGTCGACAACTCCACCAGCATGCAGCCGGCGATCGAGCAGGTGAACGCCGGGCTCAACGCCTTCGCGGATCTCATCGCCGCGCGCGACCTCGACTACCGCGTGATCGTCCTGAGCCTGCGGGGCGAGGGCCTCGGCACGCACGCGGGGAGCGCGCGTTACCGCGTGTGCATCCCCGAGCCGCTCGCCGGGCCGGGCTGCGCGGATCGGGCGCCGCGGTTCTTCCAGGTGGAGCTCGACGTGCGCAGTACGCAGCCGCTCGAGCAGTTTCTGGGCACGCTCGGGCAGACGGCGGGCTACCTCGCCACCGACGACCGCGGGAGCGCGCCCTGGCAAGATCTCTTGCGATCGGACGCCACCAAGACGATCGTGGTCGTCACCGACGACAACGCGCGGATGGTCGTGCGCTCCGGCAGCGGGTTCGTCGCGGGACCGACCGGCGGCGCGAGCGGCGATCCCGAGGCGACCGCCGACTGGTTCGAGACGACGAGCGACACGTCGGACGGCAGCAACCCGTTCAGCTCGAGGACGCTGCCGGAGGGGATCCTCCACCCGCGCTGGGGAGGCCTGTTCGACGGCTACGTGTTCAGCGGGCTCTACGGCTGGGGCTCCGAGACGAGCCCGAGCGTCGCGTGTACGTACCCGGGCGGCGGCACGCCGCCGTCGAGCGGGCCGACCTACACGGCGCTCGTCGCGCGGACGGGCGGCGTGCGCGCGCGCATCTGCGACGGGCCGGCGGCGTGGGGCCCGTTCTTCGACGCGGTCGCGACGGCGGTCGAGCGCTCGAGCGCGATCGACTGCGCGATCCCCATCCCTGCGCCGCCGGAGGGCATGTTCTTCGAGCGCGATCGCATCAACGTGCTCGTCACCGAGGACGGCCGCGCGAGCCGCATCGGCAAGGTCGCCGACGCGGCCGCGTGCGACGCGCGCGGGGGCTGGTACTACGACGACGAGGCGGCGCCGACCGAGGTCGTGCTCTGTCCTTCGACCTGCGAGGCGGTGCAGCCCGAGCTCGGGATCGCGCGCGGAGTCGACCTCCAGTTCGGCTGCCAGACGATCCCGATCTGAGCGCACCCCTCACCCAACTCAGCGGAGGGCGCCTTCGGCGAGCAGCGTGGCGAAGCTCGCGAGGCGCACCGCGCCGGTGGCCACGAGCGGCGCGAACGGGTGCGCGAGCAGCACGGCGAGCTCGTGCTCGCGCTCGGGCGAGCGGTTGAAGTCGTCCCAGGAGACGCCCACGTAGCCGGGGTGGCACATCAGCTCGACCGACGCGGCGCCTGCGCACGCGGCGACCGCGTCGCGCAGGCGCTCCGGGCTCGCGGCCGCGCCCATCAGGTCGAGGCCGACGAAGGCCTCCGTCGAGCCGACGCCCGCGCGCGCGAAGATGGCCCGCGCGCGCGCGCCGTCGTCCGCGACGCTCCGGTAGAAGCGCGCCTTGTCCGGGTCCTCGACGCGCACCTCGCGTTGCTCCGGGATGCGCGTGCTCTTCACGCCCGCCTCGGCGAGCACCGGCGCGAGGAGCTCGGCGAGCGCGGGGACGGCGTGCACGTGCTGGTGGCCGTCGACGTGATCGGGCGGCGCGCCGAACGCGCGCGCGAAGGCGGTGAGCTGCGCTCGCGCCTCGCGCTCGACGTGCGCGCGCTCGACGCGGCCTGCGGCGAGGGCCTCGCGCAGGCCGTGCTTGCCGAGCTTCGCGCCCTCTGCATCGAGCAGCGACGCGATCTGGTCCGGCGGCGCCGAGGGCGGCGTCTCCGTCAGGTCGAGGTGCAGGCCGACGGGCAGCCCGCACGCGCGCGCGCGCTCGGCCGCCGACGCGGCGCTCGGCCCCGTGACCATGAAGCTCGCCTGCGTGATCGCGCCGCGCGCGAACGCGTCGAAGATGCCGTCGTCGCGGCGCGGATCGAGGCCGAGGTCGTCGGCGGTGATGACGAGGGCGGTGCTCACCACGCGCAGGGTACCTCCGCCGCCGCCCGAGCTGCTACGGTGCCCGGCCCACGGAGCGAGGAGGCCTCATGAGCGAGCTGCGGTTCGAGTACACGCACCCCATCGACGACGTGTTCGCCAAGCTGGTCGACGCCGAGCACCTGCGCGCGCGCTCGGCCGCGGCGGGCCACCGGAACATCCAGATCCGCGTGGACGAGAAGGGGGGAGCGTTCGAGATCCGGCTCGAGCGAGACATCGAGTCGGAGATCCCCGCCTTCGCGAAGAAGTTCGTGAACCCGGTGAACCACGTGATCGACACGATCCGCTGGCGGACCGACGGAGAACAGAAGCGGGGCAGCTACGAGGCGGTCGTGAGCGCGCGCATCCGGGTGCGGGGGGACATGACCCTGCGCACGTCGGGCGCGGGGACGGTGTTCGTCTCGACGTGCGCCCCGACGGTCGACGTGCCGCTCGTCGGCGGTAAGATCGCCGACCTGGTGGCGAAGAAGACCCTCGAGGCGATCGAGATCGACTGCCGCTTCACGCAGCGTTCGTTCGCGAGCTGAGGCCGCGCCCGGCTACGGCACGAAGCGGTAGCCGGAGCCGGTCATCACCGCGCCGGGCGTGTCGAAGGAGATCGGCACGCCGCGCGTCCCGGTGACGTCTTCGAGCCCGATGGTGGCGCTGTTCCCGTTCGCGCGCGCGCTCCCGGTGAGCGAGCAGTAGTGGAGCTCGATGCGCGAGCCGTTCTCGAAGAGCCACACCTGGAACGTGAGCACGTCGCCGGGCACGGCGAACGGGATCCAGCCGCCCCACTCGATCACCAGGCGGCGGTTCGGCGCGGTGCCGGTGACGCGTGAGCGCAGCGTGCTCGTGCCCATCACCGCGTTCAGGTCGTCCCAGAACGGCGCGATCAGGCCGTTCGGCTCGGCGGGTCGCGGGATCGGTTCGTTCACGTAGCGACTGGACGGCATCCCGGCGTCGGAGGCGAAGAGCTGCACGTTGCCGTTCGAGGAGACGGAGTAGTGGGTGACCGCGTCGCCGAAGAACGTGAGCGCGAACGGCAGCGCGGCCAGCGGTGTGGTGACGTCGTCGCCGAGCGCGGGCAGATCCGTCCCCGTCCCCATGGCGACGCACGCGGCCGCGATGGACGTGACGGTGTACCGCCGCGTGCACAGCGACGGCTCCCCGGTGCAGTCGTAGCCAGCCTCGATCCGGCAGAGGGCCGAGCACCCGTCGCTCGGCGCGCCGCCGCCGTCGTCGCACTGCTCTCCCGGGTCGACCACGCCGTCGCCGCAGACGGGCAGCGACGCGCGCAGCGTGAACTCCGTCGTCGAGCCGCCCGAGGTCACCACCGCCACGATCGCGGTGAGCGGCGTGGACCCGGGGTTGTCGATCGTGAGCAGCTCGGGCTCGACGCCGGGGCGGTTGGACACGCTCGTGCAGGCCCGCGTCGCGCACTCGTCGACGCGCGCGAGGGAGAAGTCGAAGCCGCTCGAGGGGGTCGCCTCGATCGCGGCCGTCCGGCCGGCGGGCACCTCCACCGTGTAGAAGAGCGCGGCGCCGTCGGGCGGCGGCACGCAGCCAGCGCCGTCGGGCGCGGGGCCCCCGGCCAAGGTGTTCGCGGTCACGGTCGCGGGCAGGGTCAGGGCCAGCGCCGTCGCGCACGTCCCGTTCGCGGCGATGCGCGCGCAGGACGAAGGCGCGGAGTCGCTGCAGCGGTAGCCCGGCTCGACGCGGCACGTCGGCGAGCACCCGTCGCCGGCGCCGACGTTTCCGTCGTCGCACTCCTCGGCCAGATCGCGGATCCCGTTCCCGCACGTGAAGGTACAGCGCGAGGGCGCGCCCTCGCAGGCGTAGCCCGGCTCGGGCTCGCACGCGGCCGAGCAGCCGTCGCCGTCGCGGGTGTTGCCGTCGTCGCAACCCTCGCCCGCGCCGACGACGCGGTCGCCGCAGACGATCGGCGCGCAGGCCACCGTCAGCGTGAACGGGATCGGGGTCGCGGGGAGCGGTCCGAAGTCGTCGTAGGCGAGGTAGACGAGCGCGCCGGGCGCGGCGCGGAACGACACCGACTCGGCGGGCGTCCCCCCGACGCCGCGGGTGAGGCAGGGCGCGTCGCGGTCGCAGGCGCCGCTGACGAAGTCGCCCGCGAGCACGAACAGGTCGTGGTCGGCGCTCTCGCTCGACGCGGTCGTGATCGTCACGCCGACCGGCTCCGTCCCGCGGTGAACGAAGCGGAAGATGCGCTCGGGGCCCGGATAGCCCCCCGCCGGCGCGCCGCAGTACCCGTCGAGCGCGGTCGTGCCGCCGACGGTGGTCGAGGTGATCGTGCCGTTGGTGCAGTCGAGGATCTCGCGCGCGGCCGCGGGGCAGAGCGTGTCGTCGACGCACGCCGCGCTGCCGGAGGCGGCGGTGCAGAGGCCCGCGCACGTCGTGCGGCTCGTCTCGACGAGGCAGCCGCGCGCGTTCGGCGCGCAGCTCACCGCGGCGACTCCGTCGCAGTAGCTCGCGGACGGACAGACCGTCACGAGCGAGCACGGATCGACGCACGCCGCCGGCGCGGCGCTCGCGTCGCACGTCCCGCCGCTCGCCCCGCAGTCGGTCACGGTCTCGACGTCGCAGCCGAACGCGTTGGTCGCGCACACGCGCAGGGTGTCGCCGTCGCAGCGGCGCTCGACCGGCGCGCACTCCTCGCGCCCGAGGCACGGATCGGTCGCGGCGGTCGCGCACCGCGCGCGCGGGCTCGCGTCCGCGTCACAGAACCCGAAGGCCGCGTCGGTGCAGCGCGTGCGCGTCTCGACGTAGCAGCCGAACCCGTCCCGCCGGCACTCGACCAGCTCGGGGCCGTCGCACGACGCGCTGCCCGGCGTGGTGCACTGCGCGATCCCCGCGCAAGGGTCGCCGGTGAACGCGCAGCCGGCCGGGACGGACGGATCGCACGTGCCGCTCGCGCGCGCGCTGCACTCGGTGGGCGTCCGCACCAAGCACCCGAAGGCGTTCGGCGCGCACGTCTCGAGCGTCGTCGCGGCCGTGCACATGGTGCCCGCGGTGTCGCACCGCGCGCCTGCGGGCAGGGCGTCGCACGGGTCGGGGGGCAGGACGCACGAGGGCGGCGCGCCCGCGTCGCAGCGCCCGCCCGGGATCGAGGCGCAGTCGGTGCGCTCCTCGACGAGGCATCCGTCGGCGTCGGGCGCGCAGATCACGAGGACGTCGCGCGCGCAGACCGTGCCGGCGGCCGCGCACGTGGCGCGCCCCGCGCACGCGTCGCCCGCGTCGGGCGGGCCCGCGTCCACCGGTCCCGCGTCGGCGCCCGCCGCCGCGTCCTCGGGGGTCGTCCCCCCGTCGCACCCCGTGAGCGCCGCCACGACCCAGAGCACACCGCACCCGCCGACTCGCCACGCGTTCCGCATGAAGAACCTCCCGCGCGGCGAGGGTAGTGGGGGGCGGGCTCACCGGGACATGGGACGTTCGACGACAGCGGCCCGCCGCCAGAACAATCAGCGACAGGCCCCCTGGTGTCGGATGCGCCCGTCCGCGAAGGTGGCGCGGCACGCGTTGGGGTAGGTGTTCCCGTCGCACGCGCACACCGGGGCGAGCACCTCGGGGCAGCCGCCGGAGGGGGCGAGCGGCCGGCAGCCGCCGGTGCCGTCCGCGAGGCTGCACATCGGGTCGGGCTCCGGCTCGCAGTACTCGTCGAGCTCGCACGGCAGCGAGGCGAAGCCTCCGCAGACGCAGCCCACGAACACGGCCTGGCAGAGCTCGAGGCTCGGGAGGATCGCCGGGCACGCGGTGCCGACGCAGCGGCAGTCGATCGCGCGGCAGTGGAACCCGTCCCACGCGTAGCCCGCGATGGCGGCGCACTCGCCGTCGGAGTGGGCGTCCATCGGGCCGCAATCGCGCGGCCGCGCGCAGCGCCCGTTCGTCGCCACGCGCACGCCGGCGGAGTGCGCCGTGCACGCGTTGCAGTAGGTGATGCCGTCGCAGCCGCACACCCCGCCGCAGTCGGCGGGGCACGCCGTCGGGCGTCGCGCGCAGACGCCCGCGCCGGTGCAGCCGAGGTCCGCGCGGTGGCAGTACTCGTCGGGGGCGCACTCCGCGTTCGTGGTGCAGGAGCAGGTCGTCATCGGGCAGACCGCCCCCGTGACGCAGGTCCGGGCGCCGCCGCAGCCCGCGCAGCACAGCTGCCCCGGCGCGCACGTCATGGACCCGCAGCTCGTGGTGCCGGCGTCCGCGGCCGCGGCGTCCACGCCGCCTGCGTCGAGGGCGCCCGCGTCGAAGGCGCCTGCGTCGAGGGCACCTGCGTCGAGGGCGCCTGCGTCGAGGGCACCTCCGTCGAGGGCACCCGCGTCGAGGGCACCTGCGTCGAAGCCGCCTGCGTCGAGGCACTCGATGGCCGCGCAGCCCGCCCCCGGCGGCGCGCAGATCCCGCAGCTCGCGTTGCAGCATTCGAGGCCGTCGCCGCACACGACCGCCCCGCACGTCACGGCGGCGCCCGCGTCGGCGCTCGCCGCGTCGAGGTGCGTCCCCGCGCCCGCGTCCCTCGGGTCGTCGAGCATGAGACCGCAGCCAGAGAGCGCGAGGGGAAGCGCCAGCGAGAGGACGAAGCGAAGCGCGCGCATACGCGCTCCATTGTAGGCGCAGTCCGCGGCGGGCTCACGCGCCGGCGGCGCGCTCGAGATCGAGCGCGTCGAGGAGGCGCTTGGTCACCGGCCGCTTCGCGTCGGCGAACAGGCGCGCGGCGAAGAACGCGCGCGCCGGATCGCCCGACAAGATCCGTTGCGTTCGCTCGGCGTCCTCGCGCGTATCGAAGGGCAGGAAGTAGCAGGTGTCGTCGAGCAGCGTCGGGCGCCCGTCGCGCGGGCCGACCAGGCGGAAGGAGAGGTCCGGGTAGAGCGCGGCGACGGCGACCTTCCACGGCGCGAGCGCGTAGTCCCCGACGCCGAAGACCGCGAACGGCGGGCGCCCGGCGTAGACGCGGCTCCGGCGTCGCTCGAAGTGCGCGCGGTGCGCGTCGAGGTAGGCCCACGTGGCCGGGAGCGCGCGCTCGATCCAATCGGTCGGCGCGCCCAGCGCGTGCTGGGGCAAGAGCAGCGCCCGCTCGGGGCCCTCGCCGCGCGCGAGGTCGCCGCCCTTCAGCAGCGGGTACACGAGATCGGGCTCGAGGTCGCGCGCGCTCCCCGCGCGGCTCCGCCAGCCTCCGCGCTCGCGGACGAGCTCGAGCACGAGCGCGCAATCGTGCTTGACGCCCGAGCGCCACGCGGGGCGCGCGCGGCCCTCGAGCGCGCGCGTGCGCTCGAACGCGGTGACGTCGTGGTGGAGGCGGCCGTCGCAGACGCCCCACGTGCGGGCGGGCGCGGGCGCGTCGAGGTCTAGGTGCTCGGCCCACCGCCGCGGGCCGGGCCGCGCGACGACCCACGCCGCGTCGACCGCGGCGCCGAACCAGCGCCGGGCGTCGAGCCGGCGGACCTCGCCGCCGAGCGCGTGCCGCTCTGCGAGCCTCCGCGCGACGGCGAGCTTGAGGATCATCGCGAGCGCGGCGTCGCGTCCCTCGAGCGCCTCGAGCAGGCGGCCCACGAGCGGCTCGGAGACGTCGAAGTTGCTGCGGCCGGTGACCGCGTCGAGCCCGCGGACGTCGGCGGGGCGCGCGCGCGGGCGCGCCGCGACGCCGTGCGCGCCGAGGGTGGCGGTCGTCACCCAGGGAGGGTTGCCGAGCACCAGGACCGGCGCGGGCAGCGACGCGACGAGCGCCCGCCAGTCGAAGGTGAACGCGTCGCCGACCCGGACGTCCGCGCGCGGCACGAGCGCCCGCGCGGCCGCGGCGTGGGCCGGCTCGAGCTCGACGCCGACGAGGCGCGCGTCGGGCCAGGCGCGCGCCGCCGCCGCGAGGAACGCGCCGCGCCCTGCCGTCGGCTCGATCACGCTGCGCGGCGCGCATCCGTCCGCGGCGAGGCGCCCCACGCAGCGCTCGGCCAGCGCCGGGGGTGTCTGCCAGTCGCCGCGCTCGATCCGGCGCGCGCCGGCGCGCTCGCTCAGAAGCTGACCGCCGCGCCGAGCGAGAGGTCGAGGTTGAACATGAACGTCGGCACCTGGAACATCAGGTCGGCCTGGAGGAAGAAGCCGAAGTAACGGTTCATCCGCAAGGTACCTTGACCGCCGACCGTGATGTTGCCGAGCCCGCTCACGATCCACGGCGCGTCGAGGTCGCCGTTCTCGCCCGCGACGGGATCGTTGCCTGGCGGCTGGACCTGGATCTGCCCGAAGCCGCCGCCGCCGAACACGTCCGCGTGGAACGCGAGCCCGTCGTATCCGGCGTCGGTGAGCGCGACGTCGGCGACGACGAAGTTGAGCCGCGCGCCGAGGTGGTAGAACGCGAAGTCGCCCTCGCCGGCGGGCGTGAAGCGGGCCCAGATCCCCGCGCCGAGGAAGTCGAGGAAGTAGACGTTCGCCTGCAGCCGCATGCCGCCGTTGGCGACGAGCCCGGGCGTGTCGACCGCGACGCAGAAGAAGCCGTCGGGCACCTGACAGTCGGGGTGGTGGTTGGGGTCCGCGGGGTTCGGCGACTCGAGCGAGGGCGACGTGTTGGAGAAGCGGTCGGCCTGCATCCCGTACGTCGCGTAGCCGAGGCCCAGCGTGCCTGCGACCTGGATCGCGAACATCGGCGGCCGGTCCCGGCCGTCGCTCGCGCCTCCGCCACCTCCGCCACCGCCGCTGCTCGCGCGCTGGTCGATGATGCAGAAGTTGTCGTCGCAGCGCAGGCCGGAGGAGCAGTCGCCGTCGTTGCGGCACGTCGCGCCCATCCCGCCCGTCCCGCGGGCGCTGGCCCCGCCGCCTTCGCCGCCGCCGCAGCCCGCCATGCCGGGCGGGCACTCGCTCTCGCGGCACCGCTGCGGCGCCGCGAGCCCCGGCAGCGCGGGGGCGGGGCCCGAGAGCGCGCCGACGATCCGCACGCTGAAGGGGCTGCTCTGCGAGCCGGCGAAGCCCAGCGGGCTGCCGTCGCTCGCGAACGCGACGACGTAGTAGTCGAGGCTCGGCTCGAAGACGTCGGCGCACGGGACCTCGTAGCCCCAGCCGTGCGCGACCGGGCGCATCTCGACGCGGCGGAACGAGCCCATCCCGTGGCCTCGGTAGAACGCGTAGACGTGCGCGGGCTGGCCGGGCACCTCGATGTAGATCGGCACCGCCGTCTGCGCCGTCTGCTCCGGCACCGCGACGTGGGGGAGCTCGCCGCCCGCGACGGGCGCGACCGGCGTGGGCGTCGGGGTCGGCGTGGGCGTGGGCGTGGGGGTCGGCGTGGGCGTGGGCGTGGGGGTCGGCGTGGGCGCGAGCGGCGGCATGCTCGCCGCGCGCTGGCGTGCGAGGCCGTAGACCTGGTTGATCTCCGGCGTCGAGGTCAGCGGATCGAGCTGGATCGTCGGGTCGACGCGCAGCGCCATCACGAAGTGATCCATCCCCGTGCGGTTGTCGCCGAGGCCGCCGATCGCGACGACGCCGAGGTTCAGGTACGTCCGCGCGAGCGGCGCCCCGGTGATCCCCGCCTGCTGCGCGACGCTCAGCGCCTGCTGCAATTTGGTTTGCGCGGCGTCGAGGTCGAGGTTCGTGTACAGCTCCATCGCCTCGCGGTTCAGATCGAGGACGCGGCGGAGCGCCGGCTGCGCGCTCGCGGCGGCGCTCCAACCGAGGATGGCACACACGGCGAGGGCGGCGGCGCGGCGGGCGGTGACCTGGGACATCGGCGGGGGCTTTCCACTTGCTACGGGCGGCTGTCAAGGCCCCGCGTGCTGTCCGGTACCTGACATCTCGCCGTCGCTGAGCCGCCGTGGATGTGACACGCTGCTGTCCCAACCGTGCGCACGAACCTCTCCTTGCTCTTCCTCTGCGGCGCGCTCGCCGCCGCGGGCTGCGACGGCGGCCCCCCGCCCACGGACGCCGGCACCGACGCGGGGGCCAGCCCGTGCGTGCCGCTCGGGCCCTACGCGCTCGCTCCGTCCGACGGCGCCGCGCGGCCGCTCGAGGGGACCGGGGCGCGCGCCGGCCGGCTCGCGGCGGCCGACGTCCCGCCGGATCCGGGCGGGCTCGCGGACCTGCGCGCCGGCGACTTCGTGCTCGCCAACGATCGCGTCGCGTTCGTGGTCTCGGCCGCGGACGCCCCCGGGCAGGTCTACGACCCGTACGGCGGGCGGGTCGTCGGCGTCGCGCGCGTCGAGGGCGGCGCGCTCGTCGAGCTCGCCGACTACAACCTCCTCATGCTCGCGCTCGGTCGCTTCACGCTCGCGACCGACGCGGTCGCGGTGCTCGACGAGGGCGGCCCGGACACGCCGGCGGTGGTCCGCGCGACGGGCACGCTCACGCCGATCCGCGCCCTCGCCGATCTGCTCGACGCGCTCGTCCCGGGGGACTTCACGGGGCTCCCCGCGGCGGTCGACTACGCGCTCGCGCCCGGCGCCGACCAGCTCGCGGTGACGCTCCACGTGCGCGCTCCGGCCGCGGGGCTGCGCGCGCAGCTCGGCGCGCTGCAGGTGTTCTTCCAGGCGTACCGGACGGCGCCGTGGCGGCCGGGCGTGGGGTTCGCGGAGTCCACCGCCGCGTCCCCGCACGTCGCGTTCGACGATCCGCGCGGGACGAGCTTCGCGTGGCGCGGCGCGGGCGGTGAGGCGCTCACCCCGCTGGTCTCGACGAGCGGCGTCGACATCTTCCGCAGCGGGCGGCTCCTGGTGCCCGCGTGCGAGGAGGCGGAGCTCGCGTTGGGCTCGCTCGTCGCGGGGGGGCCCGGCCTGCCGCCGCTCCAGCGCACGCTCGCCGCGCTCGACGGGGCGGCGACGCGCGCGCTCGCCGGCGCGGTGCGCGAGGCGGACGGCTCGCCCGCCGCGGACGTGCGCCTCCACGTCGTCGCGAGCGACGGGCGCCACCTCACGCGCTTCTTCCCCGCGGCCGACGGGACCTACGCCGTCGACGTCGACCCGGGCGCCGCGCAGCTCTTCGCGTGGCGCGAGGGGCAGCCGCTCGTCGGGCCGATCGACGCGACGGGCGCGCGCGCCGACGTCGCGATGCCCGCGTCCGGCGTGCTGGTCGTCGAGGTGCGCGACGCGCTGGACGCGGCGCCGCTGCCGGCGCGGGTCGAGGTGTTCCCCTCGGCGGGTGAGCCGCCGAGCGCGCCGGCCGCGTTCGGTGAGACGGTCGCCGGGCGGGGTCGCGCGCGGCTGCTCCACTCGATCGGGGGCAGCGCGCGCGCCGCGCTCGCGCCCGGCGACTATCGCGTGCGCATCACCCGCGGGCCCGAGTACACGCGCGTCGACGCGGAGGTCACCCTCGTCGCGGGCGCGACCGAGACGCTGCTCGCCGAGATCGAGCGGGTCGTGCCGACGCCGGGCGTCCTGTGCGCCGACTTCCACGTCCACACGACGCGCTCCATCGACTCCCCCAACCCCGTCGCGTTCAAGGTCGCCTCGCTCGTCGCCGACGGAGTGGAGATCGCGGTGCGCAGCGAGCACGAGTGGGTGAGCGACTTCCAGCCGGTGATCGACGCGCAGGGCCTCGGCGCGTGGGTGCGCGGGCTCGCCGGGATCGAGCTCACCACGTTCACTTGGGGCCACTTCGGCGTCTTCCCGCTCACCCCGGACCGCACGCGCCCGAGCGGCGGCGCGTTCTTCTGGTACGAGCGCGCGGCGCCGGCGGTCTTCGCCGACGTGCGCGCGCGGCCGGAGGCGCCCGCGCTGATCATCAACCACCCGCGCGCGGGCGGCCTGCGCCAGGCGTACTTCTCCGAGGCCGCCTTCGACCCGGTGACGGGGACCGTCGGGCGGCCGGACCTCTGGGACGAGTCGTTCACCGTGGTCGAGGTCTTCAACGAGGCGGACTTCGAGCGCGTGCGCGAGGGCGTGGCGCAGGACTGGTTCTCGCTCCTGCGGCAGGGCCGCCGCGTGGTCGCCGTCGGCAGCTCCGACAGCCACGACGTGCGCAGCGCGCCGGTGGGCTGGCCGCGCACGTGCCTGCGCCTCGGGACCGACGATCCGCGCGCGGTCACGCCGGAGGCGGTGCGCGACGCGACGGTCGCCGGCCGTTCGACGATCAACGGCGGGATCTACCTGGACCTCACCGGCCCCGGCGGCGTCGGCCCGGGCGAGGAGGCCCGCGGCGTCGGCGCGCGCGCGACGCTGGAGGCGCGGCTCTTCGCGGCGCCGCACGTCGCGGTCGAGCGGCTCGAGGTGATCGTCGACGGGGCGACCGTGGAGGTCCTCACGATCCGGCCGGAGGATGCGGTCGACGCGATCGAGCGCGCGCGTGCCGTGATCGAGGTCGACGTCGCGGCGGGCGGGTCGTGGGTGATCCTGCACGCGTCGGGCGAGGCCGCGTTCGACACGGACGGGCACCGCCCCTTCGTCGTGAGCAACCCGATCTTCCTCACTCGCTGACCCACGACATGCTCGATCTCGTCACGATCCCGTTCTCCCACTACTGCGAGAAGGCGCGCTGGGCGCTCGATCGCGCCGGCCTCGCCTACCGCGAGCGCCGCTACCTGCCGGGCCTGCACGTCTGGGCGGCGCGCCGCGCGCTCGAGGGCACGGGCGCGGGTCGCGCGGACGCGCACTCGTCGCGCTTCTCGACGCCGATCCTCCTCGGCGCCGGCGCGCCGCTCGCCGACTCGAGCGACATCGCGCGCTTCGCGGATCCGTCGCTGTTCGACGACCCGCAGGCCGCGCGGCTCGACGGCCACTACGGCGAGGCGCTCGGGCCGCACACGCGGCGCGTGGCGTACTGGTTCTGCCTGGAGGAGCCCGCGATGCTGTTCGCGCTCGCGAAGAAGAACGCCCCCGTGCCCCAGGCGCTCGCGCTCCGTCTCGCGTTCCCGCTCCTCGCGGGGCGCCTGCGCGAGGGCATGAAGATCGACCGCGCGGGCTACGAGCGCTCGCTCGACGTCACGCGGCGCGTCGCGGACGAGGCGGCGGCCCTCCTCGCGGACGGCCGTCGCTACCTCGTGGGCGACCGCTTCAGCGCCGCCGACCTCGCGCTCGCCTCGATGCTCATGCCGGTCGTCATGCCCCCGCCCGAGCACTGCGGCGCCGTCCTCCCCCAGCCCGAGGCGCTCTCCGAGGCGCCGCGCGCCCTCGCCCGCGAGATGCGCGCCCACCCCGCCGGCGCCTTCGCCATGCGGATGTTCGCGGAGGAGCGCTGGCGGAGATAGGGGACGATCCTCGTCATTTCGTCATTCCGTCCGCGTCGAAGCGAGGCCGCCTGACGAGAACGACGAGATGACAGGATCGTCCCTCATGTCCGGGGGGGCAGGGCGGCGGGGCGGCTCTTGCCGCGGATCAGGCCCAGGAACAGGGTGAACAAGCGCCTCCACCAGGGGACGTGCGGGCCGAGCACGTCGGCGAGCACGGCGAGGATCTCGGGGCCGGAGAGGCCGGTGCCGCCCTCGCGCGGGGAGCCGCCGATGTCGCCCGAGCCTCCCCACGCGTTGGGGCGCGCGCCGCGCGTGCGCGCGCGGGGGTCGGCGCGGTTGAGCGCGCGGTAGACCGCGTCGAGGTTCTTCGGCAAGAACGCGTCGACCAACCGCAGGGTGTAACGATCCTTGTCGATCCGCAGGACGATCACGCCGAGCGCGGCGCCATAGCGATCCTTGAGCCGCTCCTCGACCTCGTAGATGCCGAGCGTGGACTCGAGCAGGACGGCGATGCGCTGGTTGAACAGGGCGGCGCGGCCGAGCTCCTGCAGCTCGAGCAGCGCGTCGAGCGCGCCCTGGGGCAAGAGCTCGTCGTCCATCCGCTCGAGCTGATCGCACGCGTACTCGATCCAGCTCGTCTGCATCCACTGGCGCGATGACTTCAGGCGCCGCTCCTCGGCCATCAGACGGTCGAGCTGCGCCTTGGCCGCGGCGAGCGCGTCGTCGGGGAGCCCGGTGAGCAGGTCGCGGTCCGTACCGTGCGCGTCGATCACGCCCTCGAGCCGGATCGCCGGCATCGCGCGCTTCAGGAGCGCGCGATCGTCGCGCAGGAGCTCGACGTGGTTCATCAGCACCCACGCGGCGAGCATCGAGTCGAGGTCCGGATCGTTGATCCAGATCGTCCACGTGCCGCTCGCGAGCGGCAGGCCCTGCAGCAGCATCACGACCGCCTGCTCGCACGTCGCGAGGGTGAACGCGCGCACGCAGCCCGCGTGGTGGTCGAGCGAGTACTGCCGCGCCTCGTTGTCGCAGAACGGCGCGCCCACGTAGACGCCGTCGAGGAAGATCGTCTGCGCGCCGAAGCGCTTGCGGCCGGCGCCGTCCACGCTGAGCCCGCGCTCGACGTAGAGCTCGACGTTGGGCGCGTTGCCGGAGACGACCAGCTTGCGGCCCTCGCGCTCGCCGACGCGGTAGCGCCGCCGCTCGACGCGCGGCGGCGGATCGGGGTCGAGCACCGTCTGGGCGGCGGCGCCCTCGTCGGGCGCGACCGGCTCCGGGGAGGCCTCGCTCATGACCGCGAGCGTACCTGGGCTCCGCGCACAAGCCACGCGACAACGACACGCGCGCGCTTCACCGGAAGTACGGGCGCTCGCGCGCGAAGAGCAGGGCGCGCGCCTCGCGCCGCCACGCCTCGGGCGCTTGCTCCCCGAACAGCACGATCCCCATCACGAGGGCGTGACCGCGCAGCCGCGGCTCGAGACCGGTGACCGCGCGCTCCACCGCGCCGAGGTCGCGCGCCGCCAAGGCCTCCGTGGCGAGGCGCGCGAGCGCGTCGGCGGTCGCGGGCTCCTCGAGCGTGCGGGCGTAGGCGACGAACGGCGCGACGTCGCGCCCGTGCCGCGCGGCGAGCGCGAGGGTCGGCCACACCGTGGTTCCGTCGAGGCCCGCGGCGTCGTCGAGCGCCCACGCGTCGGCGACGACGCCCGCGCTCGCGCCCTCCGACGCGGCGGCGAGCCGCAGGATGACGGCCGCCTGCGGGCCGGCGGCGGCGGCCTCGACCGCCTCGGCGAGCCGGCGGGCGGCGAGCAGGTGCCAGGGCCGCACCATCGGCGCGAGCGCGGGGTCGTCCGCGGGGAGCTCGTAGGCGCGCAGCCCGGCCAGGGGGGGCGACTCGGCGGCGAGCTCGTCGAGCGGCTCCGCGTCCGGGTCCGCCGCGAGCACCCGACGGAGCCGCGCGACGTCCACCGCGACGCCCGGCCAGATGGCGGGGATCGCGCGCGCGCGCCCGAGCATCCCCTGGGCCTGCTCGAAGCGGGCGTGGCGCGCGTGCTCGTAGCCAGCGACCACGGTGAGCCACGCGTCGTCGGGGTGGCGCTCGTGGAGCGAGAGCATGCGTGCCCCGCGCTCCTCGGGGTCCTCGATGCAGCGCGCCGTCGCGTAGAGGAGCGCGGTGGACGTCGGCGCGGCCGCGAGCGCGGCGCGCTGGCGGTCGCACACCGCGCGGCGCGCGTCGCCGGCGGGGACGCTCTGTTGCTCCATGCGCAGCCAGAACGCGCTCTGGGGCTCGGCCGCCGCGCGCTCGGCGACGAAGCGCGGGAGCTCCGGGTCGTCCGCCGCCGCGGCGACCCACCCGCCGAGCTCGGGATCGTCCGAAGCGTCGAAGCGCAGGTGCGCGTGGATCATCGCGCGGCGCTCGGCCGCGTCGGCGACCTCGCTCGCCGCGACGACGGCCGGCAGCGTGCTCATCGCGCTGAGCACCTCGCGGCTCGCGCTCGACGAGCGGCTCGACACCGTCACCGACGCCGGCGGCTCGCGCAGCACGACGTCGGCGTGCGCCTCGAGCCAGCGCGGCGCGCCGATCGAGCGGGCGGGCGAGTCGCGGCCCCCGCGCGAGTCGTAGTGCGCCGTCCAGCGGAAGAGCACCGCGGCGCTCGCGACGTTGTAGACGTAGTCGACGCGCGCGTGCGCGACGTCGGCGACGAAGTCCTCGATCTCGCGCCCGTCGAGCGTGCGCGCGACGACGCGGACCTCGCCGGTCGATCCGACGTCGAGCGTGCCCGTCCCGCGCGCCGGGACCTGCGCGCGGGCGTCGCCGACGGTCACGACGACGGGCACGCCGAGCCCGTTGTGGACGTGCACCGTCGCGTCGCCGACCGCGAGCCCGCCGAGCGCGAGCGCGGGCACGAGCACCACGCTCGCGACGATCAACCGCAGCAGCCCGGGCACGAAGCCGTCTGCCGTCACGAAGCGATCCCACCACCCGAGGCGCTTCTGCCGCTCGCGGTGCGCGCCCTCGACGAACGGGGTGTAGCGATCCGGCGTGCTCGCGCCCGACGGGGGGCTCCCCGGGTCCGCGCCCTCGCGCAGGCACCGCGCGACGTGATCCTCCGCCTCGAGCAGGCGGTCGAGCGCGGCGCGCGACGCCTTCTCGAGCGGGACGCACGTGAGGAAGACCCAGCCGTCGATCACGTCGAGCCAGTCGCCGAGGTCGTGCTCCATCGGCGGCGGCAGCGTGAACTCCCGCTCGAGCACCTCGCCCCAGAGCTCGCCCGCCTCCTCCTCGACGCGCTCGGGCGCCTGGAGCCACTCTCGGTCGCGGTGGAAGCTCTCGAGGACGCCGTAGAGATCGCCCGCCGCGGACAGCAGCCAGCGGCGCTCGCTCCCGGACACGTGGCCGTCGGCGAGCACGATGTTCACCGCGTGGAGCAGGTAGCCGTGCGCGTCGCGCAGGTTCGCGGAGACGTGGTCCGTGTAGTGGACGAAGCGCAGCAGGCCCTCGAGGTAGCCCGCCCACGCGGGGCTGAGCGCGCGCGCCGCGGCGCGGTGCAGGCTCCGCACCTTCCGGTCGTGCGCGAGCAGGCGCGCCTCGGCCGCCTCGAGCTCGCCGCCGACGCGCTTCAGCACCTCGCCGAGCTCCTTGCGCGGGATCTCGCGGCCGCGATGGCGGATGACGCCGCCTGGTGCGTCGAGCACGCCGTCTTGCAGCGCGGTCAGCAGCCCCTTCTCGTCGCGGACCTCGACGTAGCGCTCGAGCTCCGCCTTGAGCGACTCCGGGTAGAGCCGGTCGATCGCGGCCAGGATCGCCGCGGGATCCGTCGCGTCGACGCGCTCGTAGAGGTCCGCGACCTTCGCGACGTGCCCGACGACGGTGCGGTTCAGGTACACGCCGCGGAACCGGCGCTCGAGGCTCGGGCGGCGGTAGTCCTCGTCGAGCCGCGCGAGCGTCTCCTCGATCGGCACCGCGGGCTCCTCGATCGGCGTCGGACCGCCCGCGTCGAAGAACTTGCGCGAGACCGCGCGCCGCAGGGCGTCGGCGTCGCGGAAGAGCGTCCACGCCGGCCGCGCGTCGAGCGCGGAGGGCACGTAGCGCCGCTTCGCGTTGTCCTCGCGCTCGCGGTTGGGCGGGTGCGTCGACCACATGCGCGGCGGCTGCGCGAGCTCCGCCTCGAACACGCGGTGCATCTCGCGCGCGGCGCGCGGCCGCTCGGGCACCGCGCCGAGCGCGGGGTCGTCGAGCACGCGGCGTAGGTGCTCGAGCACGCCCGCCTGGAGCGCGAACAGATCGGCGGGCGGCCGCTTCTTGTCGATCTCGCCGTTCGCGAAGCGGGCCGCCTGCTCCCACGCGGAGTCCGCGGGGCCCAGCCGATGGAGCGCGTGGATCAGGCTGTCCGAGCCCGACACGGACACCGCGACGAGGTCCGCCTGCAGCTCCATCTCGCGGCCGAGCGCGCGGTGCGCGAGCACGATGAGCCGGTACGCCGTGTCGAGCACCGCGCGGATCGACCACACGAGCAGCCGCCCGAGCCAGCCGATCCACGCGATGCGCAGGTCGGTGTACGAGAGGCCGTGGAGCATGCGGTCGACCCAGCCGCGGTGCGCGACGACGCCGCCTGCGATCTGGTGCGCGACGTAGACCCAGCGGCCGACCGCCATGGTCTTCTGCGCGAAGTGCCCGAGCTCGTGCGCGATGACCGCCTTGAGCTCGTCGAGCGTGAGCGCCTCGACGAGGCCGAGGCCGATCTCGAGGTGCTTCCGCGACGGCAAGAGCAGGTTGCGGAAGGAGAGGTCGTAGAAGACCGCCGCGTTCACGCGCGCGGTGAGGAAGATCCGGCGCGGGCACGGCGCGCCCGCCTCCTCGGCCACCCGCCGGACGAACGCGAAGAGCGCAGGCTGCTCCGCCTCGGTGACCTCGATGCGCGTCGGGTCGTCGAGGTGCTTCACCACGAACAGGCCGCGCACGAGGAACAGGCAGAAGAACGCGGGAGGGATCGCGAGCAGGGCGCGCAGCAAGTTCCCGGAGGCGACGGAGTCGCTCACGACGCGGTAGACGATCCAGCCGAGGTAGCCGGTCAGCCCCAGGTAGAGGCCGAGGAACAGCAGCAGGCCGCCGAACGCGAGCCACGCGTGCAGGCGGTAGGCGCCCGTCGGGACGGTGAGATCCGGCGGTACGCCGTCCGGCTTGGGCGGCGCGAGGGTCGCCGCCTCGTCTTGGAGCCCCCCCATGCCTTCACCCATACCAGAGGAAGCGGCGCGGGACGAGACCTCTACGCGAGCCGCCACGTGGGATGGATACGCCGCGCCCGCCCCGCTCTTCCCGAGCGCGCGTGCGCGCTCGCTCGATCACGCGAGCTTCGGGACGTGCACGCCGCGCTCGCGCGCGGTCGTGATCGCGTCCTCGTAGCCCGCGTCGGCGTGCCGGATCACGCCCATCCCCGGATCGCTCGTCAGCACGCGCTCGAGGCGCCGCGCCGCGGCGTCCGTTCCGTCGGCGACGATCACCTGGCCCGCGTGGATCGAGTAGCCGATGCCGACGCCGCCGCCGTGGTGGACGCTCACCCAGGTCGCGCCCCCCGCCGTGTTGACGAGCGCGTTGAGGATCGGCCAGTCCGCGATCGCGTCCGAGCCGTCCTTCATCCCTTCCGTCTCGCGGTACGGGCTCGCGACCGAGCCGCAGTCGAGGTGATCGCGCCCGATCACGATCGGCGCCGAGACCTTCCCCTCGCGCACGAGCTCGTTGAAGCGCAGCCCGACGCGCGCGCGCTCGCCATACCCGAGCCAGCAGATCCGCGCGGGCAGGCCCTGATAGGCGACGCGCGCCTTCGCCATGTCGAGCCAGCGGTGCAGGTGCGCGTCGCCCGGCACGACCTCCTTCACGGCGGCGTCGGTCACCGCGATGTCCGCCGGATCGCCGCTGAGCGCGACCCAACGGAAGGGCCCCTTGCCCTCGCAGAAGAGCGGCCGGACGTAGGCGGGCACGAACCCTTCGATGTCGAACGCGTCCTCGACGCCCGCGATCTTCGCCTGCTCGCGGAGGTTGTTGCCGTAGTCGCAGGCGAACGCGCCGCGCTCGACCATCTTGAGCATCGCGCGCACCTCGGCCGCCATGCCCTCGCGCGCGCGTCGGACGTACGCCTCCGGGTCGCGCGCGCGGAGCTCTGCCGCCGCCTCGAGCGTGAGGTCCGTCGGGACGTAGCCGACGAGCGGATCGTGCGCCGCGGTCTGCTCGGTCACGAAGTCGGGGGTGACGCCGCGCCGGACCAGCTCCGGGTAGACGTGCGCCGCGTTCGCGACCAGGGCGACGCTCCGCGCCTCGCCGCGCGCGCGCCACTCCTCGATCCACGCGAGCGCCTCGTCGAGGTCGTCGGTCATCCGATCGACGTAGCGGGTCTCGAGCCGGCGCCGCGCACGCGCGGGATCGATCTCCACGCCGAGGAACGCCGCGCCCGCCATCGTCGCGGCGAGCGGCTGCGCCCCGCCCATCCCGCCGAGGCCGGCGCTGAGGATCCAGCGGCCGCGCCAGTCGCCGCCGAAGTGCTTGTCGCCGGCGGCGACGAACGTCTCGTACGTCCCCTGCAGGATCCCTTGCGTACCGATGTAGATCCACGAGCCCGCGGTCATCTGCCCGTACATCGTGAGGCCCTCGGCCTCGAGCCGGCGGAAGGTGTCCCAGCTCGCCCACGCCGGGACCAGCATCGAGTTGGCGATCAGGACGCGCGGCGCGTCCTCGTGCGTGCGGAACTTCCCGACCGCGCGCCCGCTCTGCACGAGGAGCGTCTCGTCGGCCTCGAGCGCGCGCAGCTCGCGCACGATGACGTCGAAGTCCGCCCAGGAGCGCGCGGCCTTGCCCGTCCCGCCGTACACGACGAGGTCTTCCGGGCGCTCCGCCACCTCGGGGTCGAGGTTGTTCATCAGCATGCGCAGCGCGGCCTCTTGGGGCCAGCCCTTGCACGTGCGCTCGGTGCCGCGCGGCGCGCGGACCTCTCGGGGCTCGCTCATGGGCGCGATCCCTACCACGGCCCGCCGCGGCGGCGATCACTGCTCGAAGCAGTAGAGGCGAAACCCGTTCTGGCAGGGGAAGGGGCCGACGTCGTCCCAGTGCGACCACTCGCCGAACATGCGCTGATCGAACGCGCCGATGGCGCCGCGCGCCTCGAACGTCGAGCTCGTCCAGTCCTCGCACGTCGCGCCGTCGAGGGTCGGCAGCCCTCGGTAGTCGGTGCCCGTCCACGCCGCGCTTCCGTCCGCGACCTGCGCGCCGGTCTCGTCGACGTCGATCAGGTGGGTGAGCACCCCGTCCGTCAGGTCGTCCCAGCTCTCGGCGACCACCGCGTCGTCGACGCGCACGTACGGCCCCGCGCTCCGATCGAAGCGATCGGCGGGGCCCATCCCGCCCGCGCTGAGCCACGCGAGGAAGCGGCCCGAGTAGCCGCGCGCGTTCGCGAGCGCGGAGCACCGCGCGTCCGCGCCGGCGATGCCGCTCAGGTTGCCGAAGTAGCGCTCGCTCGAGAGGAACACGAGCTTCGGACCGCCTGCGCCGGCGTCGAGGCTCGCGTCGGTGGCGGCGTCGCCGGTCGTCAGCCCCCCGAAGGGCGCGATCGCGGTGCAGCCCGCGAGCAGGGAGGCGAGGGCGGCCCACCGCGTCATCGCCCCGAGCATCGCAGAGCGCCCCCGCCATTGACAACGGAGCCGCTCTTCGGTGGAGTGATCCGGCGCGACCTCGCGCGACCTGGGAGCGGTGCATATGAACGTCGAGCGGTGTGCGATCGCGCGTCCGGGTGCGCGAGCGGGTTGGGGCCACGTCGCGGCGGTCGTCCTGTTGGCGCTCGGCACGGCGCCCGGCGCCGCGCACGCGTACATCGACGGGATCTCGCCGACCGACTGCAACGGCTGCCACACCGGCGGCGACGGGACCGGGACGACCACGGCGGCCATCGCGTTCAGCCCCAGCACCGTCTACCTCGGCGTCCCGACGACGGTCACCGTGACCGTCTCGAACGCCACGCGCTCCGCCGCGGGCTTCAGCCTCAGCCTCGCGAACGGGACCCTCAGCGCGCCGGGCACGGGCGTGCAGTTCCTGTCGAGCACGGTGGTGACGCACACGGCGCCGCGCACCGGCTCGAGCCCGTGGTCGTGGACGTTCACGTGGACGCCGACCTCGACGGGCAACGCCGCGTACACCCTCTGGGGCAACGCGGTGGACAACAACGGCAGCAGCGGCGCGGGCGACAAGCCGACCGCGGGGGCGCTCTCGAGCTCGATCTCCGTCACGCTGCGACCCAACGGGCACGCGTGCGGGAGCAACCCGCAGTGCGCCTCGGGCAACTGCCTCTGCGGCTTCTGCTCGGCGAGCTCGTCCTGCGGCACCTGCCAGATCTGCGGAGGCGGCGGCTGCGTGAACCGCGCCGCGGAGCCCTTGGCCGGGCCCACCGTCTGTTGTCCCGCCGGGCACCGCTGGAGCGGCAGCGCGTGCGTGGACATCAACGAGTGCTCCGTCGGCACCGACGACTGCTTCGACGGGCCTCCGGTCGAGGCCGCGGCGAGCTGCGGCAACACGACGGGCAGCTTCACGTGCACGTGTCCGCCCGGCTACATCGGGGACGGACGCCAAGGCGGCTCGCAGTGCACGTTCGACTGCGGCAACGGCACCGTCGAGGTCGGTGAGCAGTGCGACGAGGGCGCGGCCAACGGCACCGCCGCGTCCTGCTGCACCGGGGCGTGTCAGTTCAAGGCCGTCAACTCGACTTGCGGCCCTGCGCTCGCCGGCGCCTGCGACGTGCCCGATCGCTGCAACGCCGGCGGCGCGTGCGTGCCGACGGTGGCCGCCGCGGGCACCGTGTGCCGGGCCGAGGCGACGGGCTCGAACTGCGACGTCGCGGAGGTCTGCAACGGCGTCTCCGCGAGCTGCCCGGTGGACGGCTTCCGCCCGATGGGGACGCTCTGCCGCCCGAGCGCGGGCGTCTGCGACCTCGACGATCACTGCACGGGCGCGAGCGCCTTCTGCCCGACCAACGCGTTCTTGCCCTCGGGCACGGTCTGTCGCGCCGTGGCGGGTGTCTGCGACGTCGCGGAGACCTGCACCGGCACCGGCGCGAGCTGCCCGGCGGACGCGCGCGCGCCCCGGTTCACGCCGTGCCGGTTCGCGCGCGGCGTCTGCGATGCGCTCGAGTCCTGCGACGGCACCTCGGTCGAGTGCCCGCCGGATCTCCTCTACGAGGCGGGTCGCGTCTGCCGCGTCGCCGTCGGCCCGTGCGACGCGATCGAGGCGTGCACCGGCGTCGACGACGCCTGCCCGCCCGACGCGATGCGCGCGGCCGGCGACGTCTGCGCGCCCGCCGCCGGCCGGTGCGACGTCGACGACGTCTGCGACGGCGCGGCGAGCACGTGCCCGAGCCGCGTCGCGCCGGCCGGCGCCGTCTGCCGCGCCTCCGTGGACGGCTGCGATCCCGCCGAGGTCTGCGACGGCGCGCGCATCACGTGCCCGGCCGACGCGCGGCGGCCCGACGGGACGAGCTGCGCGGACGGCCGGCTCTGCAACGGCGACGAGGTGTGCATGGGCGGCGTCTGCGCGCCGGGCGCCTCCGTGCTCTGCAACGACGCGAACCGCTGCACCGCGGACGCGTGCGTGGAGCCCGGCGGGTGTGAGTCCGCGCCGGTCGCCGGTTGCTGCAACGTCGACCGCGACTGCGACGACGGCGACGTGTGCACCGTCGACTTCTGCAGCGGCCCCGGCGGCGCCTGCTACGAGAGCCCGATCACCGACTGCTGCGTCGCGGACGCCGACTGCGACGACGGCAGCCTGTGCACGCTCGACGCCTGCGACGTCGCGACGAACCGCTGCGTGCGGACGGCGATCTTCGGCTGCTGTCTCGACGACGCCGCCTGCGCGGACGGAAACCCGTGCACCGTGGACGCGTGCGACGTCGAGAGCGGTGAGTGCCGGCGGACGGCGGTCGAGGGCTGCTGCGTGACCGACGGCGACTGCGCCGACGGCGACACCTGCACCTCGGATCGCTGCTCGGCCGAGACCAACACCTGCTCCCACGGCCCGATCGAGGGCTGCTGTCTCGACGACGACGTCTGCGACGACGGGGACGAGTGCACGGTCGACTCGTGCTCGCCCGTCACCGCGGAGTGTCGCTTCGAGCGCATCGCCGGGTGCGGCGTCCCGGACGCGGGCCCGCCGGGCGACGACGCCGGCGTCGGCCGCGACGCGGGCGCGCCCGGGATCGACGGCGGCGGGGCGATGGACGCGGGCGTCGGCGGCGACGGCGGGGCCGGCGCGGACGCGGGCGGCATGGGCTCGATGGAGGGAGGCTGCGCGGCCGCGCGCGGTCCCACGTCCGTGAGAGCGCCGTGGCTCTGCCTCGTGGCGCTCTCGATCGCGGCCACGCTGCGGCGTCGTCGCCGCTGACGGCGGCCGCCTGGATCGCGCGGCGCGCTCGGGCTATCACCTCCGCTTCATGCGCCGCGCCGTACTTCTGGTCCCGCTCTCTCTCACCCTCGCGTCCTTCGGCTGCGACGGCGAGGACCCCGTCGACGCGTCGATCGAGGTCGACGCCGCCGTCGCGCCGGCCGACGGCGCGGCGCCTCCGCCCGACGCGGGCGCGCCCGCGCCCGACGCGAGCTTCCCCGCGTGCGGCCCCGACGAGCGCACGACGCGCCTCGTCTACTACGGCACCGAGCTCCCGACCCTGGTCCCGCTGACGCCGGGGCAGATCCTCGCGGTCGTCGACTTCAGCGGCTGCTCCGGCGCGTTCGTGACGGACGAGTGGGTGCTCACCGCGCGGCACTGCGGCGTCGCGGTCGGCCGCCGCTTCTGCGTCGGCCCCGATCCGCGCAACGCCAACGTCTGCTTCACCGCGGACCGCGTCGAGAACCACCCGAGCGTGGACATGACGCTCGTGCACGCGAACGCGCCGGCGTCCTCGCGCATCGCCGAGCTCGTGCCCATCCCGATCATCACCGAGACGATCGACGGCACCTGGATCGGGCGCATGGCCGAGGCCGCGGGCTATGGCACCCAGGAGGACGGCCGCTCCGGCGAGCGCGAGTTCACCGCCGAGCCGATCGTTCGCCTCGACGGTCCGTACGCCGTGATCGACGGGCAGGGCATGCGCGGGGTCTGCTTCGGGGACTCGGGCGGGCCGCTGATGGTGCTCGCGAGCGACTCGACGGTGCGCGTGCTCGGCACGCTCAGCTTCGGCGACCCGAGCTGCGTCGGGCAGGACAGCTACACGCGGACGGACCTGCAGCTCCCGTGGATCGAGGCGATCCTCGGCCCGATCGTCGTCGACGGCGCGCCGTGCGGCCGCATCGCGCCGACCGGCGACTGCGTGGGCTCGCGGACCGCCGTCTGGTGCGACCTCGCGAGCGGGCTGCTCGAGAGCGAGACGTGCGCGAGCGGGACCGCGTGCGGCTGGGACGCGACGGCGAGCGCGTACCGCTGCGTGACCGAGGACCCCTGCGGCGGGATCAGCGCGGCCGGCCGCTGCGAGGGGGGCACGGCGAGCTGGTGCGACATGGGCACCGTGCGGCGCCGCGAGTGCGCGGCCTGCGGCGAGCTGTGCCGCTACGTCGGCGACGTCGGCGGGTTCTACTGCCGGCCGGACCCGTGCGTCGGGATCGACCCCCAGGGCGTGTGCGAGGGCGACGTCCTGACGACCTGCGACCCCGACGTCGGGGTGCAGACCGAGAACTGCGCCGCCCGCGGCCGGGTCTGCGGGTTCAGCGAGCGCCGCGGGGCGTACCGCTGCATCCGCGGGTGAATTCGCCCACCCCCCGTTGACAGGCCCCCCGGGCCTGGACTTAAATCCGAGGGTCGCGCCTGGGCGACCCTGGGGACGGTGTGCGGATGAGCGTGCTGCGTCGAGGTGTGCGCTGGGCGGCGGTTCTCCTCGGGCTCGGACTCGCCTCGCTGAGTGCGAACGGCGTGCTTCCGGGACGTGCAGCCGCCAACGGAAGCGGCGTCCCGCGCGCCGATTTCGCAGTCGCGACCAGCGGCTGCCAGAACTGCCATGGACTTACCGCGGGCAGCACGACGACGGCGAGCGTCGCCGTCGTTGGTACGGCCTACATCGGCCTCCAGGCGGTAGTGCGCGTCACCGTCTCCAACTCGGCGCTGACGTGCGCCCCCGCTGCACCAGCGCCGTGTCCTCGCGGTGGATTCAACTTGCTGCTGAACAACGGCGTCTTCGCGTCCGTCCCTGGGACGGGCGTTCGCCGATGGAGCGACACCGAGGTGAGTCACAGCACCCCGCGCGCGACGACTTCATCGTGGACCTGGGACATAGCGTGGACACCATCGGTCGCAGGCAGCGCATCCTACACATTGTGGGGTAACGCGGTGAACATGAACGCCAGCAGTACCGGCGATCGACCCACCAACGCCCAGGTGACCGGAAACCTCTCCGTGGCTCGGAGACCGAACGGCTGGGCCTGCAGCGTCAACAATCACTGCACGAGCCTCGCCTGCGTCAACGGCATTTGCTGCAATACTGCATGCACTGCCACCTGTCATCATTGCCCATCGGGAAGCTGTGTTGCCCGGGCGACGGAGCCAGCGGCAGGCCTGCCGACGTATCCGAGCCCGAGCAGTGCCTGCTGCCCGTCGGGGTCGAGGTGGGTTGCGGGGACGACGAACATGTGCCTCGACATCGACGAGTGCACCACCGGGCTCCACACCTGCCATGCGAACGCGACGTGCACCAACCGGGCGATGAACGCGACGTTCCCGTTGGGATACACCTGTCAATGCATGGCGGGCTACGTGGGGACCGGCTACGGCGCCGCGGGTTGCTCCGTTGCTTGCGGCAACAACGTGACCGATGCCGGTGAGCAGTGCGACGAGGGCGCGATGGTGAACGGCACGCCTGGGTCGTGCTGCACCGCCACGTGTCAGTACCGCGCCGCAGGGCAGGTGTGTCGCCCCGAGGCGGCGGGCACGAACTGCGACGTCGCGGAGACCTGTTCGGGCAGCGCAGGGGCGTGCCCGGCGGATGGGTTCCGCTCGGCGGCGACCGTGTGCCGCGCGGCGGCCGGTGTGTGCGACGTCGCCGAGAACTGCACCGGCCTCGCGGCCGCTTGCCCCGCGGACGCGCTGCGTCCGAACACGACGGAATGCCGCGCGGCGGCGGGAGACTGCGACGTCGCGGAGAACTGCACTGGGGCGAGCGCCGGGTGTCCTGCCGACGCCCGCGCTCCCACCAGCCGGGTCTGCCGCTTCGCCCGCGGCGTCTGCGACGCCCTCGAGTTCTGCGACGGGACGAGCGTGGACTGCCCGGAGGACCGTCGCTACCCGAGCGACCAGCTCTGCCGCGTCGCCGTCGGTCCGTGCGACGCCCCCGAGAGCTGCACGGGCGTCGACGACGCGTGTCCGGCCGACGCGATGCAGCCCGCGGGCTTCGCGTGCGCGCCGGCGACCGACCTCTGCGACCCGGAGGACCTCTGCGACGGCGCGAGCGCGGCCTGCCCGCCCCGCGTCTCGGCCGCAGGCGACGTGTGCCGCGCGGCGGCCGACGGCTGCGACGTGCCGGAGGTCTGCGACGGGACCGCGCTGTCCTGCCCCGCCGACACGCGCCGCCCCGACGGAACCGCCTGCGGCGACGCGCTCGCCTGCAACGGCGACGAGGTCTGCATGGGCGGCTCGTGCCAGGCCGGCACCTTCATCAACTGCAACGACGGCAACCGCTGCACCACCAACCGGTGCGTCGAGCCGGGCACCTGCGAGACGACGCCGGTCGCGGGCTGCTGCAACCTCGACTCGGAGTGCGACGACGGCGACATCTGCACCGTCGACGCGTGCAGCGGCGCGGGCGGCGCTTGCTACGAGAACCGGATCACCGACTGCTGTACGAGCGACGCGAACTGCGACGACGGCAACCGCTGCACCTCCGATACCTGCGATCTCGGCACGAACCGCTGCGTGCGCGCGCCCATCCCGGGGTGCTGCGCGACGGACGCGGACTGCGCGGACACCAACGCGTGCACCACCGACACGTGCGACGCGGCGACCGGCGAGTGCGCCAACGTCGCGGCCGAGGGCTGCTGTGCGAGCGACGGCGACTGCGCCGACGGCGACACGTGCACCACCGACCGCTGCGTGGACAGCGCGTGCACGAACACCCGGAACGAGGGCTGCTGCACGAGCGACGCGCAGTGTGACGACGGCGACGAGTGCACCACCGACACCTGCGCCACCGCGACCGCCGAGTGCCGGTTCGAGCGCATCGACGGCTGCGGCGTCGACGGGGGCGCAGGCACCGACGCGGGCGTCGACGCGAGCGCGGGCGGCGACGCAGGGGTCGTCGGCCCGATGCTCGACGCGGGCGGCGAGCCGCCCGGCGAGGACGGCGGCTGCTCCTGTCGCGCGGGCGGACGCGGCGCGACGCCGTGGCTCGCCTTGCTCGGCGTGGCGCTCGCCTTCGCGGCGCGGCGCCGGCGCCGCCGCTGAGCGCGGCGCGCGATGGCCGTTCCCTGGCCGCCGCGCGCCGCGCTACAATGGACTCATGGGGAGGGGCCTCGACCGCGCGCCCGGAGCCGATGCGTCGTTGATCGGAGCGACCGTCGCCGGGAAGTACGTGGTCGAGGCGCGCCTCGCCGAGGGCGGGATGGGCGTGATCTATCGGGCTCGGCAGCAGCCCCTCGATCGCGTCGTCGCGCTCAAGGTGCTCTCGCTCCGCCAGGGCGAGGTCGACGGCGACTTCGAGCGCCGCTTCTACCTCGAGGCCGCGACGTGCGCGAAGCTGAGCCACGCGAACATCGTCGTCGTGCACGACTACGGGCGCCTCGAGCCCGAGCACGGCGGCGCGTGCTTCATGGTGATGGAGCTCGTCGAGGGACGCACCGTCGCCGAGGTGATCGCGGCCGAGGGGCCCTTCGAGCCGATGCGCGTGATCCGCGTGATGCGCGACGTCGGCCGCGCCCTGCGCGCCGCGCACCGCCGCGACGTCATCCACCGCGACCTCAAGCCCTCGAACGTCATGCTCGAGAAGACGCCCGAAGGCGAGCGCGTGAAGGTGCTCGACTTCGGGCTCGTGAAGGTGCTCGAGGACGACGGCGAGCAGATCACGCAGGAGGGTGAGTTCCTCGGCTCGCCCCGCTTCATGTCGCCCGAGCAGATCGAGCACGCGCCGCTCGACCCGCGCAGCGACCTCTACTCGCTCGGCGCGCTCGCCTACCTCACGGCGACCGGGCACGCGCCGTTCGAGCGCCCGACCTCCATGAGCGTGCTGCTCGCGCACCTCCATGACCCGGTGCCCCCGATGGCCGAGCACGGGGTGAGCGTCCCGCCGGAGATCGAGCGCGTCGTGCGGCGGTGCCTCGAGAAGCACCCCGACGACCGGTACGGATCCGTCGAGGATCTCCTCGCGGACCTCGCGGGCGTGTGGGCGCGGCTCGCCGACGCGGGCATGGCGCGCTCCGACGCGTGGTCGTCGATCTCCGCCTCGAGCGAGATCTACCGGCCCCCGGCGCTCACCGTGAGCGCGGACGCGCTCCCGCTCGACGACGCGCCGCCCCCGCGGACGCCGTGGGTGCGCAAGGCGGCTTACGCGGTGCTCGCGCTCGCGGCGCTCGCGCTCGCCGTCGTGCTCACCGTCGCGATCGAGCGGCGGGCGAGCGGCGCGTCGGTCGCGGCAAGCTCGCCGCCCGCCGAGCCCGCCGAGCCGCCGTCCACCGAGCTGGCGTCCGCGCAGCCGCCGGCCGAGGCGCCGCCGCCGGTCGAGGAGGCGCCGCGCGTCGAGGTCGCGCCCGAGGGCCCGCGCCGCTACTCGCTCCGCGTCGAGAGCAACCCCCCGGCGGCGCGCGTCGAGCGCGACGGTGTGCTCGTCGGCCGCACGCCCATGACGATCGAGCTCGACTCCGACGCGCTCGAGCAGCAGCCGGTGACGCTGACGCTGAGCCTGCCCAACCACCACCCGTTCACGTGGACGCAGGGCCCACTCGGGCGCGACGGCCGGATCCTCGCCACCCTGATCCGCCGCGACCGCCCCGCGGCGAGCGTCCGCGCCGAGCCGGCGCCGGAGCAACCGGTCGTGCTCCCGTGGGCGCGCCCCAACCCGTACTGACGAGGTTGAATCCGGCGCGGCCCGCGCCCGTCTCGTTGACCGACCGGCGCGGCCGTACGAGGCTCTGCGCCACGATGGGAGAGAGCATGAAGGGTCTCGCTCGATTCGCTTGCGCGCTCGCGCTCCTCGCGCCGGCGCCCGCCGCCGCGCAGGTGCGACAGCCGCTCCCGGTGGTGCAGCGCATCGAGCCCACCTCGGGACCGCCCGGCACCCTCGTCGCCCTGATCGGGCGCTACTTCGACCCCGAGCAGACCGTCCACCTCGGGGCGACGCCGCTGGTCGTGCAGAGCCGGCTCCCGAACCGTTGGACGGTGACCATCCCCGCGGGCGCGGCGAGCGGCGAGATCGAGGTCCGCACCGAGCGCGGCAACGTGCGCGGCCCGCGCTTCCGTGTGACCGAGGCCGCGCCCGCGCCGGTGATCGCCGGCTTCTCTCCGTCGACCGGTGCGGTCGGCAGCGAGGTGCTGATCCGCGGCGAGCACTTCTCGCCGCGCGTCGCGGACAACCAGGTGTTTCTCGGCGAGACGCCCGTCGTCGTCCGCACCGCGAACCCGACCGAGCTGCGGGTCGTCGTGCCCGAGGGCGCGACGAGCGCGCCGTTCCGCGTGGTCGTCCTGGGCGCGGGCGAGGTCACGAGCGCCGAGACGTTCGCGCTCGGCGCGGGCACGACCATCGCGAGCTTCGCGCCCGCGTTCGGGGCGCCTGGCGCGCGCGTCGTGCTCCGCGGGACCGGCTTCGACGCCCGCGCGCCGCGCGTGCGGGTCTACCTCGGCGAGGCGCGCGTGCGCGTGCGCCGCGCGACGCCGACCGAGCTCGAGGTGGAGGTGCCCGCGCGCGGCGCCGGCTCCGGCCGCTGGCTCGTCGACGTCCAGGGCGGCGGCCGCGCGTACAGCGCGAGCGCCTTCGACGTCCGCCACGTCCCGGTCATCCGCGCGATGGATCCCGAGTTCGGCGCGCCGGGCGTCCGCGTGACCCTGACCGGCGAGCACTTCGGCGGCGACGTCCGCCTCGTGCGCGCGCTGCTCGGGGAGACGCCCATGGCGGTGCGCGACCTCGCCGACGACCGCGTCGTGCTCGAGATCCCCGAGGGCGCCGCGAGCGGCCCCATCTCGCTCACGGTGAACGAGATGGGCCCGGTGACGAGCCGCGCCGAGCTGCGCGTCGTCCCGCGCGTCACCGTCGAGGGCTTCTCGCCGCGCAACGGAGGTCCTGGCACCGAGGTGACGATCCTCGGGCGCGGCTTCTCGCCGACCGCCGCGCTCAACACCGTCACGCTGAGCGGCCGCCCCTGCGAGGTCGTGCGGGCCGCGGTCGACGCGATCGTCGTGCGCATCCCCGAGGCCAACAGCGGGCCGCTCGTCGTCGCGGTGACCAACGCCGGAGAGAGCCGCACGCCGCAGCCGTTCGTCGTCACCGAGGCGCCGAGCATCGCGAGCTTCTCGCCCGAGCGCGGTGGTCCGGGCACCGAGGTCACCATCACCGGCACGAACTTCGGCGCGCGCGCCGGGCTCGTCGAGGTGCGCCTCGGCGATCGCCTCATGGAGCTGCGCCGGGTCACGCCCACCGAGCTCACCGTGATCGTCCCCGCCGGCGCGACGACCGGCCGCATCCGCGTGACCGTCCGCCTGCAAGGTACCGTGCTCTCTTCACGTACGTTCACCGTCGCCACGGAGTGAGCGCCGTGTGGCGCGAGCGCCTCGGCGTTCGGCACGCGCTCGTCGGAGGGCTCGGGGTCGGCGCGCAGGGTTGACGCGCGCGACCCAGCATGTCGACTTCCTCGTCGACGACGCACCGCACCGATCGGTACCGCGGGAGCCACGCTCGGCGCCTCGGCTTGCGCGCGCGCGCGGCGGCGCGGACAATGCCGCGCATGCAGCTCCTTCGTCGGTTCTCTCGCGTCGTGGTGACGCTCGCGATCTGTGCGAGCGGCCTCGCACCCGACGTCGCGTGCGCACAGACGGCCGACGCGCGAGTCGAAGAGGCGCGTGCCGAGTTCACGCGGGCGGAGGACGACTTCGCCGCCGAGCGCTACTCCGATGCGTCCCGGCGCTTCCTGCGCGCGTACGAGCTGCTGCGCGCCGCCGGCCGCCCCACGGCGCCGCTCGTCCTCTACAACTACGGTCTCTCGCTCGAGCGGTCGGGTCGGGACCGAGAGGCGCTCGCCGCCTACGAGCGCTTCGTGAACGAGGCGGTCGCGCCGGACGAGGACACGCGCAACAAGGTGCTCGAGGCGCGCGGCCGCATCGGCGTCCTGCGGTCTGCGCTCGAGGGCCCGGACGACTCCTCCGACCGCTCGCGCCCTCGCGCGGCCTCCGACGGAGCGTCGGTGGGGCCGGGAGGGTGGATCCTCCTCGGCGCTGGCGCGCTCGTCGCCGTCGCCGGCGGCGTGATGCTCGGCGTCGGCCTCGACGACGTGAGCCGCGTGGACGGCGCGCCGATGGGCACCCCGTGGTCGGAGCTCGAGGACGCGCACGAGCGCTCCGCCCCGCTGACGGGCGCCGGCATCACCGCGCTCGCGGTCGGCGGCGCGACGATGGCTGGCGGCCTCGCGTGGGCGCTCGTGGACGGCGGGGGGAGCGGCGAGCGCGCCGCGCTCGAGGTGCGGTGGACCGGGAGCTCGGTCTCCGTGCGCGGGCGGTTCTGACGATGCGCCGCGCGGGGGGCTCGATCGCGTCGGGTTGCGCCGCGCTCCTCGCGCTGGCTTGTCAGGCCGAGCTGCGCGAGGGCTGGTACGCGTGCGACGACGGCCGATGCCCGCCCGGCTTCGCGTGCGTCGACGGCGCCTGTCGACGCGCTGCCGGCTCGCTCGACGCCGGAGGTCAGACGGGGCCGGACGCGGGGGGAGGGTTCGACGCGTCGAGCGACGGCGGCGGCGACGGCGCGGTCGTAGAGCCCGAGCCGACCGACCTCGACACCTACTGTAGGGAGCGAGGGCGCCACACCGTCGCCCTCAACCAACGATGCTTTGGCCCGCTTCCTCCTCATACGCCGTCGGCGGACGACTACACGGCTTGGTGTCGGACCGCGTCGCCCGGGGTGGCGCGTGGCGATCTGGAGTACGACGGGGTGCAGGCGACCCGCTGTCTCGCCGCGACGGAGCGTCCCGACTGTGCGGCCGATCCCGACCCCGACGCGTGCTGGACGGTGTTTCGGGGGACGGTGTCTCTCGGCGGCGAGTGCTTCCGATGGGGGGCCGGCACGGAGACATGTGCGGAAGGTTGGTGTGACGACCAGAGCACGTGCCCTGGTGTCTGCGTCCCGTTCGCGGCGCGGGGCGCGGCGTGCGACCTCGTTTCATGCCATCCCGACGACGCGTGCGTCGACGAGCACCCTGGCCTCTCACCGCCGGTCTGCATCGTGAGGCGAGGCATCGGCGAGCCCTGTGTCGTGCCTTCGAGAGATGGAGAGATTCGCTACGAGTGCGTACGTGGCGGGTGGTGTCGAGGTGGCAGCCCACCGACCTGTATCCGGCTCTCGTCTTCCGAGGGTGCTGCCTGCACCGGACGACATGAGTGCTGGACGACGCCCTGCGTCGACGGTCGCTGCATGTCGATCTCATACGCGGGAGGGCCCTGTCTTGCCCATCGCAACTGCCCCGTCGACACGGCGTGCTTCCGTTCGGAGCCGCACGTCGAAGAAGGCACGTGCCGTGCGCGCGGCGACGAAGGCTTCGAGTGCGGCGAAGATCGCCAGTGTCTCGATGGGCTCTACTGCGAGCAGTCCGGCCCTGCCCGCTGCGCGCGTCCTCCACAGGCTGGCGCCCCGTGCGGGAGCGGGGGTCGCTGCGCTGCCGACGCGGGGTGTAGGTACTTCGGTTCTGGTGACGACCCAGCCCGAGGGACCTGCCGGCTGCGGCAGTCGCTCGGCGGAGGCTGCCACGATGGTGGCTCTCCAAGGCCAGATCTGTGTCAGGCTGGGCTCTTCTGTAGCGATGGTGGCACGTGTCATCCCGCGGGAAGTCCCGGAGAGCCCTGCTATTCCCTCGACGAACGGAGCTGTGGCGAAGGTCTCTGGTGCGACCATGAGACGGGAACCTGCGCCGCACCGGGTGCCGCCGGGTCTCCGTGTGGGCCGCTGTGGCCGGCCACGTGCCAAGAGGGGTTGGGCTGCGCGTGTCGCGCGATCGATCCGAACGAGTGCCCCGCCGCGAGGCGCTTCGACGGCGTGAACGACACCTGTGCGGCGCTGCGCGATCTCGGGGAAGCGTGCCAGCGCGATCTAGAATGCCGCACGGGGCATTGTCGGATTCTGCGCGATCCCGTCACGAGCAGCGAGATACGTCCGGGTGTGTGCCGCGATCTCGATCCGGAGGACGGGCGTTGTCTTCCCCCGGCCTGACCGGTCCAGCGTTTCGTCTCGTGCTCGTCGCCGTCCCGGCGATGTTCGCGATCGGTGCATGTCAGGCGGACCTACGCGACGGGTGGTACGCATGCGTGGACGGTCGCTGTCCGACAGGACTGATGTGCGTCGAAGGAGTTTGCCGAAGCGGGAGCCTGTCCCCGGGCCCCGACGGCGGCGGCCGTGCCGACGCGGGCCCCGCGGTTCCCGATGGGGGCAACGGTGTCGACGCTGGCCCCACCAGGAGCGACGCGGGTGACTCCGACTCGAGTGTTCGTCGCTTCGCCACTCTCGAAGTTCGCCTCGAGGGCGATGGCGTGGGCCGCGTGGACATCGGCGCGGAGTGCCCGTGGGACGAGGACACGGGCCGCCCGACGGTACGCCGCTGCAGCAGGACGGTCCTCGCTGGGGAACGCGTGACGATCATTCCCCGGGCGGGGGGCTACGCGACCTTCGCGGGCTTCACGGGGGACGCGTGCACGGGCGAGTTCGAAGCGTGCACGATCACGTTGGATGCCAATGCATCAGTCGTGGCGCGCTTCGAGAGCACGCACAACCTCGCCTTCTTGACTTCGGAGCAGTTCGTTGGGGATGCGGTCGGCGGCACCGATGGAGCCGACGTCCACTGTCGCCGGCTCGCATTGGCCGCCGGACTCGGCGATCACGGCTGGGTGGCCTGGATCAGCAGTTCCACGCGAAACGCCATCGATGCTTTCCCGACGACCGCGCGCGGGTGGATCCGGGTCGACGGATCACCGTTCACGGACACGCTGAACGATCTCTCGCGGGCGCGGGTCTACTACCCTCTCGTTGTGCTGGAGACCGGTGAGCGGAGTGGGCCCCACGATCGACATCGACGCGGCCATGCATGGACGGGCACGGCTTACGACGGGCGGTTGGGGGCTGAGGCCGCGACCTGTGCAGGTTGGACTTCTCGCTCGGGAACCGGAGGGGTGGGCGCCACAGCCTCGGTTGGCGGGTCCTGGACGGCTTGGAACTCTCAGCCGTGCGGCGGAGAGCCCGATGGCGGCTGGCCTCTTTACTGCTTCGCCACCGATCGCTCCGAACCTCTCACGGTATCACGGTCCGCCGGCCGCGTCGCGTTCGTCTCGGCGGGACGCGTCTTCGGTGACGTTGGGCTCGGAGGCGCGGACGCCCTGTGTCAGTTGGAAGCGGCGGCAGCGGGTCTCGCGGGATCCTTTCGTGCGTTCCTGACCACCCCGTCGGCGCCGGGAGCATCTCGCTTCGACCTCGGCGGCCGCCCCTGGGTGCGGGTCGACGGTCTACCGTGGATGGCGCCAGCGGCGGACCTCGCGAGTGGCTTCCCGCGGATCGCACTGGTCCTCACGGCCGACGGCGCCTGGTGGGTTCCAGATGGTGAGCACGGTGCGGAGAGAGGTGCGATCACCGGTGGGCGAGGCGATGGGCGAGACCCGGGCGGAGACGATCTCACCTGCACGGGGTGGACGAGTCGATCGGGCGAGAGCATGCTCGGATCCCCCGTGTGGGCGTACGACGCATGGGTGGAGTCCGCTTACCGCGGGGACTGCGACCGGCCGCATCGGATCTATTGTCTCGAAGAGTGAGTCGAGCCTCATCGCCTCGAACCGCTCATGGTGGGAACGTCGCGATGGGCTTGAGGATGCGGGTCTCGGAGAGTTCTTCGACGACCCACCAGCGGGGGTGGGCGAGGAGGCGCGCGTACTCCGCCTCTTCGGTGGTGGTGACGGTGTGCTCGTCGTCGCGTGTCAGGCGCAGGGTCACGGTGTAGCTCTCGCTGCGGGTGGAGCGCTCGCGCTCGCCCTCGGCGAGGGGGGAGGGCGGGGCGAGGGCGTCGTCGCTGGGCCAGCGGGGCGGCGCGTGCAGGTCGCCCTCCTCCACGACGTCGCGGTGGTGGCCCAGCGCCAGACGCGCCAGCGAAAGCGCTCGGCGTAGCGGGGCTCGGCGCGGTACACGGGGACCTCGCGGGTGCGCGCCTCGGGGCGGTGGCGCGTCACCGTGCGCGTGCGGGTGACCGCGCAGTAGCGCGGGGTGCAGCTCTGTCCGCCGCCCGTGCAGGTGGTCCGGCAGGTGGCGAAGCCGTTGTCGTCCGGGGAGCAAGTCTCCGAGCACGTCTGCGGTGTGCTCGTGCAGTCCTCGCCGCACTGCTCTTGCTCGGTGTATGTCTCGGTATCCGGGTAGGGGACGTCCTCGGTGTAGTGCTCGGTGCGGTGGTGATCGAGCACCTGCTCGTCGTGGTGGTGCGCCATGCCGAGCGAGGCGACGTCGAAGGCGTCGGAGGGCCGGTCCTCGACGAAGCCGGCCCGTTCGACCGCTCGGTACCGCTCGATGCTGGCGACGCGGCGCCACGAGGCAGCGCTCACGTCCGCCGCGAACGCGTCAGGCTTGTGGAGAGCGGGCGGCGGGGGTGCGGCGAGGACGGACAACAGGACCAGGCCGAACACGACGCAGCAGC